>NZ_AQVT01000001.1:0-422500 GCF_000376345.1 Methylobacterium sp. 88A
TCGAACGTGTTGTTGGGCGATTGAAAGCCGATGAAGTGGCCGACCAGGAGCTGGTGGCCGGTGGAGGAGACCGGAATGAACTCGGTGGCGCCTTCGACGACGGCGAGCACGACCGCCTTCACGATGCTCATGGCATCCATCATGTCTCGCCTCGGTTGTTGTGGGGTGGGAGCGCGGGTCGCCGCATGGTGTCGGCGATCAGAGTTGACGAGCGGTTACCGGAACATGTCCAGCGTGTTAATGAGGCGGCAATGATCGGGCAATAAGTCTCGACCGGCGACCCTCACCCACCGGCGGTCCCGATACGGCGCGTCCCGCGGTTCCATCCCCTTCGAAACGGCCTCTATGGCGACGCTTCACCACTCCCCCTTCTGTCCGCATTCGCGCTTCATCCGTCTCGTGCTCAGCGAGATGGGCATGGAGCCCGCGCTCGTGGAAGAGCGGGTCTGGGACCGGCGCGAGGCCTTCCTCCTCATCAATCCGGCCGGGACGACGCCGGTCCTGGTGGAGGAGACCGGGCTCGCCGTGCCGGGGGCCGGCATCATCGCCGAGTATCTGGACGAGACCCGCGGCCTCGGCCTGTCCGGGCGCCGGCTGCTGCCGGAGGCCACCGCCGATCGCGTGGAGGTCCGCCGCCTGCTCGACTGGTTCCTGGTGAAGTTCGACGCGGAGGTGACCGGCTATCTCGTCACCGAGAAGATCTCGAAGCGCTTCATGACCAGCGCCAATGGCGGCGGTCCGCCGGACATGCATGCCATTCGTGCGGCGCGCACCAATGTGCGCTACCATATGAAGTATATTGGCTACCTGATGTCCCGCCGGAAATGGATCGCCGGCGACCATCTGACCTATGCGGATCTCGCGGCCGCGGCTCACCTCTCCTGCGTGGATTATCTCGGCGACGTGCCATGGGACGAGGACGAGACGGCGAGGGACTGGTACGCGCGGCTGAAATCGCGCCCCTCCTTCCGGACGCTGCTGGCGGACCGGGTTCCGGGCATGGCCCCGGCGGATCATTACGCGGATCTCGATTTCTGAACTCCCCTTCGGGCCAGTTCCGGGCAGAGGGCAAGCAGGCCGCCGGCCGCCGGGAGCAGCGCAAAATTCTCTCCGGCGATGCCCTGAGGCAGGCGCTCGAGGCCCGCGCCCGGCATCTCGGCTTCGACGCGGTGCGGGTGACCACCCCCGATGCGGTGCCGGCCCTGCGCGAGCGGCTGCCGGCCTGGCTCGCCGCCGGGCATCACGGCGAGATGGAGTGGATGGTGGAGCGCGCGGACCAGCGCGCCGATCCGTCGATCCTGTGGCCGGGCGTTCGCAGCATCGTGATGCTGGGCATGAACTACGGCCCCGAGGCCGATCCGCTCTCGCTGCTGGCCCTCAAGGATCGCGGCGCCATCGCGGCCTATGCCCAGCGCCGTGACTATCACGATGTGGTGAAGGGCAAGCTGAAGGAGCTCGGCGGCTACCTCTCCGCCAAGGGCGACGTGCGGGTGAAGGTGTTCGTCGATACCGCGCCGGTGATGGAGAAGCCGCTCGCCGCCGCCGCCGGCCTCGGCTGGCAGGGCAAGCACACGGTCCTCGTCTCGCGCGAGCACGGCAACTGGCTCCTGCTCGGGGCGATCTACACCTCCGCCGATCTCGTGCCGGACCTGCCCGAGGCCGACCGTTGCGGCTCGTGCCGGCGCTGCCTCGACATCTGCCCGACCGCCGCGTTTCCCGCCCCCTACCAGCTCGATGCGCGGCGCTGCATCTCCTACCTCACCATCGAGCATGAGGGGCCGATCGCGCCCGAATTCCGCGAGGCCATCGGCAACCGCGTCTTCGGCTGCGACGATTGCCTCGCGGTCTGCCCCTGGAACAAGTTCGCCGTCGCCGCCTCGGAGGCGCGCCTCGGCGCGCGGGCCGACCTCGCCGCGCCTCCCCTCGCCGAACTGGCGCGGCTGGACGATGCGGCCTTCCGGGCGCGGTTCGCCGGAACCCCGGTGAAGCGCACGGGGCGCGACCGCTTCCTGCGCAACGTCCTCATCGCCATCGGCAATTCCGGCGATCCGGCGCTCGCTCGGGAAGCCGAACGCTGCCTCTCCGATCCGTCGCCCCTGGTGCGGGGCATGGCGGTCTGGGCATCGAGCCGCCTCACCGACGGGGCGGCGATGCGCGGCCTTTTCAACAGCCACGCCATCGGCGAAACCGATGCCGAGGTCGGCGCCGAATGGCGCGCGGCACTCGATCACGCGGGAAACACGTCGGCATGAACCTCTTCGTCTTCGGTCTGGGCTTCACGGCGCGCCGCTTCGTCGAACGCGCGGCGGAGCGGTTCGGCGAGATCCGCGCCACCGTCACCGACCCGGCCCGGCCGGGTGCCGGCCTCGGCGATGTCGCCCTGCGCGGCTTCGGTCCCGAGACGGATGACGCGCGGATCGCGGGCGACCTCGCCGATACGGACGTGCTGCTGGTGTCCGCCCCGCCGTCTCGCAATGGCGACACGGTGCTCGCCCGCTACCGGGACGCCATCGCCGACAGCCGGATCGGCTGGATCGGCTATCTCTCCACCATCGGCATCTACGGCGACCAGCAGGGCGCCTGGATCGACGAGACGACGCCGCCCAACCCCGCGAGCGGGCGCTCGCATGGCCGCATCGCCGTGGAGAAGGCCTGGCTCGCCTTCGGGCAGGAGACCGGCAAGGCCGTGCAGGTGTTCCGCCTGTCCGGCATCTACGGGCCGGGCCGCAACCCCATCGTGAAGCTGCGCGAAGGCAAGTCGCAGCGCATCATCAAGCCGGGTCAGGTGTTCAACCGCATCCATGTGGACGACATCGCCACGACCCTGCTCGCCTCCATCGACAGGCCGAGGGCGCAGGCGATCTACAACGTCACCGACGACGAGCCGACGCCGCCGCAGGTGGTGACCGAATACGCCGCCGGCCTCGCCAACCTGCCGCTGCCGCCCGAGATCGATTTCGAGACGGCGGATCTGAGCCCCATGGCGCGCAGCTTCTACGGCGAGAACAAGCGCGTGCGGAACCGCCTGATCCGCGAGGAGCTCGGCGTCGATCTCGCCTATCCGACCTACCGCGAGGGGCTGGCGGCGCTGGTGGCCGACGCCAGGGCCTGAGGCTCTGGCCCAGTCCCTTGGCGCGAAAAACGGCTTTTCGGTCTCTTCTTTCAGCTGCGATAGACGTGATGTGGCGGGATGCCGGTTATGTCAGTGGCATTTATACTAAAAACCATAAGTGATCTGAGTCGATAAAAGTTATTTTATAGTGATCGAGTGATTTTTTTGATCGCCAAAAAATACGTTTCGGCGGAGATTGGCTATCGATTTCGGATGGATAGTGGCGAATGTTGTCAATAAGGGTAAAAAATAACTTATATGAATTTTAAAAACTGTATTTATACTAACTATAATTGAAACTACGTAGTGGAATCGTTCTGTTCGTGTCTTTGATTTCTCGGAGCCACATGTGCGTCTAGTCTGCGATCGATTCCGACGACATCGTCGCTGTACCAGCATACTTTCATCGTCGATGGATGGTGTCTCGACGATCTGGCCGGGAGACAAGGGTTAAAGGTCAAAAATGGTATATATGTACCGGTAAAATGCTGGTTTGTTGCGGTATCTCGCCATAAAGCGCGGTGCGGCAATTTGAATGCAGTTCGATCCGGTTTGCGCCTCTCACTCATTGACTTTCCATTAACGGACGCTTCGCATAACGATGCTTGAAGTCTGAGGTGTGCCGGCTGATTCTGGCGGTCTGCGCAAGTATCGCCATTCGAATGGGAAAGCGGGTCGTGACGGCAAACGGTTCACGGTCACTGCGGAATCCACTCAACCTGCAAGATCGCTGGCGATTGCAGCGCCCGCGTCGAGCCTGCCGATTATGAGCTGGGCGAGGTCGTCACTGAAGGTGGCCGCGTGGCTTCGAACGATCGTCAGGCGGATGGGCCTCGCCGCAACCGATGCCGGGGATCCGCGGACAGACATGCCCGGCCGGACTCAATCCAGCTTCCGTGTCTTCTCCGGCGCGGGTGCCGGACGAACCGGCGTCCGCATCGATCCGGGGGGCTGGTTGAAATCCGTGCGGGCGTCGCGCACGAGCGAGTCGAGAATGCGGCTGAGCGAGGAGCGTCTGACGCTCGCCCTCGATAGCGGCGTCGAGGGGGTCTGGGACTGCAACTTCGCCGACCGATCGATCTGGATCTCCGAGCGCTGGCTCGCCCGTCTCGGCTATGCCACCGACGCCATCGAGGCCAGGCAGCCGATGGATCACATCGTCGACGCGGAGGACCGCGAGCGCCTGACCCTCGCCATGGTCGCGCACGTCAAGGGCCTCGCCCCTTCTTACGAGTGCGAGCATCGCGTCGTCTGCCGCGACGGCACGTCGTTCTGGGTTCTGACCCGTGGGCGAGTCGTGGAACGAGACGGCGCGGGCCGGGCCGTGCGCGCGGTGGGGACCCAGATCGATATCACTCACCGCCGGGAAGCCGAGGCCCGTGTCGAGTACTTGGCCCTGCACGACGACCTGACGGGCCTGCCCAATCGCCGCTTGCTTCGCCAGCGCCTCGACCGGGCCGTGATGCGCGCTCGGGACGGCCGGTTCACCGCGGCGGTGCTCGCCTGCGACCTCGACGGCTTCAAGGCCGTCAACGATACGCTCGGCCATAGCGCCGGCGACCGTCTCCTTCGCATCGTCGCCGGTCGCCTGCTCGATGCCGTGGACGCCGGCGATACCGTGGCCCGGCTCGGGGGCGACGAGTTCGCGCTCGTGCTCGAAGGACTCGAGGAGCCGCACCAAGCGGACGCGGTAGCCAAGCTTGTGATCGCGGTTCTCGGTGCGCCCATCGAGATCGACGGCATGGTGGTCGAGATCGGTGTCGGTATCGGCGCGGTGATGGTGCCGAACGAAGGGATCACCGCCGACGACCTGCTCCGGCGTGCGGACATCGCGCTCTACGAGGCCAAGACGACCGGCCGTGACACGTATCGCCGGTTCGAGCCTGCTCTGGCCGCGCGCCATTCCGCGCGCCACCTCCTCGCCTTCGACATGAAGGACGCGATCCGGCGGGGCGACTTCTACCTCGTTTACCAGCCGGTCATCGACCTGGCGGCGGAGACGGTCACGAGCTTCGAGGCGCTGATGCGATGGCATCACCCCGAACGGGGCCTCATCTCGCCCATGGAATTCATTCCGGTGGCGGAGGAGACCGGGTTGATCGTGGCCCTCGGCGCCTGGGCCCTGGCCGAGGCGTGCCGCGAGGCGATGGCGTGGCCCGGCGAGATCCGCGTCGCCGTCAACGTCTCGACGTTGCAGTTCCAGCACGACCTCGAACGCTCGGTGTCGAGCGCACTCGACGGGGCGGGCCTGTCGGCGGATCGGCTCAAGCTCGAAGTGACCGAGAGCGCACTGATGCGGGACCCGGAGGGCGTCGTGGCGACGTTGCACCGCCTGCGGGCGCTGGGCGTCAAGATCGCGCTCGACGATTTCGGCACCGGATACTCGTCGCTGAGCTATCTCCGGCGGTTTCCCTTCGACAAGATCAAGATCGACCGCGCCTTCATCAAGGACATCGCCGAGCCGGATGCGGCGGCCATCGTGCGGGCGGTGGTGGGCCTCGGCGAGCGGCTCGGGATGGGCATCGTGGCCGAGGGTGTCGAGACCGCGGAACAGCTCGATCTCGTCAGGAGCGAGGGCTGCGACGAGGTCCAGGGGTTCCTGTTCAGCCGGCCGCTCCCCGCCCATGAGGTCCAGGCGTTCCTGCGCTCCCGCCGAGCGAGCGCGGCGGCATAAACGGGATCAGGCCGCGCGCTTGTTCGCGGCCGGGCCGAAATGGCCGATGTAACGGGCGGCGATGGCCGAGACCGGCAGGACCACGAACACGTCCGTGGTGCCGAACTGGTGGTCGATGACCGCGCCGTCGCCGAAAGTGGCGCCCACCCGCAGGTAGCCCTTGATCAGCGGCGGGAGCGACTGGAGCGCGGCCTTGGCATCCACCACCTCGCGCGGCAGACGGTCCATGGCCACGTGCCGTCCCGGCAGAGCCCTGGCGCACCAGGGCTCGGGCGCGCGGGCATGGTGGTGCAGGAAGCTTAAGCCCAGGGCGAGCCTGTCCGGGTCGGTTCCCTCCAGGCTGGCGCAGCCCAGCATCGCGTCGATGCGGTGGTGCTGGACATAGGCCCAGATCCCCGCCCAGAGCAGCTCCACCGTGCGCTTGGTCCGGTAGGGTTTCAGCACGCAGGACCGGCCGAGTTCGAGGAAGCGCTTGCCGGGATGCGCGGCGAGCAGGGGCGCGATGTCGTATTCACCGGCGGTGTAGAAGCCGAAATTGCGGTCGGCCGCGTCCTGGCGCAGCAGGCGGTAGGTGCCCACCACCTTCGGCCTCGGGCGGCGGAAGGGTTTCGCCTCCGTCGCCGCATGGTCGATCACCAGCAGGTGGTCGCAGACCGTGTCGTAATCGTCGATGTCCCGCCGGGACAGGAGCGACATGCCGGAGGCGACTGCCGACATCTCCTGGTAGAACACCCGGTAGCGCAGGCGTTGGGCGCGGCGGATCTCCGAGACGGTGGTGGCGAGGCGCACTTCGAGGTCGCCGATGCGGCCGAGCACCGGGTCGAGCCCCGGAGCGGCCAGGGGCTTCTTCAGGCGCGGCTTGAACCGGATCGGCGTTCCGCCCGGCGGGATCAGGGACCGGCCACCGGCGCCGGGAAGGCTCGCGAAGCCCGGCAGGCCGGAGAAGCCGGCATGTCCCGCCTCGAGGCGCTTCTGCTTGAACCGGGCGAAGGGCGCGTGGACATGGGCCTCCCAGCCGTTGAGCCAGGCCGTGGACGCATCACGCGCGAAGTTCGGGACCATCGTCCATTCCGCTCTGCCGGACCCGCGAGGCCGGCTCCCGATGGAGCCTGGAGCCTCATATCCGCGAGGCCACATCATCACGAAGCCCGAACGCTTTTATGACAGGCTTTTGCGTGAATCCAGAGACGGTTAGTGTCACGCCAAAATGGTTCGCCGGCGACCTGTCCATGGGTAGCCGCCGAACCTTTCCCATTCTCCTCTTTTCCGGCTCAGGCAACGGGGAAGAGAGGGCAGCCGGACCGGTCTCAGACGAACTGGTTCAGGCCGGGGATCGAACCGACGATCGGCCCCATCACGTCCTCGCCGGCCTTCTCGCGGCCGAAGGCGAACAGTTCGGCGCCCAGCGGCTGCATCTGTCCCATGGGAACGCCGGCCGACATCAGCTTCTGGCCCAGCGCCATCACGCCCCCGCCCATCATGCCGCCGAGCATGCCCATGAGGCCGCCGCCGCCCTCGCCCTCGTTCGCCTGGGCCGCCGCCGCGTCCGCACCGGGCATCGCCGCGAAGAGCTGGGCGACCTCGGTGGCCGGGCCTTCCTTCTGCAGGAAGGCGAGGATGTGGCCGATGGCCGTCTGCGCCGTCGCGGCGTCGAGCCCGGTCTTGGTGGTGACGCGGGCGATCAACTCTTCCATGTAACGATGCTCCAACGCATGAGTGTGCGTAGTCCATCTGGTCTGTCCGCGATGAAATCAAGCGCCAGGTGCGGTGCTGCTGGAAAATGCGTCCCCCTGGCGTCATAACCCCAGGGTCGCTGCGCTGGGCGCGACGCGAAGCGGTGGGTTCAGGCGATCATGCAGAGCGACGGCACCATCCTCGTCGGCAAGAGCGGCACCAAGCCGGAGGCGCTCACCCTCAGGCTCGCCAACCGCCACGGCCTCGTGGCCGGCGCCACCGGCACCGGCAAGACGGTGACGCTCCAGGTCCTGGCGGAGGGGTTCTCCAATGCCGGCGTCCCAGTCTTCGCCGCCGACATCAAGGGCGACCTCTCTGGGCTGGCGGCGGCGGGCGAATCGAAGCCGGTCTTCGTCAAGCGCGCGGAGGAACTCGGGATCGCCTACGAGCCCGACCGTTTCCCCACCGTGTTCTGGGACCTGTTCGGGGCGCAGGGGCACCCGATCCGCTGCACGGTGATCGAGATGGGGCCGCTGCTGCTGGCCAGGCTGCTCGAGCTCAACGACACGCAGGAAGGCGTGCTCAACATCGCCTTCCGGGTGGCGGACGACAACCAATGGCCGGTCCTCGACCTGAAGGACCTGCGCGCGCTGCTGCTCTACTGCACCGAGAACCTGAAGGAGATCTCGGCCAAGTACGGCAACGTCTCGGCCGCCTCCGTCGGGGCGATCCAGCGGCAATTGCTGATGCTGGAGAACCAGGGCGCGGACCAGTTCTTCGGCGAGCCGGCGCTCGACCTCAACGACTTCATGAAGCGGGACCGCGACGGGCGCGGCATCGTCAACATCCTGGCCGCCGACAAGCTGATGCAGCGGCCGCGCCTCTACGCCTCGTTCCTGCTCTGGATGCTGTCGGAACTGTTCGAGCAGCTGCCGGAGGTGGGCGACCTCGACAAGCCGAAGCTCGTCTTCTTCTTCGACGAGGCGCATCTCCTGTTCGACGACGCGCCAAAAGCCCTCCTCGACGCCGTGGAGCAGGTGGTCCGCCTGATCCGCTCCAAGGGCGTGGGTGTCTATTTCGTGACCCAGAACCCCCTCGACCTGCCGGAATCGGTGCTCGGCCAGCTCGGCAACCGTGTCCAGCACGCTTTGCGCGCCTTCACCCCCCGCGACCAGCGGGCGGTGAAGGCCGCCGCCGACACGTTCCGGCAGAATCCCGGCTTCGACGTCGCCTCCGCCATCACCGAACTCGCCGTCGGCGAGGCTCTGGTGAGCTTCCTCGAGGCAAAGGGCACGCCCTCGATCGTGGAGCGCGCCCTCATCGCCCCGCCGCAGGGGCGGGTCGGCCCGCTCACCGAGGCGGAGCGCGCCGAGCTGATCGCGAAAAGCCCGCTGCGGGGGAAGTACGACGAGGCGGTGGACAATGAGAGCGCCTACGAGATCCTGGCCCGGCGCAAGGGGCTCGATTCCGCCCCAGCCGAGGCGGCGCAGCAATCGGAAGGTGGCTTGAGCGGCATGCTCGGTGGGCTGCTGGGCGGCGTGCTCGGCTCGAAACCCGCCGCCAAGGGCGGTCGCCGCCCGCCGCAGAGTCTGGCCGAACAGGTCATCGGCAACGCCGCTCGCTCGATGGCGCGGACGGTGGGCACGCAGGTGGGGAATGCGATCCTGCGAAATGTACTCGGCGGGTTGATGAAGCGGTAGAGGCGTCTGAGCTTCAAGTAAACTGGAAAAATTCCGATTCTGTTGGGCTATTGCTTTGATCGTGACCATTGATGAACTTGATTTCGATAATGTCTGGATCGTTGTATCGTCGGCGAATTCATTTGATTTTGAAAATATAGAATAATTTTCTCTGGATTGATAATGCCGACCGGTGTTTCGCGAAAAAAACTGAATTAACGTGATGTTGATGTATGTAATCGAAATCTATCGCCCTCTCTCGAGGGCTGCGGGTCATGCTTGGACGTCTCAAAATCATCTACAAGTTGGGTCTCGCCATCGGGTTGGTCTGTGCCGTCCTCGGTACCTGCGTCTGGTACACGACCGGACGCCTCGTCGAGATCGGTGGGGATTATGGACGGTTCATCGCCCATGAAGCGAAGGGGGCGGCCAATGCGCGGCGCGCCAACCGGTTCGTGTTCGAGATGAACCATGCCCTCTTCCGGGCCATCACCGAGCCGGATGCCGAGGCCAAGAAGCGCTATCTGGCGCAGATGGATCAGGCGTATCCCAGGCTCAAGCAACTGATGATCGACCTGCCGAAGGAGACACCGGCTTTCGCGGCCCGCGTCCAGGCGATCGCCGCTCAGATCGACCGTCTGATCGTGGACAGTCTCAAGGTGCGTGCGCTGGTGGAGAAGGGCGAGACCGCCAAGGCCCTCGATCTGATGCACGAGGCGGTCGATCCGAACTTCAAGGAGATCTACACCGCCTGTGGCGCGCTCTCGAACGATGTCGCCAGCTACATGGATGCGGGGGCCGCCTCCCTGGCGTCGCTGACCGAGTCGACCCAGTCCGCCGCTTTGGTGGCGAGTGGGCTCGGCATCGTGCTGAGCCTGGTCTGCGCGGGACTGATCTCGATCTTCGGCATCACCCGGCCCATGGGCAACCTCGTCGCCGTGCTTCAGCGCATGGCCGGAGGCGCCACCGATATTCGCATCTCCGAGGCCGCGCGCGGTGACGAGATCGGCGCGATCGGCAGGGCCGTTGACGGGATCCGGACCATGGTCGCCGCCAAGGCCGCCGAGCAGACGGAGATCACGCGCATCGCCGACGAGGCCGCGGCTACCGAGCGCCGCCGCGGGATGATCGAACTCGCCGATGGTTTCGAACTGGCGGTGGGTGGAATCGTCGGCATGGTCTCGTCGTCCGCGACAGAACTGCAGGCCACCGCCTCCACCATGACGGCCACCGCCCATGAAACGGCCAGCCAGTCGACGACGGTCGCGGCGGCGGCCGAGCAGACCGCGACCAATGTCGGCACGGTCGCGGCGGCGGCGGAGGAACTCGGTTCCTCCGTGCAGGAGATCAGCCGCCAGGTCGCTGGCTCCGCGACCCTCGCCCTCACGGCGGTCGGCGAGGCGGACCAGACCGCCCGCCTCGTGAACGAACTGAGCCTGGCGGCCAGCCGGATCGGCGACGTGGTGAGCCTGATCTCGACCATCGCTGGGCAGACCAACCTCCTCGCCCTGAACGCGACGATCGAGGCCGCGCGGGCCGGCGAAGCGGGTCGCGGCTTCGCGGTGGTCGCCACGGAGGTGAAGGAACTCGCCAGCCAGACGGCACGGGCGACCGAGGAGATCTCCAGCCAGATCACACGGATCCAGGGAGCGACCGGCGATGCGGTTCATGCCATCGGTGGAATCTCGACCCGCATCCGCGAGATCAACGCGGTGGCCGCCACGATTGCCGCGGCCGTCGAGGAACAAGGCGCGGCGACGCAGGAGATCGTTCGGACCGTCGCCCAGGCGGCCGTGGGCACCAACGAGGTGACGAGCAACATCTCCGGAGTGGCGGGCGCCGCTGAGGAGACCGGAGCGGCCGCCTCCCAGGTACTGTCGTCGGCCTCCGAGCTGTCGCGCCAGTCCGAACACCTGAGAGCCGAGGTCGGCCGGTTCCTGGCCAACGTGCGCGCTGCCTAGCGGCGCTTGACGCAAAGGCCTGTCCATTCATTGACAGGCGGGCGAAACCCGACTAGCTGACATCCGCAACGCGCGGCTTCCTCGACGAAGTCCGCGCGTTTCGCGTTCGCAGCATCGCTCGAATCGGTGTCGCGGATGACCTGAACAAGAAGACGGTCCAGGCTCGCAAGGCTGGAGGCCGGCAGAGAACACGAAGAGAGAACGATGTTCGCAGTCATCAAGACGGGCGGCAAGCAATATCGCGTTGCCGCCAACGACACCATCACGATCGCCACCGTCGAGGGCGAGCCCGGCTCGGCCGTGACCTTCGGCGAAGTCCTCCTGTTCGCGGACGACGCGGGCGCCACCCAGGTCGGCGCGCCGCTTCTGTCGGGCATCAGCGTCGCCGGCGAGATCGTCAGCCACGGCCGCGACGCGAAGGTCATCGCCTTCAAGAAGCGCCGCCGTCAGAACTCGCGTCGCAAGCGCGGTCATCGCCAGCACCACACCGTGGTGCGCATCACCGGCATCAGCGCCTGACGTTCTGATCGAGACATTCGGAGTCAACCACAATGGCCCATAAAAAAGCAGGCGGCTCGTCCCGCAACGGCCGTGATTCGGCCGGTCAGCGCCTCGGCGTGAAGAAGTTCGGTGCCGAAGCCGTCATCGCCGGCAACATCATCGTCCGTCAGCGCGGCACCAAGTTCCACCCCGGCGTCAATGTCGGCATCGGCACGGACCACACCCTGTTCGCCAAGGCGGACGGACGCGTGCTGTTCCAGGTGAAGCGCGGCCGCGCCTTCGTCGCCGTCGTGCCGCACCAGGAAGCCGCGGAGTAATCCACGGCCTCCCACCGCGAGGCGGCGCCCGCACCGGGCATCCCGTCATCGACGATCGTCGGACATCGAAGGGAGGATGGTGCGCCATCCTCCCTTTCGTCGTCTGCGCGGGTCTCCGTCGTCCGGACGGTGTCGCCCTCGGAAGCGGAGCCGCGATGACGCAACGCACGCTCGTTCTGGCGGCCCTCGCCGCGACCGGTTCGGTCGCGGTCGCCCTCGTGCTTCTGGGTGGCGGAGGGGAGCCTCCCGCGACCCCGGTCGCGGACATTCAAAGACCGTCGCCACGGAGCCCGACGCTCTACTGCGAATTCTACAATTTCGTCGGGCGAAGCCCCAAGGTCGGCTTCACCTTCGCGATCTCCGACCATGACGAGCGGCCGGTCTTCGCCCAGGTGAGCCAGTTCGAGATGGACGGGACACGGGCCGAGTTCGGCTCCGATTCCCGCCCGATCTGGGCCTTCGACGACGCGCAGGTACCGGCGACCCTCACCTCGCCGGACGGCGCCATCGTCATCAATCTCTACGCCTACGACCGGACGAAGTCGGGTGGGGCGTGGTTCGAGGCGGGCCTGCGCAGCGTGCAGTACCTGAACCTCGACGGGAAGTGCCGACAAGGCGCAGCCTGAACCCGAACCCGCATGTGATTCGCCAAGGTCCGGAGCCGGTAGGCCCCGCGCTCGGCGAATGAACGACAGAGACGAGAACACCCGTGAAATTCCTCGACGAAGCCAAGGTCTATGTGCGCTCCGGTGACGGCGGCGCCGGCTGCGTCGCGTTCCGGCGCGAAAAGTTCATCGAGTTCGGCGGCCCCAACGGCGGCGATGGCGGCCGGGGCGGCGATGTCTGGGTCGAGTGTGTCGACGGCCTCAACACGCTGATCGACTACCGCTACCAGCAGCATTTCAAGGCCAAGAAGGGCGAGCACGGCATGGGCTCGAACCGCCACGGCGCCAATGGGGCGGATGTGGTGCTGAAGGTGCCCGCCGGAACCGAGATCATCGCCGAGGATGGTGAGACCCTGATCGCCGACATGACCCATATCGGGCAGCGCGTGCGCTTGGCCAAGGGCGGCAATGGCGGCTTCGGCAACGCCTATTTCACCACCTCGACGAACCGCGCGCCAAAACACGCCAATCCGGGCCTCGAAGGCCATGAGCAGTGGATCTGGCTGCGCCTGAAACTCATCGCCGATGCCGGCCTCGTCGGCCTGCCCAATGCCGGCAAGTCGACCTTCCTCGCGACGGTGACGGCGGCCAGGCCCAAGATCGCCGATTATCCCTTCACCACCCTGCATCCGGGCCTCGGCGTGGTCCGCTCGGACGAGCGTGAATTCGTGCTCGCCGACATTCCCGGCCTGATCGAGGGCGCGCATGACGGCGTCGGCCTCGGCGACAAGTTCCTCGCCCATGTGGAACGCTGCCGCGTGCTGCTCCACCTCGTGGAAGCCACGAGCGAGCATGCCGGCAAGACCTACAAGCTGGTGCGGAAGGAACTGGAGGCCTATGGCAACGGCCTAGCCGACAAGCACGAGATCGTGGCCCTGTCGAAGTCCGATGCCGTCGATCCCGATACGCTGAAGGAACAGGTGGCGCGACTGAAGCGGGCCTCCAAGTCCAAACCGCTGATCCTGTCTTCGGCTACCGGCCTCGGCGTGCAGGATGCTCTGCGCGCGATCACCCGCGAGATGATGGAAGCCAAGGCCGCCGAGGCCGAGGCCCAGCCGGCGGAGGCTTGGCAGCCTTGAGGGCATGGGCATGTAGCGCTAAGCTACGTGCTGCCGTCGGTGGAGTTCGAGGATGACGAAGCAACTGAATGTGAGGAGCGACGTCGCCTACGAGATCGCACATTCCCTGGCTCGCTCCAGCAGGACATCCATCGCCGATGTGGTCGAAACAGCCTTGAGGGAGTTCAAGGATCGCCGGTCCCAGGCTTGGGACGTGCTGGCCCCCGAGGAAGTGGAGCGGAGATATCAGGAATTGCGGGCCTTGTCGGCTCGGAGCGCGGCCACCAAGCTGCCCGGCGCGACGTCTGACCATTCCGACATGTACGACGAGAACGGCCTGCCGATTTGATGACTGCGGCGGATCATACGATCGCCGTCGACACCTCGGCCCTCGTGGCGATCTTCCTGCGCGAAGACGGCCCCGTCGATTACGGCCGCGTTCTCCACCGTTCCATCTGCCTGATCGGCACGCCGACTCTTGCGGAGCTTCACCGTGTCATGACGGTGAAGACAGGACGCGACGATCAGTGGACACTCGTCGAGTATCTCGATGAGCAGCCCAACATCCGCGTCGTGGCCTTCGATGCGATGCACCTCCGACTGGCCACGGAGGCCTTCCTGCGCTTCGGCAAGGGACGCCATCCCGCGGCCCTCAACTATGGCGACTGTTTCGCGTATGCCGTCGCGAAGGCGGCGGGCGTGCCGCTCCTGTTCAAGGGCAACGATTTTTCACGAACGGACCTCGCCTGCGCCGTGCAAAGCTCCCGATGATGACCTCTTCTCACCAAAACGCTTCTTCGCAGATCCCCTCCCTTCAGGATTTCCGCCGCGTCGTCATCAAGGTCGGCTCGGCGCTGCTCGTCGACCGCGCGCGCGGTCGCCTGCGCCATGCCTGGCTGGCGGCGCTCGCCGAGGACATCGCCGATCTGCATGCGCGGGGCGTCGACGTCCTCGTCGTCTCCTCGGGCGCCATCGCCCTGGGGCGGACGGTGCTCGGCTACGCGCCCGGCACCCTTCGCCTGGAGGAAAGCCAGGCCGCCGCCGCCGTCGGGCAGATCGCGCTCGCGCGCTACTGGGCCGAGGCGCTCGGCCATCACGGCATCGCGGCGGGCCAGATCCTGGTGACGCCGCAGGACACCGAGGAGCGCCGCCGCTACCTCAATGCCCGCGCCACCGTGCTGAAGCTCCTCGAAGTCCGTGCCGTGCCGGTGGTCAACGAGAACGACACGGTGGCCACCAGCGAGATCCGCTACGGCGACAACGACCGTCTCGCCGCCCGTGTCGCCACCATGATCGGGGCAGACGTGCTGGTGCTGTTCTCCGATATCGACGGCCTCTACACGGCGCCCCCCGCAAGCGACCCGAACGCGCGTCATCTGCCCCTCATCGAGCGGATCACGCCGGAGATCGAGGCCATGGCGGGCGGGCCGGCCTCGGAACTGTCGCGGGGCGGCATGCGCACCAAGGTCGAGGCGGGCAAGATCGCCGCGAGCGGCGGCACCCACATGATCATCGCCGACGGGCGCGAGAAGAACCCCCTGCGTACCATCCTGCAGGGGGGGCGCTGCACCTGGTTCCTGTCCGGCTCGAACCCCGTCGCCGCGCGCAAGGCCTGGATCGCCGGTTCGCTCGAGCCGCGCGGTATCCTCGTGATCGATGCCGGGGCGGCCCGCGCCCTGCAGGGCGGCGCGAGCCTGCTGCCCGTCGGTGTCACCGGACTGTCGGGAAACTTCGGGCGCGGGGACGCTGTGATCATCCGGGACGTGCAGGGCCGCACCCTCGGGCGTGGCCTCGTGGCTTATGACAGTGCACAGGCGGCACAGATCATCGGTCGCCCGAGTCGGGAGATCGCAGAATTGCTTACTCATCCCGGTCGCGCTGAAATGGTGCATCGCGATGACCTCGCAATGGCGGGAGAATAGGCTCGACTATTATGCAATGTGCTTGTTTTGCCGCCTCGACGCATGGCATGAGGGCACAATCGATATGCCGCCATCGCCTTGAACGGTGAGCTGCGAGGAAACAGACCGTGCCCGTTCTGAACCTGAGATCCGATTTCGCCGCCGCCCCCGATCTCACCGAGCAGATGCAGGAGATCGGCCACCGCGCCCGCGCGGCCGCCCGCAAAATCGCCCAGGCCTCGGCCCAGGCGAAGGATGTCGCCCTGCGCCAGGTGGCCGAGTGCCTGAGGGCGAGCCGGGACGCGATCCTGGCCGAGAACGCGCGCGACGTCGCCGCCGCGAAGGCCAGCGGACAGACCCAGGCGCTGATCGACCGTCTCACCCTCGACGAGGGCCGGCTCGCCGCCATGGCCGATGCGGTGGCCAAGATCGGCGCGCTGCCCGACCCCGTCGGTCGCCAGCTCGCGGCGTTCGAGCGCCCGAACGGGCTGCTGATCGAGCGGATTGCCGTGCCGCTCGGCGTCGTCGGCGTCATCTTCGAGAGCCGTCCCAACGTCACCGCCGATGCGGGGGCCCTGTGCCTCAAGGCCGGCAATGCCGCTATCCTGCGCGCCGGGTCGGACAGCCACCGCACCGCCATGGCCATCGCGCGTGCCATGCGCGAGGGGCTGGAGGCCGCCGGTCTGCCGGCGGACGCGGTGCAGATCGTCCCCACCCGTGACCGCGCGGCGGTGGGCGCCATGCTGTCGGGCCTCGACGGCTGCATCGACGTCATCGTGCCCCGTGGCGGGCGCGGCCTCGTGGAGCGCGTCCAGTCCGAGGCCAAGGTCCCGGTCTTCGCCCATCTCGACGGCATCTGCCACGTCTACGTGGCGGCCGGCGCGGATCTCGACATGGCCCGCACCCTGGTGATCAACAGCAAGATGCGCCGCACCGGCATCTGCGGCGCCGCCGAGACCCTGCTCGTCGATGCCGCCGTGGCGGAGACCCACCTCGCCCCCCTGGTCACGGCGCTGATCGAGGCCGGCTGCAGCGTCCGCGGCGATGAGGCGACGCAGGCGGTGGATGCGCGGGTCACCGCCGCCACCGAGATCGATTGGCGCACCGAGTATCTCGACGCCATCATCGCCGTGAAGGTGGTGGACGGGCTCGACGCGGCGATCGCCCATATCGAGGCAAACGGCTCGCACCATACCGACGCTATCGTCACGGCCGACGCCGCCGAGGCGACGCGCTTCCTCGCGGAAGTCGATTCGGCCATCGTCACCCACAACGCCTCGACGCAATTCGCCGATGGCGGCGAGTTCGGTTTCGGCGCCGAGATCGGTATCGCCACCGGGCGCATGCATGCGCGCGGTCCGGTGGGCGTCGAGCAGCTGACGACCTTCAAGTACCGGGTCCATGGCCGCGGGCAGACGCGTCCTTGATGCGGCCTGCCTGATGCGGCGTGTCGGCTCCACCCGTGCGGCTTGAGGCGGAGGGGCTCGTCCGGCTGCCTCCCGCCGTACCAGGTCTGCGGATCGGCCTTTATGGCGGGTCCTTCAATCCGGCCCATCTCGGCCATCGCCACGTGAGCCTCGTGGCGCTGAAACGGCTGCGGCTCGACCGCATCTGGTGGATGGTCACCCCCGGCAACCCGCTCAAGGACCGCACGGCTCTCGCCCCCCTCGAGACGCGGGTCGCGGTGGCATCCGCCGTCGCCGACCATCCGCGCATCGCCATCACCGGTTTCGAAACGCAGATCGGCGCCCGCTACACCCGCCAGAGCCTCGCCTACCTCCAGGCCCGCCACCCCGCCGTGCGCTTCGTCTGGATCATGGGGGCCGACTCTCTCGCGGCATTTCACCGCTGGCGCGATTTTCGTGCTATCGCCGCCACGATGCCGATTGCCATCATCGATAGGCCGGGCTTCACCCTGACGGCGCCGAGCGCCCGAGGGGCGCAGGCGATGGGACGATGGCGCATCGACGAATCGGATGCGGGTCTCCTCGCCGATCTCGAACCCCCGGCCTGGGTGTTTCTCCATGGCCCGCGCTCGACCCTGTCGTCCACGGCCCTCCGGGCCGGACGATGACGAGCGCGTCGCGACTCTTGAAAACGGAGAGTGATCGTTCCACTCTCTCCAGACTATAGATTGTTCAGGTAAAATGACCGCCGTCACTTCGGGAATCGAGACACTGACCGATTCGCACCCTTCCGGGACCACAGGTTCCGACCACGCCACCGATCAGCGCATCGGCGATCTCAAGGCGCTCGCGCTCGATTGTCTCGAGGACATGAAGGCCGAGGAAACCATCGAGATCGATCTCGCCGGTCGGACCTCGCTCGCCGACACGATGATCATCACCTCCGGCCGCTCGCAGCGCCATGTCAGCGCCATCGCCGACCGGATCCTGCAGGAAATGAAGTCCAAGGGCTTCGGAACGGCCCGTGTCGAGGGCTTGCCCGCCTGCGATTGGGTGCTGATCGATACGGGCGACATCATCGTCCATATCTTCCGCCCGGAAGTCCGAGGCTTCTACAATCTCGAAAAGATGTGGGGCGCCGATCGTCCCACCACCGACCTCATGGCCGGCTGAGTACCGGCCCGATGGCGCGGGGCGCCTGACGCGTGCGTCTGCTCGTGACGGCGGTGGGCCGCCTCAAGCCCGGTCCCGAGCGGGACCTGGCTTCGCGCTATCGTGAACGGGCGGTCCAGCTCGGTCGCGGATTGGGTCTCACCGCCTGCGACGTGGTCGAAATCCCGGAGAGCCGGGCCCGGCGCGCGATCGACCGCAGCGTGGAGGAGGGGGCAATGATCCTGTCCCATGCCCCGGCGGCGTCGAGCGTGCTGCTGGTCTATGACGAGCGCGGGCGCTCCGACTGGACCAGCGAGCGCATCGCCGAGCGGATCGCGTCCTGGCGCGACGCGGCCACGGCGACCCTGGTCGTCGCCATCGGCGGCGCCGACGGGCTGGCGCCTGCGGTGCGCACGCGCGCCGACCTCTCCCTCGCCTTCGGGGCGGCCACCCTGCCTCACGGCCTTGTGCGCGTGCTGGCCCTGGAGCAGGTGTACAGAACGCTGACGATCCTTGCGGGACATCCCTATCACCGGGGCGACATCGACGCATGAGGGGCGGATACGCGCGGCGCGGGCCTGACGGCGGAGCGATCCGCATCGCTGCCTTGGCGGCGATGGCGGTGCTGGCGCTCGGTCGTGCCCAGGCCCAGGACAGCGCGAAACAACAGGACGCGCCGAAACCGCAGGATGCCGCCGCCACCGACGCGGTGCAGCGCGCCATCGACGAGAAGGCCCGCCGCGCCGAGAACCTGAAGCGGATCGAGGAGCAGCTTGCCGCCTCCACCGGCGCGCGGGCCAAGCTCGAGGCGGAGATCGTCTCGGTCGCCGGAGACCGGGCCAAGCTGAATGCCGCCCTCCTCGATGCCGCACGCCAGGCCCAGGCGACGGAGGACCGGATGAGCCGGCTGGAGGAGCGCCTGAAGACGCTCACCGCCAGCGAATCCGGCATCCGCCGCTCCCTGGAAGCCCGCCGGGGCGTCATCGCTGAAATCCTCGCCGCCCTGCAGCGCATGGGCCGGAGGCCGCCCCCGGCCGTCTTGGTCCAGCCGGAGGACGTGCTCGCCGTGATCCGCACCTCGATGCTGCTCGGGGCCGTGGTGCCCGAACTGCGCGGCGAGGCCGAGACCCTGGCCGCCGACCTCACCGAGATGGTGCGGCTGAAGGGGCTCATCGCCGCCGATCGCGAGGGCCTGCAGAACGACCTCACCGGCTGGGCCAGGGAGCAGCAGCGGATCAACGCCCTCATCTCGGCCCGCCGCACCCGCCTCGCCGAGGTGGAGAGCGGGCTCGTCACCGAGCGCGCGCGCACGGCCGAGCTCGGCGTCCAGGCGAAAAGTCTGAAGGAGCTCCTCGACCGGATGGAGAACGAGGTCGCCTCGGCCCGCCGAGCGGCGGAGGAGGCCCGCGCCGCCGAGACGAAGGAGGCGCGCGCGACCCAGGAGCGCTTCGCGGCGGCCGGCACGCGCGATCCCGCGCGGCTCGCCCCCAAGATTCGCTTCGTCGACACCCGCGGCGAGGTGCCCAAGCCCGTAAGCGGCGCGACCTTGCGCGGCTTCAACCAGCCCGACGGCAATGGCGGAACGACCCGCGGCATATCGCTCGCGACCCGCCCGAAGGCGGTGGTCTCGTCTCCGTCCGATGGGTGGGTGTCGTTCGCCGGGCAGTTTCGCTCGTATGGACGACTCTTGATCATCAATGCCGGCGATGGCTACTATCTGCTGCTGGCCGGTATGGATCAGATCAGCGTCGAGGTCGGACAGTTCGTGCTTGCGGGGGAACCGGTGGCGGCCATGGGTGAGGGCGGCCAGGGCACCGCTCCGGGCGACCGTGACGGGCCGGTTCTATACGTCGAGTTCAGGAAAGACGGCGGCTCCATCGATCCGGAGCCGTGGTGGGCGAAGAGCCCCAGCGAGAAGGTTCGCGGATAATGCGCAAGATTTCCCTAGTCCTGGCCGGCGCGTTTCTTGGCGTCGGTTCCTCCCTCCTCGCGACCCAGACGCATCTGCTCTCCGGGACCAGCGCGGTGGCGGCCTCCGCGGAGACCTATCGCCAACTCAGCCTGTTCGGCGACGTGTTCGAGAAGGTGCGGACCGACTATGTCGAGAAGCCCGACGAGGCCAAGCTGATCGAGGCTGCCGTCAACGGCATGCTCACCTCGCTGGACCCGCATTCGAGCTACATGGACTCGAAGAGCTTCCGTGACATGCAGGTGCAGACCAAGGGCGAGTTCGGCGGCCTCGGCATCGAGGTCACGATGGAGGACGGCCTGATCAAGGTGGTCAGTCCCATCGACGACACCCCCGCCTCCAAGGCCGGCATCCTCACCAACGACATCATCACGCAGATCGACGAGGACCAGGTTCAGGGTCTCACCCTGAACCAGGCCGTCGACAAGATGCGCGGTCCGGTGAACTCGCCGGTGAAGCTCAAGATCTCCCGCAAGGAGTCCAAGGATCCCATCGATGTCGTGCTCAACCGCGACGTCATCAAGATCAAGCCGGTGCGCTCGCGGGCCGAGGGCGGCGATGTCGGCTACATCCGCCTGACGCAGTTCACCGAGCAGACCTATGACGGCCTGCGCAACGCCATCGACAAGCTCTCCACGGAAGTGGGCCAGGACAAGCTGAAGGGCTACGTCCTCGACCTGCGCAACAATCCGGGCGGCCTCCTCGATCAGGCGGTGTCGGTCTCCGACGCGTTCCTCGACCGGGGCGAGATCGTCTCCACCCGAGGCCGCAACCCGGACGAGACCCAGCGCTTCTCGGCCAAGTCCGGCGACCTCACCAAGGGCAAGCCCATCGTCGTCCTGGTGAATGGCGGCTCGGCCTCGGCCTCGGAGATCGTGGCCGGCGCCCTGCAGGATCACAAGCGCGCCACGGTGCTCGGCACGCGCTCCTTCGGCAAGGGCTCGGTCCAGTCGATCATCCCGCTGGGCGGCAGCGGCGCCCTGCGCCTCACCACGGCGCGCTACTACACGCCGTCGGGCCGCTCCATCCAGGCCAAGGGCATCGAGCCGGACCAGGAGGTCCTGCAGGAGATCCCGGACGAGCTGAAGGGCAAGGACGAGACCAAGGGCGAGGCCGGCCTGAAAGGGCACCTCAAGCAGAAGGATGTCGAGGAGCGCGGCGGTTCGTCGGCTTACGTCCCGCCGGACCCGGCCAAGGACAAGCAGCTCATCGCCGCCGTCGACTTCATCCGCGGCATCCAGAAGGGCGCGGCCAACACGCCGAAGGCCGCCGTTCCGAACTGACGATCCCGGCACTGTCCTGAAACGCGACTCGTGTCGCCGGATTTAAACAAACATTAACCAGCGCGGCCCGCAATGTCGGTGAGAACCGACTCTGCGGGCCGCTTCGTTTCTCGCATCGTGCGCGCCCAGCATCCGTCGGTCGCGAGCCTTCAGGGAAACGGCTGACCGTGGCCACCGACGACATCCTGACCCGTCCGCTGGGGACCAAGAGTGCTGCGGCGTCCCGCACGCTCGGCCAGCGGTTGCGCGGCGTCTCGATGCCCCGGATGAGCCCGGCGGCCGTGGTCGCCATGGCGGTGGCGGGCCTCGCCATCGGCCTCACCGTCCTGGCGATGGTTGGCGACCCCCAGGGCGGCGAGCCGTCCGCCGTCGCGACGATCACCCTGCGCGAACCGGCGGCTCCTCCCCCCGTGGCGAAGGCCCCCGAGCCCCCGCCATCTGCCCCGCGCTCGGCCGGCGAGGTCGAGACGGCATCGGGCGTCCGTGTGGTGCGGCCTGCCGGCACGGAGGCCCCCACCGAGGCGGTGATCATCCGTGTGCCCGACAGCGAACCCGTGCGCCTCGCCGGTCCCGATCCCCGGCTGATGGAACGGGGCCGTCATGGCAACGTCCCGAAAATCGGCGACGGTCGCCGCCGGCCCCTCGACGTCTATGCCCGCCCCGATCCCGGCGCGGGGGCGCCGGGCGCGCGCATCGCCATTCTCGTCACCGGCCTCGGCGTCGGGCAGGCCGCCACGGCAGGCGCCATCGCCAAGCTACCGCCCGCAATCAGCCTCGCCTTCTCGCCCTATGGCGGCGACCTCGAACGCAGCGTTGCCCGCGCCCGCGATTTCGGCCACGAGATCCTGGTTCAGGCGCCGATGGAGCCGTTCGACTATCCCGACAGCGATCCCGGCCCGCAGACCATGCTGACGAGTTCGCGACCGCCGGAAAATCTCGACCGGCTGTCCTGGGTGATGAGCCGGTTCGGGGGCTATGTCGGCCTCGTGAACTTCATGGGAGCCAAGCTCGAGGGCGATGCGGCCGCCTTCGAACCGGTGCTGCGCGAGATCGGCGCCAGGGGGCTCGGCTTCGTGGATGACGGCACCTCGTCGCGCTCCCTGGCCACGTCTCTCGGCGGCAAGCTGAAGATTCCCGTCGCCCGCGCCGAGATCGTCCTCGACGCCATGCCCCAGGCCGAGGCGATCGACCGCGAACTCGCCCGGCTCGAAGCCCAGGCCAAGGCCAACGGGTTCGCGCTGGCCTCGGCCGGGGCGATGCCCATGACGATCGAGCGGATCGCCCGCTGGTCGCGCGACCTCGAAACCCGTGGCATCCGCCTCGTCCCCGTCAGCACCGCCCTGCGAGGGACGCCGCCCGCGCGCCTGTCGAGCGCGGGGCCGTGAGAGGGGCGGCGGCTGAGTTATTCGGCTGAGCTGAGCGACCGCGTGCGGTCCGGGCGTGAGCATCACCTCGCCCCGCCTGCGGGGAGAGGGACGCGTCTCCCTCTCGTCGGGGAGCGCGTCGAGGCGGTAGCCGAAGGTGAGGGGGCTCGTCCGGGGTGAGGCTCATTCGGAACCGCCCCCTCACCCTCGCTCCGCTCATCACAGGCACGACAAGGTGCCTGTGATCCTCTCCCCGCGCGCGGGGGGAGGGGAACCCGCTCATCCGTATGCGCTAGCGCTGCGCCAGAGTCTCTATGATGGCCGGCGGGGTCGGGGCCGGCATTTGTCCGGTGAGAGAGGCCGAGAGGATCGTCGGCAGGGTCTGATCGTAGCGCGTGACGAGGACGGCGAAGCGCGACGGCGCCTGCTCGTAGGCCGGCTTGAACCCGCGCACCCGCATGAGCGCGGGAACCGAGGCCGCCACCATCCAGCGCGACCAGACCGCTTCCGCCACGAGGATCGGGCGGCGCTGGGCCGGGATCACGATCACGTCCTGGCCGGCATAGGCCAGGGCCTCGGGCCGGCTCACATCGCCGAGGGAGACGCCCTTGGCGGAGAGGGCGGCCCAGAACGGATGCTGCGCGCCGTCGGAATAGGTGGTGCGCACGGCGGCACTCCCTTCCTCCACGAGGCTGGCGATGCGCGCCTCCTCTTGCACCCGGCGCGCCGTCACCAGGGATTCGAGGGCAGGGTCCTTATAGGGGAGGAAGGCGTAGCGGCCGGCGGTGACGATGACGTTGGGCTCCTCGCCCGTCGCCTCGAACCGGTCCGAGCCTTCCTTGAGCTGGCGCCAGAAGGCGATGTTCGGGTCCGTCCGGTAGCGGGCCATGTTCGCCGCATTCATCCGAAACGGGTAGGACTGGAACTGGAATGCCGCCTGTCCGCCGGCGAAGGCGTCGCGGGCGATGGCGTAGATCTCGCCGACGACCTGGTCGGTCATGGCGAAACACCCCATGGACGAGCAGACGCCGTGGACCATCACGGCCGAGCCGGTGGAGCCCTGCGCACGGTCGTAGGCGTTGGGGTAGCCGACATCGAAGGAAAGATAGTAGCTCGAATTCGGGTTCATCTGGCGCGGGGGCACCGAATAGAACCCTTCCGGCGTCTGCCGGTCGCCGGTCTTGCGCTTGGGGCCGAGTTGGCCCGACCAGCGGCAGATCGGAAAGGTCTTGATATGGACGAAGCGCCCACTGGCGGCCTTCTTCCAGACCTCGATCTCGGATTCCTTCTTGTAGGCCCTGAACAGGACCGGTGCCGAGGCGCTGGTGCCCTTCTGGCTCATCAGCGCGAGGGTCGCCGCCGGGATCGGCGCGGTGGCCTTGGCCGATTGCGCCCGCGCGATGCCGGGCACGGCGAGCGCCAGGGCGAACAGAAGAAGCCAGGCGGCGCGGCGCTGTACGACTGGCGAGGGTAGAACGACCATGCCCGGCCCTGGAGAGGGATGCACCGACCGACCGCCGGCACCGTGCAACAGGGTGCACGAAGCCTTGCTTATCCCATCCCAATGGGGCGGCAATAGGGGAAGCGCCCCCGCCTTCCTTCTTTGGTCGACCGACGATCACTGACGCCGATGGAAATGCGGAGTTCTGCGGCTCGAGGGATGCTCTGTCGCGAAGATCACATCGGAGAGACGTATCGTCGGCCTGGCATTCGTGGGCCGTCGCCCCATGCCGGCAATGGAGAAGCGAGATGCTGCGACCCATCAATCCGCCCGGTCCCTCGATACCCGGCATCTCGCAGGCGATGCTGGTTTCAGAAGGCCGATTGCTCATCCTCTCGGGCCATGTCCCCTTCGACGGCACCGGCGAAGTGGTCAGCGGGGATCTGGCAACCCAGCTCGATCGGGTGTTCCAGAACATGCAGGCGACGCTTCAGGCGGCGGGTGCCGATTTCAGCGCCGTGGCGCGTCTCACGATCTATGTCCGGGACTATGATCCAAGCCAGCTACCGGTCATCCGGGCGGTGCGCGATCGCTGGATCAACGCCGAATGCCCCCCGGCCAGCGCATTGATCGGCGTTGCGGCGCTGGCATTCCCCGACATGTTGGTCGAGGTGGATGCGATGGCGTTCCTGCCCGCCTAGCCACGCCACTGTTGAGCGGCAGCGGCAGCGGCGTGGCGAAGCGGACCAACTGGGAAAAGCGGCGACGAGGAGGGGCGTCTCACGGCCCGGTCAGGCGGCCAGTACCGTGTTGCGTTCCACATGCAGCACCGCGCCGAAGGGATCGTTCGCGTCGAGGGTGTCGGCACTCGGCAGGCAGACGATGAGGCCGCGACCGGCCCTCGCCGCGCGCAGGCTGGCGAGGCGCTCCCGGATCTCGGCGGACTTGCCGTCGTCGAGGGCGATGGCGACGACGACGATGTCCGGCTTGCGCACGAGGCAGCGGGCGAGGTCGATGCCGATGCGCTCGCGCGAGCCGATGGCGTTCTCTCCGAGGCTCGCCCCGCCGCCGCCCATGCCCGGCTCCACGCGGCTGGCGAGGCCGAGCCGGTAGACGGCGGATTCAAGATGCTGCTGGACGAGGACGCGGCGCACCAGCGCCCGCACACGCTGTTCGGCCCCCGCCTCCTCGCCGTTGATCCGGCCGAACAGCAGGTTCTCCTCCAGGCTGGCGGCCGGGTTGAGCCGGGTGGGATCGTAGAACTCGACGCTCGCGCGCAGGCTCTGCGGCATCAGCCGGGCGAAGGAATGGCGCGCGGCGACGATGCGGTCCTCGAAGGCGGCGTCGATCAGGCCGAACCGGTGCCGGGTCTCGCTGTAGCGGAGCGCCAGCCCGATCAGGCGCTTGCGGTCGCGCTGTCCCGCCGGTCCCCGGCGCCAGCCCTTCGCTTCGGGCTGGCGGCTGACGAGATCCTCGAAGAATCCGCGCTCGGCCGCGGGAAACAGTGAGAACGCATCGAAGAGGGGGTGATCGTCCGGAAGGTCGGCGAAGATCTCGATGGTGCTGCGCGCCACCTGCAGCCCGATCTCGGTGAAGGGCCGGGTCAGGTCCTCGGCCTCCAGCACCGCGCGCAGGTAGGGATGGGCGGCGATATGGCTGCCGGAGAAGGCGGAACCCACGGCCTCGCCGAACAGGATGTTCTCGCCCACCGTCGCCTGATGGTTGTAGCGGGCAGGATCGAACGGCTCCACCAGCCGCGCCGCCTTGTCCGCCACCAGGGCCTCGCGCACGGCGTGGCGGGCGGCGACGATCGTCTTCGCGACGGCCGGCTCGGCCGCCGGATCCACGGTGCCTTCGAGGCCGCGCGCATAGACGAAGGCGTCGAGCCCGGTCAGGCGCAGCACCTCGATGAGGTCCGTCTCCGAGGGACGCTCTTGCCGCGCCGCGCCGTAGAGGATGTTCTGCTCCAGCGTGCCCTCGATCAGGATCGCCTCGGCGCCCGCCAGGGCGATGTGGCTGGCCCGCTCGGCCGGATCGAGGCTGCGCAGGTCGATCCCGTCATAGGTCACCGACCCCGCCGTGGGTTCGAGCTGGCCGGCCAGCAGGGCGGCCAGCGCCCGCGCGCCGCTGCCGCGTTCGCCAACGATGGCAAGGTGAGAGGGCATTGCCACGGTGACGTCGACACCGGTGAGGCGCTCCCCGCTGGCGGGATCGTAGACGCCGACCCCGGACGCGGCGAGCGTCCCGCCCTTCGGCAAGGCGGCGAAGGGCCCGGGCCTGTAGCCGCCGCGACTTTCGAGGGAGACGAGGGTCGCTGCGAGATCGCGGAAGACCGGGGACACCCCCTCGTGGATCGAGCGCAGGCGCAGGGTCACCGCCAGGGCGAGGACGGCGAGGGCGAAGCCACCGCCGGCCGCCACCAGGGCGCCGGGCGCCACGGGAGGCGCCGTGCCGCTCTCGCCGCGCCACAGAGCCACGGCCAGCATGATGGCGGGCAGCAGGACGCCGAGGGCGAGGGAGGGCGCCCGCGCGAAGGCGAGGGAGGATTCGGCGGACGCGAGGGCATCGCGGATCGCCGCCCCCCTGGCCGCGAGACGGTCGCGCTCGAACGCCTCGGCCCCATGGGCACGCACCGCCGGGACCCGCCGGATGAGGTCGGAGAGGAACCGTTCCGCCGAGACGCCGGAACTGAGGCGCAGGATCGTCCGCTTGCGGGTGCGGCGGAGGATCAGGAGGCGGGCGAGGGCGGCGGCGAGAAGGCCCACCGCCACCGTCGGCACCAGCCTCGGGGCAGCGAGGCCGGCCATGGCGAGGGCCAGGATGATGGTCGCCAGAGCGGTGACCGGGACGACGATGCCGAGGCCGAACAGGGTGTCGAGCCGCGCCAGCATCGCGCCCACATGCTGCGCCAGGCTGCGGGCCTCGTCCCGTGCGGCCGTGGGGGCGTGCAGGATCGCCGTGGTCACCCGTTCGTTGAGGAGACGGATCGTCCGGGACTGGGCGGAGAAGCACAGGCGGGCCACGATCCAGCCCAGGGCCGCCGCGAGCATGGCGACGGCGGCGAGGCCGGTCAGCGCCCACAGGATCACGTCGACGGGCGGAAGGGGCCAGCCGGAGACGGCCACCAGGGCCGGCTCACCGGCCGCGTTCCAGGGCCGTTCCATGGCGATCCGGAGGAAGGGAACGGTCTGCGCCGGTGCCTGGACCAGGACGCTCACGAGATCGCGCAGGCAGAGCAGGGCGAACAAAGCGAGGGGAAGGCCGATCCCCAAGGTCAGGGCGATGGCGGAAACCTGGAGTGTCCGCGCCGACTTCCAGGCGAAGGCGATCGGATCACGATCCATCGACGTTTCCCTCCGGCGGCCCGCGCCGGGTACGGTCCATCATCCGAGGTCGGCTTAGAGGATCGCCGCCGGGCAGGGAAGGCGCGAGTCCGCCGGTGAGGAATCTTGTCGTGTCGCCCGGCACATGCGCCTCCGCGGTTGTCGGCCGTGCCAAACACTCCTAGGTTTGTGTCTCCCCGGCGTCCTCGGCGCCCGCTCCCCCCACAGCCCGCTTTCTCGTCGCAAGCGCATCGCCAGAAGCTGCAAGATTTTCCATGTGCGAATTGCTCGGCATGAGCGCGAACGTGCCCACCGACATCCGTTTCTCCTTCGCGGGCCTCGCCCGGCGCGGCGGGGAGACCGGGCCTCACGCCGATGGATGGGGCATCACCTTCTACGAGGGGCGGGGGGCGCGCGCCTTCCACGAGCCCGAGCCGAGCGCGCGCTCGGTTCTGGCCAAGCTCCTGCGCGACTACGCGATCAAGAGCCGGATCGTGATCGCGCATGTGCGCAAGGCCAATCGCGGCCGGGTCGGGCTCGAGAACACCCATCCGTTCAGCCGCGAGCTCTGGGGACGGCGCTGGACCTTCGCCCATAACGGCCAGCTCAAGGGCGTGAAGAAGTGGCCGCTGACCTGGTTCAAGCCGGTGGGCTCCACCGACAGCGAATACGCGTTCTGCTGGATGCTCGACCGGCTGCAGGCCCGCTATCCGAGCCTGCCGAGCCCGGCGCGGCTCGACAACGCCGTCGCTGAACTCTGCGCCGAGTTGCACGGGCTCGGCGTGTTCAACATGCTGCTCAGCGACAGCCGGACGCTCTATGCCCATTGCGGCAAGCGCCTGTGCTACCTCACCCGCTGCGCGCCCTTCGGCACCGCGACCCTGATCGACGAGGATTGGCACGTGGATTTCGCGCAGGAGACGCGGACCGACGACGTGGTGACCGTCATCGCCACCAAGGCGCTCACCCGCGACGAGTGCTGGACCGATGTGGAGCGCGGCCACATGCTCTCCCTGCGCGACGGCATCGTCCGCATCGTCAAGCCGGGCGCGCAAAAGCCGGTGCGGGTTCCGCCGCCGTGCTCCGGCGTCGGGCGTCCCGACGGTCAGACCGGCCAGGCCGCCTCGCGGTAGGCCCCGTCCCAGAACATCCATTCGAGCTGGGTCGCGCGGGTGAAGGCGCGGTGCATCCGCTCTCGCAGCGAGGGCGAGACATCCCGCGCGGCGGCGTCCGTGGCCGCGATCATCTCGGCGACGGCGGCGCCGAATTCCTCGCCCGCGTAGGTGTCGATCCAGGCGGCGTAGGGATTGCCGGCGCTCGCCCGCGACAGGATGTCGGTGCCGATTTCGGCATAGATCCAGAAGCATGGCAGCAGGGCCGCGACCAGCACTTCGTAGGGTTCGCCGTAGGCCGTGGCGAGGAGATACGAGACGTAGTGGTCGCAAGGGGGCGACAGCGGCGTGGCGGCGAAGGTCTCCGCCGAGATGCCGTAATCCCGGAAGAAGCCGCCATGGAGGGAGCGCTCGACCACGATGGCCGTCTCGGCGGCTTTCGCGAACTGCACGATGCCCTCGGGCTCGGGCGATTTCGCCGCGGCCAGTGCCAGCGCCCGGCCGAAGCCGATGAGGTAATGCGCGTCTTGCAGGATGTAGTGGCGAAAGCGGGCCTCGCCGAGGGTGCCGGCGGCGAGTTCGGCATTGAATGGCATCGTCCGGATGGCCTCGTAGGCCGCCGCGTTCCGTGTCCAGGCTTCGGCCGAGAAGCCGTTCTCGTCGACGGGGCGGATCATGAGCGCGGACCTTCCAGGGTGAGGCTGACCCCGTGGCGGGCACGCTGGCCGGGGGCGATGAGGCGCTGCGAATCCCGGCGGGTCAGGTCGCCGTCGAAGCCGGCCCAGTCGGCGTAACCGGTCCAGCATTCCAGGGACAGGAACGGCGCGGTGGGCTTCGTCCAGATGGCGAGGTGCGGGAAGTCCGAGACGTTCATGCGGATGGCGCTGCCATCGGGCGCGGTGAAGCGCATCCGCGCGCTCGCCGCATCGCGCAGGACGATGGCCTCGGCGAAGAGATCGGGATCGAGGGGCAGGATGCGACCTTCGAGGGGGAACGGGCGTTCCTGGCGCAGGAGCAGGCCGCCATCCCCCACCTCGGGCGCCATCGCCCGTTCGGGGTGCTCGAACTCCACCGCGTAGCCGCCTCCGGCCTTGCGCTCCCCGCCGGCGAAGGGCCAGGGGAAGGCCGGGTGGAAGCCCAGGGCGTAGGGCAGGGCCGTCTCGCCGGTATTCTCGATCCAGATCTCGAAATCGAGATGGGCCGGGCCGACCCGCGTGGTGATGTCGAGCTGGAACGGATAGGGGTAGCGGGCGCGCGTCGCCTCGCTCTCGGTGAGGCGCAGGGTGACGGTGTCGTCGCTCTGCGAAACGATGGCGAAGGGCAGGTCGCGGGCAAAACCGTGCTGGCCCATCGGATAGGCCGTGCCGTCCACCCGGGCCACGCCGCCGGACGAGGCGCCCACCACCGGGAAGAGCCAGGGCGCGTGCCGGTTCCAATGCGCCGGATCGCCGTTCCAGAGATAATCCCGGCCGCTCACCTGCCAGGAGACGGGCTCGGCACCGGACGACGAGATCACCGCCACGGTGCCGTCGCCGGCCTTGAGAGTGATGCGGTCGCTCATGTGGTCTTCCTCGGTGCTGTCACGCTCGGGGCTTTCACGCTGACGCGGTTGTGGCCGCAGGCTGAGCGCCGGTCCAGCCTCAACCGGGACGATTGAGCGTTCACCGTCGCGGAGAAATCCCTGCGCCGTGCGAAATTACCGATACGACCGCCCCGGCAAGTCAGGCATACAGTATTACGGTCAAGCTGATTCGGTCGGCCAAACCGGTTCCGTCTGGCTGAAACGTTCCCCATGGCCGACCTCCCGTCATGACGCTCACATCCCGTATCGTCGCGCTGGTCGTGCTCGCCCTCGTCCCCGCCATCGCGGTCCAGAGCTTCAACGAGCACGCGCTGCGCAGCGCCCGCGAGGATGCCGTGACGGCCTCGGCCCTGCGCAACGCCCGCGCGGTGGCGGAAGACCTCACTCAATTCGCCGGCGGCATGCGCCAACTCCTCGACATCCTCGCGGAGGCTCCGTTCATCCGCGACCAGGAGGCGGTGGGGTGCACCAGCTTCCTGCGCTCCATCATCCGCAAGCTGTCGGGGGCGACGATCCTCATCCTCGCGGATGCCGAGGGTCGTCTGGTCTGCAACAGCCGCGGGATGGAACGGGGCGCCTATTCCATCGGCGACCGGACCTATTTTCAGAAGGCTATGGTGTCGGGCGTGCCGGTGATCGGCGAGTACGTGCTCGGTCGCGGCAGCGGGGTTCCCACCATTCAGTTCGCCTATCCGATCCGGGATTCCGACGCCAAATCCTCCGGCCTGCTCATCTTCGGCTTCGATCCCGCCTGGCTCGGTGACCGCCTGGCCCATGCCGGCCTGCCGAAGGACGCCGCCGTCACGGTGGCCGACCGGAGCGGCACCATCATCGTCCAGAATCCCGACCTTGGCACCTGGGTCGGCAAGGCGCTGCCGGCGGCCTTCGCGTCCGACCTGAGCAAGGCGGATTCCGAAGGAAGCATCGGGGAGATGCCCGGTCTCGATGGCGTGCGCCGCATCACCGGCGTGGTCCATCCCGGCGGCGCCCTCGACGGAATGACCGTCGCCGTGGGCCTCGCCCGTGACACCGCCTTCGCCGATATCGACGCGGCGACGCGGCGCGGCGTGATCCTGATCTTCCTCGGGACGCTGGTCGCCATCGTGGCGGCTCTGATCGGCGGCCGCGTCTTCATCCGCAAGCCGGTGCGGCGGCTGTTGAAGGCGTCCCGCGCCTGGCGTTCCGGCCAGCTCTTCGCCCGGTCGGGCCTGACGGGCCGGTCCGAATTCGGACAGCTCGGCCAGGCCTTCGACGCCATGGCCGCCACGCTGGAGACGCACGAGGAGGGGCTGCGGGCCGAGCTCGAACGCACGCGCAGCCTGCAGGAGCAGCAGGTGACGATGATGCACGAGCTGAACCACCGGGTGAAGAACACCCTCGCCACGGTCCAGTCCCTCGCCCGGCAATCGCGCGGCGGCGAGGAGCAGGCGGCGCAACTGGAAGGCCGCATCCTCGCCCTGTCGAAGACCCACGACCTCCTGACCCGCGACGACTGGACCGGCGCGCCGCTCCGCGCCGTGCTCGAGAACGAGCTCAGCCCCTACCGCAGCTCGGCGGACCACATGGAACTCGTCGGCCCCGATATCGACCTGCCGCCGCGCTACGTCCTGGCCCTGGGGATGACCGCGCATGAACTCACCACCAACGCGGCGAAATACGGCGCCCTGTCCGGCAACCAGGGCCGCCTGTCGGTGATCTGGCGCGTCACCGAGGACGGCATCGGTGGGCGGCGGCTGGAAATCGAGTGGCGGGAGCGCGGCGGCCCGGCCGTGTCGCAGCCGAAGCGCCGCGGCTTTGGCACCCGGCTCATCACCGGCGGCATTGCCCGTGAACTCGCGGGCTCGGTCGAGCTCGATTTCCAAGCCGAAGGCCTGCGCTGCCGCATCGACGTCCCCATCGAGACCGCGCCGACGGTCCGCTTCCACTGAACTTTCGAGACCAAGCCTCGATGCGCCCAACCCATGGATGGGGCTCATAGAATCCCCGTTTAAAGAGCTTGCTTGATCTGATTTCTCGGCGGATGCTCATGCCGAAGTCGATCATCCAATCAGCCCCCTCATCCTGAGGCGCCCGCGTCAGCGGGCCTCGAAGGAGCTCTCCAGTCATCGCGCGATCTCTGGAAGCCTCCTTCGAGGCCGCTACGCGGCACCTCAGGATGAGGCCAAGCCTTGGACAAACAGATCAAACAGGCTCTTCGCGAGCCCCTACTTGGCCGCGTTGGGGATGCCTTCGATCGGGCATTCCGGTGTGCCGAGATCGGGGCGGGTGATGGCGCGGACCGCCTCGCGGGTGCCGGCCGGGTCCTCGATCCAGCGCCGATAGAAATCGTACGGGCAATCGGCCTTGCCGGGCTCGTTTTCTTTCGAGTTGATCATGCCCGTATAGCCACGGTGCAGCAGCTTGAAGAGGTGGTTCTCCGACTGCATGTTGGCGCGGGCGTCGCGGATCAGGAACTTCGAGAGGGCGGCATATTGCACGCCCATTTCCTCGGTGCCGCATTCGCCCAGCGTCCGGCCGTCGAAGCCGATGATCGCCGAATGGCCGAAATAGCTATAGACGCCGTCGAAGCCGGCCGCATTGGCCACGGCGACATAGGTGTTGTTGGCGAACGCCATCGCCTTCGACATGAGGATCTGCTGCTCCTTGGCCGGATACATGTAGCCCTGGCAGCGGATGATGAGCTCGGCGCCCCGCATGGCGCAGTCGCGCCAGATCTCGGGGTAATTGCCGTCGTCGCAAATGATGAGGCTGATCTTGAGGCCCTTCGGCCCGTCCGAGACATAGGTGCAATCGCCCGGATACCAGCCTTCGATCGGGGTCCAGGGCATGATCTTGCGGTATTTCTGCACGATCTCACCCTGATCGTTCATCAGGATGAGGGTGTTGTAGGGCGCCTTGTTCGGATGCTCCTCGTGGCGCTCGCCGGTGAGCGAGAACACGCCCCAGACCCCCGCCTTCCGGCAGGCCTCGGCGAAGATCGCCGTCTCCTCCCCGGGCACGGCGGAGGCGGTCTCATACATCTCCTTGCCGTCATACATGATGCCGTGGGTCGAGTATTCGGGGAAGATCACGAGGTCCATGCCGGGCAGACCGGACTTCATGCCCACCACCATGTCGGCAATCTTTCGCGCGTTCTCCAGAACTTCGGCCTTCGTGTGGAGACGCGGCATCTTGTAGTTGACGACCGCGACGCCGACGCTGTCGTTGCTCGAGGAAATGTCGCCGTGCATCATCGGTGGGGTTCTCCTGTTGTTTGCGTCGCTTCTCCCCGCCAGGCGGGGAGAGGCGTGGGCGCCCAGCCGTCAGTGGCTGATCATCCACGGTCGCGCGTTGGGGAAGCTTTTCGCGGCCGCCGGTTGCTTGGTTTTCGAGGCCCCCGAGCAGCAGCCGCAGCCGGCCCCGTGCCCCGACGACTTGCGGGGCGCATGGGCGCTCCGCTCGTTGACCGCATGCGCCTTGCGCCGGCCCGCATCCATGGAGGCGAGGTTGGGCGCCGTGAGGAAGGCGCGGCCGCAGGACGAGCCGCAATCGGGGCAGTCATGCGGGTCCTTGAACTGAGCCATGGGGCGCAGCACCGTGAAGGGCCCGCAGGCGTCGCAGGCATAATCGTAGACGGGCATGGGGGCCTCTCGAAGGATCGACAATGGGCGACGCGACGGGGGCGACGTACTTCCCCCTCAAGGGCAGTCGGTTACACACGTCGCGCGCCTACCCTCCCCCTTGTGGGGAGGGATCGAGGGTGGGGGTTGTTGGGTGACCCTCGACCTCTGGAGGCTGGCGGAGCCACCCCCACCCCCACCCCTAACCCCTCCCCACAAGGGGGAGGGGGACGCGCTCGACTGAAGGGCAGAACCGCCTCTCACAGATCCGGCGAGAGCGGCATCTGGATCGAGCCGTCGATGTGCTTGATCGGCCCGTCGGCGCCGGGGTTGATGTCGAAGTCGAAGATCTTCGTGGGAATCCAGAGCGTGGCGCAGGCGTTCGGGATGTCGACGACGCCGGAGATGTGGCCCTGGACCGGGGCGGTGCCGAGGATCGAATAGGCCTGGGCGCCCGAATAGCCGAACTTCTTCAGGTATTCGATGGCGTTGAGGCAGGCCTGACGGTAGGCCACGGTCACGTCGAGGTAATGCTGCTTTCCGTATTCATCGACCGAGACACCCTCGAAGATCAGGTGGTCGTCGAATTTCGGCGTCATCGGCGACGGCTTGAAGATCGGGTTCTTGATCCCGTATTTCGACATGCCGTCCTTGATGAGACTCACCTTGAGATGGACCCAGCCCGCCATCTCGATGGCGCCGCAGAAGGTGATCTCGCCGTCGCCCTGGCTGAAATGCAGGTCGCCCATGGAGAGGCCGGCACCCGGCACGTAGACGGGGAAGTAGATCTTCGAGCCGCGCGACAGATCCTTGATGTCGCAATTGCCGCCATGCTCGCGGCCCGGCACCGTGCGGGCGCCTTCCGCCGCGGCCTTGTCCTTCGCCTCGCCCTTGAGCCGGCCCATATGGGCGGTGGGGCCGAAGGGCAGCGTGGCGAGCGCCGGCACCCGGCCGGGATTGGTGTCGTAGAGCGCCTTCTCGCGGGTGTTCCAGGTATCCAGCATCTTCGGATCGGGCAGGCAACCGATCAGTCCGGGATGGATCAGGCCGGGGAAGCGCACGCCGGGGATGTGGCGCGACTTGGTGAACATGCCCTCGAAGTCCCAGATCGACTTCTGGGCCTGGGGGAAGTGTTCGTCGAGGAAGCCGCCGCCGTTCTTCTTGGAGAAGAAGCCGTTGAAGCCCCACTGGCTCTCGGGCTTGGCGCCGATATCGAGGAGATCGACCACCAGGAGATCGCCGGGCTCCGCGCCCTCGACGCCGATGGGGCCGGACAGGAAGTGGACGATCGACAGGTCGATGTCGCGCACGTCGTCGGCGGAATCGTTGTTCTTGATGAAGCCGCCGGTCCAGTCATAGGTTTCGACGATGAAGTCGTCGCCGGGCTTGACCATGGCCACCATCGGAATGTCCGGGTGCCAGCGATTGTGGACCATGTCGTTGTCGTAGGCCGACTGCGTCAGGTCGACCTTGATCAGGGTCTCAGCCATATTTTGCGCTCCTCCAGAAAGTGGACGGCCGCTCGCATCGCGTATCCGGCGTTGCCCGGCCGCTCTCGTGAAAGCCTTAAGTTCCGCGCGTGCCGGAACGCGCTCTCCTCCCCCTTGTGGGGAGGAGCCGGAGGTGGGGGTGGTGTAGGATCGAGCTTCACGGTGCCTTCTGCACCACCCCACCCCTACCCCTCCCCGCAAGGGGGAGGGGAAACAGCGCCCCTTCTTCAGACCGAGAGGAAGCGGGCGACCTGCGCCTCGTCGATGTCGGCCCGCATCGCCTCGTGGACGATGTTGCCGTTCTCGATGACGAGGACCCGGTCGGCGACGTCGAGGGCGAAGCTCAGCACCTGCTCGGAGACGACGATGGAGAGGCCGCGCTCGTCGCGGATCTTCTTCAGGGTCCGTCCCATCTCGCGGATGATCGAGGGCTGAATACCTTCGGTGGGCTCGTCGAGGAGGAGCACCTTCGGCCGGCTCGCCAGCGCCCGTGCGATGGCGAGTTGCTGCTGCTGGCCGCCGGAGAGGTTGCCGCCGCGCCGGCCCTTCATCTCCAGCAGCACCGGGAACATCGTGTAGAGGTCCTGCGGGACCTTGCGTTCCTTGGTGACGGTCAGGCCCGTCTCGATGTTCTCCTGCACCGTCATGGCCGAGAAGATCATCCGGCCCTGCGGCACGTAGGCGAGGCCGCCCGCCACGCGCTGGTGGCTCTTGAGGGCGGTGATGTCCCGGCCGTCGACCGTGATGGTGCCGGACTTCACCGGGACGATCCCCATCAGGGTCTTCATCAGCGTGGTCTTGCCCATGCCGTTGCGGCCCATCACGGCGACGATCTCGCCGGGTGCGATGCTGATGTCGAGGCCGTGCAGCACCTCGCTCTGGCCGTAGGCCGAGTGGAGGTCGCGGATCGCCAGCATGGGCTGAGCCCCGAGAGCGGGCGCCGGCGAGAGGCTGGCCGAGGCGGAACTGGTCTGAAGCATGGCGCCGGTCCTGTTCAGTGGCCGAGATAGACTTCGATGACCTTCGGGTCGTTCTTCACCCGCTCCATCGAGCCTTCGGAGAGCACCTTGCCCTGGTGCAGCACGGTGACCCGGTGGGCGATGTCCTCGACGAACTTCATGTCGTGCTCGATCACCAGCACCGAGCGGCCGACGATGATCTGGTTGAGGAGTTCGGCGGTCTTGATGCGCTCGCCGACGCTCATGCCGGCCACCGGCTCGTCGAGCATCAGGAGTTCGGGGTCCTGGATCAGCAGCATGCCGATCTCGAGCCATTGCTTCTGGCCGTGGCTGAGAAACTCGGCCCGCTCCTTGAGCTGATCTTTCAGGAAGATCATGGTCGCGACTTCGTGGATGCGGTCGCGGACCTCGGCATCGCGTTTGAAGGTCAGCGCACCCCACACCGTGCGGCCGCGGGGGAAGGAGATCTCCAGATTCTCGAACACCGTGAGATCGTCATAGATCGACGGAGTCTGGAACTTGCGGCCGACGCCGGCCTGGACGATGGCGCTCTCCGAGATCTTGGTGAGTTCCTGGCCCTTGAACTTGATCGAGCCGGCGCTGGCCTTGGTGCGCCCGCAGATCAGATCGAGCACCGTGGTCTTGCCGGCGCCGTTGGGGCCGATGATGACGCGGATCTCGTTGGGATCGACGTAGAACGACACGTCGTTCACCGCCTTGAAGCCGTCGAAGGAGACGGTGAGGGCTTCCACCGAGAGGAGGAAGTCCTTCGCGTCGGGGGATTCACCGATGATCGGCGAGCTCAGGATGGCGGCGTTCATCGTCAGTCTCGCTCCTATTCGGCGGGGGTGCCGTGGGGGACGGGTCCGCCCGCCGGCGCCAGGGCCTTGACCTTGCGGGTCAGGCGCGGCTCGACGTAGCTGCGGTAGATGCCGGCGAGACCATTGGGGAAGGCGAGCACGACGGCGATGAACAGGGCGCCGAGGCCGAAGAGCCAGAGTTCGGGGAAGCTCTCCGAGAAGGTGGTCTTGGCCCAATTGACCAGAAGCGTGCCCCAGACCGCGCCGAACAGGGACAGGCGCCCGCCGACGGCGGCGTAGATCACCATTTCGATGGAGGGCACGATGCCGACGAAGGACGGCGACATGAAGCCGACCTGCAGGGTGAACATCGCGCCGCCGATGGCGGCGAAGCCGGCCGCGAGGCAAAAGGCGAAGACCTTGAATCCAGCCACGGAATAGCCCGAGAACCGGACCCGGTCCTCCTTGTCGCGCATGGCGAGGAGGATGCGCCCGAGCTTGGCCTTCTTCACGTATTGCGCCGCCAGGATGCAGCCGAGGAGCAGGCCGCCATTGACGAAGTAGAGGATGAACTTCGCGCTGTCGGTGCGGATGTCCCAGCCGTGCAGGGTGCGCAGGTCGGTGATGCCGTTGATGCCGCCGGTATAGCCCTGCTGGCCGACGATGAGGATCGTCAGGATGGCGGCGATGGCCTGGGTGATGATGGCGAAGTAGGTGCCGCCGACCCGGCGGGTGAACATCGCGAAGCCGATGATGAAGGCGAAGAACACGGGCACGGCCACGACGAGGATCAGCGTCAGCGGCAGGCTCTGGAACGGCTTCCACATCAGGGGCAGTTCGGTGATCTGGTTCCAGTCCATGAAGTCCGGGATGCCGGGCGTGGACTGGATCTTGGTGTTCTCGACGCTCGAGGCTTCGAGCTTCAGGTACATGGCCATGCAATAGCCGCCGAGCCCGAAGAACACGCCCTGCCCGAGGGACAGGATGCCGGCATAGCCCCAGCACATGACGAGGCCCAGCGCCACGAAGGCGTAGGTCAGGTACTTGCCGACGAGGTTGAGGCGGAACGCGTCGAGGGTCGCCGGCAGGACGAAGAGGATGAGGCCGGCGAGCAGCGCGAGGCTCACCCACTCCATCGGCTTCATGAAGGGATTGTCGTTCACGGTGAGCGACTTCGACAGGGTCTGGACGGGGCTTGTCATCGGGATGGCCTCCTCAGCGCCGGACCTTGAGGGTGAACAGACCCTGCGGGCGAACCATCAGGATCCCGACGACGGCGAGCAGCGTCAGAACCTTGGCGGTGGAGCCGGACAGGAAGAATTCGAGGGTCGACTGAGTCTGCGAGATCGAGAAGGCCGAGGCGATGGTGCCGAGGAGGCTCGCCGCGCCGCCGAAGACGACGATCAGGAAGGTGTCGACGATGTAGAGCTGGCCCGAGGTCGGCCCGGTGGAGCCGATCATGGTGAAGGCCGAGCCCGCCACACCGGCGATGCCGCAGCCGAGGCCGAACGTGTAGCGATCCACCTTCTCGGTATCGATGCCGACCGCGCCCGCCATGGGGCGGTTCTGCATCACCGCGCGGACCTGCTGGCCGAAGCGCGAGCGGTACATCAGCAGGCCGACGCCGACGGTGATGAGGGTGGTGATCGCCATCACGAACAGGCCGTTGATCGGCACCTCGATCGTGTCGGTGACCTGGACCGAGCCGATGAGCCAGGAGGGCAACTCGACGCCGACTTCGCGCGCGCCAAAGATGGTGCGGTAGGCCTGCTGCAGGATCAGCGAGAGGCCCCAGGTGGCGAGCAGCGTATCGAGGGGGCGCTTGTAGAGATGGCGGATGAGCGTCCATTCGACGATCATCCCCAGGGCTCCCGAGGCCAGGAAGGCCAGGATCATCGCCACGAAGAAGTAGACCCCGAACAGGCCGGGCAGGTGGGTCTGGAAGAAGGTCGAACACAGATAGGTGACGTAGGCGCCGAGGATCATGAACTCCCCGTGCGCCATGTTGATCACGCCCATCTGGCCGAAGATGACCGCGAGGCCGAGCGCCATCAGCACGTAGACCGAGAACAGGATCAGGCCGGCGAAACCCTGCATCGCGAAGATCGCGCCGAGATCTCCGAGTGAATAGTCACCGAGCATGTTTTCGACCTTCCGAAGAATCCGACGTCTGCTTTGCAAGCATTGGGCCGATCGGGCGTGGCGCGGTGCGACCCTGAAAGGGCAGGCTCTCTCCCCCCTCGCGGGGAGGGCCGGGGTGGGGGTGGCTCGCTGGTCTCCGCACCGGGAGGATCACCCAACCACACCCACCCCTAACCCCTCCCCACAAGGGGGAGGGGGGCGCAGTGCTACTGGTAGCCCTTCGGGAAGGGGTTCGGCTCGATGAGCGCGGGGCTCTCGTAGACGATCTCGAACTGGCCGCTCGGCAGGGCCTTGGCGACGCGGGTCTTCGACCAGAGGTGGTGGTTCGGGTGGATCTTGACGTAGCCCTCGGGGGCTTCCTTGAACTCGATGTCGGCGGAGGCCGCGACCACCTTGTCGACATCGAAGGAGCCGGCCTTCTCGCAGGCCATCTTCCACAGGAACGGGCCGAGATAGGCGGCCTGGGTCACGTCGCCGATGACGGTCTTCTCGCCCCACATCTTGTGGAAGGCGGCCACGAACTTCTCGTTGTTGGCGTTCTTGAGCGACTGGAAGTACTTCATGCAGGAATAGGCTCCCGCGATGTTGTCGCCGCCGATGCCGTCGATCTCGTCTTCCGTGACCGAGATGGTCAGCAGGGTCTGCTTGTTGAGGTCGATACCGGCCGCCTTGAGCTGCTTGTAGAACGCCACGTTGGAACCGCCGACGACGTCGGTGAAGATCACGTCGGGCTTGGTCAGCTTGATCTTGTTGATGACCGAGTTGAACTGGGTGTGGCCCAGCGGGAAGTATTCCTCGCCGACGACCTTGGTCTTCAGTACGTTCTCGATGTGCTTGCGGGCGATCTTGTTCGAGGTGCGCGGCCAGATGTAGTCCGAGCCGATGAAGAAGAACGTCTTGGCGCCCTTCTCCTTGGTCACCCAGTTGAGCGATTCGAGGATCTGCTGCGTGGCTTCCTGGCCGGTATAGATGACGTTCTTGGACTGCTCCAGGCCCTCGTAGAAGGTCGGGTAGTACAGCAGGCCGTTATACTGTTCGAATACAGGGAGCGCGGCCTTGCGCGAGGCGGAGGTCCAGCAGCCCATCACGGCGGCGCAATGGTCGTTGACGAGGAGCTTCTTGGCCTTCTCGGCGAAGGTCGGCCAGTCGGAGGCGCCGTCCTCCTGGATCACCTTGATCTTGCGGCCCAGCACGCCGCCCATCTCGTTGATCTGCGCGATGGCGAGCTTCTCCGCCTGGATCGATCCGGTCTCGGAGATCGCCATGGTGCCGGTGGCGGAATGGAGGATGCCGACGGTGACTTCGGTGTCGGTCACCGCGAGGCCGGTGGTGTTCACCGCCGAGGTCGGAGGGGCCGCAGCGAAGGCGCTGCGCGGCATCAGGGCCATGGCCGGAATGCTCGCCAGACCCATGAGAAGTTTGCGACGGAGGGCCGAGTGCGGTCCGTGCTCGTTGTCGGCTGCCATCCTGCGTGAACCCCTTCCAGGAAATGTCCCGCCGGCTCCTGCATAAGGCGGGCCGTTGCGGATGGCGGAAGCTAGGCGTGATGGCGCGGCGCAGCATATACGCTGTTTTGCGTAGGGAGGGAGGTTGTGCGCCCCGCCTCTCGCCCCCTTCGGAGTATCGTCTTCCCTGTGCGAGGCATGCCTTCCCTGTGGAGCAGGGCCTCGACGCGGCTCTCCTGGTGTACCAATGTCTCCCGGCCCCGCGGCACGGGGATTGCTGATCGACCGCCGTTTGCCCGTGACCCCATGCGGGCCGGCCCTTCCCCCCACGTGACGCCGACCGGGCAGACTGAACGACCCCATGAGCGGCCGCCAGCAGATTCCCCCGATCCGGCGAGCCTATAACCGCTTCGTCGCGGACGAGACCCTCGAAGATTACGCCCTTCGCTTCACCGCCAAGAAGGCGCGGCGCTGGTCGAGCCTGCGGGTTGCGCAGACGGCGCTCGGGTCGCTGTCGTTCCTGGCGCTAGAGGCGATCGGCGGCACCCTGGTCCTGGCCACGGGCTTCACCAACACGGCGGCGGCGGTGCTGTTCGTGGGCGTGCTGATCTTCGCCACCGCCGTGCCGATCAGCCTCTATGCGGCGCGCTACGGCGTCGACATCGATCTCCTCACCCGCGGGGCCGGCTTCGGCTATCTCGGCTCCACCATCACCTCGCTGATCTATGCGAGCTTCACCTTCCTGTTCTTCGCCATCGAGGCGTCGATCATGGCGCTGGCGCTGCAACTCTGCCTCGGCCTGCCGCTCTGGATCGGCTATATCGTCAGCGCGGTCGTGGTGATTCCACTGGTCGTCTACGGGATCAGCCTGATCAGCCGGTTCCAGATCTGGACCCAGCCGCTCTGGATCGGGCTCAACCTCCTGCCGCTCGGCTTCATCGCGTGGAAGGGCGGCCCCGCCCTCAGTAACCTCCTGTCCTATCCGGGAGCGTCGGAAGCCGTCGGCTCGATCTCCACATTCATGGGCTACCCGATCTCCGGCTTCGACCTCGCCCAGTTCGGCCTCGCCTCCGGCATCCTCCTCGCGCTGCTGGCGCAGATCGGCGAGCAGGTGGATTTCCTCCGATTCGTGCCGCCGGCCGAGACGTCCGAATCGGGGAGCAATCCGCGCTGGTGGCTCGCCGTGCTCGGGGCCGGGGCGGGCTGGATCCTGCCCGGCATGTTCAAGATCATGCTCGGGGCCTTCCTGGCGGTGTTGGCCCTGGGACAGGGCGTGCCGCACGAACAAGCGGCCGAGCCGACGCAGATGTACGTGGTCGCCTTCGGCCACGTCATGCCCTCGCGGGAGGGGGCGGTGCTCCTCACCGGCCTGTTCGTGGTGATCTCGCAGCTCAAGATCAACGTCACCAACGCCTATGCCGGCTCCATCGCCTGGTCGAACTTCTTCTCGCGCCTCACCCACAGCCATCCCGGCCGCGTGGTCTGGCTCGTCTTCAACGTGGCCATCGCGCTGCTGCTGATGGAGCTCGGCATCGACAAGACCCTCGCCAGCACGCTCTCGCTCTATGCGGTGGTGGTCTCGGCCTGGGTCGGCGCGCTCTCGGCGGATCTCGCCGTCAACAAGCCCCTCGGCCTGTCGCCGCCGGGGATCGAGTTCAAGCGCGCGCATCTCTATGCCGTGAACCCGGTCGGCACGGGGGCCTCGGCCCTGGCGCTGCTCGCCGGCTTCCTCGCTCATGCGGGCCTGCTCGGCGCGGGACTTCAGAACTTCGCGCCGCTGCTCTCCCTCGTCACCGCCTTCGCGGCGGCGCCCGCCATCGCCTTCGCCACCGGCGGACGCTACTATCTCGCGCGGCCCGCCATCGCCGATTGGGGCGCCCGCGCGGAGATCCAGTGCACCGTCTGCGAGCATCCGTTCGAGGGCGAGGACATGGCCCGTTGCCCTGCCTATGCCGGGCCGATCTGCTCGCTCTGCTGCTCGCTGGACGCTCGCTGCGGCGACCTGTGCAAGCCGCATGGCCGTCTGGAGGCACAGGCCCAGAGCGCGCTGACCCGGATCATGCCGGCCAAGACCGCCGCCTGGATCGGGGCGCCTCTCGGGCGCTACCTCGCCCTGATGCTCACGCTGGTCTCGGTGATCGGGCTGATCCTCGGGATCGTCCATGCCGGCATCGCCACCGCCCAGCCCGAGCATGGCGAGACCCTGCGCGCCGCGCTGACCAGCGTGTTCTTCATCCTCGTGGTCATCCTCGGCATCGTCGCCTGGCTGTTCGTCCTCGCCCAGGAGAGCCGTCGCGTGGCGCAGGAGGAGACCGCCCGCCAGACCGCCCTCTACGAGGCCGAGATCGAGGCCCACAAGATCACCGACGCCAAGCTGCAGCAGGCCAAGGAGACGGCCGAGGCCGCCAACCTCGCCAAGAGCCGCTACGTGGTGGGCATGAGCCACGAGCTGCGCACGCCTCTCAACGCCGTCCTCGGCTACGCGCAACTGCTGGAGGGGGACGACGACATCCCCGCTCCGCGCCGCAACGGCATCCGCGTCATCCGGCGCAGCGCCCAGCACCTGTCGGGCCTGATCGACGGCCTCCTCGACATCTCCCGCATGGAGGCGGGGCGCCTCCAGATCCACCGCAACGAGTTCCGCCTCGCCGAATTCCTGGACCAGATCGTCGACATGGTCCGGCTCCAGGCCAACGCCGCCGGCCTCGAATTCCGATTCTCGCGCCCGCCCGTGCTGCCGGCCGTGGTGGCGGCGGACGAAAAGCGCCTGCGCCAGATCCTGCTCAACCTCCTCTCCAACGCGATCAAGTTCACGGAAACCGGCTGGGTCGCCCTGGAAATGACCTATCGTAGCCAGGTCGCGGTGTTCTCGATCCGCGACAGCGGCCTCGGCATTCCCGAGGGCGACCTGCAGCGGATCTTCGGGCCCTTCGAGCGCGGCTCGCTGCCCGCCGCCCGCAACACGCCGGGAACCGGGCTCGGGCTCACCATCGCGCATCTCCTCGCCCAGGTGATGGGCGGCGAGGTCACCGTGGAGAGCGAGGTCGGCCGCGGCACCTGCTTCAGCCTCCGGCTCATGCTGGCCTCGGTGCACCGCCCGGCCGGCCCCAAGCCCGCCGAGCCGTCCGAGCGCGCCGCCGGCAGCCGGCGGGAGAGGCCGGTCCATGTCGGGCCGCCGCGCGTGGTGCTGGTGGCGGACGACGATGCCGCGCATCGCGCCCTCATGCGCGAGGTGCTCGAACCGCTCGGCCTCGTCGTGCTGGAATCCCCCGACGGCCCGCATTGCCTGAACCTGGCGATGGAGCGGCGGCCCGACATCATCCTCCTCGACATCGCCATGCCGGGGATGAGCGGCTGGGCGGTGGCCAAGGCCCTGCGCGACGGCGGGTTTACCTCTCGCATCGCCATCATGTCCGCCAACGTCCACGAGATCAGCCCGATCCGGGGCGACGACGCCCCGCATGACGAGATCATCCCGAAGCCTTTCGACCTGCGCGACTTCCTGGAGCGGATCGACCGGCTGCTGGCCCTGGGCCAGCCCGCCCCGCCCGCGCCCGCCTTGGCCGAGGCTCCGCCCCGGAGCGGACGAGGCGGCGAAACCCTGCGCCAGGACCACATCGCCGAGCTGATCCGCCTCGGCCGCATCGGCCATGTCCGCGGCATCGAGGCCAAGCTGACGGAGCTCGAAGGCCAGTCGGCCATGCCCGCCGAGATCGCCGCGCAGATGCGCGGGCTCGTCGCCTCCTACGACCTCCGACGCTATGTGCGCATCCTCGAAGGGATGCGCGATGGCTAACACGCAGCGCGACATCGTCCTCGTCGTCGACGATTCCCCCGAAACCCTGAGCTTCCTCACCGAGGCGATCGAGCGCTCCGGCGCCACCGTGCTGGTGGCGGTGGCCGGCGACCTCGCCTTGGCGTTGGTGGGGGAGATCACCCCCGACATCATCCTGCTCGATGCGATGATGCCCGGCATGGACGGGTTCGAGACCTGCCGCCGCCTGAAGGCGCGCAGCGACCTCGCCCTGGTGCCGGTGATCTTCATGACCGGCCTGTCCGAGACCGAACACATCGTGAAGGGCCTGGAGGCGGGCGGCAGCGACTACGTCACCAAGCCGATCGCCCCCGACGAGATCCTGGCCCGCATCCGCGTGCATCTGGCGAGCGCGCGGGCCGCGCAGAGCGCGCGGGCCGCCCTCGACACGACCGGCCGCACGCTTTTCGCTGTGGATCGCCAGGGCACCGTCCTGTGGAGCACCCCGCAGGCCGCCCGCGTGCTGGCCAAGCTCGGCGACGGGGGCTCGCGTCTGCCCGAGGCCGGCCGTGCCTGGCTCGCCGAACAGCTGAAGGGCGGCAACGCGGCCTCCGTCACGCTCCCCGATACGGAGGGCGCCGCCCATAGCCTCAGCCTGATCGGCACCACCGGCGACGAGGTGCTGCTGCGCCTCTCCCGCGACGCTTCCGCCAGCGGCGTCGAGCGCCTGCGCGCCAACCTGCCGATCACCGCCCGCGAGGCCGACGTGCTGTTCTGGTTGTCGCGGGGCAAGGCGAGCCGCGATATCGGCGACATCCTCGGCCTGTCACCGCGCACGGTGACGAAGCATCTGGAGAGCATCTACGCCAAGCTCGGCGTCGAGAACCGCACAGCCGCCTCGATGATCGCCTCCCGCTACATCGACGATCAGGCCTGACGTCAGCGCGCCGCTTCCGTCCTCGCGGATCGCGGCGGCGTCTCGGCGACGATGTGGAACGCCGCCGGGCGGCGGAACAGGAAGACGAGAGGCGTGTGGCGCACCACCCGTTCGATGGCGAGGGGGACGAGCACGGCGACGAGGGTCACGACGAGGCTGGCCAGCCCGATATCGGTGACGGCGCCGGTCTTCACGATCAGCGTCCGGGTCGCCGCCATGGGCAGGAAGAAGGCGAGGTAGATGACGATCGAGCGCTCGCCGCAGGCTCTGAGCGCCGCCGTCAAAGGCCCCCCGGCGAGGGTGAACAATGCGCCGACGGCCACGATGGCGAGCGCCCCGGCCCCGCCGAGGGCGAGGCTGACGAGGGGCAGGCTCGCCAGGGTGGGATAAGTCTCGTGGCCGGTGCCGGTGAAGGCGAAGAGGCCGTTCACCACGGCCCAGGCCGCGAGACCGCCGAGTGCGGCGCGGGGGCGGCGACGGACGAGGTCGGCGAACCGGAAGATCCGGGCCGCGAACAGGTAGCCGGCGACGAACCAGACGTAGCGGCCGCAGAATTCGGTGACGAGATCCGAGTATCCGTCGAGGGGAAGGCTCTGGAGCAGGGCGGCCCCGCCGAGGAGCAGCGCCGGATGCAGGCCCCGCAGGAGCTTCGTCAGCACCGAGAACACGGCGAGCAGATAGATGAACCAGAGGGTCGAATAGGGCTCCACCAGAGCGTGCGCGAGATGGGCGAGGAAGGCCCCCGGCCCGCCGCCGTCGACGATCTGGCCGTATTTCACCGTCGACTGGATCAGCACCCAGAGCAGGTAGAAATAGGCGAAGTGGACGACCCGCCGGTCGGCGAAGAGACGCCAGTCCCGGTCGATCACGCGGCCGACGAACAGGCCCGACAGCAGGAAGAAATCGGGAATGCGGAACGGCTTGGCGAAGGCGACGACCGTATGGAGGACGCCCTCGCCACCCATCTCGTTGCCGGTGCCGAGGGTCGAGTGCATCATCACCACGAGGACGATGCACAGGCCCTTGGCGACGTCGACCCAGGCGAGTCTCAGCCCCTCCTCGGTGCCGGGGCCTGGGATCTGGGTCGCTGGGGCCAAAGCTGCACTCCGTCGCAATCGGGGGACGAGCATGGCCGATCCGGGGTCGAGGCCGGCTGCCTGTGATGCAGCTTTCCTTGATCGATGCCGGATGCACGGTCAACGCGACGGCCCGGATGCCGGGCGATCCGCGGCGGACCCTTGAAGCGGGGCGCCGGGATGGCGGGGCGTCAGGAAACCTTGCGGCGCGAGAGCTTGCGAGCCCGCGTCATCCGCGTGGCGGCGTGGAAATCGTCCGGCTTGGTGCGCACCCAGGCGAGGAAGCCGCTGATCTCGGGGTCGGCCCGCAGAACCTCGATATCGGCCAGACGCCGGGCGATCTCGGCCTCGCTGTAGCGGGCGTGGATCGCCGAATGGCAGATCTGGTGCAGGCGGACGGTGCCGGCTTTCGCGCCGCCCTTCAGCTTGGGCGTGAGGTGGTGCAGGCTCGATTTGGCGCGCGGCGGGATCGGCCGTTCGCAGAGCGGGCAGATCGTTGGGCCGGACGAGCGGTTCTCCGTCTCCTCGTCCTCCCGCCATTGCCGGGCGCGCCGTCCCAAATTCCCCTCTCCCATCCTGCCGGTATCAACGCGGCAGCGCCGGACTGGGCTCGGCACTCCTGACGGGATGGAACGTCGCTTCCGCCTCCGCGTCGCGCTGGCCGAGGAGCGAGACGTGATCGCCCGGCACGGCGACGAAGCGCGCCCTGGTGCCGGCGAGGGCCGCGAGGTCGCGCCCATGCGCCACGGGGATGACGGGGTCGCCGGTGCCATGGACGATGAGGATGCGCCCCGCCGCCTCGCCGATGCGGCGATCCGAGCGCCAGGTATCGCGCAGGAGCAGTCGGGGCAGCAGAGGGAAGTGTTCGCCGACGAGGCGGGTGAGGGAGACGAAGGGCGCTTCGAGATAGAGGCCGAGATGCGGCTCGCGCGCGGCCACGGCCACGGCCACCGCCGCCCCCATGGAATGGCCGTGGAGCAGGATCGGTGCGTCCGGGGCGCGGTCTCGCACGAAGCGGTAAGCGGCCAGCCCGTCCTCGATGAGGCCCGCCTCGCTCGGTGAGCCGGTGGAGCCCGGATAGCCGCGATAGGCGATGGCGAGGGTGCCCCAGCCGGCGGCGCGCCAGACCCCGTTCGAGAACCGCGCGGCATGCGGTTCGGGCAGCGAGCCGTTGCCGTGGAAGGTCAGCACCACGCCGCGTCCGGGTTCCGGTGCCCGCCACAGGCCGTAGAGGCGGTGGCCGTCGGCCGTATTCAGCGTGACCGCCTCCGTCCCGGCCGGCACCCCGCGCACGCCCTCGCCGAAACCGGCCCCGAAAGCGCCGGGATAGATGAGATGACGCTGGAACAGGAACAGGGCGCCGAGGGCCGAGGCGGTGAGCCCGAGGGCGAGGAACAGGATGAGGCGGAGCAGGGTCATGCGGGGCGGGCTTGGCTCACGGAAGAGTGGATGAGAAGCGCCGTCGGGGACGGTGCGCTGTTGAGACCACCACCTTATCGTGTCATGCGCACGAAGCATCCCGCGTTGCGACAGTGCCGCGCGGGGGTGCGCGCGGAGGGAAGGCCGGGATCGTCACCCGCCGCCGCCCGTCCGTCGGTCCGAGGCTCCATCGGGGGTGAGATGTCGTCAGAGCTTCCGCCAAGCCAAGTTCGCGCCGCGACCCTTCCGGTCGGCCCGAGCGCGAACTTCCTGCTGATCGCCCTGATCTTCCTCGGGACCGGCCTCGCCATCGGCACCGGCGTCGTGGAGGGGTCCGGCGCGGCCTTCGTCTTCGTGATGGCGGGCTGGCTGCTCAGCCTGTGCCTGCACGAATTCGGCCATGCCTTCGTCGCCTGGAAAGGGGGCGATGCGGACATCCCGCAGAGCGGCTACCTCACCCTGGACCCGCGTCTCTACGCCGACGCGCTCTCCTCCATCGTCCTGCCGCTGCTGTTCACGATCCTCGGCGGGATCGGGTTTCCCGGCGGGCGGGTGTTCGTGAACACCCATCTCCTGCGCAGCAAGGTCTGGATCTCCGCCGTGTCGGCGGCCGGCCCGGCGATGAATGGCCTCGTCCTCCTCGCGCTGGCCCTGCTCTATTCCCTCACGGGCGAGGAATCCGACACGCTGCGGGCGGTGCTGGCCGTCTCCGCCCTGTTCCAGGGCACCGCCATCATCCTCAACCTGATGCCGCTGCCGGGCCTCGACGGCTACGGCATCCTTCAGCCCTGGCTCCCCGAGCCGGTGCGCCGCGTCGCCGACCAGGCGGCCCTGCACGTCAACCTGATCCTGGCGGGTCTCTTCCTGTTCTCCAGCGCCTTCGGCCCGGCGGTGTTCCGGGCGAGCCTCCTCCTCATCGGCCTTCTCGGCATCGAGATCGTGGACGCGCGCGTCGGCTACGGCCTGATCCGTCTCTGGTAAGGCGTCCGCGCCCGGCCTATGAGGCAGGGAGGGCGGTGCGGCCCACGGAGACGGCAATGGCCCTGAAGACGACGTTCGTGGTCCAGACCTTCGTGATCAAGCGCAAGCGCCTCGTGCCCGGCGACCGCGAGGTGGCGCCCACCGAGAGCGGCGCGCTGAAGAAGGCGGAGGCCATGTCCGGCCGCTTGCCCGGCACCGCCGCCCTGAAGGTGGTGGCCGACGACGAGACCGGCGAGCTCGAAAGCGCGACGATCCTCGGCCAGTTCGGTGAGGTGCCCGACGATTTCGCCGAAAGCCTCACCGGCGGCTGACAGGCTCACCAGCGGATGAGGGGCGGGCGCGCGTGAAAACCGCGCAGGCCGGCGGCGGCGGCAACGCACTCCCGCCTCACGCGTAGGTTTGGAGGTTGTTTCCAACCCCTGCAGCGACCGGGAGCCCCCGCCGATGAGACATAAACCCCTGCGCGAGCAGGTGATCGTGATCACGGGGGCATCGAGCGGCATCGGCCTCGCCACCGCCCGCATGGCCTCCGCGCGGGGCGCACGTGTCGTCCTCGCCGCACGGAGCGGGGATGTCCTCGCCGGACTCTGCGAGGAACTCGGAGGCCCCGGCCGGGCCGTCTCCGTCGTTGCCGATGTGGGGTCCCGCGAGGATGTCCAGGCCATCGCCGACGCTGCCATCGCCACCTTCGGCGGTTTCGACACCTGGGTGAACGTCGCCGGCCTCACCGTCTACGGGCCGCTCTCGGCAATCGCCCAGGAGGACCACGAACGGCTCATCCGGACGAACCTCTGGGGCACGGTGAACGGCTCACTGATCGCGGTCGAGCATCTGCGCCGGCGCGGGGGAGCGCTCGTCAATGTCGGCAGCATCGCCTCCGACCTCGCCTTCCCGTTCCAGGGCCTCTACGCGACCTCGAAACACGCGGTGAAGGGCTTCACCGACACGCTGCGCATGGAACTGATCGCGGAGGATGCGCCGGTCACCGTGACGCTGATCAAGCCCGCTTCCATCGACACCCCGCTCCCCGACCGCGCCCGCAACTACATGGACCGGCGCCCGACCCTGCCGCCGCCGATCTACCCGCCGGAGGAGGTCGCCAACGCGATCCTCCACGCGGCGGAGCATGGCCAGCGCGACATCATCGTCGGCGGCGGCGGCAAGCTGTTCGTCATGGGCAAGGACTTCGCGCCCGGCGCCTACGACCGGTTGGCCTCCGCCATCATCGCGCTCCAGCACCGATCCGAGCCGGCGGAGCATTCCGAGGGGGCCTTGTACGCTCCGCGCGGTGCCGGCGCGGTCAGGGGCTCGCCGCCGTTTCCCGTCATGCGATCGAGCGCCTATACCCGGGCGACACTCCATCCCCTCGTGACCCTGAGCGCGGTGGCGGGCCTGGCCGCCACCGCCGCCCTTCTCCTCGGCCGCAAGCCGTCCCCGCGAAGGCGGTCCTGAGATGGTGGGCGTGATCGACGGCCGGTCCCGGCGGGATGAATCGTCCTCCACGGCGCCGGTCCGGGCGGACAGGCCGCCACGCCGCTTCCTCGACATCCCGGCCGGGCCGAGGATCGCCTACGTGGAAGCGGGGTCGGGGCCGGACCTGATCCTAGTCCACGGCGCAGTGATGACCCTGGACGACATGTGGCTCGGCCCGATGGAGGCGCTGTCGCGGCATTTCCGCGTGGTCGCCATCGACCGGCCCGGCCACGGCGAGAGCGAGCATATCCCCTTCAGCGATGCGTCGGTCTGGCGGCAGGCCGAGATCGTCCGTGAGGTCGCACGGGGCCTGGGGCTCCGGCGTCCGGTCCTCGTCGGCCATTCCTTCGGCGGGGCCGTCTGCCTCGCCTTCGGCATGGCCTATCCCGACGAGGCGAGCGGCGTGGTGGCCATCTCACCCATCTGCTTTCCCGAGCCTCGCCTCGAGCAGGTCCTGTTCGGGCCGCGCGCCAGCCCGATGGGCGGGGACGTGCTGTCCAGGATGCTCGCCGGAAGCGACGCTCTCCTGATGCCGTTGCTGTGGCGGGCCATGTTCCTGCCGCAGCCGATGCCGGCGCGTTTCGCCGCCGAGTTCCCCTTCGGCCTCGCGGGCCAGTCCCGGCGCCTCGTCGCCGATGGCGAGAACGCCAACATGCTGTGGAGCGACCTCTCCCGCAGCGCGCTCGGCTATGCCACCTGCCGCGTGCCCGTGGCCATCCTGTGCGGCAGCGCCGACATCGTCACCAACCCGCTGATGCACGGGCGCCAAGCCGCACGCCTGATCCCGGACGCGACCTTCCGATGGCTGCATGGCCTCGGCCACATGCTGCACCATTTCGAGGTCGACGCGGTGGTGGAGGCGGCGCTGGACATCCAGCGCAGACGTGGAGACGAGGCGTGAACGGTGCCGCTGGGGAGCGTTGCCCGATCATCGGCCCCCAGCCGCGACCGTCTCCCGGTCGAGGGCGTCGAGGTACGGCGCGGCCGCTTTCTCCGCCGCCGCCTCGATGGCGCGGTAATCGCGGACCAGAACCGTCCCGAAGGCCGTGAGCCGCGCGCCGCCGCCGCTCCTGCCGCCGATCTGCGCTTCGACCACCGGTCGGCCGAAGCCGGTGTTCACCGCTTCGATCAGCGTCCAGGCGCGCCGGTAGGACATGCCGAGGGCCCGGCCCGCCGCGGAGATCGAACCGTGCTCGGCGACCATTTCGAGGAGGCGGATCTTGCCGGGTCCGAGGCGGTTCCCGGGGCCGAGATCGATCCGGATGCTCAACGTCGCCATCTCACCGCCCCTCGCCGGGCCACGCCCTGGAATCGTTCCGGTGAGGATCGACGATAGGCCATGCCGTCGGGCGATCAATCCTTGAGCGACCGGTATGTTCAGATGTATATAGCGGCATGCCGGGACTTTCGTCGATGACGAGGTCGGGCGAGGATGGGGCGGGGTGGCACCGGGTCGCCTCGGCCAGCAGATCGCGGAGAGACGAGCATGTTCACCTGCACCGGCTACGCATCCACCAGCGCGGAAGCGCCGCTCTCGCCCTTCACCTTCCAGCGTCGCGACCCGGGCCCCTCCGACATCGAGATCGAGATTCTGTATTGCGGGGTCTGCCACTCGGACCTGCACACCGCCCGCAACGAATGGGGCGGCACGCTCTACCCCTGCGTTCCCGGCCACGAGATCGTCGGCCGGGTGACGCGGGTCGGCGCGGAGGTCTCGGCCTTCAAGGCGGGCGACCTCGCCGGCGTCGGCTGCATGGTCGCCTCCTGTCGCGAATGCGACAGCTGCAAAGAAGGGCTGGAGCAGTATTGCGTGCCCGGCTTCACCGGCACCTATAACGGCCCCGAGCCGCAGACCGGCGGACACACGTTCGGCGGCTATTCGAGCCATATCGTGGTCGACGGCCACTTCGTGCTGCGCATCCCCGAAAACCTGGATCTCGCCGCCGTCGCCCCGCTCCTCTGCGCTGGCATCACCACCTATTCGCCCCTGCGCCACTGGGGCGTGAAGGCCGGGCAGAAGGTCGGCGTGGTGGGGCTCGGCGGCCTCGGCCATATGGGCGTCAAGCTCGCCCACGCCATGGGCGCGCATGTGGTCCTGTTCACCACCTCGCCCGGCAAGGAGGCCGATGCCCGGCGGCTCGGCGCCTCCGAGGTGGTGATCTCGAAGGATCCCGACGCCATGGCGGCACAGGGCGAGACCTTCGACTTCATCCTCGACACCGTGGCGGCCGACCACGACATCAACGCCTATCTCGGCCTGCTCAAGCGCGAGGGCACCCTCGTGCAGGTGGGCGCTCCGGAGAAGCCGCTCTCGGTCAACGTGTTCAGCGTGATCTGGCGGCGGCGCAACTTCGCCGGCTCGCTCATCGGCGGCATCGCCGAGACGCAGGAGATGCTCGATTTCTGCGCCGCGCACGGAATCACCTCCGACATCGAGATCATCCCCATCGACCAGATCGAGACGGCCTATGGCCGCATGCTCAAGAGCGACGTGAAATACCGCTTCGTCATCGACATGGCGTCCCTGCCCAAAGCCGCCTGACGATCCGTCCCTGCCTGTCTTCGGGAAGCTCCCCTTCATGCGCCACGCCTTCCGTGCCCTCGTGCTCGCCGGTCTCGTCGTTCTGGCGCCTGCCGCCAGGGCGGCCGAGACGGCCACGGTCTTCGCCGCCGCGAGCCTGAAGAACGCCCTCGACAATGCCGGCAAGGCCTTCACCGCCAGGAGCGGCGTCGAGGTGAAGGCGAGCTATGCCGCCTCCTCGGCCCTGGCGCGGCAGATCGAATCCGGCGCGCCGGCCGATCTGTTCGCCTCGGCCGATCTCGAATGGATGGATTATCTCGGCAAGAAGACCCTGATCCGCGCCGAGAGCCGGGTGAACCTGCTCGGCAACCGCATCGTCGTCATCGCGCCGAAGGATGCCGCGACCGCCGACGTGCCGTTCACGGCGGAGGGCTTCGCCGCCGCGCTCGGACCCGACGGTCGTCTCGCCACCGGAGAGGTCAATTCGGTGCCCATCGGCAAGTACGCGAAAGCCGCCTTCGAGACGCTCGGCCTGTGGGGAGGCCTGCAGCCGCGCCTCGCCCAGGCCGACAACGTGCGGGCCGCTCTGCTGCTGGTCTCGCGCGGGGAGGCGCCGCTGGGCGTGGTCTACGAGAGCGATGCCAAGTCCGATCCGGGGGTGAAGGTGGTGGGCGTGTTTCCGGCGGACAGCCATCCCCCGGTGGTGTACCCGTTCGCCGTCACGGCCGAGGCCAGGGGAGAGGGGGCCGCCAAGTTCCTCGACTTCCTGAAGAGCGCCGAGGCGAGGCCCTTCTTCGAGGCCCAAGGCTTCACCATCCTCGGCCCCAATTCCGCACGGTAAAAGGGAAACACCATGAAGATCAGCGCGCGCAACACCCTCAAGGGCAAGATCGTCGCCGTCGAGAAGGGCGCCACCACCGCCCATGTGAAGATCGAGATCGCCGACGGCACCGTCGTCACCGCCTCGATCACCAACGAGTCGGTGGATGCGCTCGGCCTCACCGTGGGCGGCGAGGCCTATGCCGTCGTCAAATCCTCAGACGTGATGATCGCCGTCGACTGAGCGATCCCATCCGCCTCATCCTGGCCGGCACCTTCGTTCCGCAGGGAGAGGCGGTCCCCGCAGGGGTGGGGGAGGGGAGGTGACGCCGTGGCCTTGAATTTCACGCAGATGGGGGCCGCCGGCTGGGTCGCCCGGATCGATGGCATCCCCCTCTACCTGAGCGACGAGAGCGGCGCGGTGGACCGCGCCCAGGCCGATCTGGCGGCCAAGGTCGCCGCCTCGCTCCCGGCCGTGCGGGACGCGGCCTCGGCCTATCTCGACCTGTTCGTGGACAGGACGAAAGCCTGCGGCCGCTCGGACGAGCCCTGGTGGCTGGACGAGATCGAGTTCCGCGACCCCGCCGGGGAGGACGCTACCGCCTACGCGCTCCATTTCACCCTGGACGGCGACGATGGCGGGCTGTGGACGGTCGAGATGCGGGCCTTCGAGGACCAGCACCGCCCTTTCCGGTTCGAGCGACGGCAGGGGTGAGGGGCGGGCCTGTGAACCCCGACAGCCCGCGCTTCGGCTAATCCTCGGCGGTCTTGGCCGCGTTCCGCCGGGCGATGAGCCATGTCCCGCCCTCGCCGAGGGCGATGGCCAGGAAGCCGCCGACCCAGAGCGGGACGAGATGCGGACCGAGGGTGTCGCGGAAGGCGAACAGGCCGACGAGGCCGATGGTCGTGGCCGTCGATCCCGCCAGGGTCAGGATCTTCAGCGCCAGCATGGCGATCAGGACGTTCATCGGGCCTCCGTTCGACGAGGATACGACGGGCGGCATCCATGGGCCGATGGACGACACGGCCCGCCCGACATTCCGAGGGGTGGGACTTCCCAAAGTGCAGGACCATGGCCCGTCCGCTCTGTCCAGGCCGGAGCGGCGCGCCGGCGTTAGAGAAGCACGAGGCTGAAACCGCGGAAGAGAGTCCCGGCCGGTGGCAGGCGGGCCAATGTGAGGGAAGGAACGGTCTCTTCCCCCTCTCGCCCCTGCCGCCGAAGACTTTGTGTCGATCGATCTCGAAAATCGAAATTCCATTTCGTTGACATGGGCGGCGCGTGTCTCATGATACGGATGTCATCTTGATTAATCGCCAAGCGGCCTAGTCGAGGGCCGGAACAGACTTCATCGTCGACGGAACTGTAGTTCCGATCATTCCGCTCGATGCCGGGATCCCGCCGCTTCTGCGAAGCGGTGATCGATATCCCTTGGCCGATGCCCCGCCCCGTTCCCTTTTCCGGAGCCACCCCATGTCGAACCAGAACACGCCGAACTCGCCCCGGCCCGCCTCGCTTCACCCCGAGACGCTCGCCCTGCATGCGGGCTGGCGCGCCGATCCGACCACGGGTTCGGTGGCAGTGCCGATCCACCAGACCACCTCGTTCCAGTTCCGCGACACGGCCCATGCCGAGAACCTGTTCGCCCTGAAGGAACTCGGCCACCTCTATACCCGCGTGACCAATCCCACCGTCGACGTGCTGGAGCAGCGCCTCGCCGCCCTCGAAGGCGGGGCGGCGGCGCTGGCCCTCGCCTCGGGCCAGGCGGCCTCCGCCCTGTCGGTGCAGAACCTCGCGCGGGTGGGCGACAACATCGTCGCCTCCACCGATCTCTATGGCGGCACCTGGAACCTCTTCGCCAACACGCTGGCCGAGCAGGGAATCGAGGTCCGCTTCGTCGATCCGGCCGACCCGGAGAATTTCCGCCGCGCCACCGACGATCGCACCCGCGCCTATTACGGCGAGACGCTGGCCAACCCGAAACTCGCGGTCTTCCCCATCGCGGAGGTGGCCGAGATCGGCCGGGGCTTCGGCATCCCGCTCATCGTCGACAACACCGCCGCGCCGCTCCTGGCGCGCCCGTTCGACCATGGCGCGGCCATCGTGGTCTATTCCACCACCAAGTATCTCGGCGGCCACGGCATCGCCATCGGCGGGGCGATCATCGATGGCGGGCGGTTCGACTGGGCGGCCAACCCCCAGCGCCAGCCCGCCCTCAACACCCCCGATCCGAGCTATCACGGCGCGGTCTGGACGGAGGCGGCCAAGCCCCTCGGACCTATCGCCTACATCCTGCGCGCCCGGGTCCGGCTGCTGCGCGACCTCGGCCCGTCGGTCTCGCCGTTCAACGCCTTCCTGACCCTGCAGGGGCTGGAGACCCTGGCCCTGCGCATCGAACGCCACAGCCGCAACGCGCAGGCCGTGGTCGATTACCTCGCGGCCCGGCCGGAGATCGAGCGGGTCATCCATCCCTCGCACGCCACCGGCAAGGCGCGCGAGCGGGCGGAACGCTACCTCAAGGGCGGCTATGGCGGCCTCGTCGGGTTCGAGCTCGCCGCCGGGCGCGAGGCCGGCCGTCGCTTCATCGAGGCCCTGTCGCTGTTCTATCACGTGGCCAATATCGGCGATGCCCGCAGCCTCGCCATCCATCCGGCCACCACCACCCACGCGCAGCTCACGCCCGAGGACCAGCGCGCCACCGGCGTGTCCGACGGCTATGTCCGCCTCTCCATCGGCCTCGAGCACATCGACGACATCCTGGCCGATCTCGACCAGGCCCTGGCCTCGGTCGGGTCCTTCGCGAAGGCCGCCTGACCGTGGCGGCCTCCCCGCTGGCTTCGTGGGCGGCACCGGAATCCTCTGCTCCCGCCGCCTCGATCCCCCGTCTCGACCTGCGCCGGCTGGATGCCGGGCCGGCCGAGCGGGAGGCCTTCCTGGCCGAACTGCGTGATGCCGCCCGTGATGTCGGCTTCTTCCACCTCGTCGGCCACGGCATTCCGGCGGCGGAGATCACGCAGGTCCAGGCCCTGGCCCGGCGCTTCTTCGCCCTGCCTCTTCCGGAGAAGCAGGCGGTGGCGATGGTGCGCTCACCGCATTTTCGCGGCTACACGGCGGCCGGACGCGAGATCACGCGGGGCGCGCCGGATTGGCGCGAGCAATTCGATGTCGGCGCCGAGCGCGAAGTCCTTCCGCAGACCGCTGCCTCGCCCCCCTGGAGCCGGCTGCAGGGGCCGAACCAATGGCCGGTCGGCCTGCCCGACCTCCGCGTCGGCCTGCTGCGCTGGCAGGCGGCGGTGACGCAGCTCGGCATCCGCCTGCTGCGCGCCTTCGCCCTCGCCTTGGGCCAGCCCGAGGACGTGTTCGCCCCGATCTACCAGGGCGCGCCGAACCAGCACATCAAGATCATCCGCTATCCCGGCCGCGAGGCCACGCAGGGAGAGCAGGGCGTCGGCGCCCACAAGGACAGCGGCTTCCTCACCCTCCTTGTCCAGGACGGGCAGAGCGGCCTCGAAGTCGAGAGGCCTGACGGTTGGATCGCGGCCGAGCCGGTGGAGGGGAGCTTCGTCGTCAATATCGGCGAACTGCTCGAACTCGCCTCCAACGGCTACCTGCGGGCCACGATCCACCGGGTCGTCACCCCGCCGGCGGGGCGCGACCGTCTCTCCGTCGCGTTCTTCCTCGGCGCCCGCCACGACGCCACGGTGCCCCTCCTCGACCTGCCGGCCGACCTCGCTTCGGAGGCGCGCGGGCCGGCGAGCGACCCCGACAACCCGCTCTTCCACGAGGTCGGCCGCAACTACCTCAAGGGCCGCCTGCGCTCCCATCCCGACGTGGCGGCGCGGTTCTACGGCGATCTCGCCGAAACGGCCCCCGCATGATCGGCGCTGCGTGGAAAGCCGTCTCCGATCTGCTTCGCGCGCCGCCGTCGCTTGGCGGGGTTTGCTTTGCCAGGCTTCGGCCCGGTGAGATCCGGCACGGGATCCCGGACGCTGCCCATCTCGGCGGTGTCGCCGCCATGTTCAGCCACGTCGTCTTCCGCACCGAGGTTTCCGAACCATGCTCGCCCCCTTCGCCGCCGAGCCCGACGCTTATCGAGAGGTCCGCACGGCCGACGACCGCTCTGCGGAGAGCTTCGACATAGGCACCCTCGCCCTTCTCCCGTCCCGCCGCTTCGCCATCCATGCAGGCCTGAGTGAGGCCGGCCCGCCCACGCCATCGCTGCGGATCGGGGAGGGGGACATCATGCGACGTGCCTTGTGGCCGATCCGCTCCCGCACCCGCCGGATGCTGAAACGCAGGCTGCGGAGGGCGAGGGCGTTCCACCCGGCCCTGCTTCGGGAGCGAGCCAGGCTCGCCGCCGATGCGTCTGCCGACGAAACGGCTTCTGATTAAATGCGTCCCGCTCAGAGCGCTTTTGATCGGATGCCTCAGCGGATGCTCATGCCAAAGTCGATCGTCTGCGAAATTCGATCATCCAAGCAGACCTCCTCATCCTGAGGTAACGCCCTGGACAACAACTCAAACAAGCTCTCAGCCGGGCGCGCCCGCCGCCGGGATCGCGGCGATGCCGGCCGAGGCGGCCCAGGCGGTGAGGTCGGATTTCCGGATCGCCGCCGCCATCAGGTCGGGGAACAGGTCCGGCGTGCAGGCGAAGGCGGGCACACCCAAGGCGGCGAGCCGGCCCGCCAGCGCCCGGTCGTAGGAGGGCGCGCCCTCGTCGGACAGGGCCAGCAGCGCTACCACCTGCACGCCCGACGCCACCATCCGCTGCGCGCGCGCCAGGAGCCCGGCCTCGACGCCGCCCTCGTAGAGGTCGGAAATCAGGACCAGGATCGTGTCCTCGGGCCGGGTGATGCGGGATTCGCAATAGCCCATCGCCCGGTTGATGTCGGTGCCGCCGCCGAGCTGGACCGAAAACAGCACCTCCACCGGGTCTTCCAACTCGTCGGAGAGGTCCACCACCTCGGTGTCGAACACGACGAGGCGGGTGGTCACCGCCGGGAGCGAGGCCATCACCGCGCCGAAAATGCTCGAATAGACGACCGAACTCGCCATTGAGCCGGATTGGTCGATGCACAGGATCACGTCCTTGAGGCTGGCGCGCTGGCGCCGGCCGTGGCCGAACCGGGTCTCGGGGATGATGGTGCGGTACTCGGCCTGATAATGGCGCAGGTTGGCCCGGATGGTCCGGTTCCAGTCGATCTCCGCATGGCGCGGGCGCCGGTTCACGCTGGCACGGTCGATGGCTCCGGTCACCGCCTGACGCAGGGGCTCTTCGAGCTTGCGCATCAAAGCGTCCACGACCTTGCGCACCACGAGGCGGGCGGTGTCCTTGGTCTTGCCGCCCAGCAGCCCGCGCATGGAGATCAGGGTCGAGACGAGGGCGACGTCGGGGACCACCGCCTCCAGCATTTCGGGCTCGGTGAGCATGCGCTTGAGGTCGAGGCGCTCGAAGGCGTCGCGCTGCATCACCTGCACCACCGAGGCCGGGAAATAATCGCGGATGTCGCCGAGCCAGCGGGGCACGGAAGGGGACGAGGCGCCGAGTCCGCCCTTCCGGTCGGAATCGTAGAGGGCGCCGAGCGCCCGGTCGATGCCGACATCGCGGCCCGACAGGCCGCAGCCGGTGCCGTCCGCCGCGCCCCCGCCGAGGACGAGGCGCCAGCGGCGCAGGCGCTCGGTGTCGCTCATGGCGTGTCCTCCGTCGTCTCGCTCTCCACAGGCGCCAGGAGGAGGCGCAGGATCGGCAGCACCCTGGCGGCGCGTTCGGCATGGAGGATGCGGCCCGATCCCTCTCCCTCGGAAACACCCGTCCCATGGCGGTTCAAAGCCTCGCCGATGGCGCGTCGCTCGCCCTGCGAGATCGTCGCGAAGGTGCGTCGCAGCAGGGGGAGCAATTCGGCAAAGAGCGTTCCGTCGAGGCCGGCGAGCCATTCGTCGATGACCGCGAGCAGGGTGCCGCCATGGATCAAGGCCGTGCCGCTCTCCTCCAAAAACCCCTCGATCCAGGCGGCCGCCGCCATCGTGCCCGAGGCGCGGGACAGAGCGAGGCGAAGCCGGTCGCCGGCCTGTTCCGCATCGAGGGCCCGATCATCGAACAGCAGTCGCACGGCGCGTCCGACGACGCGGCCATGCACATGGCTCTGGTCGGCCAGGCCGCGAAGGGCCTCCTGCCAGACGGCCTTCAGGTCGGGCTCCTCCAGAAGGGAGATCGCGGCGTGGACGCCGACGATCCGCGCCTTGGCGGCACTCGCTGCGTCGTCGTCGAGGCTCTGGCAGGCCGCCGTCAGTCCTGCGGCGGCGCGCGGCACGAGCCCGCGCACCACGCCGAGCACCGGCTCCGTATCGGAGGAGCGCACCGAGCCGTAGCGCGCCAGTTCGGCGAGCGGTGGCAGCGCCTCCATCAGGTCGAACACGTCCGCCGAGACGGCGGCGCGGTCGTTGAGGGCGCGGATCACATCCTCCCCGGCTCCGGCGAGATCGGCGTCGAGGAGCGTGCCGATGAGGCCCGACAGTTCCGCGACGCGGGTCGCTTCGTGCGCCCGCCTGCGCACCCGGCTGGCGGCGGCCTCGGCCACCGTGCCGCCATCGGCCGAGGCGGCGACCAGATCCACCACCCATTCGGGCTGCCAGGACAGGAACCACGCCTCCTTGAAGGTGCCGCGCCCGCGCGCCTGCTGACGCCGGCCCCAGGGGATGCCGATGAGGTGGAGCCGGTTGAGGAAATGGCTGCGGGCGAGGTCGTTCTCCTTGCGCAGGTCGAGCACGAGGTCGCCCGCGACCGCCTCCGGCTTGAGGCGCAGGCTCTTGCAGGTCGCGGCGAAATCAGCCTCCACCGGCGTGCCGGGACTGTCCGGCGGCGTCGCGCCCAGGCGCTCGCCGATGACGAGCTTGCGCCGGATCAGCACCATCGGCGCCGGATCGGCAAAGCACAGGGTCGCCTGCGCGGCCTCGTGCAGGTCGTCGAGGGAGGGGCGTGCCCGGCCCCGGAACCCGGCCAGCGCCTCGGCGAGGCGGGCGGCCTCGATCACGGAGGCCGGCGAGGCGTCGAGGTCTTCCGCGCGGAGCAGGGCCGCCGCGCGCGCGAGCCAACGCGCTGCGACACGGCCCTCGTGGTTCCACAGGGTATCGTACCATTCGGGCGAGAGCACCCCGGCCCGGTAGCCGCTGGCGGTGGCGAGGCGCTCGTAGGACCAGGGCGCCCAGGCTGCGGCGACCTTGGTCCGGGGCAGCCCTTTCAAAGTCGCCGCATCGAGGCCGACCTGTCCCTTGGCATCGTGGCGCGCCAGCGCCGGGGCGTGCCAGGCCCCGCAGATCACGGCGATGCGGGCGAAATCCTCACGCGCCGCCTTGCGGAGGCAGGTGCGCATATGCGCCTCGCGCGCCTCCTCGCGAAACGCCTCCCCATCGGTGTCCTGGCCGGGAGCGGTCTCCGCGCCCTCGCGCAGGGCCGTCATGGCCTCCTGGATCGCCGCGAACACGTCGCCGTTCTCGCCCGCGCGGCTCTCGACGAAGGCGTCCCACCAGCGCTCGCCGTCGGGAAAACCCGCGACCTCGGCCAGTTCGCCGAGGGGATCGCGCCGCAGGGCGAGGGAGGGCGCCTCGGCGGGCGCGGGCGTATCGAGCCCGGCCGGCGCCGTCTCGCCTTCGGGCGCCTCTCCCCTCGTTTCGAACCCGTCGGCGAGCTGGATCGCGTGCGGCAGGTCGATGAAGCGCAGGGTCGCCCCATGGTCGAGGCCGTGCCGCATGGCCACCCATTCGGGCGAGAAGGCCGCGAAGGGGAAGAAGGCGCAGGTCTGCGGCCGGTCCGCCCGGTAGACGAGCAGGGCCACCGGCGGCGCCATCGCCGGGTCGGCGACGAGGGGGATCAGGGCGTCGGCATCCGGCGGCCCCTCGATGAGCAGGCAATCGGGCCGGAAGTCATCGAGGGCCGCGCGCAGCGAGCGGGCCGATCCCGGCCCGTGATGGCGGATGCCGAAGATCCGAACCTCAGGCATCGCGGCCGGGGGTGGTGGGGCGAAGGCTCATGGCACGAATGGTCTCGTGGGTGGAATGATGAGGCAGCGAGGGACGGGCGCCGCCGAGTGAAGACGGGCGACGCCTCTCCCCGCTTGCGGGGAGAGGATCACAGGCACCTCGTCGTGCCTGTGATGAGCGGAGCGAGGGTGAGGGGGCGGCTCAGGATGAGGCACTTTCGGAATCGCCCCCTCACCCCCGGCTGCCGCCTCGCCGCGCCGACGACGGGGTCGTCGCGGCCCTCTCCCCGCGCGCGGGGAGAGGGATGCTCACCCCGCGTCTCGACGCGCGGGTCACGCGCTCTCGCGGGCGGCGCGGTAGAAGTCCTTCCACTCCGGCCGTTCCTTCACGACGGTTTCGAGATATTCGCGCCAGACGATGGCGTCCTGCACCGGATCCTTGATCACCGCGCCACTGATCCCGGAGACGAGGTCGTGGGCCGAGAGGTGGCCGTCGCCGAAATGGGCGGCCAGCGCCAGCCCGCTGCCGACGACGCTGATGGCCTCCGCCGTGGAGAGCGTGCCGGACGGCTGCTTGACCTTGCTCTTGCCGTCCGCGGTCACACCCTCCCGCAACTCGCGGAAGATGGTGACGACGCGGCGGATCTGGTCGGCGCCGGGCGGTTCGGCGGGGATCTCGAAGGCGCGCCCGAGGGCGGCCACGCGGGATTCGACGATGGCGATCTCGGCCTCGATCGTGGCCGGCGAGGGCAGCACCACGGTGTTGAAGCGGCGCTTCAACGCGCTCGACAATTCGTTGACGCCGCGATCCCGGTTGTTGGCGGTGGCGATGAGGTTGAAGCCCCGGGCGGCGGCGATCTCCTCGTTGAGTTCCGGGATCGGCAGGGTCTTCTCGGAAAGGATCGTGATGAAGCTGTCCTGCGTCTCGGAGGGGATGCGGGTCAGTTCCTCGACGCGGGCGATTCTGCCCTCCTCCATGGCGCGCACGATCGGGCTCGCCACCACGGCCTCGCGGCTCGGCCCCTTGGCCAGCAGCAGGGCGTAATTCCAGCCGTAGCGGATCGATTCCTCGCTGGTGCCGGCGGTGCCCTGCACGATGAGGCGCGAGGTGCCGCAGATCGCCGCCGCCAGATGCTCGCTGACCCAGCTCTTGGCGGTGCCCGGCGTGCCGAGGAGGAGGAGCGCCCGGTCGGTGGCCAGCGTCGCCACCGCCACCTCCATCAGGCGCCGGTCGCCGATGTATTTCGGCGTGACCTCGAAACCGGAGTCGAGCCGCCCGCCCATGAGATAGGTGACGACCGCCTGCGGCGAGAGCAGCCAGTTCGGCGGGCGCGGCCTGTCATCGGCGCCGCGCAGCGCCTCCAGCTCCTCGGCGAAGGCATCCTCGGCGGCCCGGCGCAGCTGCGTCGTCTTGGTTCCGTTGGTCTGGCTCATGCCTCAGGCGAACTCCCGTCGGATGGTGGCGCGTAGCGCGAGGGTTTCGGCGAAACCCTCGATCTGCCGGCGCAGGTTGTCCTCGGCCTCGTCCGGCAGCCGGGCGAGGATGGCGGCGGCGGAGGCCGCATGGTCCTCGTCGGGCCAGGCCCGTTCGGCGAGGCGGGTGAGCAGGTAAGCGGAGGCGAGGTCCTTGCGGTCGGATTGCGAGGTCCGCGTCACCGAGGCGAGCCAATCGAGGAGGGCCGCCGTGAAGGCCTCGGACAGGGAGGAGGGCGGCTGCCTCAGAAGGGTCAGGATCGTATCGATCTCCCCCTTGGCGAGCATCTGCGTCACCGTCGCCTCCCATTCCGCAGCGGGAAGCGACCGCACGGCGCTGGCCCAGGTCTCACGGAGGGCATCGCCCGGCTCGATGCCGGCGAGGCGCCCGGCGGCCGCCTCGCCCAGCACCGACACCATCGTCCGTACCCAGTCGAGGTCGCGCTCGCGGCGCGCGGCGGTGAGAAAACCATCGACGATCTGGATCGCCCATTCGCTGCGCAGGGCCAGTTCGATCCAGAGCCTCGGCGGATGTTCGGCGAAGGCGTGGAGGGGAGCGGCGGCGATGACGCTCTCGAGCAGACCGGCCCTCGCGCCGCCGCGCCTCCGCTCGTAGGCGTTCGGCTCGATCCCGTCCCGGGCGAGCGTCGGCGATTCCTCCGGCAGCGTGACCACCAGAGTGTGTTTCGTCCCGCCGAGGAGCTTCTCGCTGCTCTCGACCACGAGGGCGGTTCGCGCCCGCGCCGCCATGCGGGAGGCGAGGAGCGATTGGGTGAGGCGCGGCAGCAGACTCCTCGCCGCCGCGCGCACGCCGCCCGCGCGATCGTCCAGGCAGGTTTCGAGAAAGGGCGCATCCGCCTCCGACAGGCCGATCTCCAGGATGTGGACGAGGCGCTCACGCATGTCCGCCTTCTCGGCGCGGAACCCGGCCTCCAGTTCGGCGCGGGCTCCTGCCGGATCGCGCCGGCGGAAGTCGGCGAAGGCGGCGTGGCGTTCGGCGGGGCTCTCCTCCGCGCCGTCCGGGGCCGAAGTCGCCGCCTCGGCGCTTCGGGCGGAACAGGCCGCTTCCAGCCAGGCGAGCTCCTCGCCCGCGACCGCGTCGATGATCTCTTCCCACTCGCGCCGGCAGGGCGCGAGGGCCGGAAGCAGCCAGGGCGGCGCGCGCATCCCTGCTGCCGCGGCGAGCTCACACCACTCCTTCAGGCGGCCCCGCGCCTCTGTGCCCCCGGCGAGGAGCAGCCCGAGCCGCGCCGCCGCTGCAGGCGGGCAGGGCCGGCCCTTCGCCTCGTAGGGGGGCGCCGGCGTGAAGGCGTCGGGCGGAAAGCCGCTGCCGGCGAGATGGTGGATGCCCGCGACCGCGACCCGCGCCAGCAGGGCCATGCCCGGCTCCGCGCGCGGAAGCACGCCGGCGACCGTCTCGAGGTCGGCGGGGGCGGGAGAGCTGTCGGCCCCCAGCAGGACGGAGACGAGGGCCGATTCCCAATCGTCGGGAGCGGATGCGTCGAGGCTCATCAGGCCGCCCTCACCAGGATCGGCCGGGAATCCTGGGCGGGAACGGCGTAGAGGTGCCCTTCGGCCACCATGGCCAGGGGCGTGAGCGCGAACCCGTCATAGAGCCCGAAAAGATCGACAGGGCCGCCCGCCGCCACCGCCATCAGAGGGGGGAAATGTGCGGAATCGGCGAGGGTGAAACAGCCGGTGGCGTCACCCGCGCCCATGGCGCCATCCGCGAGATGTCCGAGGCGCAGGCCGGACAGCCTGACCGGCCAGCGGTCGATCCATGGCGCCCGCGCCAGGGCCTCGGCGAAACCGTCGAGGGCCTCGGCGACGCTCGTCGCGCCGGGCAGGGCGCCGGACTGCGCCGGTCCGGCGCGCCCCTCGCGAAACACGGCCCTGAGCGGCGGATCGCCGGGATGGAAGGCGAGCGCGCCCGAGAAATCCTGCCCCGCCGCCGGGACCGGCGGCAGCGGCGAGCCGGAGGTGCCGTAATCGACCACCTGGGCCATGGCGCCACTCGTGCGTCCGGCGAGCCAGACGGTGCGGGCGGTGAGCTTGTCCTCGTCCTCCACCGTATGGGCGAGGACGGCCCACTCGTCGACGAGACCCGGACGTGCCGACATCTCCTCGGCGGTCACGGGATAGCCGATGGCCGCGCGGACGCCCGCTGCCTGTTCGGGCGCGAGCCGGTCCAGACGCCGGGCGGCCCGGGCCAGCAGGGACAGGCGGCCGAGGGCGAGGGCAAGGGTCGCCTCCGGACGTGCGGCAGAGCCGGGCGCGGCCGCGACGAGGCCCGGCATGGCCCGGACCCTGCGGGCGAGGCCCGGGGCCTGTCCATCGACGAGGCGTCCCGCCATGCGGTCCCAGAAGGCATAGGGCTCGCGCCGCACCGTCGCGAGGCCGCGCCGCATCAGGTCGCCGAGCCAGAGGTCGAGTTCGCCGAGGGCCGCCGAGACCTTGTCCTCGCGGGCCTGGCGGCGCTTGGCCTGCCCCTTCTCGTCGACGGGGGCGGAGGCTTGCTGGGACCGCGTTTCGGCCGAGACGGCGCGGCTCTCGCGGCCCCGGATCCAAGCGGCGACCCAATCCGGCGGTTCGGCCTCGGAGATCGGCGCGGCGGCATCCACCAGCATCAGGCCGATTGCGTGCTTGCAGGGAAATTTTCGGCTCGGGCAGGTGCATTTCGAGGCCGGACCGGAGAGATCGGCCACCGTGCGATAGGGGTTCGCTCCGCTTCCCTTGATCTCGCCCCAGACGACGTCGCCCGCACGCCCGAGCCCGCTCCACTTGGCCGCCTTCGCCTGATCCTGCCCGGCCTTGCGGCTCGACGCATCGGGAGCGAGGTCGAGGATTTGCGCGGAGGTGAGGCTCATACGGCGATGGGACGGCGATTCCGAAGCGGGATGATTCGCCGAAGCCTAACCCGCCGAGGCGGCAATGCAAGCATAAATCGCCAGCTCAAATATCTATTAAGAAAATGCTGAGAAATTATATCGAATAACAAGCCTGTATAAATTTCAGACAAGGCTAAAACGCCAGAAATCATAGATTCTCATGGACCATGAGCGTGGTCGAAGTTTCGCTCATCCGCGATCGCCGGGCGCGCTGACATCGTTCGACCTCGCCAGTTGCTCTCGTTATTCCGGTGGAACGCTCGCTCGATGGTCATCGGCACAGCAGGGATGGCAGTTCGGCGCCTCCAACGAAAATCCCGCTGCGGCTTTCTCATCGACAAGAGCGCGGACTTCTGCCCGGAGATGCCCTCGCCCGAGGCTGCCTGTGTCGCGAAGGGACTCATGTCCAGGGCACCCGGTCTCTCCGCCGGAGGGAGACCATTCCCCATGAGCCGCGACATATGAACCTATCGTCGGCCTTCGCGTTTACAGTCTTCGTGTCAGAGAGGGAGTTGGGATGCGCATCGAGGAATACCGCGAGCCCAGTTGGCCCAGGCCCCGTGCCACGGATCTGAACAGCGCATTGACCGAGACGACCCGGCGGCGTCTCGGCGAGGAATTGCAGGCCCTCTATGAGCCGGTCATCGACGAGCCGCTGGACCCGCGCCTTGCCGAACTCATGAAGCAGCTTGAGGCGGATCGGGACCGGTAGGGGCGGGTCTGATCGAAGGATCGCGGGCGATCCACTCGGCGTGGCGAGGGGCGGATCGTAAAGGCGAGCTGCTCGATCGTTCACCCCGAGCGGCCTTCGATCTCGGCGGGTCACTCCGCTGACTGATCCTACCGATCGACCGTCGATCGTGTAGGGCCGGCTGAGGACATCACGAGGATGGGGACACGACGATCCCCGGCGTGGGTTCAATGAATGTCCAGACAGCCCATGTGGGACGGCGATGCCGGTCCGTCGCCCTGGAAATCAGGCGACTACAGTGATCGTCGAGTCATTGTAGAATGACTCTCGCCTTGTCTTGCCGGTGGTCCGCCTCGCATTCATTCCGCGCCGTCGGTCGCATCGCCCCACTCATGCGACACGATCTGCATAGCAGCCCGGCACGCACGATGGGCGACGGGCGGAGCGAAGGGGAAGACGCCCTGCTCCAAGCGAGCCATCAGCACGCTATCAGGGCCATGCAGATGCGGGCCAAGAGGGCGGCACGTCTCGCTCAATACGGGCTGTCATAGCCCAAGGTTACGCGGCGCATTCCTCAGGCACCGCTACGGGCTCTGCCAGACCTCGGGCATAGAGCTTGGCGACGGCTGCCCAGAAGCTGACCCCGTCTTCGCCTGGAGACATCTGCAAGCGGAGGTCGATGGCCTCCCTCGCCGCCTGCGCCATGGCGGTCAACTCGTCTTCGGCGGCTTCGAGCAACGACGGCATCGCGGCATCCTCATGCTGTGTCGCACCATGTGAAACGTCGGCATTGAACGAAACGATCCATCGGCTGCGCGAAGCGCGTCCGGCGGCCTCACAATTTGCGCGACGACCCAGAGGGTCAGATCAGGCACACCATAAGATAGTGCTTAATCGAGCCGCGCTTTTTCTATTCCTGGCGTCTCAGACCTCATTGTATCCCGGCCTTCGCAAAGGCATGTCTGCCAGCCATTGAGCTGAGCCTCGATATGTTTTAGGTATTTGGTTAAATTTTCGCATTGAAATCGCTCTGAAACGGAGATTTATACTATGCATTATGCAGGATTGGCAATTTTTGATGACGGCCGCCTCAATAGCGTGATTTTTTTGAGCAATAACGCCGATCCGAACTCAAACAAAGACGCGCCTCTCAAGGTGGGTTTCGCCGGCGGGTTCCTGGGCCTGTCCTTAGGGGGAGCCCCTTCGGTAAAATATACGTATCTAAGTGGTGGCGCCCAGGTGAATGTCGCCGATGGGGCCGGACCGTTAATTCTCGCCTATGACGACAGGACTGGCGATTCCGTTCTGCAGGGTGGTAAACTTGGTGACTTCCTATACGGCGGCTCGGGCAATGACGTCTTGAATGGCGGTGGCGGCGACGACACCTTGATAGGCAATCTGGGTACCAATATCATCCGAGGCGGTTCCGGAAACAATACCGCCAGTTATGTGGGATACAGCGGACCAAACGTTCCGGATACTTTGGGCGTTCAGGTTTTTCTTGACGAGCGCGAGGCCTACAACAGGGACGGCTTCGGATTTCATGACACGCTCATCGACATTCAGAATGTTGTCGGCACTCGTTTCCTCGATATCTTGGTCGGTGATGCGGGTGACAATATCCTGGAAGGACACGATGGCGCCGACGTTATCCGAGGTGGCGCAGGTAACGACACGTCGAGCTACGAGACGTCAGCCTTTTCTGTCGATGTGAACCTGACGACCAAGGTCAGCGATGGTGGGGCGGCGTGGGGGGATATTCTCGAGAGCATCGAGAACGTTCGCGGAAGTGACTACGCGGATTCTCTGACGGGCGATGCAAAAGCCAATGTGCTCGAAGGCGGCGCGGAAGCCGACCAGCTTTTCGGCGCGGGTGGCAGCGACACGGCGAGCTACGAGCATTCTCTCTTCGGTGTGACCGTCAATCTGACGACGGGGGCCAACACCGGTGGCGACGCTGGAGGTGATATCCTGACCGATATCGAGAACCTTCGCGGCAGTCGATACGAAGACGTTCTGACAGGCGATGCGACGGCCAATGTGCTCGAAGGCGGCGCGAAAGCCGACCAGCTTTTCGGCGCGGGTGGCAGCGATACGGCGAGCTACGAGCATTCCCTCCTCGGTGTGACCGTCAATCTAGCGACGGGCTCCTACAGTGGCGGTGACGCGCAAGGCGATATCCTGACCAGTATCGAGAACCTTGCCGGCAGCCAGAACGCCGATACGCTGACGGGCGATGCGGCGGCCAACGTCCTTGCTGGCGGCGCGGGAAACGACCGGCTTTTCGGAGGTGAGGGCAACGATACCCTGCGCGGGGACGCTGGCTCCGACACGCTGGTCGGGGGAGACGGCGACGATAGGCTGGTGGTTATCGAGGCGCCGACGCTGGTCCAGGGGGATGCCGGCAACGACAAGCTCTTCCTTCAGGGGGCGGAAACCTTCACGTTCATCGACATCAACTTCAAGGAGGTCGAGGCGGTCTATGTGCGCGATTCGCTGACCCTCGATATGTCTGGTGTGAGCACGAAAGTCGCGATCACCGTACAGAATGCCGCAACGACGCTCGCTACGGTGACGGGCACCAAGGGCAACGACACCATCACGGCCGGTGCGGGTGACACGGTCCTTGACGGTAGCACCGGGAGCGACAAACTCTCTGCCGGCGCAGGGGCTGATACCTTCACTTTCAAAGCGAACTTTGGACGCGACAATGTCTATGGCTTCGAGTCAGGTGCAGACCATTTTGACGTGTCAGCCCTCGTCAACAGCTTCAATGACATCAACATCAGCGGACTGAATGGCGGAGCGAATACGCTCATCACATTCGAGGGCGCTGGGTCAGGCAACAAGATCATCCTTCATGATGTTGCCGCTTCGTCGCTGGATGCGAGCGATTTCGGGTTTCTCCTCACCTAAGTTCAGTTCCCATCCCCTAACCCGAGCCCGGCCGGATCACTCCGTGGCGGGCTTTTTTCTGGCGTGATGCCGGCCGCTGTGCGGCACGTCCCAACGGGCGCGCTCGGAGTCTCACCGGGGATCCGTCGAAGGTACCTGTGGACCTCGCCCGCCAGCGCCGGTGTTCGTCGTCGCGACGGTGAGCGGCGCAATCAGGCGGGTAGGCGCGCCGCAGAAACCACAGAAGGACGGGGCGGCGTCCCCACTTCCGTAAACCGGTGCGGGCGAGAAGGCCCAACGATCTCAATGCGGAAATGGCATAAAAGGAAATGGTGCCCAGGGACGGACTGGAACTGCGCCACTACGACGTAAATGATATCAATGGCTTACGGGCCAACCCCTCGGGTCATGTATACCGGTGTTGTACCCCTCTGGCAACTTTAAAAGCTATGGAAATTGCTTGAGTTCACGCCGAACATTTGCATCCTTCCGTGGTCACCCGCGAAAGGATAAATCTCATGCATACTGACCTTACAAAGCAACCAGATCTTATCGAGAACGAATTGGAAGCCATCGCAGTAGGCATTTGCGATAGAGACAGGAGACTAAATATCCAAGTTGGCGTTTGTTGGCTAAAAAATGGTCAGGATCTTATCAAGGCGAAAGCATTACAGCAGCACGGCGGGTTCGAGGCTTGGTGCTTGAAACGCCTAAAATATGGCAAGCGTACCGCTGAAAAGCTGATGCAAGCGGCGGAAGTTTTTGGGCCACTCCTCAAATCCGTACCAGATTCGGATTTGCCTCCCCCTACGCCTGTCTATTTGCTTTCCGCCCCTTCAGTACCAGCTGATATTCGCGAAAAGTATGCCCCAAAGGTTGTGGCTGGCGAAAAGGTCACCGGAGAAATAAGAACTGCACTAAAACGATTTCGGGATGTGAAGCTTGATGGCGGAAAAGAAAGCAACGGAAGCGCGGATGAACCGGGTATTTATGCATCTAAAAATGCGAGCTCTGTCGATAATTCGACTCTATTGCCGATAAAGACATCATTTATGGAGCTGTTGGGCAATAACATTAGTGCCCTGTTCGATCTCGTCGAGGCAAGCGGCCCAGGAGTAATTTTTACCCCTGAGTTCGAATGCGAAATCCGTAAAACTGCTAATCAATCGTATAAATCAACAAAATTGATGCCTAACAACGAACGCTACACGGCGTCTGACGTCGGTCCCATGCGCGACATTCTGATTCGTCGCCTGCAGCCGTCGGAAAAAATCGAGTAGTCACAGGTATCGCCTTGGCCTTGTGATTTCGCAATATCAAGAGGGTGCAGTGCGAATTTTGGCAAGCGATGGGTTTAGGTTATAAAAATATATGACAGATGCTTATATACGTAATTTATAACGATTGCCTACTGCTTGTAATACATTTCTCACCAATTGCCCACTGACGACATCGCGCGTTGTCAGTGGGCTAGTGTGTAAGCCCACCAGCAATCAACCCAACCCCAACACAGGCGCAGCATCGCTATGCCATCAAAACCGCCTCAGACATCAGTTTGGCAGCCTACACGACGTAAAGCCAATCGCCGCAAGCCCATGACAACGTGGCCTATTTTCGAGCAGGCGCACATAGAGCTGCACGCGAAGCTAAAGGATTATTTGCGCACACGTCGGGTAGGCGCCAAAGCGCTATCGGACGATGTACGCGCTGAAATCCCGACGCTAGCTGCCAAACACCTCATGGCGAACAACATGCAAGCACGCATCGATTACCTAGATGTCGCGAGCACAATGATCGTAGATCAGCTTGCTCGGTTGCCGCCGGGCAAACGCGTGTCTTGGGTCACCCTGATCGCCGAACAATTCGTAACAACTTTGCCCGACGCCGCAACGTTTGACCCAAAAACGCTGCAGACGTGGGCCGCCGAGCAACTCAAGGGCTGTAATTTCATCGGTATGGTTGAGGCGTCGCTTTACACCAATGTCGGGCTCATCCGCGAGGGTATGAAACAGGCCGTATCCTGGCACGTTCACGCGTTGGTGTGGGGGCCGGCACAAGACGATGTAAAGGCGCTCGTTAAGCGGATCAACGGCGCAAACCGCACACTGATACCTGGGCTGGATGCAGCAAGGGCCGCGAGCTTCAATGCGACCGAGGTCGAGGGGAAAGTGATTTACATGCTTAAGGCCCCGCAAAGCGAGTACCGTATTTGGGCACACAGGGAAGAGGCAATCGACACTGAAACCGGCGAGATAAGCAAGTTCACTACAGGGAAGTTTTATCAGGGGAAGCGCCCGCTGCTGAATCGCCCTGGCCTACAGGCAAAGATGTGCAATGCCATGTGGGGGCTTCGACTAGATGATCTGTCGTTTGCTGCCGGCGAAGGAGTCAAACTACTGAGTCGCATCAATTACCGCGCTCTGGCCAAAAGTCGTGCTTGGACGGCAGCACACGAGAAACGCCGGCAAGAATAAGTTCAACTTCGAGCCTAACACCGTCCTAGGGTTGACGGGGCTTATTGACGGCCTGCTACGGCGTTTGGCATGCTAACGTTGCCAAACTTGCCAGTTGCAGACTTTGGGCCGGGTGATCCCTATGCCCACCTACTCAAGGTGACTCGGCCCGCTCTCGTGCTCGCCCCGTCAACCCTGTTTGAGGACATCTCGGCGCGCCTTGCCGAGGCTGGTGTAATCGATGCCGTTGCTCGTGGCGATACCGGGCCGGTGTACAATTGGCTGATGACCCTGGTGCCGCTGCAGGGGATCTCTGATGCAATCGCGTTCGGTTATGCCGAACAGCATGGAAGGGCTACGTGGGCCGATGTGGTTGCAACGTTGAGCGCTTCGCCTTCGTGCCCCCGCCTTGCCAGCTACTGGGCTTTTGCGGACTGCGGCTATCTCAAGACCGCGGGCACATGCGCTGAAGCTCGCCATCGCCCGGCCTGCCCGCTACCGACCCTGCCGCTGCGGAAGGGCGGGCTGAACCAAGCAGCCTACAGCCTCGCCCTTTTCATACGTGATGTGTGTGGCGGTGACTTCATTGGCTGGATCGACAGGCGACTTGCTCAGGCCGATCTCGGCATCGGCATGCGCAACCGAAGCCAAATGATGCGGGCAGCCGTTCTGGGCCCCCTCACGTCGATTGTTGGCGTGTCGGACAAGCTTTGGTCCATGATGCTCGCGGAGCTGCTGCTTGTCGCCGACCCGAACCGTGAGCGCTGGGTGAGCACCGGCGCCAGCATGATCGCCATCGACAGCTTGGTACACAACTTCCTACATCGCAGCGGCGCACTTCAGCGCTTTGGTGCCAAGCACCCCTACGGCCCCGGCTGCTACGCCGCTGGCGGGTGCGCTGATATCGTTGAAGGTCTTGCCGAGCGTGTCGATGCGCGTGAGTTCAACCCTGCCTTCCCTGCGACCTTCCCACGTTTCGTTCAACACGCCATCTGGCTATGGTGTGCCGAGTGGGGCCTGAACCTGTGTAACGGCCGCAAGATCGACGACACCGAGGGCTGCAAGCAGGTTTACTGCCCCGCGTACTCAGACTGTGATCGGGTTGTCCTTCATGCTGAAATGTATGGCGCCCAAGCTAAATTAGTGCACTGACGCGGTCGGAGGATTCTCGCAGGGCGTGATGCATGCGAGTATGGGCGATGGCTCAGACCGTTTGCGCGCTCCTCGACGACGCCACCAAGTCAGCGCTGTCCGCAATCGCTGGAGATTGATCCCGCCCCCTCAAGCACATCCTGCGGGCGCGCATTGTCCTGCTCTCGTCCGAACGATTGAGCATGCAGAACGTGGCTCGGCAGGCCGAGAAGAGCATCGCCATCTTGCCTATGCTGATGAGCGCTAACATCCGGGAATGCTAACCCATGGACAAGCCTCGCTGATCGGGCCATTTTCCGCGCCTTCGAAGCAGAAAGGAACCTCATGATCCGTCTTCTAACCGCAGTGGCTTCCCTAGCGCTTGTCGCGCTGCCCGCCCTCGCCCAACCGGCGAATCTGCAACCAACGCGTGACGTTACGGTCACCTACCGCATGAACGCCCCGGGCATGGCCGGCGTACCAGGGACGGCAGCACCGCCGCAGGGGATGCAGATGGCGTTCTCGGCCAGCGCCGGCAAGCAGCGGATCGACCCGCCCGGCGGGATGGGATGGATGCTGGTAGACCGGAAGGCGAACACAGCCGTGATGGTGATGGACGCTCAGCGGGCAACGATGGCGATGCCACCGGCGACGGTGGCGGCTATGACGCAAGGCGTGCCACCGGGTGCGACTTTCACGCGCAAAGGGACGGCCACGGTAGCCGGCACAGCGTGCACGGAGTGGGAGGTGGCCGCCGGGCCGGGGCGGGGGACGTCTTGCATCACGGAAGATGGGGTTCTGCTGCGGGCGACGACCACGCCACCGGGCGGTACACTGACGACGGTAATGGAAGCGACACAGGTAGCCTACGGCCCGGTAGAGGCGGCGCGGCTGAACGTTCCTGCGGGCTACACCGCCATGGCGACACCGGGCGGAGCCCCCGGAGCACCTGGTATGGCGCCGAGTCGCTGAGGTCTTAGGCCACTAGCGTCTAACAGAATGGGCATGAAGCGCGTCGGCCGGGATGGCTGGCCAAGCGAACCCACTGTCTCACGCATCGTCGCCGCCTATCCTCCCATCGAGCCAAGTTGCGTATCGGCTCACTGTGAGATGGACGACCCACCCCGCCGGCCCCGTGAGCAGATCGGGGCGGCGGGGCTGCTCTCAAAGAGCATCATTCGGTGCATCTCTGATCAAGGCGTACGGGCAGGCAAACAAGGACGATCTAATGCCCAGAGGAACCACGACGTTTCAACGCGCCACTCTCCTTGCGTTGGTCGTGGGAGGCCTCTGGCTGACTGCTGGGACCGCATCATCTCAACCATCAGCGAGTGCGTCCGACGCTGATCGGGATCGGCGGATGGTGGCCATGCAACGGCAACAAGTGGAGAATTCGGCAAGCCAGGCCAAGAAGGATAAGGACCGCGACACCCGTACGGATCGCCTAGCGAAATCCATCTGCGTTGGGTGCGGCGGGGATGTCCTTCCCTTCAATCCTAGCGGCGTCTCTGTGAAGAAGGCGTGACCTGCCTCCTGAAAAGTGGTCCTCCCTGAGGTATGGCTTCGAGCCATGTGGAGGATGTTGTCAAGGTCTGACTATTGCGTCGAATCTTCTCCTTCCCTGTTGAGCCAAACTGCTGCATCGGCGGCCGCTTGACAACAGGACTTAAATCCTATATACCAGTGTTGGTCGCTGCTTTTACGGCAGGGCAGTGACGATGATCGTGAGCCGCCTACAACGTAATGATTGTCCAAACGCTCGAAGGCGTCGGCCTCGACCCCTCTCCATCAATAACTCAGCAAGGCGGCCTTCGGGCCGCCTTCTTCGTTTCAGGAGCCCTGTGATGAACACGCCAACAACTGCCACCAACGAAGCCGCCAACGAAACTAACGACGACGCCGCACCGGATACCGCCGACACTGCAATCACGCCTGCCGTGATACTGTTTGGCACTGATGAGGGCGGCAAGCCACACGCCTCGACGTTCACCCAGGCCGAGGTCGAACTCGCCGAGCGAGCAGCCGGGTTGATGGGGTTACGGGTACTGCACATCATAAGCGACGAGCATCGCGACGTCGGCGCTCAGTTGCCCGCAGGCCGGATTTTCGCCCAAAGCGGGCGTGGGTTCGTGCCGTTCGTGAAGAAGGCCCTGTACGAGCGCCTGACGACCTTGGCGGGGCCAGGCGAGGCCCCACCGCGCCTGGTGTCGGCCATGGCGAGCTCGCCGCCCTCAAGCGATGCCCCTTCACCTGCCGGTGATTTCGCACGCCCTGTCAGTTGGGATGCGGTCACGGTCGGCAGCCTGGTGCTCGCCTCGACCGGGCCGCAGGAAGGTTGGTTCGAATCGGTTGTCGTCTACACAAAGGCCGACAGCCTGTTCGAACTGCGCTGGCGTGACTGGCCTGACGAAGCGCACTTCGTTCGGCATCGAGACGCGCTCGCGCTGCTCAGCCCGCTCGGCCCCGAGGCGTAGGCTCGATGCCCATGACCGCGATCTCACCTACGGCTCGACCTGAAGGCACGCTCAAAGATCCGGCGGTGGCCGATACCCCTGCTGCCATTCGCACCCTTAACGATGCCTTTCGCCGTACCTTCAGGGGCGGCGCCGTGCTAGAGACGCCCGGTGTCGTCAATATGCGGGATACCGACCGCATCGCCGTACTGCTGGCCGTGCGGCGGTTCACGGGGTTCGAGCCCGGCAATGACCCCTATGACGAACACGACTTCGGTGTGGTCGAGGTTGGCGGTCACCGGTGTTACTGGAAAATCGACGCCTACGACCTTGCCATGCTGGGCCACTCACCCGATGCCGCCGACCCTTCGGTTACGGCCCGTGTGCTCACCGTTATGCTCGCCGACGAGTACTGACCATGCCGGCCTCAGCCAATCTTCAACGTGCTTTGGCTGCGACCGCCCTTTGGCTTTCGACCGGCCCGCAGAGGTCGCGGCGCTTCGCTTCCTTCGTCATACGAACGCAACAGCGTATCAACCTCGACACCCAATGCGGTTGCCAACCGATCCAACACATCGACAGTAGGGTTCACCACCCCGCGCTCAATGCCGCTCAGGTAAGGTGCAGCCACCGCTGCATCTAGGGAAAGAGTCTCCTGCGACAGCCCTCGCGCCGAACGCAGATGTCTAACATTCCAAGCCAAGCGAGCCCGCGCATCCATAGCTCACTGGCACGCGGATACCCTCGCTTAATCCATGACGTATATGATATGAATTAAGAGTGAGAGGCGGCTTCCAGTTCATGCTTGTGGCTAAGGAGGAAAAACATGGGGGATCGTGCGACACGGTTTTGGCGGAGGGCTGCCTTCGCGTCGTTTGTGGTCTCGGTCACCTTCGCTGGCGTCTCGGCCTGCTCAGGCATCGTAAGCTGCGCGAGCCAGCCTGTGCAGACCGCCCTACAGCGTGCACTCGACAAGCTTTACGCGCAGTCACGGCAGCTTGCTGATGTTCAGGTTAAGGTCGCGGATATCATTGTCGTTCAGCAAAGCTCTCAGTCAGCCACCTGCCGTGCCGCGATGAACATTACTGTTGATTACCTCGGGACACGGCAAAATGAGAGCGTCGTGGCGACCTTCATCGCTGAGCGAACCGAGCGCGGTGATATACTCGTCACAATAAGTGAGTGAATAAAGCGGGGCTCTCGCGGCTCGGCCACAACTTATAAACATCAAAGATTGATTTACTAGAGCGTATCTGAACGCAGTTAGGCAGAATGCCTTTCATAAGTTATACAAAATGCCCCAATGATGACCGACTAAACCCTTAGTTGCTGGCTGACAGAAGCCATGAGTTTCGCGGCGCATCTTATAAACCACGAAAATCTTTAGGAGCAAAAATGATAAATTCGTACACTAATGCCATGCGCAACTATGCAGTGTTCCAAGGACGAACTTCCCGGGGCGATTATTGGCGCTTCATCCTCGTGTACATCGGCATCGCACTCATTGCGTTGATGATCGATTCAGCGCTTGGCACAGGCAATAAAGACGGCGGCCTATTCATTGGCCTGGTACACCTCGGCCACTTGATACCGCAGATCGCCGCTGGCGTTCGCCGCATGCACGACACCGACCATTCGAGCTGGTGGTTGTTGCTTAGTCCCGTGGCACTGGTCTTTGCCTGTTTTGCCGGGACGCCGGGGACGAACCGGTTCGGGCCGCCCCCGGTGGCCGGTGTCGTGCCTGCTTCACTTGCCGCTGCCGCCTCAGGCCCTGTGACAGCGCCCCCCGTCGCGCTGCCGCAGTGTGATGTAATCGCCGAGATCGAGCGGTTGGCACAGCTTCGTGCGGGCGGCAACCTGTCGGAGGCCGAGTTCGAGGTGATGAAGGCGCAAGCCCTGTCACAGGCGCGCGGGGCGTGAACGACGACGCGTTCTGGTTCCTGATCGGTGTCATTGTCTTTGTGGCCGTCTACGGCCTGCCGTCGATCATCGCTTTCCATCGGCGCCACCCCAACCGCTGGGTCATCCTGGCGGTCAACGGGTTGTTTGGTGGGACGCTCGTGGGTTGGGTCGTTGCGCTGGTCTGGGCGCTTCACGCGGTGCATCGGCCAGACACACCCGGCGCCTCGCAGGGCGGTGAGTCGGGGCTGAACCTGTTGGTCAACGACACCCAGCGGGTCGCCATCGTGGCGGCCCCCTACCTCGAAGGGGGCGGCCTCACGCGATCCGCTTTTTCGCCGGCCGATGCAGTGCGGGAACTCGAACGCCTCGCCGATCTCCGCACAGCCGGCCACATCGACGAGATCGAACACCGGATGCTCAAAGCCTCGATCCTTCGAAAGATGTAGGGCGGATGGCTCCTATCGACCCGACCTTGCCGTTCAAGCTACCCTACGTCATCCGCCGAAAGCGGTCGTTCGTCGATCTGTGATGTCGGCAGCAGCGCCACGTCTGCGGGCCTTCGCCTGCAAGCGGGAGATAGGCTGCCTCCGGTGCAGCTGTGAGCCCTGATGCGAATGGCCTTGATGGTGTCTGGTCGAAGTCGCCCACTCGTCCAAGGTCGAGATCCGGCTCGGCGGCTTCCTGCCGGGGGGCTGAAACTTCTCGGGGACCGACTCCGTATCAATAGCCGAGGATAGGATCGCGCCCAGGCCAAAAGCCTTGATTTGAGCGCGGAATATCTATTGCTTAATTATCATAGCATAGGAAAGTCATTATTTATTTGCAAGGAACAACGATACAATCATGCTGTTGTAGTGTGGGTTGGATAAGATGTTCACCTCCACAGGAAATCCTACATGAAGAAGTTCACTCTTGCGCTGACCGCCTTGACCGCTCTCGGCGGCATCGCCCTCGCCGCCGGTTCGGCCACGGCCGCCCCAATGTCCGTCAACGGCATGCAGTCCGAGAGCGGCGTCACCCAGGTCCGCATGGACCGCGGCGAGCGGATGATGATGAAGAAGCGCATGATGCGGAAGAACATGATGAAGCGCCGCATGATGAAGAAGCGGATGATGAACCGCGGGATGTGATCCCAAGCGGCATGCGCTTTCGGAGGCCCCGGCATGGGGCCTCCACCCCGATGGCCATGACTTCAAGGAAGACCGTTTGGCCAGCACCTACCTGACCCGTTCCGCGCCCGAGACCGGCGAGGTAGAGCGCCGTCGTTGGATGTTCCGGCACCCCGCCGTCATCCGCGTCACGCACTGGGTCAACGCGGTCTGCCTGCTGGTCCTGCTGATGAGCGGCCTGCAGATCTTCAACGCCCATCCGGCTCTGTACTGGGGCAACGTCTCGACCTTCGATACGCCGCTGATGGCAATGTCCTCCACCGAGGACGACCCGCCCAAGGGCGTCACCACGATCTACGGAACGACCTTCGACACCACCGGCTGGCTCGGCTCCTCGGTCGGTGCGAACGGCGAGCCGACCGACCGTGGCTTCCCGGCCTGGACAACCCTGCCGAGCGACCAGGACCTCACCGGCGGTCGTAGCTGGCACTTCTTCTTCGCCTGGGCCTTCGTTCTGAACGGGCTCGCCTACCTCCTCTACGGGTTGGTCAGCGGACAGCTTCGGTTCCGGGTGATCCCGTCGCGCGACCAAGTCCGGCACTTCGGCGCGTCGGTGTGGGAGCACCTGACGCTGCGCTTCCCCCAGGGCGACGAGGCCAAGCGCTACAACGTCATCCAGAAGCTCACCTACCTCGTCGTGTTGTTCGTGCTCCTGCCGGTTCAGGTGCTGGCCGGGCTCGCGATGTCGCCGGCGATGAACGCGGCCTTCCCGTTCCTGCTGACCCTGTTCGACGGGCGCCAGTCTGCCCGTACGATCCACTTCGTCGTGGCGGCGCTGCTGGTCCTGTTCGTCGTCGTGCACGTCGCACTCGTCCTGCTCTCCGGGTTCTGGAACAACATGCGCAGCATGCTCACCGGCTGGTTCGTGATCGAGCGCAAGGTCGAGCCGGTCTCCGTCGCCGCGGAGCCCCGGTCATGAACTCCCTTCCGAGCCGACGTGCCCTCCTAACGGGAGCGTCCGCCACGGCCGCGGCGGCCATGCTCGGCGGGTGCGACCGCCTAGGCAACGCGGACTGGTTCCAGCGCACGCTCAAGACCGGCGAGGACGCCAACCTGTTCGTCCAACGCCTGCTCCTGACCGACCGGACGCTGGCGCCGGAATACGCCGAGTCCGACATCTCGCCGTGGTTCAAGCCGAACGGCACCGAGGATCCGCCGGACAAAGACTACAAGGCCCTGGCGAAGGGCAAGTTCACCAAGTACCACCTTGAGGTCGGCGGCCTCGTGGAGGTACCCTTCCGGCTGTCCCTGGCCGAGCTTCGCACGCTTCCCGCCCGCACCCAGGTCACCCGGCACGATTGCGTCGAGGGCTGGAGCGCCATCGGCAAATGGACCGGCGTGCCGCTCGCCGACCTCCTGTCCCGCGCCAAGCTGAAGCCCGAGGCGCGCTACGTGGTGTTTCATTGCGCGGACACCATGGACCAGGGCAGTGCGCTCGAAGGCGGCGGAGACGGTGAGGATACCGACGAGGCGCCCCCCGCCGGCAATACCAACCCGGCCATGACCAAGCAGTCGGGCGGTGGGGAGAGTAGGAAGGATTCCGGCGGCCAGCAGGCGCCGGAGGACACCGCGGCCAGCGGCGGGACGCCCGTCCGGTACTACGAGAGTATCGACCTCGTGGACGCGTTCCATCCGCAGACGATCCTCGCCTACGACATGAACGGCAAGGCGCTTCCCATCGCGAACGGCGCCCCGCTGCGCCTACGGGTCGAACGCAACCTCGGCTACAAGCAGGCCAAGTACGTAATGCGCATCGAGGTGGTCGAGAGCTTCGCCCATTTTGGCGAGGGCAAGGGTGGCTACTGGGAGGACCAGGGCTACGCTTGGTATGCGGGCATCTGAGCCGCTCGCGTGCAGTCGGCTTCGAAAGGTGAACTCGATCAACATTTTACGGGCGGCGGCGGACAATGAAAACTTGGCCGATCAGAATGGCCGTTAGCCCCATTCTCCGTCCAGAAGCGGACGGGCAGAACCCCACCCACCCCGGACGTCGGCGTCTGGCTTAACAGCCTGGGAGCGGACCTTCCGAGGTTCGGCAATGGGTGCGAAGTTGGTCGCGATGATGCCGGCCTTGCTGAGGCGTCATGCCTTGCCGATTTCGGCAGCTCTGACCGGAGTGGATCGCTTCAGGGCGCTGCTATCCAACAAGCTACGTGGGTTCTGTTCGTTAGAAATGTTGTGTTTCGTACCAATCTTACTCTATGAGGCGTCCATGGTCCTCAGAGAAAACGCTATGACTGACAGCACCCAAGATTTTAAGGCAAACTACATCGAACTCGCGGCCGACATCGTCGCCGCCTACGTTTCCAATAACTCTGTCCCGGTCACTGCATTGGCCGACTTGCTGAGCAACGTGCATGCCGCGATTAGCGGCCTCACAGCCGGAGGAGAGAGCGCATCGGCGCCGGACAAGATCGAGAAGCCGACGCCGGCTCAGATTAGGAAGTCCATTACACCGGACGCGCTGATCAGCTTCGAAGACGGCAAGTCCTATAAGACCTTGAAGCGGCATCTGACGCTTCGTGGTCTGAGCCCGGAGACCTACCGCGCGAAGTACGGTCTGCCCGCTGACTACCCGATGACCGCACCCAGCTACTCAGCGCAGCGCTCGGCGCTTGCCCGATCCCTGGGCCTTGGACAGATACGCCAGAAGACGGCTCCGGAGGCAAATGATGTCCCAGCGAAGGCAGCAGTGGAAGAGGCCGTCCCGACCCCTGAGAAACCCAAGCGAGCGGGTCGGCCTCGGAAGACTGCCGCAGCTTGATAGGCATGCATGGAAGGCGCCTAGGCCGTCCTGAGCCCAACCAGCGCCGATAGGGAGGCGGGCACAGCCCCGCCGCCCCGATCTGCTCACGGGGCCGGCGGGGTGGGTCGTCCATCTCACAGTGAGCCGATACGCAACTTGGCTCGATGGGAGGATGCCGGTTGGCTGGTTAGCAGACGGACAACTCAGCCGATCCAACCCGGCCCGGATAGGGACAGGCGGATGAAGCCAGGTGCTTAGCGCCCGTACAGAACGTCCGAGAAGGGTCCAGACTGTGTGAAAACGTGCTGATCTGGTAGAGCAATTCCGATCTGAGGAGGTCGGGATGAAGCGCTTCATCGCAGGCGAGGATCGTCAGCAGATCACGCTCCTTCCCGACTGCCTAGACGACTACATCACTGCCGACAACCCGGTTCGCCTCGTCGAAGTGTTCGTCGATGAACTCGATCTGAGCGCGCTGGGCTTCTCGGGCGCGGTGCCGGAGGCCACGGGTCGTCCGGCCTACCATCCGGCAACGCTGCTCAAGATCTATCTCTACGGCTACCTCAACCGCGTGCCGTCGAGCCGCCGGCTCGAACGCGAGAGCCAGCGCAACATCGAGCTGATCTGGCTCACCGGCGGGCTGATGCCCGACTTCAAGACGCTGGCCGACTTCCGTAAGGACAACGGCCCGGCCATCCAGGCCGCCTGCCGGACGCGATGAAGATCCGTCGCCAGACCGTCGAGCATCCGTTCGGCACGCTGAAGGCCTGGATGGGAGCGACCCACTTCCTGACCCGGACCTTGGCCAAGGTCAGAACAGAGATGAGCCTGCAGGTTCTGGCCTACAACATGAAGCGGATGATCCAGATCTTCAGGGTCGGTCCGCTGATGGAGGCGATCCGGGCCTGAGGCTCGCCAGTTCGACCTGCCCCGCGGCTCCCCACGGACGACTCAAGCCTGAGCGGTCGGCGTTCTCACACGGCCTCGGTCGTGAGCGGTCCCTGCGACTATGTCCGCTTCGCTGCATATGCCGTCCGGAAGCGGACTGGCAGAAAATTACCCAACCCTGCCGTTGGGCAGACGGACGGGTCTCGACCCAACCCAGCCGCCCAGATTGCCATGACCGCCTCCCATAAGCGGCCATTCGTTGGCCGTTCGGCAACTTCGGCTCGGGGTGGTGAGCGGCCCCTGACGCTTCGCCCTAAAGCGGACGTTCCGACTGTGGCCATTCGTAAAATGCGTGATCGGATACCAACCGCCAGGTTCGGCTTATTTGGATGTAGATGCTAGCGGTTTTGAGTTGTCGTTTCATATGCCTGCTCATCGTTACCCAGTGCTCAGATCTGGCTGCCAGCTGCCGAACTTTGAAGCGAGACAGGGTTGGAATACAACGATAAGTCACAGGCCATTGCTAGGTTTACAGCAGCGGCCATGGGGCTCGTGTGCTCAAAAGTTTGTGAAAACCCCTCCGATTTCTATAGTGCTCTCTGAGCGAAACTTGAGATTAACCTATAAGATTTATGAACGGCCCACCAGATCGCGCCCTTGTGGATCTGTTTGAGGCTCCCGAGATGCGTGCTCTTTCTGATATTAAAATAACTACCAAGCTTGCGGTTGCTTTCGTTTCCTTATCTGCAGTGACTATAGGCGTCAGCTTGCTTGGCTACACGCGCTTGTCCTCAATTGAAGCGAGCATCGGCCAGACTGAGCACACATACAAAGTCTTACAGGCCCTTGATGGCATCAACATGGCCATGGTCAATCAAGAGACCGGCGTGCGTGGATATCTCGTTTCAGGAGACTCTCACTTTCTCGCACCCTACAAGTCAGGTCAGATTCAATTCCAGGAAAAATTCAATCAAGTCAAAAATCTGACTGCTGACAACTTGGCCCAGCAAGATCGCCTTACGGCACTTCAACGTGTTACCACATCATGGTCAACTGACATTGCGAGCAAAGAAATCGGCCTAGTTGAGTCGAGCAAATTAGAACAGGCGCGAGCGCTTGAGGGAAGTGGTGCCGGCAAGGCATCGATGGATGCTATTCGGGCTGTCGTTGGCGAAATGGCAAAGGTTGAGCACGATCTGCTCCATGTGCGAGGGGTCGAACAGAAAACCTCTTTCTCAACGGCTTACCTGACCAATATCATCGGAAGCATCGCCAGTGTCATCATTGCCGTTTTCCTCACAGGCCTCGTCTTTAGCTTGATCGTTCTACCGATCCGTCGCCTGGTGGCGGTGCTTGAGCGGATGGCGCAAGGCGAGATCGACACATCCATCGCGGAAGCGCGACGCGGGGACGAGATCGGGGCGGTCGGCAAGGCAGTCGAAGGCATCAAGGCCATGGTCTCGGCAAAGGCGGCCGAACAGGCAGAGATCAAGCGTGTTGCCGATGCAGCGGCCGCTGAGGAACGCAAACGGACCATGATCGAACTGGCCGACGGGTTCGAGGCGGCAGTCGGCGGGATCGTCGGAATGGTCTCGTCTTCCGCCACCGAGTTGCAGGCGACCGCCCAACAGATGAGTTCGAATGCCGCCGAAACCGCCGCGCAGTCGATCACGGTCGCCGCAGCGGCGGAAGAGGCTTCCACGAACGTGAGTACGGTGGCTGCCGCCGCGGAGGAGCTCGGATCATCCGTTCAGGAGATCGGGCGGCAGGTCTCGGGCTCGTCCGACCTCGCCCAGACGGCCGTCGGCGAGGCAGATCAGACCTTGCAATTGGTCCAGGCCCTCAGCCAGGCCTCGGCCCGGATCGGCGACATGGTCGGGCTGATCTCGAACATCGCAAGCCAGACTAACCTCCTGGCCCTCAACGCCACCATCGAGGCAGCCCGTGCGGGCGAAGCGGGGCGCGGCTTTGCGGTGGTCGCCACCGAAGTGAAGGAACTTGCCTCGCAGACGGCACGGGCCACCGAGGAGATCGGTACCCAGATCGGCCAGATCCAGGGCGTCACCGGGCAGGCGGTGTCCGCCATCGGATCGATGACGGCGCGCATTCGCGAGATCAACGGGGTCGCGACCTCGATTGCCGCCGCGGTTGAGCAGCAGGGTGCCGCAACCCAGGAAATCGTGCGTAACGTCGCCCAGGCATCCACGGGGACGACCGAGGTAACTAGCAACATGTCTGGGGTGGCGCGGGCGTCGGAAGAGACGGGAGCAGCGGCCAGCCAAGTGCTGTCGGCCGCATCGGAGCTGTCGCGCCAGTCTGAGCAACTCTCCGCCGAGGTAGGTCGCTTCCTCCACACTGTCCGCGCCGCCTAACCACGCATCGTCGCTTCGGGCAGGCGCGGTAAGGCACGAGCGCTACTTGGACGTCCGCTTCTGCCCTCACATGAGTGTGGAAGCGGACCGTCTCATTTCTACCCAGCCCACACGTGGGGCCATCCTCCGCCAACCTACCTCTTAGCAGACCTTCCGAGGGTCCGAGACGGGTCGTGAGCGGGTACGGCGATAACGCCCGCTTTCATGCATTGCGACCCGGAAGCAGATCGGCAAAAATCCATCCATGAGGGACATAGCGATGGCCTGATACATCCGGCCCGTCATCCCTCGCGGATTACGCGGTACACCTGCATGCGGGAGCAGCCCAAGGCCGCAGCAATCGCCGCGGCCCCATTGCCAGCCTTCGACAACGAGATAATCCGGTCGTGGTCGAGGCGGCGCTTGCCGCCGGCATACACGCCGCTACCCTTCGCCCGCTCAATGCCCTCGCGCTGACGTTCCTTGATAAAACGTCGTTCCATCTGCGCGACCATACCGAGCACCGTCAAAACAACGTGGCCCATTTCGCCCCGCGTTGAAACGTGGGGGTCGAGTACGGTGACATGCGCACCTTGCTGCTCGGCCTCGTGAATGAGGTTCAGGACGTCTCGGGTATCGCGGCCAAGGCGGTCGAGGCGCGTGACCATCAGTTCGTCGCCCGGCCGTAGGAACTCAAGCACCGTCGCCAGTTCAGCCCGCCCGTCACGGCTGCCACCGGAGACCTTCTCCGAGCGGATCACCCCGCAGCCTTCGGCCTTGAGCCGGGCGACCTGGCCATCAAGATCTTGGTCAAGGGTGCTGACGCGGGCGTAACCGATTCGGGCCATAGTTTGTAACCTCAAGCTTTAGGCCCGAGCCTACCTTGTCACAAATAGCCGGTGTCAACCCAGATGTTACGATGACCGGCGCTGCCCATGTTACGTCACGTCAGGGTATACCGTAGTGTGACTTAACATGATTTCCGACATGTTGTAGGATTAGCGTTTCACCCTGTGGTAAAATCATTTCGCGCAGAAACGTGCACTTTTCCTCTATTGTAAATTAAACATCAATACATGAGAAGAGCAATTCTTCAGGGTAACACTTGTTGAACATACACTACTTACTCATGGAACGACCCGGACGTTACTCGGACACTTACACCTGGACAAAAACGAGAAAAGCTTTTTTGCATTATCTCCACAACGGCCGCTCGGTGCGCATAAATTTCTTCAGTAGGTAATTGCATAAGTATTGCATCGTGAACCGGGATCAGCAGTGCATTCTTGCCAAATTTTCTCATGATATTTATCAATGCGTGCTTGAATATGAGCGAAGCTGTTCCCTGTACGACTTGACTTACTGCCCAGCGACGCTCTTTCGAAGATAACTTACCGCCCTGCAATCGCTGCCGTCGATTGCCTTCAAGAGTTTTAACGCTGCCATCCCGCAGCAGCACATCCTCCAAACCAGACTTGAATAACACTAGAGATTTGTATCTTTCGAAAAATTGCCTAATTTTATTTTCCATGAATTCTCGATCAGCATCACTTGCATTCTTACCGCACAATAGTACAGCGATGCCTTTTAAGGACATTCCATAGCTATAAGCGAGAAAAACTCTCTTGCAAATTTGACGGTGCTCCGGAACACCATAGACTGCAATGCTAAGCGCTTTATATACGTCGCCCTGGTTATAAAGCGACATTAAATCAGCATCGCCCGCAAGCGCCGCCATAATACCGGGCTCGAACTGTGAGTAATCAAAATATGCAAGCTCCATGTCATTTTCGGAGCAAATTACCTCTCTGTATTTGCGCCTCAACTCCTGGATATATGGATCGGCAATAAGAATCCGCGAGCTAACGGTACCGATTGGGTGAAAAGTAGGAAAGACTCTGTCGCTCTCGCCAGAAAGACGAGCCAAAATGTCCATATCGCGGGATGCGTCGAGGTACCGGGTAAATTGGGTCGCAAAATGAGAATGGTTTGTAGCAAGCTTCATTTGGTCACGTAGTGCGTAACCTGTGATTTCAGCACTTGGCAAAGTGAAATCAGTCAGCTCTAAGCGAGACCCTACATTCCAATAAGAGAGCCCTGTTGCGCTTATTCCCAGAGTCGATGAAACATCTTGATAATATTTATACCTTTCTTTCGATGCTAAAGCCGTAAATTGACCGACCTTATTCCGATCTATCGGTATCCCTACAAATTACCGGTAGTAAAATATCTGAGCAACCGGAACCTCCACATCTAGAAATCTAGCCAGTTCACCGTTCAACTCGAGCTTATCTTTTGTGTCATTCCACAACAAACCAAGAGCAACAACAAATTCGCTAAGAAGTGCGGGTAAGTCAGAAGATTCGGGTATGGGGTCCAGCACGGAATAAACGCCACTTAAGATTTTCCAAGAGGCTTGGTTTTTAAAATGAGGTTTGATATTGCGCCAGAACCCCCATACCTTTTCGCCCCCGTCCGAACGCGAGACCGCAGCGTTAAGTCTAAGGGCATCACTGATGTCGATCAGTTCCGCCGGCAGACTACCTTTATTGATTCTTAGATCGTCAACTAGTGTGTGCACATCAAATGTGATCAATCGATCATAATCTTTCAATGTATTTTTAGGTACATTAGTAAGACCAACTTCATTCGCCACTACATATTGGGACTTGCCGACTCCATAGGGATCAGTAAAGTAAATTAGATAACTATATTCAGTCATAGTCGCGCTCCGTATCGACATACCGTGTAATCAGCATCGGCTCTAATTCAGAAACGTACCTACCGGAACGGTTCAAAGTTTTGTAAACGCCCTTCAAATCAGCACGCAAATGGGGGCCGACATGGGTCTTAATGCTTGCGCCACCCGTCTTCTTCGCCGAAAAATGGATTTCATGCGCTCCAATGATGCCGCACCGTTGGCCTAGATACGATTTAAGGTCACCGAATTTCTCTGCAATGAGCTGTCGGTCTTCAAGAGTCCCCATTTTTCCGAGATATATAGTAGCTCCGGCTCGACTTGGATCATCAGCTCTTACAGCTACATACTCCCTCGCGGTTCCCAGTAGACGATCATCCATTACTGATTTTTGAGCAAACAGCACCCAAACTCGGTAGTTCTTCCAATTATAAATTGTCTTATCATCATCAACAATGTGTTGTACAAGCTCCTGTATTTGCGGATGGTTTAACTCTACAGCGCGCAGGTAGCGGCAAATTTGATCAGTGGAAACTGGAGATTTGGATAAACCTTCAATAACTAGATCCGTAATTTCTTCAAAAAACTCCTTAGGAACGTTGAATTCAATGCACCTAGCTAAGGTCTCAAGTCTACCTATGCAAAAACGGAACTCCCTGCTATCGTAGCGACACTGCTTAAGTGTTTTCAACGTGAGATCTTTTAATGGGATGAACGACCGGACTATGGGTTTGAGCGACTTTGTTTGCCATGCCGAGTTAATTCGCTTCATCTCTGGAGAACCGCTGCCAAGACAACTTTTGATTTCCTCGGGATTACTCGCAGAGACGATGTGAGTTTTTCCCGAGTTTACCGATTGGCTTAGTGGTCTTAGCGCGAGTACCAATGCTTTTAAGGCTCTTCTAGCTTGACTCTCATTCGCACAAACTATTTTGATGTCGTCCATATATCGAAAGTATTCATAGCCAGCGGCTATCATTTCATTATCGACTGACATCATATAGATATTAGCAATAAAAGACGATGCATCTCTATTCTGAGGCAGTCCTTTATTAGGCGCATAACTCCATTTATCTAAATATTGAAATAGCTGATCGATTTGCCCGCGCACAGTTGCCTTTTTCGCCGCGTCACATTTCAATTTAGGCACCAGGTTGACAAAGCTTTCTTTTAGTTTTGTGATCGTAATATTCTCAAAATAATTTGCCAAATCGGTTGATAGTAGAAATTTTTTAGGTTCTAGTTGCGCGTCCACGCACCCAAGGAAGTCGCTCCAAGCAGCAACGCCATTTCGAAATGTATATCTATTATCGCTACGATGCCCTTCAGTGACTAGCTTACTATCCCGCCGATGGCTAAAAACGCGCCAGCTAATGCACTCGTCGAAAAGCGGCAGAAGCTCTGCAGCTAGAGCGTGGTATATTGCGCGGTCAGTCACGCTTGTTTCGAGCGCGTATCTAAGCGTGAAGTTTGACTTTGGCACATTGAGCAAAAGCGCCTGCGAAGGCTCATACTGGCCATGATGCTGATCAAAATTGCTTCTTATTATTTCAGAAAGATTCCCACTCTCGAAGTAATCTTCGAAGCCGATTGGATCTGGAAACCAATCGTCCTTGAAATCATTCCGAAGTTGCTTAGCAATTGTTGCTTCGTCTAATGATAGGCTTCCAATCTCTACCGGCATGCTACTCGTGTCCGTTGTCCCCGAAAGGATTCTGCACGTTCCCGCGGCAGTGTACAACGGGGCTCTTGCAAGCCTCCTTCAGCGAGTATCCTTCGTATACGTTGTAGACTGCGCCTCGGGGGAGACGGTTTTGAATTGCCTTTATACCCGCCCTCATCGGTGCGCTACCGCATCTCCGTGCGCGCGTTCGTCCGCTCGGCTCGACGCGGCAAAGGTGATGACTGCGATTGGGGCGTGTCGTCGCTTGAGCCAATTATGCCCCTATGCGTAGCAGTGCGCCCATCAAGGTACAGGCGATCTTCCCTTAGGATGGTTGATCCCAGGGTTTGATGGTGCACACTTCACGTCGGAGTGGAGGGACGCGCTATGGGCCAGGTTCTTCACGGCAGCGCTACGACGACTGAGGCGATCCGTCGAGCGAACCAGCAAAGTCAAGCGAGCCTGAGGGCGCTGTCGAAACGCTACGGGATCAATCCAAAGACGGTTGCCAAGTGGCGGCAGCGGACCTCGGTCGCCGACCAGCGCACGGGGCCGAAGGATCCGCGTTCGACGGTGCTGTCATCCGAGGACGAGGCGGTCGTCGTCACCTTTCGCCGTCACACGCTCCTGCCGCTCTACGGCTGCCTCTACGCGCTCCAGTCCACGATCCCACATCTGACCCGCTCGTCGCTTCATCGCTGCCTGCAGCGCCACGGCATCAGCCGATTGCCGGAGTTCGACGGCGACCAAACCCAAGCGGTCGCGCTTCAAGTCCTACCCGCTCGGTTACTTCCACATCGATCTGGCTGAGGTCCACACGGCGGAAGGGCGGCTCTACCTGCTCGTCGCCATCGACCGCACGACCAAATTCGCCTTCGTCGAGTTGCTTGAAAAGGCGACTCGGCGGGTCGCAGGGGACTTCCTCCGCCATCTGACTGAGGCCGTGCCCTACCGGATGCACACGGTGCTCACCGACAACGGCGCCCACTTCACCACGCCCGGCAACGTCGCCTCGGCCGCCTCCGTCATCAAGGAGGCGATTGCAGCCGGCGAGACATTCCGAGCTCACAGCTTCGAGTCCGCCTGCGCCCGCAACGATATCGACCATCGTCTGACCAAGCCGCGTCACCCTTGGACCAACGGGCAGGTCGAGCGAATGAACCGCACGATCAAGGACGCGACGGTCAAACGCTATCATTACACCGACCACGACGAGCAGCGCCGCCACCTGCAACTGTTCGTGGAGGCCTACAACTCCGGTCGCCGGCTGAAGAACCTGCGAGGCCTCACGCCCTACGAATTTATCTGCCAGACCTGGACGAAAGAGCCCGAACGCTTCAGGCTCGATCCGTCACACCACATGCCGGGACCAAACATCTAGGGCCTCAAAGATCTCCGCGCAGCGCACCCGGCTCGCACCAACGGCAGAATCGCCGAGATGCCAGACATTGTCGTTGGCGTTGATAAAGGCGATCCGCCTGATGAGATGCGCGTCGTGATCATCGAGTGATCCATACGCCGCTCCTCGGTGACGCAGAATGTGTGCATCCCCAAAATGCGTGTCGGCAGCAAAGAAGGTAGCGTTGGAGGCTGTTCAGAATCCCGGAATCGGAATGCGCGCTATATCTTCGGCCAGGGACTTGAGGTCTCGAAAGTGCCGATATCCTGCCGCCTCTCCCTGACCTACGTGTCCTTGAAGGTGATCGGCACGGCTGTCAGAGATCCCTACCCGCGACGCTGTGGTCTTCCACCAGTGGCGTAGGGCGTGGTTCGGGGCTTTGCGTAGGTTGTTGAAGCCTGGCTGCTTCCGTATCCATCCCGCGAGGTGATTCACAGTGCCTTTTGAAGCATGAAGCTCACCACGCTTAGTGACGCGGCCGTAGAAGAGGGGACCTTGTCCTTTCGCCTTCACGAAATCGAGGAAACCTGCTTCGACTAGACGAGGGTGCAACGGCACGATGCGCTCTGAGCCAGCATTCTTGAATGTGCCGCCATCTTCGGCCGGGCGAAGTTCCATCGCAAGCACCCCATCGATCTCACGCACCCGTTCCGCCCAGAGCTGTGCTAGCTCGCCAGCACGTGCCCCCGAGCAAGTTGCCAGAAGGGGTATCCAACGCCTTGCTGCATGAGTTTGGGTCTGTGCGATAGCAAGCAGTGCAGCAACTTCCGCATCTTCGTAAGGAAGCCTGCCCGTACCAGCAACGCGTTTAACCTTGACACCAATGCCTGTCGCCACGTTATCCTTTACGAAGCCGTTTCTCTTGCCGTGGGACAGTAGGGCGTGGATGCAGGCGAGATAAGTTTCGTTTATGTTGCGCGCAGAGCGGCCTTGTGCAATCAACTTATCTTTCCAACTCGTTATATCTTTAACGGTAAGCCGGGCAACAACTTGGTCCTCTATGTGCTCACGAAAGGACGAGACGACAGGCTTCCATGTCCCGAGTGTCGCTGGTGCGGGTTTGGTTTCCCTCTGCCAGTGCTCGAACAGAGTGGTGAGCTTGACCCCCGGCACCGGGTTATGAGCGGAAACGGGCGGAAAGCGGTTCGCTTTCTGATCAGGAGTATAGTCTCCCAGCGACGCCCGCTTCATCGCCCAGCCGGCATCAAGTGACGCTTCCGCCACCTGCTGTAGCAGTTTAAGGCGGCTGCTTGGCGTTACCTCCAGGGCGTGCCGCGCAAGAACCCAGGAAGCAAGTAGCCCAAAGCGGACTTCGAGGCTGTGATCGCTGTCCCCTAGCGGCAAGCTCTCGATTACGTCGAGCAGAACTGGTCCCTGTGATACGCCAAAGACACCGTGCGCTGCGTTGCGCTCGTCCATGATTTCCTGCCACGTGATCGACGGTGGATTTGGTATACGGCCTTCCATCGCTGCCCAATGGAAACCTTTCCAGGCTTCCCAGTCTCCAGGGTTACCCGGGTCCATCTCGAAGCGTTCGACCACGAGACGATAGATTTCTCCCGACAACGCAACCGCCTCCCGATGGCTGAGTTCGGTCAAGCCGGCGCGCAAGCTAGCGAAGATGCGCTCAAGTTGAGAGGTGACCGCACCAATCCGCGCCTTTGCGGCGGCCGGGTCGCGTACACGCAAAGAGAGTTTGATGACTGGCCGAATCGTAATCTCGACGAGGCATTCCGGTGCTGAGCCATATGCTGGCAATGTGATGGGATAAGACCGACCACCCGCCCGTGCGACGACCTCAGCCGGCACACGCTTCTGTATTTGATGGCATTTTGAGTCGCGGCGTGTTGTCGCAGTCGTCATACGAAGGCCCATCGAGCTAGTACCCCGGTCATGTATACCGGTCAGCCCCGATTTTGCCTATGATATCAGTGCTTCAACGACTTAGAAGCGAATGGTGCCCAGGGACGGAGTCGAACCGCCGACACTGCGATTTTCAGTCGCATGCTCTACCAACTGAGCTACCTGGGCCTCCGCCGAAGCGCTTGGCGCCGTCGACTGGAGCGGGGGTATAGTGAGGTCGTGTGGCCCTGTCCAGCCTCCTTCTCATGCATCCTGCAATCGGATCGATTCAGGATGAGTGCGGCGGGGCCTCGTCCTCGGTTTCGTCATCGTCGGTGGGGATCGCATAGCGGTCGGTGAGCCAGCGGCCGAGGTCGATATCGGCACAGCGGGTCGAGCAGAAGGGCTGGAACCCCGCCTGCGCGGGCTTGGCGCAGACCGGGCATGGCTCCGGCTTGCGCCTGGGGGGAACGGTCCCGCTCATGCCATCGCCCCCCAGGCCTGCCGCACGGGAAAGCCCTCGCCGTCGAGGAGGCTGATCGTCTCGTAGAGCGGCAGGCCGACCACGGCGCTATACGAGCCGACGAGCTTGACCACGAAGGAACCGGCAAGGCCCTGGATGGCGTACCCGCCGGCCTTGCCCCGCCACTCGTCCGAGGCGATGTAGCCTTCGATGTCGCGGCCGGAGAGGCGCTTGAACCGCACCCGCGTCTCCACCACGCGCTCGCGGCGGTTGCCCTTGGGGGAGAGCACGCACACGGCCGTATAGACGCGATGCTGGCGCCCGGAGAGCAGGCGCAGGCAATCCGTGGCCTCGTCGGCCAGTTCCGCCTTCGGCAGGACGCGCCGGCCCACGGCCACCACCGTATCGGCCGAGACGATGTAGCTGTCGCGCATGTCGTCGCGACGTCGGGCGGCGTCCCCCGCCACGTCGAGCTTGGTCCGGGCGAGGCGCCGGGCGAGTTCGCGCGGTGCTTCGGACCTGTTGGGGGTTTCGTCGATATCGGCGGGCAGCAGGGCGTCGGGTTCGAGGCCCGCCTGCTGCAGCAGCGCCAGCCGGCGCGGCGAGGCCGAGGCGAGAACGAGACGAGGGCCGAGGCGGGGCGACCCGCCGGAGGCGTCGTTCATCGTGGCGTGCGTGCCGCCCTGCGCGGAGGAGATATCCATCGGTGCTTTTTGACAATCCGCATGCTGGGGATGGGCGCCGTGCCGAAGGGGCGAGCCGACCCGGTCGCGCGATGGGCCGGATCAATGGGCCGGACCGGCCATACGCTATCGGAAAGCCCGCCCCTTGGGAACGTGAACCCGCGCGGCACGCCGCGACGAGACCGTGGACAAAGTGGGCCGCTCTGATATGGTCCGCCCCGCTGAAGGGCCGGAACTCGACTGTCGAGACCGTTTCCGTCTGTCGGCACGCGGGCGTAGTTCAGTGGTAGAACGTCAGCTTCCCAAGCTGAATGTCGTCGGTTCGATCCCGATCGCCCGCTCCATTCCTTTTCCCAGCGTAGACAGGCGCTTGGGCTCTCAGGCTGGTATCGTCCGAACCCCTTGATCCAGCTTGATACCAGCCCAAGGCCGCATTAGACGCCTGGCGAGGCAGGAAAACGCCCCCGACGTGTCAAACGATTCCCGGATCGGACATCTTGAATCGTTTTACATGTTGGCCGGCCGGAGCGGCCCTTTCGCTTTCAGGCCCCAGCTGGCAGCCTTCCGGTAAGGACGACACCCTTCTCTGTCGACGGCGCGCTGCCCGGGCGGCCGGCTGGCCCGATCCGATGGCGGCGCTGCACAGCGTCGAGCGGGCAATTGGCGGCCAGCCGTCACCGCTACCGCCGGGCCGCCGGATCGCCGCGGTCGGGTATACGACGGACATCGATTGCGGCCTGCCGCATGAGCGGTGCAAGGGGTCGAGACGGCACGTCCGGAAATCGAGAGCTGCCTGCCACGTTCGCCCGCGATGGCAAACCGGGGGGGCTTGCAGGGTGTGAACGTGACGCGGGGCCTGTTCTGGCTCGTGGCGACGGCCGTCTGGATCGCGCTCGTTGCCTGGATGACCTGGGCGAACGTGTCGGACACGGTGCGGGGGCGTTACCAGTTCACCGTCGAGATGCAGGAAGGCGTCTCCAATCCTTTCGAGACGGAGAACATGTCCAAGCCGTTCTTGGAGGTCTTCCGGAAGCCATCCGAGGGTAAGCATCCGCCGCGGTTCGACCGGATCGAGTACCGATACCAGGACGGATTCGATGCGTCGGTGAAGTCGGGTCCCATGCTCTTCGTCGACTTTCCCGACGACACTCTTCTCTACGCGAACACGGCCTTCGACAAGGCGGAGCAGGATCTGGTTGCCAGGAACTTCCGGGGCCGGCGCTGGCCGCGGCGGCTGGATGCCCTCGGCGGGCAGGCGGGTCTCCTACGGCTCGCCCTGGTGCCGCCGCTCCTGCACCTGGCGATCTGGTTCGCCGGCCGGTGGATCGTGTCCGGGTTCAGGCGAGCGGCCTAGGGAAGGCCTCCGCCTTCACCTTGTGGAGGAGATCCATCGCCAGGTGCATGGCGGCGCGGCCGTCCTGGTGCTTGCCCCCCATTGCAGGAACCAGCGCTCCACACCGGCCTGGATGTCGGCGGTGATGACGTCGGATCCCCGGAGCGCGATCAAGGGCATGCCGCCGTCGAAGGACGCATGGAACATCGCGATCATGGCCTTGGCCAGGGCCACAAGCCCACACCGCTACAGACTTCTGCAGATCATTTCTTGTCGACACAGGTCGAGCCGCATGAGGAATCGTACTTTTCCAGCATCGCTTTCAACAATTCGCCCTGCGAGAGGCCATGTTCGATTGCGACCCGGTTGACGAGGCGAAGCGCTCGCTGGGTCGGAGACCGATCCGCTGCCATGAAGCTCTCAAAATCCCGGCCGATGCGATAGCCGATGAGCGCGCCGATCCCCCCGCTGACGCCGACGGCTATCAGGATGCCGATCTTGAGGTTGATCGACCAGGTCGTGAGGATCGCGCTCATGAACGAGGAGCCTTTGGTTGGTGGAGCGTGACATGCCGTTCCGGGTGCAACGACGTCGGCGTGCTGCGAAAGGCCTTGAGAGATCGGACAATCGAGCGCGTCACGTCTTTGGACGGTATGGTCAGGAGACCGGCGGCTCTTCGCCGGCCAGACGCTCAGACCCAAGAATGTCCGGATCTTTTGAGCGTTTCTCACCGAACTCCTGCTGCACCGTCGATATCGGATGGGTAGGCCCGGCGATCGACAGTTTTGCGAGATGCACCAAACCGGCATCGGTTCGGCCATGCGGCGCAGGAATACGCGCCTACAATTTCGAGATCAGGGCGCGAAAGCGCTCCTGCGCGAGTTTGAGACGACTTTCGGCCTTGGATCGAGCCTCGCCGAGACTGGTGAATTCGTCTTCCTGCGTGCTCAAATGAGCGAGATACCTCCGGGCAAGTTCGCTGTCTTTGGGAACTGCACCGAGGTTGCTGCGAATGCGCTCCTGCTCTGTGCTCACTTTCGCGATCCGGTCATTGATCTCCGTGATCTCACGGGCAACGGCTTCGCTGTCGGAGTGGGCATTTGAAAGCGTTTTCAAGGTGTCCGCCAGCTTCGCGTCGCCGGCAAGGGAACTCCAATGCAGGAGCATCGACGCGTCGGCGTCGACGAGCGCGTAAGTCTCGACGTGGAGGCGTTCCAGCACCGCCTGAATCTCGGCCGTACCCGCGGCGGGAACCGAGACCTTCAACCGATAGGCCGTCGGGGTCTCGGTATCGAGCGCCGCGGACGTGAAGGTCCAGCCGCTGCGGCGTGGATGCTCGATCACGACGGTGCGCGGTGCGTCCTGAGCGCCTTTCACCGTGTAGCTCGTCACTTCGCGCGACCGTGTCTTGGCCCGGACCGCGCCGTCGACGACCGTAATCTCCGTCAGCACCTGGTTCGGCTGCGTTTCGGCCTGGACGCGGACTTTCCGATCGACGGCGAAGGCGGCGAAACGCTGTTCGCCGACGGGAGTCGCGGGCAGCCGCGCATCGCCGACATAGCCGAGCTTGCCGTCGTAGATCGTCATGATGCCCGGCGGCAGCGTCGCCGCGGATCCGTTGCGGATCATCAGAACTGCGGTCGGGTGGACGCCCTGTCCTGGTTTCCAGAGCGCGATCCGCGCGGCCTCGATCTCGGTGTCGAGGATGGGCACGGACAATGTGCGGCCGACTCCCAGATCGACGGGGTGGGGGAGCGTGAAGTTCGCCGCCACATCCCCTTCCGTCGCGTCGGCAGCCGCCGCGGCCGGCGCGGCCTCGTAGCGCGCATCCGGTAATGACAGTCGGTCCATTCGCGAAATCGGAGCCGGGCGGGGAGGCGAGGGGGCAGCGATCCCGTCGTCCTGGAACGCCCGCGCGGCGGCCCTGGGCGCGACCGTACCGGGATCGAGGTCGGGCAAACCGACCTCGTCGATGGGAAGCGGGGCCTCCGGACGCTGGCGCCAATAGCGGCGATGCAGACGCTGCCGGAGCGCCACCGGCGATCCGGACGAGAGGGTGACGGCAACCCCCTTCCAATCCTCGCCCAGGGCGTTCTCGATGATCGCCCAGGCCTGAAGGTTCGCCCGCCCGCTTCCGCCATCGACGAGCCGATAGCTCGTCTTCCACACGGGCGCGGGAACCACATAGGTGAGACGCACCTCGCGCTTGCCGGTGCCGACCAGGGCGATCTCGACGCGGCGGGCACCGTCGGCCTTGGCCTTACCGGCCACGTCGACCACCTTCGCGATCCTGTCGACCATGGCGGGATCCCGGATCGTCACCGTGACGCCGTCCTCGACCTTCACGGATTCCAAGGTGCCGGCCTCCGTCAGGACGGAGAGCACGCGCACCGTTCCGGTGTCGGATCCGGCGTCCCGCGTGGACAGGCCGAGCACGCGCCCTTCCAGCACCCGCCCGGAACTCTCGATCCTGATCTTGACCCCCTGCAGCTTGCCCGCGAGCTGCGCGGAAGACGAGAGATCGTCTGCGGTGAAGGGCGCGGAGCGCAGGATCTCCTCGACCTGATCCTCCGCGTCCAGCCGAATGGCGCCGACCGAGCCTGCGGGGTCGCGCACCACGAGGCTCTTGAGGATGTCGTCGATCTGATCGGCCTGGACGTCGATCGCGACCGTGGTGTCGCCCTCGACGGACCGGGCCACGGTGACCTCGGCGAGTCCACCGCTCGACAGCGTGACGTCCCGAATGCCGCCCGACGCCGCCATGAGAGGCGGTGCCGTGGCGAGCATGAGCATCAGGCTTCCGGCCAGCATCAATTGATAGGTCACCATCGCTACCTCCCTTATCCGGTCACGGGCTCCCGCAGGCCCGCCTCGTTCGAATACCGTCTTGTCGTCGGCGTTCCGCGTGACGGTGCCGGAGTCGTTGCTCCAGGTTCCGGCAAGGCCGTCCTCGGGGGGATGCGCAGACTGCGCAAGACTGTCACGCGCCCTGCGATCTCTCCCAGCAGCAGCGCCGCCGGATCCTTGGCACCGAAGCCGAAGACGCGCTCCTGGGCGGCGAGAAAGCGCTTCTCGTCCATGGTGAGGCGCGCCGCCGCCGTTGCGCTCAAGGTGCGGCGGCGGTCCTGATAGACGTCCGTGAGGTCGGCGTCGGCCTGCGCCGGCGGGACGCTCGCGCAGATCGCTTTCTCGACCTGCGAGGCGGCTGTCGTGCAATCGAAGGACGGTTTCGCGGGCGCCGCCAAGGCTACGGATGGCGCCGACACGGCCAAGGCCGCACCGACGGCAAGGGCCTTCGTTCCGATCGACATCTCCTTCAGGCGCATACTCGTCTGGTCTCTTTCCGGAACGGGAATCGGCCTACGATCCCTTAAAGCTGAGGCATGGCGGGCGGGCAGGGGCCATCTCGCGCGGCGCGGGCGGGGTGTCCACGCGGGGTGGCGGAACGTCGTTGGGTGCGGAGGCCGGCTGCTCCGTCCGAACCATGGCCTTCGGGGGCTCGGCGACGGGCGCCCGCCGGTTCGCGGGTGCCGCTTCGCGGACCGTGTCACGAAGGAAATCCTCCGTGGTGGCGGCCCGACCGGTCGGGGCGACGCCGGCCGTTTCGGCCGGCCGGCCGCTGCCGCCGTCGCGCGGAGCCGGTGCCTGCGAGACCGCGGGGGCTCCTCGGCGCCTGCCCTCCGGCACCGTGATCCGGAAGGTGTAGGGGACCGTCGTGCCGTCGCTGAAGGTCACGTCGACGGACAGCATATCGAGGCCGGAAAAATCGGGCCAGGCCGTATAATAGAGGGACATCGTGTCCATCTTCACGGATTCGCAGCCATCCGCTTTGCTTCTCGTGCTGCCGTCGTCTTCGACCGTGGCATTGAGGATCGCGAATTCCCGTCGTTGCTCGATCCGGCCTCCGCGCGGTGGCCGGACGAGCTCGATCAGAGCGGCCTGCGACCGGCAGCTCGGTGGTGGCGAGGAGTAGCTGAATCCCTGTAGCAAGCGCTTCTGTCCGGGCTGCGCCGTCTTGTTCACCGTCTCCGCACGGGCCGCTCCCGCCAGGCAGAGCCCCAGCAGGGCGGCGAGGCCGGCCTGCGTCGACAGACGGCCGAAGCCGGTCGATTGGCGATGTTCCATGGGGACCTTCCTCTGCGTCGAAATCGAATGGACGGGCCTCCGAGACGAAGCGTTCATCCGGGGCTGGCGGGGCCTTCCGGGGCGGAAGGCGCAGCCCCGCGGGGATTGCCGCTGCGCCTCCACCGGATCGGGGCGATCCGCGCTCACCTAGAGCTGAGGCATGGCCTGCGGACGTGGGCGGGGCGCGGGCGCCATTTCTCGCGGGGCGGGCGGAGACGTCGGGGCTTCGATCCGCGCGGGCGGCGCGGCGGCGGTGGCGCCGGGCACATTCGCCGCCTTCGCAGGGGGAGATTCCGGCGCCTGCCGGGGCGCGGGTGTCGCCCCGCGAACCGTGTCGCGCAGGAAGTCGCCGGTGCTGGCGGCCTGGCCCGCGCCGTCGCCGCGCGGGGCGGGCGCCTGGGAGACGGCGGGAGCCTGGCGGCGTTCGCCCTCCGGCACCGTGATCCGAAAGGTGTAGGGGAGCGTCGTACCGTTACTGAAGGTCACGTCGACGGACAGCGTGTCGAGACCGGAAAAGTCGGGTCGAGCCGTATAGAAGATCGACATCGAATCCTTCTTCACGTCCTCGCAGCCATCCACCTTCCGGATCGTGGCGCCTCGCTCGTCGATGTTGTTGCCGAGGACTCTCAGCTCCCGCCGTGTTTCGGCGCGTCCGCCGCGCGGTGGGGAGACGAGGCTGACCGAAGCTGCCTTGGAACGGTACCCCTGTTGGGGAAAGTAATACGTGAAGCCCTGGAGGAAGATCCGCTGGCCCGGGCGGGCGGTCTTGTTCTCGGTCTCCGCCTGCGCCGGCAGCACGAAGCCATGCCCGAAGAGGCCGGCCAAGCCGGCGAGCGCCAAGGATCGCAAGGCCAAGGATCGCAAGGCCAAGTTCGGGAGACGGTGTTTCATGGGGCTTCTCGTCGGCTTCGGGAGGGCATGTCGTGGCGGACACTCAGCCGGGGCTGGGCCGCTCCAGGACCAACTTGCCGCCATCCGTGCGGAAGCGGACGGTGTCGGTGCTGTTGGCCGATTGGGCGCTGCAGGTGATGGCCACGGGGCCGGCCATGGGGTTGGGCAACTCGCAGAGACCCTTGGCCTTTCCGACGTCAGGGGCTCGGCGGCCTTCTCGATGTCGACCTTCTTGACGAGATTGAGAGCCGGGCGATCCACGGTTCCCACCGTTTCGCCGCCGGCCGCCACCACGCCGCCGCCGAGGGCAAAGAGAGCCGGACACAAACCCAGCTTCGCACCGGCCGCGACAGGCGCTGCCGACTTCTCGCGGGACCCGGCAGTGTTTGCCTGCGCTTGGCGCTCAGCATCCAAAATCATTAATCTCTCTGGAAACTATTGCCACAAATTCTGTGCCTATATAAATATATTTTGCCATAATATCTGAGGGTAGATAATTCTTATTATGAAAAGAAACGGATTTTTCCTGCCGCTAGGCATGAGCAAACTTCTAGTCAGGCCTCGGAATTCGATCTAGTAGTGCATATGAGCTATGCCGCGCCCGGCCCGTGATGGGCATGCCGGCCATCAAACGCTTGGCACGGAACGATGGAAGGTGCTCCCAGTGACATGAGCGTACGCGAGATGACGGATCGAGGAGCCGAGACCGTCATCGTCGCTGACGACCATCCGCTGTTCCGCGAAGGGATGAGGCACGTCGCCGAACGCCTCTTTCCGGAAGCGCTCATTCAGGAGGCTGCCACGATGGAGCAGGTTCTGGCGCTCGCCCGCGCCGGGCGGCCGCCGAAGACCTTCATCCTCGACCTGCTGTTTCCCGGCCTCGATCCTCGCTGTTCGATCCGCAGCCTGCGTGAGGAGTTCGAAAAGGCGTCGATCGTCGTCGTCTCGATGATCGACGACGAGGAGCTGATCCGTACCGTGATGGCCGAAGGGGCGGACGGGTTCATCGGCAAGGCGCTGCCCGCCAGCGAAATCGCGCTGGCGATCACGGCGATCGACGAGGGTGAGTTCGTGATCCGGCGAGCCGCGACCTCGGAGATCGCCGTGACGCACAGCCCCCTTCCGTCCCTGACGCAGCGTCAGCGGGACGTTCTGCGCCTCGTCGCGAAGGGACGCACGAACAAGGAGATCGCCAGGGAACTGGACATCTCTCCCTTCACCGTCCGCATCCACGTCTCGGCCCTGTTGCGCGCCCTCAACGTTCCGTCTCGTTCGGCCGCTGCCGCGAAGGCGGCCCATGCCGGGATCTGGAGATGACCGGCCGCGGCCGGGCCGGAACCTGATCGTACACGTGCCCTATGTAGGCTTGGCCGGGATTGTGGCAAAGCCCGATGCCATGATGCGATCCGGTCAAATCGCTGGGCGTTCAGCGCGTCGAAACATGGCGGCTGCCGTGGCCCTGGTGGGATCCGCCGCCGTGACATACGCCCTCGAGCCCCCTCGCTGGCAGCTGAAGGGCGCGGAAACGCTGACTTCACGGATCGGGACGGGAAACGGGAACGGGGATGCACAGGAGGTCGACGAAGCCCGCGGGTCGGTGGTCAGGACGATCAGCCGGAAGGCCTGCTGATGGGACTTCGCCTCAAGTCCTACGGGACGGCAGGGTCGAACGGCTTCTCCTTCCTTCTCCTTCTCCTTCGGTTCCGGGAGGTCCCCCTGCATCGGGCGATCGTCGGCGAGGTTCCTGCCGGTTCCGACGAGATGGCCAGCTGCCCGCCTGAGGACGACGGGGCCTGCCGGTTCGGTGCGAGCAAGGTCCTCCTCGACATCCTGCCGGAGGATTCTGCGGGGCGCCTGTCCTGGCCGCCGATCCGCGTCGCGCTCACGGGCACGGTGAGGGGACAGGATGGAAAGGTGCGCAACGCTACGGACGCGGATGCCCGCGTCTACCGGATCGACGAGGCCGTGGGCGCATACCGCTGAGATAGGCAGGAGGCCGCGGGCATCGAAATGCGCCCAACGCTCGTGTCCCGTCTCGTCGAGGAGATTCCAATGCCGAATGGCGAGCCCCCGGCCGCTCATCGCTCTCGAACGACCTTCCGCATGAGCGGATCCCAGACGGGCGCCCCGACGAGGCCGGTCCACCGGTGAGCGCCATGAACCGCGAGCGGGACGAGGATTCCGGTAACGAGAAGGCGCAGGCGTTCATCCGGATCGTCGTGATGGGATGCGTCGACCTGTACGTTCTGACCCGGGTTCTCGCCGGAATCGCCGGCCCCGACCTGAAGATCATCGCCGTTCTCCTGACGGTCCACTGGCTTCTCGCGGTCGCGATGTATCTTTGGATCTCGCGACATCCGGGCAGCAGTCCAAGACGGCGCGGCCTCGCCTTCGCCCTCGACATCGGTGGGATCACCTACACGATGGCCTACGGTGGCGCGCCGTTCCTCCCGCTTTACGTCATCGTCCTGCGCATGATCGTCGGGAACGGGTTGCGGTTCGGTCTGACGGCTCTGAAGATCTCGACGGTCGCCGGGCTCGTCTCGATCGCGGTGACGACCTCCGTCAACGCGTACTGGCGCGACAACCCCTTCCTCGTTCTCACGTTTGTCCTCACCACCATCTTGGTGCCGACCTACATCTATGACCTGCTGAAACGCCTGCGCGGCGCCTACGAACGCGAGCAGGAGGCGAGCCTGTCCAAGTCGCGCTTCCTGGCTCAGGCGAGCCACGATCTGCGTCAGCCGATCCACGCCATCAGTCTGTTCACCGCCTGTCTGCGCAGCGCGAAGCTTGGTGCCGGGGAACTGCAGATGGTCGACAACATCGAGCGGTCTCTGCAAAGCGTATCCCGGCTGTTCAAATCGCTCCTGGACATCTCGACGCTCGACAGCGGCAAGGTGCAGCCTCGCCTCGAACCGGTCGAGATCAACGAGATCATTGACGAGGTTCTGCGCCAGAATTCGCAGGCCGCTCATATCAACGGGATCGAACTGCGCAGCGTGCCCTGCAACGTCGTCGTCAGGACCGATCGGGCGCTGTTCACGACGATGCTTCAGAACATCGTCAACAACGCGATCAAGTATGCGCCGGGCGGCGCGGTTCTCGTCGCCTGCCGGCGGCGCCGGAATGGCCGGCTCGCCGTCCAGGTCTACGATCGCGGGCCCGGCATCCCCGTCGAACATCAGGCCAAGGTCTTCGAAGAATTCTACCAGGTTCGCCGACGGGGCGATTCTGACATCGAGGGCGTCGGCCTGGGGTTGCCGATCGTCCAGCGCCTCGGCCGGCTCCTGGGCGTGGAGGTCGAGCTCCGCTCGATACCGGGGCGCGGAACCTGCGTGACCTTCGACAATCTCCCGATCATCCCCGAGCCGGTTGCCGCGAAGGCTTGGCACGCGCTCGATCCGCCTGCGACGCTGCGGGGCTTGCGGGTGCTGCTGGTGGAAGATGACGAGGCCGTCTTGATCGCGACGGCGAGCCTCCTGCGCAGATGGGGGTGCCAGGTGCGAGCCGAACTCGCGATCCCGGGCGCCGTCGCCGATCTGGATCTCCTGATCACCGATTTCGATCTCGGACATGGCGTGACGGGAACGGACTGCATCGCGGCGATCCGCACTCTCTCAGGCCGCGACGTGCCGGCCCTGGTGATGACCGGCCACGACCAGGCGTGCGTACGCGAGGATCTGGGGGCGCCGGACATTCCGATCCTGTCGAAGCCGGTGCGGCCCGCCGAATTACGGTCGGTCATCGTTTCGCAACGGATCAGGATGCGTGCGTGATGGGGCCGGCTGTTCCAGCCAAATGTGAGAAGGAATAGGATATGATCGATAGAGGGTATCTGATCGCTGCGGCGTTTGCATTCGGCTTCGTTCTTTCCGCTCCGGCGTGGGCTCAGAATGCTCCGAAAGGCTATTACGAAGCCATGGCCGAGGCGGGCGGTCAGCTCGATGCCTTAGGAGTGGCATGTGGCAAAATCGATCGGATCACAGCAACGACACATCGCTCCAAACTGCAGCAGGATTTCGCCACCAAGGGGCTGTCGGCGGTGGAATTTGCCCGGATCTATGACAAGGCGTTCGACGCGATGACCGTAGAGACACAATCGAATCCCGCTTCTCTGAAGGCGAGTTGCGACAAGATTTCTAAGATCGTCACCCCCCCGAAGTGATCGCGGTTCGTCTGATGTCATGGCTTCCGGCGGTCGTGCGCTTCCAACGGTGCGGCCGTGATTATCGGATCTGATCCATGTCGATTGCCGGAGGCCGTCAGGAACGCTCCCAGATCAGAGACCATCGTCGGCAAGAGCAGTGCGACGGCAGGTTCCTTGAGGTCGCGTACAAAATTCTGCGCCGTGCACGTGGTCACAATCGCCCTGATCAGCCCGGTTTCGTCGCCGGCCTCAGAAGTGGATCTGCCTTGAAGCGTGACCCCGCCTCGAAGTGTGATTCAATGTATAGATCAATGCTTTAAGCTATTTCGCGAGAAGCGAGATCTTTCCGCGCTTATTCTCGCCGGGCGTCCTCGTTGGACAGCCTGCGCCGGTGGGCCACTTCTCAAACCCGCAGGTTCGTCTTCGACGGAACCCGCCCCTGGCGCAGGTCGATGCGGGATCGTTGGGCCGCTTCCCGGGCCGCAGCGACTGGAAGGTCCATGCCCTCCGAGGCGGACCGTCCGGGTCTCCGTCTTGAGGTACCAGGCCCCCCTTGCTTGCCCACGCGCAGCACCAGGCCGCGCTCCCGCTCGTCGGCCCGCTCGTGACCGCGCCCCTCCAACCGGCCTGACGCCACAAGTTTTCGTGCGGCCTCGACGTGGCGTGCGATGAGTTTGGCGCGCTCGCGTGTGCGGGCGTTCGGGGAGGGCATGCGGGCTCCGGGGTCTGATAACAGTCACGCCAAAGCACCCGCGGCAAGGCTCTATACCTACCCGGTCCAGGGATTTTCCCAGCTCACACAGGGGTTTGGCGAACGGTGGAGAGGATCAGGGAAGGGGGTCGATAAGGTGCGTCTCAGCTTCCCAAGCTGAATGTCGTCGGTTCGATCCCGATCGCCCGCTCCAGTCCGACGATGTGAAGCCTCGGGCTTTTCTCCGGTACGCTCGACTTTTCGTTCTCCTCTCGGGCCAGCGACCGATCCGTGATCGGCCCCGACTCGGGTCTGTTCCCGAGGATCGAAGGCGACTACACCCGGCTTCCGGCACCGTCACGCACGTGTGGCGGACCAACCCCGACGTCGCGGATTTGGGGGCGGGGCCTTCGACAGGAATCATCGCATGCGGTCCAGCCGAAGATTGTCCGAACGCTGGTTGACGCTCGGGCTCTGGCTCATCGCCTTCCTCTTTGCCTGGTTCCTCATCGGCCTCGGCTCCCTCGTCGTCGGCGACCTGCCGCAGGTGGAGCACCGCCAGACCCTCGAACAGTTCCTCGACGGGCCGACGGACGAGGCGGCGGCCGAGTCCCTGAAGCGGATCCGGCGGGAGCAGGACGACAACCGACGCCGGACCGAGCAGGAGCAACTCGCCCTCGATGCCGCGCGCTCGGCCTCGGAGGCGGCCCGCGAGACCTTCGCCAATTGGCTGAGGACCCGCGACGCGACGCAGCGCGTCGATCGGGATCCCGACCTGATCGCGCGCACGCAGGCGCTCGATGCCTTGAAGGGGGCCGAGCGGACTATCGAGGAGCGGCTGGAAGCGTTGGCCAAGGCCCGGCTCGATCTCTCCGAGGAGGAGGAGCCGCTCACGCGGGCGGAGAGCGAACGGCGTAGGGCGGCCGAGGTCAAGCTCGGCGCTGCGGAGCGGGAGCAGGAGTTGCGCGTCTTCGGATACCGCCTCGCCCTGACGCTGCCGCTTCTGGCGCTGGCCGGTTGGCTGCTGCTCAAGCGACGGCGGAGCCGCAACTGGCCCTTCGTCTGGGGCTTCGCCTTCGCGGCGACCTTCGCGTTCTTCGTGGAGCTCGTCCCCTATCTGCCGAGCTATGGCGGCTACGTCCAATACGGTGTCGGCGTCCTCGTGACCCTCATCGCCGGCCGCGCCGCGATCGGTGCCCTGCAATCCTACAACGAGCGGCAGAAACTCGCGGAAACGCGCCCGACAGAGGAGCGCCGGGGCGAGATCGCCACGGACCAGGCGCTGGAGCGGCTTGCCAAGAAATCCTGCCCGGGCTGCGAGCGGCCCATCGCCCTCGACGATCCGAGCCTGAATTTCTGCCCGCATTGCGGCCTCGGCGCCTTCGAGCGCTGCCCCGTCTGCGACCACCGCAAGAGCACCTTCGAGCGTTTCTGCCGGGCCTGCGGAACACCCTCGGCCCCCGTGGCGCATCCGGTCGCCACGTGACGACAGAGGGCCACCCGCGGTGCGCCCCGGCCTCGGGAAAGGCCGGGGCGCACCGGCGAAAAAATCCCGCTCGGTTCGAAACCCCTCAACGATTGCAACCCACTAAGCGTCGAGCTTAAAGGATTTTTTAACGCTGATCGGTATGTTTGATCTCGGCCCGACAGTCTGGAACGCTCTCTCGGCGTGATGTCGAGAACCATCAGCGTGAGATGAGATGAAGAAGTCCGGCTTGAGCCTGATGTCGCTGAAGTCGCTCTATGCCCTGGTGGCGGGAGGCTCCGCGCTCGTCGGCATCGCCGTCGTCGTGGGCAGCATGACGATCTCTGGCCTGGGCCGGACCGACGCGCGCAAGCCCCTCGATGCCGCGCAGACCTCCCAGCGCTTCGCCGCCGCGGTCGATCGCGGGGTCTATGACGTCGTCCAGGATCTCAAGACCCTCGCGATCACCCTGAAGCAGGCGTCCCCGCGCCTCGATGCGGATGAACTGCAGCCGGTGATGAGCGCATGGCTCAGGTTGCGCCCCGATTATGCCGAACTCAACCTCGTGGGCTCGAATGGCCGCGTGAAGGTCGCCGGCAACGATCTCGGATTCGGCCGGGACGTGTCCGGCCGGTCCTGGTTCCTGCGGGCCAGGACCTCCCAGGCCATCGTCGCCGTCCCGTCCCCGGGGGGCAGTGGCCAGACCGTCTTCGACATTGCGCTCCCGGTTTCGGCGACGGTGTCCGGAGGCGACGATGTCCTCGTCGCACGCCTGAACGAGGCATGGCTCGGCGATATCGGGGACAAGGTGCTCGGGCCGTCTCGCGGCGCGGGCGGTGCCATGAGCCTGTTCGTCCTCGGCGCCGACGCGCGGCCCGGTTCGGGCCTCATGGCGCAACAGGCGGCCGGTGCACGGGAGGTGGTGGAACAGGCCACGCCGAGCGCTGGATTCCGCGACCTCGGCCCATCGGGCTGGCTCGCCGTGGCGCGGGTGCCGAATGCCGGGCTGCCGCGGAGCCTCGAGGCGGCCCTGCCCGACAACGGCAGCCTGGCGCTGTGGCTGGCGGCGTGCGTTCTCACGGCCTGCGCCGGCTGGGTCGTCGGCGATCGCATCGTGCGGCGGCTCAAGCTGATCGGGGAAAGTGAGCAGGGCGTCTCGTCACCCTCGCGCATCGCCGAACTGGTGGAACACGAGGAGCGTCTCGTCGCGCGGGAGCGCAGCGGCGTCCGCGCCCTGCAGGAGACGCGCTCGGCCCTCTCGCGCATCCGGGAGCGCTTCCGCACCTTCGAGGCCATGTCGGGCTGGACCTACTGGGAGATCGACATCGATGCCGGCAGCGTCACCTGGTCCGATCCCGCCACGCGTTCGGCCCATGCGGTCCCGGACCGCGCCGTCGCCCTCACCGACCTGAAGAGCGGCATCGCCCCGGACGACCGCGACCTCATGGATTTCACGATGCAGGCGGCGCTGGATCAGCCCGGCCCGCACGACGTCGTTCTGCGCACCACCGGGAACCTGGCGGAGAATGGCCAGCGTCGCCTCTTCGTTCGCTTCATCCGCGCCGAGGGCGACACGCAGACGGCCAAGCCCACGATCCTGCATGCGCTGAGCCGCGAATTCGTCGGCGAGGCCGTGAAGGACGTGGATCGCGTCGGCGGTTCACCGGCGGAGGGCAGCGCGTCCCCGATCGATCGCCGTCGCCGGGAGAGCGACGCTCCCGCGGAATCCCGCACCGGTACCGTCCTGCGCAAGGTGGTGGACGGGGTGATCCACGACTTCAACAACGTCCTCACCATCGTCATCGCCAATCTCGCGACCCTTCAACGGCGTCATGACCTTCCCTCGGATCAGGGGCGCCTGATCGATGCCGCCCTGTCGGGCGCGCAACGCGGATCGAGCCTGACCCGGCGGCTCGTCAACTTCGTGCGCCGTGACGATACCGGCCTTCAGGAGACCGATGTCGGTGTGACGCTGGGCGCCTTCGGCCCGTTCCTCGGCGCCAACGTGCTGCACCAGACCACGGTCGAGACCCGCGTCCGCCCGGGGCTGGCCAAGGCGCTGTGCAGCGAGAAGGTCCTGGAGGCCGTCCTCCTCAATCTCGCCTTCCATGTCCGCGACATCGGGTCGGAAGGGTTCGCCATCGGCGCCGACGAGAAGGTGTTGACGGACGACGAGGGCATCGCCCTCGCCTCCGGCCGCTACGTGCGGATCGTCCTGGCCAGCGGAACGCCGGGTCGCCATGCCGCCGAGATGCCCTCGAGCGACAGCGAGGCGACCAAGGCGGTGTCGGCCCTCCTCACCCAGGTCGGCGGCGGCTTCCGGCTCCTCTCGGATGGGAGCGGCGGCACGGGCTTCCTCGCGGAGCTCTGGCTCCGGGCCGGAGAGGCGTCCTCGGAAACCGAGGCGTCCGAGGACGGTGCGCGGATGCCCGCCCTTCGGGTCCTCCTCGTCGACAGCGACAGCCTCGTGCGCCAGAGCTTCGCCGATGCCCTCGTCGATCTCGGTCACGTCGTCGTCCAGGCCGGCTCGGCCGAGCACGCCCTGGCGCTCATCGACGAGGCGAAGGATTACGACGTGATGATCGCCGACTGGGCCATGCCCGTGGTGAGCGGCCTCCAGCTCGCGGTGACCATGACCAACCGTCATCCCCAGATCCGCGTCATTCTCGCGAGCCCGGGGGGCCAGTTGCCGGCGAGCGCCCGCGCCTTCCTGCATATCGAGAAGCCGTTCCGCTATCCCGCACTCGCTGCCGTCATGCGCGAGGCTGCCCGGAAGGCCCCCTCGGCCGCCGCCTGAGACGGGCCGGCGCCCGCATCGTCCCGTGAGCGCCGGTCGGAGACATCGGCCGGCGTCGATCCGAGGGACGCTTGCCGAGGAAGAGATGGGCCGATGGTCGCCCCCGTCCGGAGCGCGTCGTGCGGATCGCCCGTGTCGAACAACCGGTTCCCTGCCTGCCACCATGTCGACCGGCCGTTCCTGGTAACGCGCGCCATTCGGGGCTGCCGTGAGGCGACGGCGCCCGGTTCGGGGATCGGCCGCCGTGCAACGGATATGTCCGAGTCCGATTACGGCACGAAATGAAGTCAAGCCGCGCAAGATTTCGGTAAGGTTTCGAGGGGCCGTAAATTCTCGGATGCTGTTAGGTTCCAGTTAACGTTGACGCAACATAAAGGAACCCGCGTCGATGGTAACGGTACCCGCTGAGGGATGCATCCGGGCGCGTCGGGACAACAGGGTCGTGCCGCCATGAACCGCTTTGCAGGTCTTACCGCTGTCCTCATCCCCGCCTTCCTCGGTGGGATGCAGGCACAGGCTGCGGATTGGTACACGGGTGCCGAGCCGGTCGCCCGCGACGATGCCTGGACGACGGCCGTGGATGCCTCGGCGGCGGTGACCTCGAACAGTTCGGCCTTCGGCTCGGTCACCGGCACCTTCGCGACGGAAGGCACCCTGCTTCAGAGCGGCCCGCGCGTCCGGGTCGAGGCCGTGGCCGGAACCTACAGCTATCCCGGTCAGGGGGTGGGCCAGCGGGTCGACGGCTACCAGCAGGAAGCCGCTCTCAGCGCCGGCTACGAGTGGATCTGGCGCGATGCCGCCCTGGCCGGCTTCGTCGGCTTCAACGTGCGGAGCAACCAGCTCTCAATCCTCGATCCGGGCAACCCGGTGGTCGGAACCGGCGTCGGTGCCAAGCTCGCCGCGAATTTCTATGCCAGACCCTCGGAAAACACGATGGTCTCGGCCTACGGCTCCTACTCGACGCAGTTCAGCGCCTATTACACGCGCTTCCGCGCCGGATACATGGTCGCGGACGGGGTGTATATCGGCCCCGAGGTGATGTTCCTGGGCGACAATTTCTTCACCCAGTATCGCATCGGCGCCCATGTCACCGGCTTCTCCATCGGCCCGATCAAGATGGCCGTGGGCGTCGGCTACGTGAAGGACCGGATCCAGGGCGCCGGCTATTATTCCAGCGTAGAGGCCCGGGCTGCGTTCTGACGTCGCACAGGCGGTGTTCCGTTTTGGTGCACCGCACTCTCGTGCATGGCCGCGGCGTCGCAGCTGGCCGGTCCTGTCCAAAACGACACATTAAAAACGCGATTTCTCTATTTCGAGCCTGGCAAGATAATCGCAACCGGTTGGCCGCACTCTGTGCGCGCGGCTCGCCGGGCTCTGTCGTGTTTCGGGATTTGTGAAGTTAAGCATCCTTCCTCACGACAGCTTCATCCAGCCGCGCGATACTTGCCTACGTCGACCCATTGCCCGCCCCCAGAGGGATACTCGTTTTGAGATCTGCATTGCGCTGGACCGTGTGGCTGGTGTCCACGGTCGCCGTACTCGCTCTGCTGAGTCAGCCGATCAGCACGCAGGATCAGCTCGCCATGAGCCTGTGCGCCATGGCGGCGATGATCGTGCTGTGGATCTTCTTCGACAACCCGCCGGCGCGGTTCGTCTTCCTGGCCCTCGGGAGCCTGGTGGTCCTGCGCTACATGTTCTGGCGCGTCACGAACACGCTGCCGTCCCCATCCGATCCGGTGAGTTTCGGGTTCGGCCTCGTCCTGCTGCTGGGCGAACTCTACTGCGTCTTCATCCTCTTCATCAGCCTCATCATCAACGCCGATCCCCTGCGCCGCAGCACGCCGCCCATGGGCGCGCCCGAGGACCTGCCCACCGTCGACATCTTCGTGCCGAGCTACAACGAGGATGCGGGGATCCTCTCGACCACCCTGTCGGCGGCCAAGCTCATCGACTACCCGGCCGACAAGCTCCACGTCTGGCTGCTCGACGACGGCGGCACCGACCAGAAATGCGCCGATCCCGACCCGGCCAAGGCGCAGGAGGCGATCCAGCGGCGGAGCGAGCTTCAGGCCCTGTGCATGGCGCTCGGCGTCACCTACCTGACCCGCTCGCGCAACCAGCACGCCAAGGCGGGCAACCTCAACAACGGCCTCAAGCATTCCCAGGGCGAGATCATCGTCGTCCTCGATGCGGACCACGTTCCGTTCCGCTCCTTCCTGCGGGAGACGATCGGGCATTTCGCCGCCGATCCGCGCCTGTTCCTCGTCCAGACCCCGCACGCCTTCCTCAATCCGGACCCGATCGAGCGGAACCTGCGCACCTTCGACCGCATGCCGTCCGAGAACGAGATGTTCTACTCGGTGACGCAGCGCGGCCTCGACAAGTGGAACGGGTCGTTCTTCTGCGGCTCTGCCGCCCTCCTGCGCCGGCGCGCCCTGGACGAGGCCGGCGGATTCTCCGGCGTGACGATCACCGAGGATTGCGAGACCGCCTTCGAGCTGCATTCGCGCGGCTGGAACAGCATCTACGTGGACACGCCGCTCATCGCCGGCCTGCAGCCCGACACGCTGGTGGCCTTCATCGGCCAGCGCTCGCGCTGGTGCCAGGGCATGTTTCAGATCCTGATGCTCAAGAACCCGCTGTTCAAGCGCGGGCTCCACCCGATCCAGAAGCTCGCCTACCTGTCGAGCATGACATTCTGGTTCTTCCCGGTGCCGCGCATGATCTTCATGTTCGCGCCCATGCTGCACATTTTCTTCGATCTGAAGATCTTCGTCGCCAGCGTCGATGAGTCGATCGCCTATACGGCAACCTATATCGTCATCAACCTGATGATGCAGAACTACGTCTACGGCAAGTTCCGCTGGCCGTTCGTCTCGGAGCTCTACGAATACGTCCAGGGCCTCTATCTCTTCCGCGCGATCATTTCGGTGATCGTGTCGCCGCGCAAGCCGACCTTCAACGTCACGGCCAAGGGCGCCGCCCTCGACCAGGACCATCTCTCGCCCATGGCCTGGCCCTATTTCGCGGTCTACTTCATCCTGCTCATCGGCTGCGGCACGGCCCTCTACCGCTACCTGTTCGAGCCCGGCGTCACCAACCTGATGCTGGTCGTGGGCCTGTGGAACTTCTTCAACCTCCTCACCGCCGGCGTGGCCCTCGGCGTGGCGGCCGAGCGCCGGACCACCGAGGCGAGCCCTTCGTTGGCGATCGACCGGCAAGGACGCCTCGTCTTCGGGGGCCGCGCCCTCGATGTGGCCATCGAGCGCGCCTCGGCGCTCGGCTGCACCATCCGTTTCGGAGCCGAGGGCCTGCCGCCGGGGGCCGGGAGCACCCACCGCATGGGCCAGCTCTCCGTGGTTCCCATCGACGGCGCGCCCGTGCAGGTCCCGCTGCCGGTGGAGATCGGCGAGATCACGCAATCGGGCGATGAGGTGGTGGTCACCCTGCAGTTCCAGCCCCTCGATCCCAAGGGTTACGGGGCGCTTGCGAGCCTGATGTACGGCGATGCCGGCGCTCTCCTGCGCTTCCAGCAAAGCCGCCGCCGGCACAAGAACATCCTCTCGGGCACGCTGCAGCTGATCTGGTGGGGCCTGGTCGAGCCGTTCCGCGCGGCGAGCTACGCCTTCAAGGCCGGGCACGCCTCGACGGAGGAGGCCGCAACCAAGGCCGCCAAGGCGCCCGCCGTCCTGCCGAAACCGGAGGCGAAGGCCCCCCTTCTGGTCCAGCGCCCGGCGCCCTTCACCGCTCCCGGAGACACGCCTCCCACCCCCCCGCCCGGCCCGTCCGACAATCCCCTCGTCGTCCGCCAGGGATCGAGCCGCATTCCCGGCAGCGAGGCCGCGACGGACTGGGTCCGGCTGATGCTGGAATTCGAGAACGACCGCCTTCTCGAAGGAGCAGGAAAGCAGGCGAACCGCGGGTCCAGCGACCCACTCGTGCGGACGTGAGGGAGATCGCCATGCAGTCCGTTCGCATTCTCGCCTGCCTCACCGCCCTCGGCCTCGTCGTGTCGACGCCTGAGAGCCGGGCCCAGAGTTTTCTCGGATCGGGGCCGACCGAGCGCTTCTCGGTCCCCCCCGTGGGTGATGCCATGCGTCGCCCGGAGGCCCCGCCGCCGCCCCGCGCCAGTCCCCCGCCGGAGGAGGCCCGGCGCGACACGCCCGCCGCCAGGATCGCGCCGGCGCGGCGCTTGGCGGCCACCACCGACGGGTTCCGGATGGAAGGCGAGGAGGCGACGCTGCGCTTTCCCGTCTATCTGACGGAAGCTCAGACGCGGGGCCGCCCGCGCCTGCGCATCTCCTACCTTTCGGCCATCTCGGTGGCGCCGGAAGCCTCGGAACTGACCGTGAGCGTCAACGGCGCCGTGGTCGGCCGCACCAGCATCCAGGCGCCGGGCGCGGTGAAGGTGGTGGAGTTCGAGATACCCGACGGAAGCCTCAAGCTCGGCTACAATTCCGTCTCCCTGCAGGCGAGCCAGCGCCACCGGGTCGATTGCTCGCTCAACGCTACATACGAGCTCTGGACGCAGATCGACCCGTCGCGCTCAGGCCTCGTGATCGCGCCGGTCGCCGCCGCCAGCCTCGAACTCAAGGATCTCCCCGCCCTCGAACCCGATGACAGCGGTGCCCTGCCGGTCCGGGTGGTGGCGAACGACAAGCCGAACCTGCCCCGGCTCGAACGCATGATCCACGCCGTGGAAGCGGTGGGCCTCATCGGCCGCATCGCTCGCCCCGTGGTCGAGTTCGGCCCGCCCATGACGGGTCGGGCCGGCCTCAACCTCATCGTCGGGACGGCGGCGGAACTGCGGGAGATGCCCGATCTCGAATCGATCGGCGCCACCGGCGGGCCGAGGCTGGTGGTCCTGCCGCCGCGCCCGGACCGGGCGCCGACCCTGGTCGTCAGCGGCACCAGCTATGCCGAGATCGAAGAGGCCATCGCGTCCCTGGCGCGGGGAGGCGAGGTCTACGGCACCCCGGCCGGCCTGAAGGCCGCGTCCCTGGCGCGCGGCACCGTCATGGAGGGGGACGAGACGGTCTCGCTGCAGAGCCTCGGCGTCTCGACCCGCGAATTCTCGGGGCGGCTCCTGCGCACCGCCTTCGACGTCTACCTGCCGGCCGACTTTCTGCCCGCCGACTACGGCAAGGTCATGCTGAACCTGGCGGGCGCCTACGCGTCCGGCCTGACCTCGGAAGCCCGCATCCTCGTGGATCTCAACGGCAGCAATGCCGCCAGCGTGCCCCTGGCCCAGACCCGCGGCGAGGTCTTCGAGAACAACACGATTCCGCTGCCCCTCGCCCGGTGGCGTCCGGGCCTCAACCGGGTCGCGATCATGGCCCAGGTTCCCACCCCGGCGGACGAGACCTGCGGCCTCAACGCCACGGATTCGAAGCGGGAGCGGTTCCTGATCCTCGACCGTGCCAGCCTGTCGATCCCCACCCTTGCACGCGCGGCCAGGATCCCGGACCTCGCCGCGACGACGAGCGGAGCCCTGGCCTTCGTCAAGTCGGAGCGCCGGCCGCGGCTCGTCCTGCCGACCCTCGACAAGGATACGGTGGCCGCCGCCGCGACCCTCGCCGCCAGATTGGCGGGGGCCGCCGGGCGGATGATCGATTTCGAACTCGCCGGCGACCTACAGGGCGGCTCGTCCGGTCCGACCCTCGTCGTCGGCCCGGTGCGCTCCCTGTCATCCGCGACCCTGTCGGGGCTGGGCCTCGACCCGGACCAGATCAAGTCGATCTGGCAGGCGCGGGCGGAAACGGCGCGGGCTCCCGGTCAGTCGGGCTCGGTGCCGGCGCCGACCCTGGACCGGCTTCGCCGCAACCTGCCGCCGCGCTGCAGCCTTCCCGAACTGATCCTGCGCCCGGCGCCGGTATCGACCCCTCCCGTGGCCTCGGCCGGAGAGACGCGGCGTGCGCCCCAGGCCAGGCTGTCGGATGGGGATCTCGTGACCAAATGGGACGAGACCCTGCGCGCGCGCCATCCCCTCCTCGAGGCGGCGGACGGCGTCGTCGAGCGGGCGGGGGCCTTGGTCAATTCCCTCGTCGGCGATCCCCGCGCGTTGTTCAGCGCGGCACCGTCGACGCCCGCCACCGTCACCGTCCCCCCCGGCGCCAGCCTGCTCATGGCCCAGGGCTTTCCCTCGAAGGCGGCGGTGCAGAGCGGCTTCGACGGGTCGGTCACCGTGGTCACCGCCCCCAACGCCCTGCTGCTCAAGGCCTCGACGGCCTGCCTCGTGGATCCCGAGGTCTGGTCGCGGATCGACGGGCGCTTCGCGTTCCTCGATGCGTCCGACGGCTCCCTCGAGACGGTGGGAGCCAGGAACGTGGACCTCATCGAGACGAAGACCCGCTCCCTCTCCAACATCCGCCTCGTCACCGCCGGGTGGCTGTCGATGAACCCGGCGATCTACGTGGCCCTCACCCTCGGTCTCGCCCTGCTCCTCGGCCTGACGACGACATCGCTGGTGCGCAATATCGGCCGGAAGAACGGATGACCCGCACCATGCGTCCCCTCCCAGGCCTGGCGCTCTGCGCCGCGCTGGCCGTCGTGAGTTCCTGGATCGGTCCCGCGAGGGCGCAGGACGGCGCCTCGCCGGTCCCGCCCGCCACCGCGATCCCCGGCGCCCCCAGCGCGAAAGGCGATGCCATGCCCGGAGCCGCCAAGGCGACGGTTCTCGTCGACTCGCTCAAGAACCCCGATCTCTGGCGCTCCTACCGGTCCCGCTTCGTCACCGAGGCGGGCCGCGTCGTGGACACCGCCAACGGCCTGATCAGCCACAGCGAAGGGCAGGGCTACGGCATGCTCCTCGCCGTGGCCGCCAATGACCGGGTCACCTTCGAACGGCTGTGGGGATGGACCCGCGCCAACCTGATGGTCCGCTCCGACGAGCTGATGGCCTGGCGCTGGGAGCCCGGCAAACGGCCGGCCGTGGCCGATCTCAACAATGCCTCCGACGGCGATGTCCTCGTCGCCTGGGCCCTCACGGAGGCGGCCGAGGCCTGGGACGAGCCCTCGTACCGGGTGGCCGCGCGGCGCATGGCCGTGGAGGTCGCGCGCAAGACCATCCTGTTCAAGGACAAGAACGGGGCGCTGCTGCTGCCGGCGGTCTCCGGCTTCTCCGCCGCGGAGCGCGCGGACGGGCCGCTGATCAACCTCTCCTACTGGGTGTTCCCGGCCTTCGCGCGTCTCCCCATCGTGGCCCCCGAATTCGACTGGGCGGCCCTGACCGCCAGCGGCCTCAACCTGATCCGCCGCTCCCGCTTCGGCACGGCGAAGCTGCCGACCGAATGGATCTCCCTGAAGGGCGACGAGCCGCGTCCGGCGGACGGCTTCCCGCCGCTGTTTTCCTACAACGCCATCCGTATCCCGCTCTACATGGTCTGGGCGGGGGTCGGGCGCCCCAGCGATTACGAACCCTTCGTCGCCCTCTGGTCGGGTCCCGACCGCGAACGTCTGCCCATCGTCGATACCGCCGACGGCCGGACGGTCGAGTCCTTGAGCGAGAGCGGCTACACTGCCCTGTCGGCGCTGCTCCTGTGCGACAGGAAGGGCACGCCGCTGCCCGACGGGTTCGGACGGCCGCAAGGGAACGAGAACTATTACCCGACGACGCTGTACCTCCTGTCGATGGTGGCGCTGCAGATGAGGAACCTGTCATGTCCGGCACGGTGATCCGCGTGAGGGAAAGGCCGGTCACCGCTTCCTCGACGGCGCGCGCGCGCCGGCTGGCGCTGCTATGCGGCGCCGGTCTCTTCCTCGTCACCCCGGCGGCGGCGCAGACCGAGAACCCGGACGAGGCGGCGCGCGCGCCCGCGATCATCGCCGCGCCCGGCAGTTCCGGCGCCGCCGGCATGGTCGACGAGAGCGCCCTGCGCTATTATGCGTCGCAGAAGCAGACGGCACGGATGAAGGCCGAGGCCGCCCGGCTGAAGCAGCTCTATCCCGGCTGGGTCGAGCCCACCGACCTCGACACCCTTCAGCCGAGCCCGCCGGAAGAGGCGCCGCTCTGGGACCTGTTCACCGCCGGGCGTTTCGACGACCTCGATGCGGCGATCGCGGCAAGGCGCGCGGCGGACCCGAACTGGCGCCCGTCCGACGAGCTGTCGCGCAAGCTCCTGCGCGCCAGTTTCCGCAGCCGCCTGAAGGCCCTGACCTCCGCGCGCAAGACGGCGGACATCGTGGCCCTCTACCGGGCCGACCCCTCCGCCCTCGATCCCAGCGACGTGGAGAGCTACTGGACGACCGCCGAGGCCCTGGCCTCCGAGGGGGGCACCGCCGAGGCTCTGGCTCTCTACAAGTCCGTGCTCGACACCAGCAACGACACCGGCGTGCGGTTGGCCACGATCCAGAAGGCGATGGCCACCCTGCCGATGACCATGGCGGAGAAGCTCGTCGCCATGGGGCGCGGCGATGCCGAGGGAGGTTCCGAGTTCAAGGCGATCGCCAACGACATCACCCGCGCCCGCATCGTCGCCGATCTCCACGGTGCACCGGCACAGGAGCCGAGCCCGGCGGATATGGCCGCGTTCCAGGCCTATGCCCGCGCCTCCGGCGATTCGAGCCAGACCGGGCTGCTCGGCTGGTACACCTACAACCACCGCCAGTTCCGGGCGGCCCTCGACTGGTTCAAGCTCGCCATCAGCCGTGGCGGCGATGCCATGATCGCCCACGGCCTCGCTCATACCCTGCGCGAACTCGGGATGCTGCGGGAGGCCGAGGAGGTCGCCTATGCCTGGCGGGACAAATATGTCGGCAACAGCATCCTGTTCATCGACCTCATGGGCCGCAAGCTCACACAGGCCAATCCGAGCTTCATCGACCTCGACCGGATCAACCGCTACGCCAAGGTGACCCTGGCCACGGCGTCGGGGGAGGGGGCCGAGGCGCTGGGCTGGTACGCCTACAATTCCTGCCAGTTCGAGGCTGCGCTCGAGTGGTTCCAGCACGCGGTGGCCTGGCTTCCGAGCGAATCCGCCGTGACCGGCTATGCCCTGTCGCTGCAGCGCCTCAAGCGGAAGCAGGACTACCTCACGATCGTCAACCGCTATGACGGCCTATTCCAGAAGGTGGTGGACCTGCTGTTCCGCGAGGGACCGGCCGGACCGCCCCTGGCCTGCGCGGCCACGGCGGACGCATCCCCGCCCCAGGGCGGGCGCCTGGCACCGGGGGCGCCCGCCCCCGCCTCCGCCCCGGCCGCGCCTGCGCGGAACACCGCCGCCTATGGCCGGGTGCCCAAACCGGATTCGTCGGGGGACGGCCAGGCCAAGCCCCTGTCGGTCCAGCGCAGCGAGTTCCCCCTCGCGGTGCCGGCGGAGAACCCCCTGCGCTACGCTCCCCCGTCCCTGGCGCGGGTGGTGGCGGATCGGCAGGACGGGGCCTTCCTCGCCGAGCCGCCCGTATCGAAGACCATGCCGCTGGTGGCGCGCCGGGTATCCGGAGCGGGGCCGATGCCCTACGAGAGCTATGGTTTCAACCTGATGCCGGGCTATGATGGCTCGGAGCGGTCCTCCACCCTGTCGGAGCCGGGCGAGGGCACGATGTGGCGAGCCCAGCAGGCCGCGCGAACCCGTGCCCCGCAGGAACGGGCGGCGTCGGAGACGGACCGCTTCACCTTGCCCAACTCTCCGGCCGCCAACCGCGGCTACGATAACCCCGACACCGCGCCGAGTTCGATGCAACGTCCATGATCCGCTCCAATCGGTCCGCAGCCGCCCCGCGATCCGGCGTTTTCACCGCCCTGATCCTCCTGCCGTTGGTGCTCACGACACGGGCGGCGCTGGCGGAGTCCGTGGTCGAGATCCCCGGCGCGGGCCGCATCGCGGATGTGGCGCAGACCGCGTTTCGCGATGGCTACGCCCAGCGCGTCACCTATGCCGGGGGGGCGCGCAACTACGCCGAGATCAGCGTTCGCAACGGCACCGATACCGGCTCGCGCTTCGGCCCGGCCCTGTCCATGGGAAAGCCGACGCGCCTCGGGATCGCCGCGGAGCTTCTGGCGCGGTTTCCCGGTGAAGTGATGCGCGTCTCCACCGTGCCCAAGCGGAACGCCTACGGCCCCGTGGGCCTCGCGGTGGGCAGCAATTGCCTTTACGCGTGGCAATGGATCGACCTCGCCCCGCGATCGGGCGGGCGATCGGCTCCAGATAGCCTGTTCGGTGGTAGCACCGAGCGCGCGGCGTCCTTGCGGGTCAGCCTGTGCCGGACGGCCACCGCGACCCTGGCGGATCTCGTCTCCGGCGTCGAACGCATGCACCTCTCCATCGGCGCCGGACGCGATGGCGGCGGAGCGCGCGTGTCGACCCGTCCAGCACCAAAGACACGACGCGAGCGTCCCTCCGCCCAGGCCGCGAAAGCGGTCGAGAAACCCTCAAAGGCGGATCCGCAGCCTCCCGGAGCCATGGAGCGGCCGAACGCGCGGGCTCAGAAGGCCGAGGACAACCGGCGGGTGCCCCTGTCGCCCGCCGTGGAGCGCAGCGTCCCGACCGTTCCACAGCCTGCCGTCGGCACCGCCACCGTGCCCCTGCCGGCCGGTCCCGCCGCCGGGGCACCGCGGTACATTACTGATACCGCGCCCGCCCTCGCGCCCACGGTTCCCGTCGCCGCACCCAAACCCGCGCCCAGAAGCGTGGAAACGGAAGACCGCTTGTCTCCCGACCTGCCCCTGCGAGCCTATCGTCCGCCGCCGTAACGATAGTCACACGGATAGATCTCGCCCCGATAGCCCTATCCGCAGTCAATGCCGGACCGGCGGCCTCTTGCCGCATCATATCGGCGAGCCTGAACCGATCGTTCTTCGCTCGTGGGGTGCGCGCATGCATCGCTGCCAAATCGTCCCGACCTGATGATGTGCTTTGACCGGCCGCTTGCTGTGCCTGTCGTGGGTATATTAGTAAACAGAGGGTCGAATAGCCATTCTATCTATCGTGTTATGAATGAGTGACCGCCTGCATCCAGTGCTCGCCTGGTCATATTCGTGGTGGTCCGACGATACGAGCAGTGAAATAGCCTCGTCATGAGGTGTCGTCATACACCAATACAATTTATTATCAATATATTCAACCTAGGCGTGCATCGGCGCCGGGTCTTTAAAAGGTTGCGGAATGGTTTATGGATTGTTGAAATTTAGTCGGTAGTTTTGCGTCGGGGCAATATTGGCAATGCAGCATTTCGACAAGGGGCATTTGCCCGAGCCGAGTCGTCATTTTGCCGATCACTTGGCCATCCAAGCCATCTTGGTCTGTCGCGTTGCGATGGAAGTCGTTCTGATCGGGGCAGTGGTCTTTGGGGTCATGTCCTTGGTTTAATCTTAGGATCTGACCTCCCGTATATCTTGATTGATCTATGAATTGGCTATTTATCTTATTTATATAAATTCAATATTTGTTTTCGATAGCATAGGGTCTGCGCGCGTATGTTAAAATGACGATCAATCGATAGTGATTATTCATCGAGGCTGCGGCAGCCGAGCGTCATCCGACCGGTCTACCTGAGGCTGGTCGACCGTTCTACACCTCTCGACGACGGCAAGCGTCGCCGGCTTGTCGGCAAGAACCTGGAAAACATTCGTCCGCGAAAGCACTGAAATTCAAAAAACCATTTTCTTGCGAACGGCTAACTCATCTCGCTAAGACATGGCACGTCAACGTGGTTCCTCATCGGACGGGTTGACGATCCGCAGTCGAGACCAAGCTTTCGTCGTGGCTTGAGCCGGGTCTCGTTTCGCGCCGGACCGCTTTTTCCGTTCTGGAGACGATGATGACCGACGACACGCCGCGCGTCAGGTTGGACGCCGATTGGCCGCCGCCGGTCCACGCCTTCGTCCGTCGGAGCGACCGGCGTTGTACGATTCCGCCCGTCGAGCGGGTGAGGCGAGGCCCATGAGTGACGCACCCCGTTTCGGGATCTGGGCGGCCGTCCACGGCTCGCGCGCGTCCCACCACGATCCGGACGAGCCGGACGATGCCAGCTGGACGCGCAACCGGGCTCTGGTGCTGGAAGCCGAGGCACTGGGCTTCGACTCGGTCCTGGTGGCCCAGCACACGGCGAACCCTTACGACGACGAGCGCGACCAGCTGGAAGCCTGGACCGCATCCGCTGCGCTCGCCGCCCTGACCCGTCGCATCGAGATCATCGCGGCGATCAAGCCCGGGCTCTACCATCCGGTCGTGCTCGCCAAGATGGCCCTGCAGATCGAGTATGTGAGCGAGGGTCGCTTCGCCCTCAACCTCGTGAATGCCTGGAACAAGGCCGAGTTCGAGCGGGCGGGCCTGCCCTTCCCGGCCCATGACGACCGCTACGCCTATGGCCAGGAATGGATCGGCCTCGTGGACCGCCTGATGCGGGGCGAGCGCGTGACCCATGCGGGCCGGCATTTCCAGATCGAGGATTACCAGTTGCGCCCGGCCGGCACCTTCCGGCCCCGGCCGACGATCTATCTCGGCGGCGAATCCGAGCCGGCCCGCGCCCTGGCGGCGGAGCGGGCGGATGTCTGGTTCATCAACGGACAGCCTCTCGACGACGTCAAAGCCCTGATCGCGGACGTGGCGCGCCGGCCCGCCGCCAACGCGCCCCTGCGCTACGGCCTCTCCGCCTTCGTGATCGCCCGCGAGACGGATGCCGAGGCCCAGGCCGAGCATGCCCGGCTCCTCGCCCTGGCCCGGCGCGACGAGGGGTTACGGAATGCCACGAGAGCCCGGACCGACGCCGCGAGCGTGATGTTCGCCAAGACCGACGCGGCAGCGACCCAGCATGTCGGCACCAATGGCGGCACGGCGGCCGGGCTCGTGGGCAGCTACGAGACCGTCGCCGCGCGCATCCGCGCCTTTCATGACGCCGGCATCGACCTGTTCATGCTGCAGTTCCAGCCGTTCGAGGCCGAGATGCGGCGCTTTGCGAAGGAGATCCTGCCGCGCGTGCGGTGAGCCCGTGGGACGGCGGATGAGGTGCGACTTTCATCCTCCGCCCCGGGGCTGCATCGTGATGTCCCTTTTGCATGAGGCCGAACATCTATATGTCGGAGGGTCAAGCAGGAGGATCTGACGATGCCGAAGGTGTCACAGGCGCAGGCCAAGCTGAACCGGCAACGGGTCGTCGAGGTCGCCGCCGCCCTGTTCCGCGAGCGTGGGCTGCACGGCGTCGGCGTCGCCGACATCATGGCCTCGGCGGGTCTCACGCATGGCGGCTTCTACGGTCAATTCGCCAGCAAGGAGGCGCTGGCGGTCGAGGCGTTCGATCTGGCCGCCAATCAGAACTGGCGCCCCGACGATCTCGATGGATGGATGGCGAGTTACCTGACCCTCGGTCACGTTCGAAATCCGGGCGTAGGATGTCCGCTGGCGGCCATGGTCAACGACGTGTCGCGCGAGGCGCCCGGTTCTCCGTTGCGGGCGCGGTTCCTCCATGGTGCACGCGACCTGATCGAGCGCATGACGGGCCTGCTTCCCGCGGCCCTGGCGAAGCGGCGGCGGCAGCGGGCCCTGGCGAGCCTGTCGCTCATGATCGGAGCCGTCGCGCTGGCCCGCGCCATCGACGACGAGGCGCTCAGCGAGGAGGTGCTGGCGGCGGCCCGCGGCGTCCTCACCACGGGCAAGGTCGGCTGAAGAGGCGCGGGCTCAGCCCTTCCAGGCCTTGAGCGCCGCGAAGGGGCTGGAGGCCGGATCGGGCTGTGGCGGGTTGAGCACCGGCTCCACCTGGGAGACGGCATCGGCCAGGGAGAAGGCCGATCCGGCATTCAGCTTGCCGCCGGCCGCATCCTTGTGGCCGCCGCCACGGAACTTGCGCGCGCCGTCCAGCGCCGTTTCGTTGTTCGAGCGGAACGACAGCGAACCCGTGCGCTGGACATTGACCACGCGGGTCGCCCTGCCGCCCTCCATCACGAGGTCGGACACGCGCTGGAACATGCCGGAATCGAGGCCGAAGGAGAGCAGCGTCCCATCCGAGAGCCGCTGGAACAGGGCATCCGACCGGGCCAGCGCCCGGGCCATGCGCATGCGGGTGGTGAGGGTCGGGTCGTCCTGGGGCTCGTCGGCCAGGAGCGCATCCACGAGGCGACGCCGGGTCGCGGCGATCTCGGCCTCGACGCGAGCCGGCGATGCCCCTTCGAGCAACAGGGCGGAGACCGCCCGCAGCAGCGCGCTGATGAAGCGGTCATGCCAGGGATGGCCCACGGGGATCAGGGTCGCGACGTTGTCCCAGAAGATCTCGTCCAAGGCGAGGCCGCCCCGGAAGGTCGGGCGCTCCTTCTTCCACAGGTCGAGGGCATCGACGGCGGCGACAAGCGTCTTGAGTTCCTCGGTCGTCTCGCCCTCGACGTCGCGTGAGGCGTAGAGCTCCCGATGCTCGTAGGCGAGGCGGGTGGCGCAGCGGTCCTCGTCGATGAGCACGATCACGTTCGGGTCGGGGAGTTCGACCCGCGTCAGGCCGGGTCTCTCCGGCACGGGTGCGAGGGTGAGGCCCTGCTCGCGCAGCTGGTCGAGGGAGGAGGCATGGTGGTCGAGCACGATCAGCCGGTGCCGCGCGGCCTCGTCGCGACGCAGGTTCATGGAAGTGAACCGGGTGATGAAGGTGACGGCGACGGCCTCCAGGCCGAGATCCGTCATGATCAGGCATTCGGGCGCCTGGGCGCGGGACAGCCGCTTCAGTTCCGCATCGACCACCGGGCCGACATCGGCATAGCGCGGGATATGGACGATCCGCGACACGTCGAGGAAGGCACCGACGATGGTCGAGGCTCCGTAGCCGTCGAGGTCGTGGTGGGTCAGCTGGGTGACGGTCAAGGTTCGTCCTCGTGGTTCGGGTCTTCCGCTCGCCTTATGGGGCAGACGGACGGCCTCGGCGAGCCATACCACCGGGGATCGGGTGAAATTCCCCGGCGGCGGCGCGTTACGCCGCGCGACGCGGCCTCTCCGGTTCCTGCTGCGTGAGCGAGTGTTTGGCATGGCAAGCGGCTGGAGCATGCGTCCGGGGACGTCGCGGGCTTTTGCGCTCACGCTTCGAGACAACACGATCGACTCAGCTTTTCTCCTCACGGTACACGCAGGAGTCACCGTCTTCGTTCAGCCCCTGTCCAGCTTCGCAAATATAATGTCACTAAACGGCTCAGCTTGTCGGCGCATGACATCTCAAAGAAAACTCTATTGACGATGTGATTCCGAGGGGAGACGCTGCTTGTGCAAGCTTAAAGGTTTCTGAATACATTTTTCAGAACGCGTTAAAGCGCTCGTCACTAGGACCGACACCGACATAACGGTGGAGAACCATGACGATCGACGCCAGCGATATCCACGGCCCTTTCGAGGTGCTGGACGCGGGGAAGCGGGCCTCCGGCTCCCACGCCACCGGCGGCGAAGCGTCGTCTTCCGAAGCAGCGTCCTTGGCCTGCCCCGCCGCGGCCGGAGCGCGAGCCGGCATGGATACGGAATCCCGGCGCCGGATCGGACGAAACCTCCGCATCCTCTACGGCGACGTCCTGAATCTGCCGCTGCCCGACCGGTTCAAGGCCCTCCTCACCGAACTCTCGGCCAAGCCTGCTTCGCGGGAGACTTCATGATGACCAGCCTCCTTCATCCCGTCGGAACGCCCGCCGGCGCCGATTCCGAGATGCGCGATCTCCTGCTCGGCGCGATCCCGGCCCTCAGGGCCTTCGCCTATTCGCTGACCTACGATCTCGACCGCAGCGACGACTTGGTTCAGGACACGCTGGTGCGCGCCTGGACCAAGGCGGACAGCTTCGCTCGCGGCACGAACCTGACGGCGTGGCTGTTCACCATCCTGCGCAACCTGTTCTATTCCGAGCAGCGCAAGCGCAAGCGCGAGGTCGAGGATGCCGACGGGGCCCATGCCGGCCGACTGACCAGCCTGCCCGAGCAGGAGATCCGGGTGGAGATGCGGGAGTTCCAGGCCGCCCTCGACCTGCTGCCGCTTAGCCAGCGCGAGGCCCTCGTCCTCGTGGGCGCGCAGAGCTTCACCTACGAGGAGGCCGCCGAGATCTGCGGCGTCGCCGTGGGCACGATGAAGAGCCGCGTGAGCCGCGCCCGTGGCCGGCTGATCGAGACTTTGGGCATGAACGGCACCCAGGATATCGGGGCCGACGCGTTCACGCGGGCGGCGCTGGGCGGCGCCTGACGCCGCCGCGCCGGCCTCCTGGGACGGCGGCTCGGCGTATCGCGGAAGGTGCCCTTACTTGCACTCCTCGCGGGCGCGCTTCATCGCGTCACCGAATCCCGCCAGCGCGTATTCGTCGCTGGTGGAGGTGCCGCGCATGGACACCGTCTTGACTTGGACCTTGGCCAGTTTGGCCATCTCGCCGACGAGGCGGGCTTCCTCGGACGGGTTCTGCAGCCAGGCGTTCTCGTCCTTCACCACCAAGCCGTACTGCGAGGTGCCGAGGCTCAGGGTCGGATCGGAGGCTGCGGTGGCGTTGGCCTTTGCCTGGCTGGCGGCGGGCTTGGGCGGGAAGCCGAACATCACCGCGACCTCGTTCTGGACGTTGTCACCCTTGCGGATGGTCACGAACAGGTAGGCGGTGTCGCGCTTGAGGGTCTTCGGCGACCGGGCCTGGGGCTGGGCGATGGCGTAGCAGGTGCGCGACTTGCCCTGGCCGTTGGCGAAGACGTTCCAGTCGCCGAAAATGGCCACCGGCGTCGCCTGCTGCATGCCCGGCGCGCTCACCGCCTTCTTCCTCTCCCGCCCGCGTCCCCGGGATTTCGCCGGAGCCTCGGTCTCCGCGGCGGCCTCCTGCTGCGCCATGGCCGGCGACGGACCGGTGAAATGGGCTGGGCCGAGGATCGGCAGGACAGCCGCCGTGGCGCTGACGACGAGGAGGCGGCGGAGAGGATGCGGCATCGTGTTCAGGTTCTCGAATACGAAAGAAAAGCCGCCGGCAGCGCGCGCGGCGGACCTGCGTCATCGGCGGCGTTCGTCGTGGTGTCGACACATGCTGCCAAATTGTCCGGAATTGCGGCGGGACGGCATCCCGTCGGACCGGATCGAGCATCGGGGCCGCGCGCAAGAGCCCCGCAGGCCCGGAGGATTCAGGCCGGATGTGCCTCCGGTCCGAAGGTCGATCCCGCGAGGATGGCACCCATCGCCATCTCCACCCGAGGCGGCTCGGCGACCGCCACGCCGACCGTCGACAGATCGGCGATGGAGGCCGCCAGATGCGGTGCGGTGGCCGTCGCTTCCATCACGTCGCGGACGGGCAGGACGCGGGGCTTCGGGTCGTTGTAGGGCGTGTTGTAGCATTTGCGGATCGATGCCCAGAAGGCAGAGCTGTCCGCCTCGGGCAGGCGGGCCAGAACGGCATCGATCAGCGTGGTGGCTTCCGCCGCGAGGGCGGCGGTGTCTTCGGGATTCATCCAACTCTCGACGGGCATCGACATCTCCGGCGTGCTTGGTCCGAGCTTTAGGCAGGATCACATAGCTCGACCGTGAACGCATCCGCTCCGGCCGAGCTTTTTTGTCGCCCTGTGAATCACGCTGTCGCGGCTGGCGCGTCGAGCAGCGCCAGCCAGCGTGTGGCCTGCGCCCTCACGTTGTCCGGCGCGGTGCCGCCATAGCTGGTGCGGCTGGTGACGGAATTCTCCACGCCCAGCACCGCATAGACCGCATCGGTGATCCTGGGCTCCGCTTCCTGCATCTCGGAGAGGGACAGTTCCTCCAGCCCGATCCCCTTGGCGGAGGCGGCGCCGACGAGGCGGCCCGTGACGTGGTGCGCCTCGCGGAACGGCAGGCCGAGCTCGCGCACGAGCCAGTCGGCGAGGTCCGTGGCGGTGGCGTAGCCGGAGCCGGCGGCGCGGGCGAGCACCTCGGCATTGGGCTCCAGATCGCGGACCATGCCGGTCATGGCGGCCAGACACAGGGAGAGCGCCTGGAGCGCGTCGAACGTGCCCTCCTTGTCCTCCTGCATGTCCTTCGAATAGGCCAGCGGCAGGCCCTTCATCACGATGAGCAGGCCGGTCAGCGCGCCGATGACGCGGCCGGACTTGGCGCGCACGAGCTCGGCCGCATCCGGGTTGCGTTTCTGCGGCATGATCGACGAGCCGGTGGTGTAGCCGTCCGACAGGCGCACGAAGTTGAACTGGGCCGAGGTCCAGACCACCAGTTCCTCGGCGAAGCGCGACAGGTGCACGGCGCAGATCGAGGCGGCGGAGAGCGATTCCAGGGCGAAGTCGCGGTCGGCCACGGAATCGAGGGAGTTGGCGGTGGGACGGTCGAAGCCGAGCGCTTGCGCCGTGGCGTGACGGTCGATGGGGAAGGACGTGCCGGCCAGCGCCGCGGCCCCGAGCGGACATTCGTTGAGCCGCGCGCGGGCATCGCGGAACCGGCCACGGTCGCGGGCCAGCATCTCTACATAGGCGAGGCAATGGTGCCCGAACGTCACGGGCTGGGCCGATTGCAGATGGGTGAAGCCCGGCATCACGGTCGACGCATGGGCAAGGGCCTTCTCGGCCAGGGCCCGCTGCAGGCCGGCGGCCTGCTCGTCGAGGCTGTCGAGGGTGTCGCGCACCCAGAGCTTCATGTCGGTGGCGACTTGGTCGTTGCGCGAACGCGCGGTGTGCAGCCGCCCGGCGGTGGGGCCGACGATCTCGGTGAGACGGCTCTCGACGGACATGTGGATGTCCTCGAGCTCACGCTTGAACACGAAGCCGCCGCCCTCGATTTCCGCGCGCACGGCCTTGAGACCGTCCTCGATCGCTGCCACATCGGCCGATGGCAGGATGCCCGCCTTGCCCAGCATCGCCACATGCGCCAGCGAGCCGCGGATGTCCTGGGGTGCGAGGCGCTTGTCGAATCCGATGGAGGCGTTGATCTCCTCCATGATCTCGGCGGGGCCGCTCGCGAAGCGCCCGCCCCACATCCGGTTGCTCATGTCGACACTGTTCCTCTCGGCCGCCCCATCCACCCGTCGGGCGACGCAACGATGATGCCCGGAGCCAAGGCGACCCTGGCTGCGGGAGCCGTCGTCGCCGTCCTGATCGCGGGCGGTCTCGCCGTATACGGGACGCGTCCGACCGGCGGCAACAGCGAGGCTGTGGCCGAGCCGTGCCGCGGCGCTGTGGAGACGATCGCGCGCCTCGCGCCCCACGCCCGTGGCGAGGTGGCGGCCATGGAAGTCTCCAAGGTTCCCCGCCCCTCGCCGGACCTCGTGTTCAAGGGGCCGGACGGCACCGACCGGACCCTGGCCCAGTTGCAGGGCCGCCTCGCGCTGGTGAACCTATGGGCGACCTGGTGCGCCCCCTGCAAGGCCGAGATGCCGGCCCTCGACCGGCTCGAGCAGACGCTGGGGGGGACGGACTTCACCGTCGCGGCGATCAATGTGGACACGCGCAATCTCGAGAAGCCGCCGCAATGGCTGAAGGAGAATGGGATCACGAACCTCGCCTACTATGCCGATCCCGGCGGGCGGGTGCTGCCGGCCATGCAGAAGGCGACAGGTTCGCTCGGCCTGCCCACGACGATGCTGGTGGACGCCAAGGGCTGTATCCTCGGCGTGATGAAGGGACCGGCCGATTGGGGCAGCGAGGATGCCATGCGGCTGATACGAGGGGCGCTCGGCCGCGCGCCGGATTGAATCCAAGCCCAGGTGAGACCGGACCTCGCGCCCGATCATGGCGGCGGCCGATGCTCGCTCTTATCAGTGTTCGCGCCATTCAGCCTCGGTTGTGTTCAGTCTAGGAATGGACGCGACACGAATTTGCTTCTGCCGCTCAGGGCGTGGCAAGTGACGATCTGCGACGTTACGGGATCTTAAGACGATCGGTGTTCCATCCGAAATTCGGATTTCGAGGTCACCGCTTCCATGTTTCCTAAGTCTTTTTCTGTTCGAGCAAAGCTCGTCGCCAGCTTCGGAATCATGTTCTTGTTGTCGGCTGCACTTGCAGGGGCATCGCTGTATTTCCTTCGGGCGGTCAATGACATCGCGCGGGAAATGCGGGACGATCACCTGCCAAACACCGAGATGCTCGGCAGGATCCAGGTTCTCGCCCTGCGGCAGCGGGTGAGTGGCGGGCGCCTGATCAACGCGGATACGCCGGAGTTGCGCGCCAGCGCCGCCGCCACGCTCAAATTGCGGGCCGATGAGATGCGCGACGTCCAGGCCGCCTACACGCCTCGCCTGGACACGGCCGAGGAGAAGGCACTGTACAAGGCGTTCGAGACCCAATGGGTTGCCTACCTTGCGTTGCAGGACGGCATCGTCATGGAGGCGCAGGCCGGCAATCTCGCCCAGGCCCAGCGCACTTACAACACGACCATGTCGACGGGGATCAGTGCGGTGCTGACCGAGCTTCAGAAGCTCGTCACCTACGAAGCACGCGTGGCGCGCGAAAGCGGCGCCCAAGCGCAGGCGACCTATGACGGTGCGGTGATCGCGACCATGGTCCTCGTCGCCATCGCGGCGCTCATGGCTTCAGGCGCCGCCATCATGCTGGCACTCACCGTGAGCCGCCCCTTGCGCCGGATGACCTCGGCGATGGAGCTTCTGGCTGGGGGAGACACGGATATCGACGTCCCCGGCATCGATCGCATGGACGAAGTGGGCGCGATGGCGAAATCCGTCATGGTGTTCAAGGACAACATCATTCGCACACGTGCCCTGGAGGCGGAAACCGAAGCCGCGCGCGCCGGCTCCGAGGCCCAGCGCAGGGCGGTCATGCTCGACATGGCCGATCGGTTCGAGGCCGCGGTCGGCGGCATCGCCACTCAGGTCAGCGCCGCCGCCACGGAGTTGCAGGCCACGGCGGGCAGCATGAGCGCCACCGCCACGATGACCGCCCGACGCTCCGGCAATGCCGCGACCGCTGCGGACACCGCCGCCGCCAACGTCACCACGGTGGCCTCTGCCGCCGAGGAACTCGGCTCGTCGGTCCAGGAGATCGGCCGCCAGATGCAAGGCTCCGCCAGCCTCTCCCAGCGTGCCGTCATCGAGGCGGCCGAGACCGCCGCGCTCGTTCGCGATCTCAGCGAGTCCACCGCCCGCATCGGCGATGTGGTGTCCCTGATCTCGACGATCGCGGGCCAGACCAACCTGCTGGCGCTGAACGCCACCATCGAGGCCGCGCGCGCGGGCGAGGCGGGGAGGGGCTTTGCCGTGGTCGCCTCCGAAGTGAAGGCACTGGCGAGCCAGACCGCCAAGGCGACCGAGGAGATTACCGGCCAGATCGCGCGCGTCCAGGCTTCCACCGGCATGGCGGTCTCGGCGATTGCCGGCATCACCCAGCGTATCCGTGAGATCGACGACGTGTCCGCTTCCATCGCCGCGGCCGTGGAGGAGCAGGGCGCGGCGACCCAGGAGATCGTCCGCAACGTCACCGAAGCCTCGGCCGGGACCAGGGAGGTCACGCAGAACGTCAGTGCCGTGGCCTCGGCCGCCGAGGAGACGGGGGCCGCCTCAGCCCAGGTTCTCGCCTCGGCCTCGGAATTGTCGCTGCAGTTCAACCAACTCGATGCCGCGATGTCGCAATTCCTCTCCACGGTCCGGGCCGCATGACAGCGGGCGCCTGATCCGCCGTAAACCTTTCCGGTCCTGGATCATTATGCCTTCGTCGCATCGGGATCGGCAGGTGCCATAGCACGGCGGCTCTCGTCGGCGACGGCTGGGAGTGAGAACGATGCGCCTCGTGGGAATCTTGATGGCGGGGCTCCTCGGCCTCGCGCCCGCCTGCGCCGCCGACGCGCCGGCCTATCTCCTCGTCGGCCTCGATGGAAAAACCTTCTTCCTGCCCGAGGGCGGCCGGAACGGCCCCAATGGAAGCGATGCGCTGGCCATCGTCGATGTGAGCGACGAGGCCCGCCCCCGCCTCTCCCATGTCCTGCCTCTCGACAATTCCGTCTACGGGCCGCCCACCAACCTGCAGATCACCCCGGACGGACGGCTCGGGCTGGTGGCGAGTTCAGTGCTCATGCGGCAGGAGGGCGAGGCCTGGTACGCGCAGGCGGACGACCGGCTCCACGTGATCGACCTCCTCGCGGACCCGCCGCGTCTGGTGGAGACCATCCGCGTCGGGCGCCAGCCCTCGGGCCTCGCCATCGCGCGGACAGGCGATGTCGCCCTCGTGGCCAACCGCGAGGGCCGCAGCGTCACGATCCTGTCGATCGCGGGGACGAGCGTGCGCGCCGTGTCCACCGTGGATGTCGGCGACGAGGCGGCGGCTTTGGCCATCGCCCCGGACGGGCGCCGCGCGTTCGTGGCCAAGAACAAGGCGGCCAAGGTGGGTGTCCTCGCCCTCGACGGCGCCAAAGCCACCTACGATCCGGCCCTCGACCTTCCCGTCGGCCCCGGCATCTATGGCCTCGAGGTCACGCCCGACGGGCGTTTGGCGCTCGCCGCCAATACCGGCCCCGAGCCCAGCGACGGGCACGCCGACAGCGTCAGCGTGATCCGGGCCGATGCGCCGCGCCCGGTGGTGACCGATCACCTCGGCATCGGCGATACGCCCGAGACCCTGGCGATCTCGCCCGATGGCCGGCACGCGGCTGTCGCCGTGGTGCGCGGATCGAGCGCTCCGGCGAGCGGCCCCGGCTACACCCCGACCGGGGCGGTGGCGCTGCTCACCATCGATCCGTCGGGGCTCGTCCGCCGCACGGGAGAGGCCGAGGCCGGAAGCGTGACGCAGGGCATCGCCTTCAGTCCCTCGGGCACGCATGTCTATGTCGGCAATTACGTGGACCGGACCATCGGCGTCTACCGCGTAGAGGGAGACGCGGTTCACGATACGGGGTTCAGGCTGAGCCTGCCCGGCCAGCCGGCCTCGATGCGGGGGCGAGCCTGACAGTAACGCCGAGGCTGCCGTGTGCGGCTCACCTTGCCTGCGCGACTTGGTCCGGAGAACCTGCCGGTCGGACGAGATTAATCCCCGTATCGCCGGTGATTTAATTCTGAAACCCGTCTGATTTGTCGCCGGTTTTTCGGTTTCGATACAGAGAGAGGCGCGCAAGCCGAAATCACAGGCCGTGCTGGCATGCCGCCGACACGATTCGGGGAGGAATGATGCGAGATCGATACGAGGGTTCACAGCGATCGCGACGCCACGGTCGCATCGTCGCCGTTGCTCTCGGTCTGTCGTTCCTTGTCGGCCTGTCTGGAGCACGGGCCGCCATCACCGGAACGGGGGGCGGCCCCGAAACGACGATCACGGCGCCCAACACATCGACGACGGGCCAGACCGTTCCGCCGGGTGCGGTCGGCGCCCCCATCGTCGATCCCAATGAACGGACCGACCGGCAGAAGCGGCTGGACCGCGTCCTGAACGGGATATGCCGGGGCTGTTGATCGGAGAGGATCAGGCCCGGCGCAGGCGCAGGCCGAAGGCCCGCAGGGTCCCCAGCAGCAAGGCGGCGTAGACGAGGGCCCCGACGAGCCCGAGAAGCCCGAGCACCACGATCTCGCGGAAATGCGGCAGGGCCGGTACCGACCGTTCCGCGATCGGCAGACCGTAGATCGCCGTGGCGGCGAGGGCGGCGCAGGCGACGACCACGCCGATGATCGTGATGCCGAGGCCCCGGCTCGGGGCCGTCCAACCCCGGCGCCAGGCGAGCCCCACGAGGAGCGCGAGGTTCAGCCATTGGCCGATGGCGGTGGCGAGCGCCAGTCCGGTCACGCCGTAAGGGCCGGTGAGCACGATCTTGAGCGCGACGTTGAGGGCGATGGAGGCGAGCGAGGCGATGAGCGGCGTCATCGTGTCCTGGCGTGCGTAGAAACTCGCCACCGCGCTGCGCACCAGCACCACGGCGGGCAGCGCGAGGCCGTAGGCGGCGAGTACGGAAGCCGCCCGCGCGGCATCCTCGGCCTGGAAGGCTCCGCGCTGGAACAGGGCCGTCATCATCAGGCCCGGCAGGGTGAGGAAGGCGATGGTGAAGGGGGCCGACAGGGCCAGCGAGAAGCCCGCCGCCCGGTTCTGCGCCGCATGCGCGCCCGGCACATCGCCCTTGGCGATCCGCCGGCTCATCTCCGGAAGCAGCACCGTCCCCGCCGCGATGGCGATGACGCCGAAGGGCAATTGGTACAGCCGGTCGGCGTAGTAGAGGGCCGAGACCGCGCCGGTGGGCAGGAAACTCGCGATGATCGTGTCGGCGAAGGAGGCGATCTGAAATCCGGCCGAGCCGATCACCGCTGGTCCGAGGACCTTGAAGAACCGCGTCATCGCCGGATCGCGCAGGCTCGGCTTGCCCATCCCCGGCGCGATGTCCGCGCGCCGGCAGGCGAGCCAGACGAGGCCGAACTGCAAGATGCCGGATACGGACACGCCCCAGGCGGCGGCGTAGGCGGCGTTCGGGAAGAATCCCGCCAGGGCCAGGGCCGCCAGCATCGAGAGGTTGAGGAGGACCGGTGCGCCCGCCGCCACGGCGAAGCGCCGATGGGCATTGAGGATGCCCGACAGCAGCGTCACCAGGGTCATGAACAGGAGATAGGGGAAGGTGATCCGCGTCAGCGAAACGGCCAGATCGAAGCGGAGGGGATCGTCCGAGAAACCCGGTGCCAGCGCGCGCACCACCCACGGCATCGCCGGCAGGGCGACGGCCAGGAGAACGATCTGCGTGAGCAGCATCAGGGTGAAGATGCGGGTGGCGAAACGCTTGGCCGCGCCGTCCTCGCCGGTCTCGGAGAGGCCGGCATAGGCCGGGACGAAAGCGGTGTTGAACGCCCCCTCGCCGAAGATGGCGCGGAAATGGTTCGGCAGCCGGAAGGCGACCACGAAGGCATCGGCCACCGGACCGGCACCGAGCACGGCCGCCATCACCACGTCGCGGGCAAAGCCGGTGACGCGGGACACCAGCGTCCAGCCGCCGACGGAGAGGATGCTGCGGATCATGATGGGATCGATCTCGACGTCGCGATCCCTCCCCCCTTTGCGGGGGAGGGTGGCCCGCGAAGCGGGTCGGGAGAGGGGAACGCGTTATCCGGAGGGGCCGACCCCTCACCCGCCTGCTCCGCAGGCACCCTCTCCCGCAGAGGGGAGAGGGATCGGACGCACGTCCGACAAGGTGGACACGACAGCGCCGCAGATCGGGAGACCCGCGGCGCCGGAATCGAAAAGACTTACTTGGAGGCTTCGCCGTAGAGCTTCTCGACGTATTCCCAGTTCACCAAGTTCTCGATGAACGCCTTGAGGTAGTCGGGGCGGCGGTTGCGGTAGTCGATGTAGTAGGAGTGCTCCCACACGTCGACGCCGAGGATGGGCTTCGCGCCATGCACCAGCGGGTTCTCGCCGTTGGGGGTCTTCAGGATCGCGAGCTTGCCGTCCTTGACCGCGAGCCACGCCCAGCCCGAGCCGAACTGGCTGACGCCAGCCTGGATGAAGTCCGCCTTGAACTTGTCGAAGCCGCCGAGATCCTCGTCGATCTTCGCGGCCAGGGCCGCCGGGGCCGCGCCGCCGCCATTGGGCTTCATCCAGTTCCAGAAATGGAGGTGGTTGAAGTGCTGGCCGGCATTGTTGAACAGCGGCTGGTTGGTGCCGTAGGACGCCGTGACGATCTCCTCGACGGTCTTGCCTTCGAGACCCGTGCCTTCGAGCAGCTTGTTGCCGGTATCGACATAGGCCTTGTGGTGCTTGTCGTGGTGGAACTCGAGGGTCTCCTTCGACATGTAGGGGCCGAGCGCGTCGTAGGCGTAGGGCAGTTCGGGCAGGGTGAAGGTCATCGGCAGGTCTCCCGGGTCTGGTGGCACAGGATGGCGGGTCTCGCTCCGAGGGATGCGAGGGTCGTGCCGTCATCCGGCCAACGCGCTCGTACCTAAGTCGCTCCTCCGCCAAGGGCAACGGGCGTCCGATATCGAACGGTGAACGGGGATTTCTCCACGGATCGATTTTGCAAAACCCGGGCCGGGCCTTACTGTGCGCGCCGCACTTCCTACGTGCAGGCGTCATCTAGAGAGTTCCATGATCCTCGCGCTGTTCGCGCTCGCCGTCGTCATGATCGTCGGCGGCATTGCTTCCGTCGTCCAGGGCTTTCCCTATGTCAGGCTGGAAAGCGGATGGACGATGACCATCGCGGGCGCCGCCACGGCCTCGTCGGGCGCGCTCCTCCTCGGTCTTGCCGTGGTCGCCACCTACCTGAAGCGCCTGGAGCGGGTCCTGCTGGAGCAGGGGGCCGGGCTCGGCGTCGATCCTTCGGTGTTCGAGGCACGGGGCCGGATCGAGCCGCCGGAGCTCGGCGCGGCCGATGGGGCGGAGGAGGCGGTCTCCCCCGGGCGGCAGCGCCCGAGCGCGGTGGAGCTCGCCGAGCCGAGGCTGCCGTCGCCGCCCCGTTTCGCCGACGATGCCGCGCCCGCATTGCCCCTCGGCAGCGACCCGGCATCGCCCCTCCTGCCGGATCTCCTGCCCGATCCGCCGCCGCCCCCCGTCGAGGACGCCCGGCAGAGCCCGATCCGCGCGGTCGAGCCCGATTCCGAGGCGGCACCGGCGCGCCGGATCAAGCCGAACAAGCCGCCGCGGGCGGTCAAGCCGACGGCCATGGTCGATACGGTCATTCCGGCACCGGAGCCCGCGCCCATTGTCGCGGACGCCCCCCCGGCGCCTGTCGCGGTGCCTCCATCGCCGCCCCGCGAGGCCGATCGGGAGGAGCCCCTGGGCCTGCGATCGTCCGTCGTGGATGAGCCGGAGACTGCGCCGGAGCCCGTGCCCGCCCCGCCGCCGCCCGAGGAAGCCAATCCGGCCACGAGCCCCGCCAAGGGCGGTCTTGCGGTGGTGGGCACTTACGCCTCCGGTGGCAACACCTACGTGATGTACTCGAACGGCTCCATCGAGGCGGATACGCCGCGCGGCCAGTTCACCTTCGATTCTCTCGACGAGCTCAAGGCCTTCGTCGAGGCGGGCGGCGAAGAGGGGGCCGCCCGCGGCGCGGCGTGACGCTCCGTCAGGCCAGCGGGTTCAGCCCCTCGGTCCGGGCGGGCAGCGGCGCCGTCATGGTCAGGCGAAACCCTTCGGGCGGATAGCTCGTGGCGATGTCGGCACGGACCTGGGCCGTGAGCACGCGCTGTAGCAGGCGTGAGCCGAAACCCTGGCGGGTCGGCGGTCGCACCGGGGGCCCATCGGATTCCGACCATTCGAGATGCAGCGTCTTGCCGCCCGCATTCTCCGTGACGTTCCAGGTGATGGTGACCCGTCCCTCCTGCGTCGAGAGCGCGCCGTGTTTCGCCGCGTTGGTGGTCAGTTCGTGGATCGCCATGCCGATCGGAACCGCGATCTCGGAGGCGAGGTCCACCGGTGGCCCGTCGAGCACGATCCGCCTCGCGCCCGGACCGTCCGAGGCACCGTCGCCATAGGGTCTGAGCTCGTTCTCCAGGAGGTTGCGCAGGGAGGCGGTCTGCCAGGTATCCTCGGTGAGGACCGAATGGGTATGGGCGAGCGACATGATCCGCCCGACGAAAGCCTCGTAGAAACTCTCGATGCTCGACGCCGTGCGGGCGGTGGAGCCGACGATGGCCTGGACGGTCGCCAGAGTGTTCTTCACCCGGTGGTGCAATTCGCGGATCAGCAGGGCCTGCCGCTCTTCGGCGATCCTGCGTTCGGTCACGTCGGCGACGACGCCGATGAGCCTGCGGGGGAGGCGGTCGGGGGCGTCGCTCTCGAAACGCCCGGCCATGTCGATGATGCGCCACGCGCCGTCATGCGCGCGTTGGATGCGGCCGCTGGCCTGAAGGGTGGAATCCTCGCGCAGAGCCGTCGAGATCGCCCGGCGGAACGCGGGGCGGTCGTCGGGATGGAGGACGGTACTCAGGAATTCGCGCTTGCCGAGTGCCCCCTCCTCGGGGCGACGCCCGAAGATCGCGAACATGCGCTCGTTCTCCCAGACGGCCTGATCGTCCAGCATGTGCCATTCGAAGATGCCGAGTTCGGCCAGCGACGTGGCGATGCGCAGGCGCTCCTCGCTCTCGCGGAGGGCGTCGCGCGCGCCCACCCGCGTCGTCACGTCCTGCAGCACGCCCACCACGATTCCGGACCGGTCGCCCACGGCACCGATCGCCTGCCCCCTGGCACTGACCCGGATCTCGATATCGTCGCCCGCGCGACGCAGGCGGGCCTCGATGGCGAAGGGGGTGCCGGCGCGCATCGCCGCACGGGCGGTCGCCTTCACCCTCTCCACCTCGGGTGCCTCCATCAGGCCAGCGACCTGCGGCCAGGTCAGTGACGTACCGGGAGGGAAGCCGAGGATATGGGCCGCCCGCCGCGACACTCTGAGGAGCCCGTCCGCAAGATCGATCCGCCATTCTCCGAGCCCGGCGGCGGTGAGGGCGGCGCGGTTCTCCTCCGAGCGCACGATGTCGTCGGCGTCGACCCGTTCCACTACGAAGGTTCGAAGGTGGCCCTCATCCGTGGCCGCCGAAGGTCGGATGCGGACGTCCAGGGGCGTGCCGCTCGTGGTGGTCCAGCGCCGGATGCCGGCGGAGAGCACGTCGGGATCGTCTCCGAACACGGTGACGGGTTGGCCCGGTAGGCTTCCGGCTTCGTATCCGAGCAGGGTCGTCAGGAACCGGTTGGCATCGTAGATGCGATTCGTGGCGGGATCGACGATCACCAGGCCGATCCCGGCCTCCTCGAAGCCGCGCCGATAGGGGTCGGCCGGGGAGCGCGCATCCCCTGGCTCTGGCGATCCTCGATCAGATCCGCTGCCCACTCCGCACCCTCACTCGGCGGCGCCCCGGACTCGTATGGGGCATCATCGCTCGATCCGGTAACCCCGGATGCTCGTTGCCTCGGCATCTGAGGTCGCAACGCTCTGCGCCGCAAGGGCTTACGACGAAAAAGCAGTGCTGGACCGCACCCGTTCAGCCGAGGCGGCGGAACTCCAGGTAGGTCGGGCCACGGCCGGCCGCGATCGCCTTGGCCTCGTAGCGGGTGCCCGGCCATTCCGGGAAGGGTCGCGTCCAATCGGCCGCCGCTTCGGCGGTCCAGTCGAGGGCATCGCACCGGGCCGCCCGCACCAGGGTCCAGCCCGCATAATCGTCGATGTCGCTGGCAAAGCGGAAGACGCCGCCGGGCTTCAGGACCCGGGCGATCTCGGCCAGTGTCTCGTCCGAGACGAACCGCCGCTTGCGCTGGCGGCGCTTGGGCCAGGGATCGGGATAGAGCAGGTAGACGCGGGCGAGGCTCGCATCCGGAATGGCGGCGAGGAGCTGCGTGGCGTCCTCGTCCCAGATCCGGACATTGGCGAGGTCGCCGTCATCCACGGCCCGCAGCAGCTTGACGACGCCGTTGACGAAAGGCTCGGCGCCGATGATGCCGACCTGCGGGTGGCGCGTAGCCTGGGCGGCCAGATGCTCGCCGCCGCCGAACCCGATCTCGAGCCAGACCTCGTCCACCGGATGGGGGAAAAGCGCGGGCAGGTCGAGCCTCGCACCTTCCGCCGGCTGCGCGACGCGCAGGCGCGGCAGCAGATCGGCCAGACGTTGCTTCTGTCCGGCCCGCAGGCGCTTGCCCTTGCGCCGGCCGTAGAAGGCGCGGTCCGCGCCCTCGATTGCCGTCCCGCCCTCGTCGGGCGGGAGTTCATCCCGCCCGTACGCCACGGGTCAGGACAGGGCCGACTTGAGCTTGTCGGCGAGGTCGGTGCGCTCCCACGAGAAGCCGCCGTCATCCTCGGGCTTGCGGCCGAAATGGCCGTAGGCGGAGGTGCGGGCGTAGATCGGCTTGTTGAGGCCGAGGGCGAGGCGGATGCCGCGGGGAGAGAGGTCGAGGGCATCCATCAGCACGGTCTCGAGCTTGGCCTCGTCGACGGTCCCGGTGCCGTGCAGGTCCACGTAGATCGAGAGCGGCTTGGCGACGCCGATGGCGTAGGCGAGTTGGATCGTGGCGCGGGTGGCGAGGCCGGCGGCCACCACGTTCTTGGCGAGGTAGCGCGCGGCGTAGGCCGCCGAACGGTCGACCTTGGTCGGATCCTTGCCCGAGAAGGCGCCGCCGCCATGCGGTGCCGCGCCGCCATAGGTGTCGACGATGATCTTGCGGCCGGTGAGCCCGGCATCCCCGTCCGGGCCGCCGATGACGAACTTGCCGGTGGGATTGACGTGCCAGACGGTCTCCTCGCCGACCCAGCCCTGGGGCAGGGCCGCCAGGATGTAGGGCTCGACGATGGCGCGCACGTCGGCGGAATCGAGGGTTTCGTCGATGTGCTGGGTGGACAGCACGATCTGGGTGACGCCGACCGGACGGCCGTTCTCGTAGCGGACGGTGACCTGGCTCTTGGCATCGGGGCCGAGCTTGGCCGCATCGCCCTGCTTACCCTTGCGGGCGTCGGCCAGATCCTTGAGGATCTTGTGGGCGTAGTAGATCGGCGCTGGCATCAGCTCGGGCGTCTCGTCCGAGGCGTAGCCGAACATGATGCCCTGGTCGCCGGCACCCTCGTCCTTGTTGCCGGACGAATCCACGCCCTGCGCGATATCGGCGGACTGGGCGTGGAGGTGGATGGCGATGTCGTTGTTCTTCCAGTGGAAGCCCGACTGCTCGTAGCCGATGTCCTTCACCGCTTCACGGGTGAGGTGCTCCAGGTGCTCGAAGGTCACGGAATCCGGGCCGCGCACCTCGCCCGCGATGACGATGCGGTTGGTGGTGGCCAGGGTCTCGACCCCGAGGCGAGCTTCCGGCATCGCAGAAATATAGGCATCCACGATGGTGTCCGAGATCCGGTCGCAGACCTTGTCCGGATGGCCTTCGGAGACCGACTCGCTGGTGAACAGGTAGTTGGAACGCGGCATCTGAGGCCCCCCGGTTTCGGGTTCGCCTCGGCAGCGTTCGACCCGGTCTTCGGAACGGAGAGCTTCTGGCACTCCCTCCTCAGGCGGTCAAGATGACAAACCGAACGTATCCGCTAAAACGAACGAATCATACTGTAGATCAGCCGTTCAGCTTCTCGTCGAGGGCATGGATGGCAGCGGCGAACTCGCGGCGGTTGGCGTCCGAGAAATGCTCCGTCACGTGCTTGGCGACGACATCGACGAGACCGCTCCACGCGGCCTGCGCTCCATCCTGGGGTACGAAGGCCTGCTGGGGTGCCTCGCTCAGCCCACGGGGCGGGGCGTCGTCGCTACAGTTCATGCCATCGAAGAAGTAATCGATCGGCATGCCGGTCATGCGGCTTAGAATCTCGAGATGGATCGCGCTGATGCGGTTGATGCCCTTCTCGTACTTCTGGAGTTGTGCCGCAGACATGCCGAAGCTCTGGGCGACACGTTTCTGGGTCAGGGCGGATTTCTTCCTTTGCTCGGCGATGCGCATGCCGACATGGACATCGCGTGCATCGGTCTTTTGCCCAGCCATGTCAGATCCCGTCCAGTCTCATGAGCTTTGCCGCGCACCTTGCCCTCGGGCGGATCCTCGACGCTCATGCTTCTTATGGTCGCTGTTTCTTCCACGTTCCCTTGTTCAACCCAACCCGAAAAAGACGGCACGGCCGCACTATTCCACGCCCTTGCCCGGCATTCGGCCGGGAGACGGGCGATCGGTCGAGGATGGGGTGATGGTGGCGTCCCCGGCAGGTCTCGAACCTGCGACCCCAGGTTTCATCCCACTTCGGCTTCCGCCGCCGCCCCTTGCCGGAGCGTTCGTGGTCTGGACTATCCCTTCGCCATGGATCGATCGGGAGTGACCCTTCGCGATCTTTAGGCGCCGCCCGTCTAGTCTCTACACCTTCCCCGGATGGCTCCGGGGCTTGGCTCGGGATCGGCCGGACCAGCAAGCGTGCGGGCCGTGGGCGTTCCCCGAATTTGAGCGGATCCGCCGCGTGGTTTCCCCTCGCGACGCCCAATTGAAGTTTAGGAAACCTGTGCTCTGTCCAGCTGAGCTACGGAGACTCACCAAGCGTTTCCCTAGCATCATCGGACGGGGAGGCCAACCGGCGCTTGGAGCGGCAGTTTCAGGCCACCTTGCGCCGCAGCCACCGGCGCGCCTTCTGCGCGCGGGCGAACCATTCCGGATGGCTGCGCAGCCAGACCTTCGAGGCCTCGGCTCCCGCGATCGCGTGCTTCACCAGGCGGCCGCGCAGGGTCACGACCTCGTAGAGCTCGCTCAGGTCACGGGTCTGAACGCCGAAATCGGATTTGTAGGGCATCACGCCGACGGTGAAATCGAAATAGCCGAGCCCCTCGGCGCGGGCCCAGCGCAGGGTTTCGGCGACGATGTGCAGGCCCGGCGAGGTGTTGCGCCAGGCCTCTCCCGCCATGGTCAGCAGGATACCATGGAAGGTCCCGCCATGGACGAGGCCGTAGGCGCAGGCGATCCATTCCCCATCGACCGCCAGTCCGAACAGGCGGACCGGTCCGCCGACGAGGCCCCGATGGGCGCACTCACGGTAGAACGCCTCCACATCGGGCCGCGAGAGCAGGTTGAACCGGCCGATCTCGGCGAAGCGCGAGCGGCGCTGCTCCACCAGCGCATCGAAGATCCGGTCGATCTCCTCGGCGCTTCGCGCCTCCACGAAGGTGACGGTGCCCGCCCGCTCCAGTCGCCGGCGCAGCTTGGCCATGTCCTTCAGGGTGCTGGGACGGCACAGGCGCGCGAGCAGCGTCTCGGCGTCGCCCTCGATGGCGACGCCCGAGGCCTGCATGTCCATCCGGCTGCAGCCGGGCAGGGTGGCGAAGGGATTCGGCCGGCCGGTCACGTCGTCGGGGATGCGGCTGATCTGGATCAGGTCGGCCCGGGGGAGCACGTCGCGGATCGCCCTCCAGGCCTGGGCCATCTCGTCGGCGGAGAGGTCGATGCCGGGGGCGAGGATCGGTGCCGCATAGTCGCAGACGCCGAGATCGAGCCAGGTGATCGTCCGGTAGCCGCGAAGGCGCAGACGTGCCAGCGGCACCAGCATGACCGAACGCCCGTTGGCGTCGGTCACCTCGACGATGACCGGCTCGGCCTTGGAGGCGGTGCCCAGGCGCTCGACGACGGCCGTCGCCCAGTCGAGGCGCTGATAGGCCGTGGCGGTGCCATCAGATTCGAGCCTGCTCCAGAGATGGGCGACCGTCGCCATCGTCGTGTGGAGGCGCGCCTGGTAACCGCCGAGGGAGGTGGGGCGCGTCGGTGCGGGGACGTCTTGGATCACGCTCATGACTGGGATGTCCTGGCTGTCGCAGCGCGGCGAGACACACCCGCGCGCGCATCCGACGTGTCGGGATGGATGGTGCGAGGAGCCTCGCGGAAGGGGAGGCGGGTCATCGGCCGACCCCCGCCTCGGTATCGCGGCCGAGGTCGGACCGCATCCGAGGCAGGACGGAGCGCCAGGGCTTCAGCATCCACAGGCAACCCGCCAGGACCACGACTTCCGAACACAGGACGCCGAAGAGCGACCAGGCCGGCTGAGCCACCAGCAGCAGGCCGATCACGGCGACGGCGCCGATTCCTACGCTCACGCCCGCGATGACCGAGAGGGGACGGAAGTCCTGCATCGTCTCCATCAGCACCCGCATCGGCGCGTGGATGAGCGAGACCGTGACGATGGCCCAGGCCGCCACCGCGATCAGCGTCATCGGCGCCGCCGTGAACTGGCCGGCGAACAGCTTGTGCTCGATGAGTTCGAGCGCCCAGAGGATGATGGCGCCGTAGGCGATGCAGCCGAGCCCGAGGAGGCCGGAGCAGATGAAGGCGAAGCGGCGGGCGAGGGTAAATTCGCCCCGGGCGAGATGGCCCGCCACCTCGGGCTGGACCATGTTGATGAGGGCGGATGCCGAGAGCCGCAGGGGTGAGAACAGCACGAAGGTGGCGGCCATCGGCGCATAGGCGGCCGGCCCCGCGATGGCGGCCACGAGAAGGCTCTGCCCCTGGCCCTGGACATTGGCGGTGGTGACGTTGACCAGCGACCACGACAGGGTCGGGATCATGGCCCCGTAGCGGCGGCGCACCGAGCGGCCGAGGCTGAGCCGGATCGGTTCCCGCAGCAGGGCCAGCGATGCGACGATGCCGAGGCCGTTGGCGCAGGCCAGGGCGAACAGGGTCTCGTCGAGGCTGGGCGCGCCCTGGAAATGGATCATCGCCACGGTGAAGGCGGTGCCCGAGAGGGCGAAGACCACGTCTCCCAGCCCCGAGATCGCCGGCCGGTGCTTGGCGAAGAGCGCGAGGCGGAGATAGCTGCGGAGCGACCAGAGGCCGACGAAAAGGCTCCCCGCGAGGGCATTGATGTCCGAGGTCGCCATCAGCGCCGCGCAGACCCCGGCCCCGATCGTCGCGGAGAGGATGACCGCCACCGTACCGAAGGTCACGTCGAACCCGCGCGCCGCGCGTCGTCCGGCGCGCGGCGGAATCGCGATGGTGGCCGGCACGCCGGCCAGCGACCGGATGTAGGTGAGCGCCAGCCCTCCCACGAGGAAGAGGATGGCGAAGCGTCCGTAATCGTGCGGGCTCAGGCTTCGCGCGAGGACGATGTTGATCCCGAAATGGAAGGCGCTCTGGGTGACTTCGCCCCCCAGCATGAGGATGAAGCGGCGCGCGAGGCGGTTCAGACCGTGCATGACGATTCAGCTCGCCGCGACGGCGCTGGCATCGACGCCCGCGCGACCGCCGATGCGGGCATGGATCATTGCCACCAGCCCTTCCGCTGCGGCGGCCTCGCCGAACAGAGCCGCGTAGCGAGCGCGGGCGGCCGCCGGAAAGTCCTGCCATGAAGCCGGATCGGTCACGATCCGCTCCAGGGCGGAGGCGAGGCTCCGCGCATCGTCGGGCGTGACGACCCAGCCGCTCGACCCCTCCTCGACCACCTCCGTCAGCCCGCCGATGCGGGACACGACGGGGGGGCGGCCATAGGCCATGGCCTCGATCGCCACGCGGCCGAGGGATTCCGGCAGGCGCGACGGCACCGTGACCACGTCGGCCCAGCGATAGAGATCGGATGGATCGTCGACGAAGGGAGACAGGCGGATGATCGAGCCGAGTCCCGCATCCGCGATCTGGCGGCCGAGCGCCTCTTCGCGCGCCGTATCCTCGAAGGCGCTGCCGACGATGCGGACCTCGAGCCGCGCGCGCACCTCCGGCGGCAGCGAGCGGATCGCCTCGACCAGGATCTCCTGGCCCTTGATGCGGCTGATCCGGCCCAGCATCAGCAGGCGCAGGCGACGCGAGCCGTCATAGGTCGAGGCCGGTGGCGTCTCGGGACCCGCAATGCCGTTATAGACCACCCGCATGGCGACCTTGGAGGTCAGCGAGAAGGCCTTCGCGGTGGCGCGGGAGTTGAACACGATGTCGGCCCCGCTCCAGCGGATCAGCCCGCGCAGCAGCTTCAGGGTGGCGCCCTGCGGGATCTCGTGGACATGCACGATGGCACGGCCGGGGCAGAGCCGGGCGGCCAGGAGATAATCCGCCACCACCGAGGTGTTGATGTAGACGAGGTCGCTCGCGCGCAGCCGCCGCCAGGCGCGCAGCATCGCCACAGGCAGTGTCAGCAGGCCGAGGGTGGCGAGGCGCGGCAGGTCGCGGCGCCGGAGAATCCAGAGCGGCTCGAACACGATCCGCGAGGCAACGCCTTCGAGGGCGGCCACGATGGGGCCGGTGCGGGGCAGGACGACGTCGATGACGGCGGCGGGATAGGCCGCGCGAAAGATCCGCACGCTCTCAACGAAGCTGCGGTCGGACCCGTAGAGTTCGTATCCCTGGTGGACGCAGGTGATGCGCATGCCGACTCGACCCTAATCCCGACCTGAACTGCCCCAAGATGACATGCCACGATGTTTTCAATCGTTACCGGGCAAGAACCTCACCCAGTGTAATCATGGGGCATGGTTGCCTGGAGATGTTTCTCGTGTCCCGTCGCGGGACGGTTGGGGGCTAAAGGAGACTCGGATGCCGTCGCACAAGCCCTCTCTGCTGATCCTGGGGACGCGTGGCATTCCCGCATCCCATGGCGGCTTTGAAACCTTCGCCGAGAAGCTCGCGCTCTTTCTCGTGAAGCGCGGCTGGCATGTGGCGGTCTATTGCCAGGACGAGGTCGAGGCGGTGAGCGAGCGTTTCCGCACGACCACCTGGCAAGGCGTCGAGCTCATCCATGTGGCCGTCTCCACCAGCGGCCCGCGGGCGACCCTGGATTTCGACTGGCATTGCGTGCGCGATGCCGCCAGGCGGGGCGGCGTCAGCCTCGTCCTCGGCTATAACGGGGCGGTCTTCCTGCCGTATCTGCGCCTCTCCGGCGCGAAGATCATCACCAATATGGACGGCATCGAGTGGAAGCGGCCGAAATGGTCCATGGCGGTGCGCGCCTGGTTCTGGACCAATGAGTGGATCGCCGCCTGGTCTTCGCACCGCCTCGTGGCCGACCACCCCGCCATCGCCGACCATGTGGCCACGCGCCGTCCGCGATCCGCCATCGCCACCATCCCGTATGGCGGCGATCCGATCTCGGCGGCGCCGACCGGGCCCATCGAGGCCATGGGCCTGAAGCCGGGGCGGTACATGACCTCGATCGCCCGGATCGAGCCCGACAACAACATCCTCACCATGGTCGATGCCTTCTCGCGCAAGGTGCGGGGCATGCGGCTCGTGGTCCTCGGCACGCTCTCCGACAGCAATCCCTATCATCGCGCCGTGAGGGAGGCGGCCAGCGACGAGGTGCTCTTTCCCGGCGCCATCTATGAATCCGAGACGATCAGATCCCTGCGCTTCCATGCGCGGGCCTATCTGCACGGGCATACGGTGGGCGGCACCAACCCGTCCCTTGTGGAGGCTCTGTGGGCCGGCAACGCGGTGGTCGCCCACGACAATCCGTTCAACCGGGGGACGGCGGGCGAGGAGCAGTTCTACTTCGCCGATGCGGATGCCTGTGAGCGGCACATCGAAACCCTGATCGCGGACGATGGCGCGGCGAGACGGGCGGGGGTCGCCTCGCTCGCCCGTGCTGCCGACCGCTTCGAATGGTCGGAGATCCTGAAGCAGTACGAGGCCGAGGCGACGGCGCTCGGGGGCTTCGCCGCGCCGGCGGGCCAGGAGTCGAAGCACTCCGGCACCTCGTCCGCCCATCTCCCCCCGGCCCCGATGGCGATGGGAGGCCAGAGCCGAGATCGCGCATCGTGAGGCCAGTGCCCACGCGCAGGGCGATCCTCGCGGCTGCGGCTTTGACGGCGGTACGGGTCCCGGCCGCCGCCGCCACGCCGCCGCTCCGCCTGAGGCGCGGCGTGAATACCTGGCCGTGGTTTTCCCTGACGCGGGAATTCCCGGCGCCGCGCACGGATTACGGGACGCCGCCGTTCCAGGAGGGCCGGCCCGTCCCGACCGGCCGCGACCTCGCCCGTCTGCGAGCGGCCGGGTTCGACTTCCTGCGCCTGCCCGTCGATCCCGGCCCCTTCGCCGCCGCTGTGCCGGAGGAGCGCGAGCGTCTCATGGCCGACCTCAGGGCCGCTTTGGAGGCAGCGTTGCGCGCGGATCTCGCGGTCCTCGTCAACGTGCAGGCCAATGGCGCGACCCATCACTGGAACCCGCAGAATTTCTACGGCGATCCCGGCGCGCCGCTGTTTCCCGCCTATCGCCGCTTCGTCTCCGACCTCGCCCGACTGCTGGAGGGGATCGCCCCTGAGCGGCTGGCGCTGGAGCCCGTCAACGAGCCGCCGCAGGGATGCGGCGCGGCATCGTGGCTGACGATCCAGGACGACCTCCTCGGCGAGGCCCGCCGGGTCGCCCCGCGCCTGACACTCGTGGCCTGCGGCGCCTGCGGCAGCATGATCACCGGGCTCACCGCCCTCGACCCCGCGCCGCTGGCCCGCTTCGCGCCGTTGCTGTTCACCTTCCACTATTACGAGCCCTACCTGTTCAGCCATCAGGGGGCGCCCTGGATGCGCGAGCCGGTCTACCGCGCCCTCAACGCGGTGCCCTGGCCCGCCTCCGCCGGTCGCCTCGAGTCGACGCTCACCGCCGTGCGGACCCGGATGGCCGGTGATGCCGGTCTGTCGGCGGAGGCGAAGCGCGACGCCTACGCCCTGACCGAGGCCAAGCTCGGCGAGTACTTCGCCGCCCAGCCGGACAAACGATACCTCGCCCGCCACCTCGCCATGGTGGGGGAATGGGCCCGCCGCCACGGCATAGCGCCGGCGAATATCGTCCTCGGAGAGTTCGGCGCCCTGCGCAGCGATGCGCGCTACGTCGCCTCCCATGCGGAGGACCGGGCGCGCTACGTCCGCGACGTGCGGGAGGCGGCCGAGGCCGAGGGTTTCCCCTGGGCGTTCTGGAACCTGTTCGACGGGATGGGGCTGATGGACGATGCAACCAAGCGGCTCGATCCGGCCATCGTCACCGCCCTTGGTCTGCGCCTCCCGGCGGACGATCGCTGACCGCGTGGAACAGGCCGAGGAGGAGGATGGCGAATTTGGCGAGCAGCGTGGTCTTGCCGCCGATCCCCTCGAACGTGTTCACCAGGATGACGAAGGCGATGACGGGCAGGAACGTGCCGGGGCGGCAGTGGCGGACCAGCTCGATCATGTAGAGCGTCACCGCTACGGTGAGCAGCACCGTCATGAAGATGCCCTGGTAGACGAGGGTCCGGACGATGGGGTTCTCGATGCCCCATTCGAGCCCGCTCACGCGCCGGAGCGAATCCACGAGGCTCATATCCGGGCCGACCAGCAATTCGCGGAAGGGGATGCTGGCGACGAGGTCGAGCATTTCCACGCGAGCATTGGCGCTGCCGCCATCGGCCATGAACCGGCTGAGCAGCGCGTCGAAGAACCCGCCGGCCGCGAGGCCGCCGATGCCGAGGGGCACGAGGGTGAACAGGAAGATCCCCCCCGCCGCCGCCAGGAGCGGGATCCGGCCCGCGCTCAGCACCTTGTGCAGGGCGAAGAGACCGTAGCCGCCGCCGAAGATCAGCGTCACCACCATGGCCGAGCGCCCGCCGAAGGCGACGAGGGCGGCGAGTTGCAGCCCGATCATCGCGAGCCGTTGCGGAACGGTCATGCGTCCGCCGCCACCGATGAGGGCGAGGACGTAGCAGGCAGTGAGGGTGGCGTTGCCGAGGGGGTGTCCCTGAAGTGCGGCCGAGCGCGTATCGGTTGCGAAGACCTGACCGTCGAGCCGGTATGGGAAGAACAGGGTCTTCGTCGCGAATTCCGTGAGGCCGAGCAGGGCGTTGACCAGCAGCACCGCATGAACCGTCAGTTCGAGGCGCCTCCAGGTGAGCGCGTCGCGGTCGGCCAGCAGGACGACGAAGAGGCCCGGCAGCAGGAACGTGTCCAGCGCCCCCGCCATGCCGGGGCCGCTGCGCAGGACGATGTGCAGGAACAGCCCGATGCTGCACGCGGCCAGCAGCATTCCTGCCGGCCGCACCTGCACGGCATAGACGAGGTAGCCCGCCGGGTTGCCCGACTTCAGCGCGGCCCAACCGAACAGGACGATGACCAGATAGGTCGAGGGATGGATCTTCTGCGGCGCCGCGCCGGTGAGCCCGTCGTAATTGATCCCGACATTCCACAACATGCCGCCCGACACGCCGAGGATCAGCACGGTGAGGGCGATCAGGCCGAACGGCATCGGGCTGCGCGACGCCGCTCCGGCTTCCTTCCGTCCTCGGGCCGGGGAATGAACCGCGCTCCTCATGGTCCGCCCGTCACGCCGCCGCCGCGTAGCGATCGACGAACAGGCTGCCCGAGACCGGCCGGCCGAGCACTTCCGAGATGTCGAGGATATCGAGGAGGTCGCGCTGGCGCGTGGCGCCGTTTTTCGCCACGATCAGCAGCCGGTCGCTGGCAGCGGCGAGGGGCCCGATCCGCAGGTTGCCGGTGAGCACGCCGCCATCGATGAGAATGAGGTCGAAGCTCGATTTGGCGGCGGCGAGGAACTGCTCGATGTTGGCCCGGCTCAGGGCCTCGCGCGAGGCCTTGGCGAGATCGCCGATGCCGATCCGCGCGGCACCGCTCTCCGCATCCGCCTTGGCCGCCGCCGTCATCCCGACCTCGCCGCGCAAGACCTCGATGAGGCCGGGGCCGGAGGCGTTCTCCTCCGGTGTCGCTTCGAGGTCCGCCTCGACCACGAGCACGCGCTCGCCGCGCGCCGTGGCCACCGCCGCGAGGAGATGGATCGTCGAGCGCCGGTCCGCCGTATCCGAGGCCGCCGAGGTGACGAGCACGCTCAACGCCTGGCCCGGCGGGTGGATCTGGCCGCGCACGCTGGCCAGCCGGTCGAGGGTCAGGCTCGCGGCGACGCTGGCCGGACGCTCGCTTCCCGCCTTGAACTCCGGATAGGTGGCGACCACGGAGGTGTGGGAGAGCCGCTCCATCTGGCGCCGGGACAGGACGGTGGGATCGAGATATTCGCGCACGAAGGCGAGGCCGGCCCCGAGGCCGAGGCCGCTGACGAGGCCGCCGACGAACAGCAGGAGGCGCAGGGGCCAGCTCCGCTCGGCGGGCGGACGGGCCCAGCTGATGACGCGGGCATTGGTGGTGTCGATGCCGGTCTGTTCCTGGATCTCGCGCGAGCGGTTGAGGAAGTTGCTGTAGACGGCCCGGCTGGTATCCACCTCACGTTCGAGCTCACGCAGGCGCACGGAGGCTTCGCCGGTGACGATGGAGCCCCGCTTCAGCTCGTCGAGATTCGCGGTCAGCGCTTTCTCGTTGGCGACGGCGCGCTGGTAATCCGTCTCGGCCGAGCGGGCGATGCGGGTCAGCTCCGTCTCGGTCAGGCGTTTGACGTCCTGCATCTGGGTCCGCACCGCCTCGATGAAGGGGTGGCGGTTGCCGAGCTGGGTGCGCAGATCCGCTTCCTTGCTCGCGAGTTCCGCATATTGGCTGCGCAAGCGCTCGATCACCGCGGACTGGATCGCCTCCGGGGCCGTGTCCGGTCCGAACGCAGTACTCCCGCGCGCGTCCTTGATCTGCTGCAGCCGGGTGCGCGCCTCCGCCGTGCGGGCGCGGGCGGCCACGATGCGGTTGTTGCTCTCGGCCAGTTGCTGCTCGCTGATGAGTTGGCCGCTCGCCGTGATCAACCCGTTCTCGGCCTTGAACGTCTCGACCTTGTTCTCGGCGACGTTGACGCGCTTGCGCAGGTCGTCGAGGCGCGACGCCATCTCGGACGAGGCCCGCGAGGCCGCGTCGGCGCGGGCGGAGGTCTGGTCCTTGAGGTAGGCGGCGGCGATGGCGTTGACGATCCTGGCCGCCTTGTCCGGGTTGCCCGCGGTGACCACGACATCCACCACGAAGACCTTGTCGGCGCGCTTCACCGCGAGCCTGCGCCGCAGGGCGCGGACGGCCCGGGCCTCGGCTGCGGCATCGGTGGCGGGTGCGGCGCCTTCGCCCTGGAGGGTGCGCAGCGTCCAGCTGAGGAAGCCGGTGCCGACGCCGCCGAAATCCGGGTCGTCGAGCAATCCGGCATCGCGGGCGGCACGGGTCAGGACCGAATCCGATTCGATCACCCGCGCCTGGCTCTCTACCTGCATCACACCGCCATCCGGCGCCATGGCGACGGGATTGACGTCGTTGGTGACGATCTGCTTGTCGCGCGGGTCGATCAGGATCTGGGCCGTGGCCGCGTAGAGCGGCGGTGCGAGGAAGCCGTAGGCCACCGCGATGAAGGTGAGCAGCGCGGCGGTTCCGAGCACCCAGGCCCGGCGCACGGTGAGGATGCGCCAGAGATCGCCGATCTCGGCGCTCTTGTCGGGCTCGGAGGAGGGCGGCCGGTCGATGCTGGATCGACCGATCCAATCCGCCGCCGCGATATGTCTGTCGATCTGTGCCATCGGATGCTCGGGCCGTGGCCGGGATACAGCCCGTCCTTCGGATACAGGCATGATCCGACTTTACTGACGATTCACCAACACCGGGGGATTTCCCCGATCTCGGCCCCCTTCGTGTCGGGCATGGTTAGCGAAACATTAAAGTAATCCCGCCGCCGGTGATTATGCCGAAGGCGATGAAGAGTTTCTCAATCGTGATGGTGTAGCGGGAAAACATGAGGGGGCGTCCTGCGTCGGACCGATCCCGCCATTCCGTGGCTTTCGGCCTCGGCTTTCGACTGTCCGGGGACCGACGACGATGCGCCTGCGACTGAGGCTGGATGGACGCGCTCCCCGCCGCTGGCATCTCCGCCTTCTGGAACGGCTCGCAGCACTTCCCGGGCTGGGCGTTGAGGTCGACCGCTCGCCGGGGCCGGGGGGCCTACCGGACAATGCCGCGCTGCTGTTCCGCCTCGAAGCTCTGCTGAACCGGCTGTCCCTCGGCGGTCTGTCCGCCCCCGTCCCGGGAAGCGCATTCGCTGCTTATCCCGAGCCCACGGCGGGGGCGTCATGCATCCTCGATCTCTGTGGCGATGCGGAGGGCGGCCCGGACCTTCCGGTCTGGCGCCTCGGCTTCGACGGCGTGGCGGGAGAGGGCGCGCTTCTCGCCGCGCTTCTCGCCGGCCGCTCTCCCGTGGCGGCCCTTTCCACGGATGGGAGGATCATCGCCTCCGGGCGCTTCGGCGCCGAGGATCGCGGCACCATGCTCACCGCGTTCGAGGACGGGCTGATCCGCAGCATCACGCTCATCGTCGGCGCGCTGTCGGGCGCCCGGCCGCTTCTCCGGGACGGCGTCCCGGTGTCGCCGGAGGCGCCCGCCCTGACCGTGAAGACGATCGGCACCCGCGCCGCGAAGATGGCGGCGCGGCTCGTCGTCCGGCGCCTCTACTACCTCTGCTATCGCGCGCCCCATTGGCGCGTCGGCTGGCGTCGGTTGGCCGGCCCGGATCTCGTGGACCTGCGTGCGCATCCCTCGTCCGGCTGGCACGACCTGGCGGATGACGGCCTGCGCTTCTACGCCGATCCGTTCGGGATCGAGCACGAGGGCCGTACCATCCTCTTCGTCGAGGACTTCCCGCACGCGACGGGCAAGGCGCTGATCTCGGCTGTGGCCTTCGATGGGAACGGCCCGGTTGGACCGCCGGTCCCCGTGCTGGAGGAGCCGTATCACCTGTCCTATCCGTTCGTGTTCGAGCGCGACGGGTCGTTCTGGATGATCCCGGAGAGCTGCGCCAACGGCACGGTCGACCTCTACCGGGCCACGGCCTTTCCGGGCGGCTGGGTTAGGGAAGCGACGCTGCTCAGCGGCATCACGGCCAGCGATCCGACCCTGCTGGAGCGGGACGGCCGCTGGTGGATGTTCGCGACGGTGCGCGATCAGGCCGCCGATGTCGGCGGAGGGACGGTGCTCGGCTCCTACCACGACAGCCTGCATCTCTGGTCGGCCCCGAATTTCCGTGGCCCTTGGACGCCGCATGCGCACAACCCGGTCCTCATCGACATCGCCTCCGCGCGGCCGGCGGGACGCATCGTCGAGCGGGATGGGGTCTTGATCCGCCCGGTCCAGGATTGCCGCCTGGGTTATGGCGAGGCCCTGGCGCTGGCGCGGATCGACCGCCTCGACGACGAGGGTTACGCGCAGACCGTGGAGACGATCCTGCGCTCGGGTCCGCTCTTTCCCGGCACCCGTCTTCACACCCTCAACCGGACCTCGGCCTACGAGTTCATCGACGGCTCGGCCCGCTCCCCCCGTTGGCGCAGGGGGCGATAGCCCGGCTCAGACGGTCTTGGTGCGCCCGATCGCCGGTCCGCGCGGCTTGGCGAAGGCCGTGCGCAGCAGGTGGAGGGCGTGCAGGCCGTAGCGGCCGACGCGGTTGCGCAGGCGCCGCAGGGTCCATACCGCACCGCTGCCGACCGTGATCTGGCGGGCATAGAGGCTCGCCTGAAGGCATTGCCGGTCGGAGGTCTGCTTGATCGGGTCGGCGTAGAATTCGGCGATCTTGTCCTTGCCCATTCCCGGGGTGGCGAACCAGCGCGGGAGGTGCTCGGAGCAGAGCCGGTCGACATCGGTCAGCACCTTTCCGATCCCGGTCCCGGGGATCGGACAGGGGGTCAGAAAGGCGTCGCCGAGGAGCACGACCCCGTCGCGTTCCGCATCGGCCGCCTGGACGACGTCGATGGGGCGCATCTCCACCGGGCCTGTGACGGTGAGGTCCGGGCAGAGGCGGGCGAGGCCGGGCATGGCCTGCCGCATCAGCGCCTCGGGCGATTTGCGGAACTCCTTCACCCAGGGATCGGAGAGTGCGCGGTATACGAAGAGATTGGCCCGCATCGTCGCGCCGATGGGAAAGAGCGTGACATAGGCCACCGTCTTGTCCGCGCTCTCGCCGTAATAGGTGAGGGATTCGAAGCCGAAGGACGAGGGCGGGGCCGCCATGTCGAAGCCGAAGCACAGGGAGTGCTTCTCGCTGATCATGGTCCTGCCGATACCGACCTTGCGCCGGAGCACGTCGCCGAGGCCGGTGGCCAGGAGAACCAGCCGCGCGGTGCGCACGCTGCCATCGGCGAGGGTGACCGTCTGCCGTTCCGGGCCGGTCTCGATTTCCGCCACGCGCCCGATGACCAGGGGCGAGGAGGCGGGCAGGGCGCCGCGCAGGTCGTTGATGAGGGGCGTGTAATGGACGCCGTATTCGCGCACGGCATGCCGCGAGACCAGATGGCCGAAGCGCGTGACGCAGACCTCGTCCACCGGCGTCGTCACGGCCCGCGCCAGTTCGCCGAAGCCGAGCTTCTCGAACAGGTCCATCTGCGGCACGCCGAGCTTTTCCGCCCGGAAGTCGGGGGGATAGACCGCGTGAGTGTCGATGATCGCCGCGTCGTAACCGGCCCGTGTGAGCGCAATGGTCGCGGTAGTCCCGGCGAGGCCTGCTCCGATGACGATGACGTCGTGGTGGATCTCAGACATCCAGAACCTCCCGCCCGAGCCCGAATGGGCCGCCTCTCCTCCCCCCGTGCGTCCGCCGTGCCATCTTGGCACGCATTCGCGGCGCAGGCGGGTCGGGACAACCCCTCGCAGCAGGGCATATGCCGCCCGCTCCGTCCCGATCAAGGTGCGCCGTCAGCCTAAAGAATCCGTGCGGTTAACACTGCCGTTTCGAGCCGGGCCGGCAAGTTACGTCGGCGAGTTACCTCGGCAAGTCGAGCCGCGCGCGAAGACCATGGAAGCTTCCGCGGTCGAGACGAAGCGTGCCGCCATAGAGTTCGGCCAGTTCCGTGGTGATCGACAGGCCGAACCCGTGGCCGGGCACGGTCTCGTCCAGGCGTTTGCCGCGCCCGAGAACCCCGGCGGCTGCGTCCGCGTCGAGGCCCGGCCCGTCATCCTCGACCGTGATGGTGACGCCCCGTTGGTTGAGCGCGGCAGCGATCCGGACCCGCGCCCGGCACCAGCGGCAGGCATTGTCGATGAGGTTGCCGAGCATCTCGTCGACGTCCTGGCCGTCGCAGGCCACCGCGATGCCGTCCGCCACCTCCACCGAAAAGGCGATGCCCTTCTCGGCATAGAGCCGCGCGAAGGTGGAGCGGAGATCGGACACGGGCGCCTCCAGCGCCGTCCTCTCGCGGGTGGCCCCGCCCAGAGCCGCCGAGCGGGCGCGGCGCAGATGATGGCGGATCTGCCCGTCCATGCCCGAAACCAGAGTCGTGAGCCGGCCGTCGGGATCGCGCTCCCCGTCCCGCAGCGCCATGGTCAGGGTCGCGAGCGGCGTCTTCAACCCGTGAGCGAGGTTGGCCACATGGGTGCGTGCCCGTTCGAGATTCGCCGCGTTTTCGCCGAGCAGCGCGTTCACCTCGCGGACCAGGGGGCGGATCTCCGCCGGCTGCGTCTCCGGCACCTGTGCGCGCTTGCCGGCGCGAATCTCGGCGAGGTCCCGGCGCAGGCGTTCCAGCGGTCGGAGGCCCAGGCGCACCTGCGCGACGAGGCCGGCGAGAAGACAGAGGCCGAGCACGGCGAGGATCAGCGCCAGTGTGAGGCTCGCCTCGCGGACGGGGCCGCGCAGGGCCGCCATGGGCGCGGAGGCGACGATCGTCGCCGGGCCGATCCCCGCCGCATCCGGCAGGGCGAGGATGCGCAGGATCACCGGGTTGCCCCAGGGGTCGACGGCGTCCGCAGGGTGGGGACGGTCGCGGTGCCGACCCCCGCCGTCCGGGCGGTCGTCTTCCGGAACGGTGAGGTCGCGGCCTTCCAGGGAGCCGGAGCGGAGGATCGTGTCGCGCTGCCGGACCTGCCAGGACCAGCCCGACCGGTCGCGGTCGAAGGGCGGCCCGTCGAGGTTGCGCCCGAGGGCGAGGCGGCCGTCGCGGCCCCGCTCGAGGCTCGATGCGATGGCGACGATCTGGCTGTCGAGGCGGCTGTCGAGCTGGCCGCGCACGAAGCGGTGCAGGATGAAGCCGATGGCGATTCCCGCCACAACGAGGGCGACGGTGACGAGGACGAGGGCGGCGAGGATCAGCCGCCGCTGCAGGGAGCCGCGATGCGGACGAGGCGGCCCGTGGGGAGCCGGTCCGTGGGGAGCCGGTCCGTGGGGAGGTCGCGGCCGGGTCACGCCGCCTCCCCCGGCACCAGCTGGTAGCCGTGGCCGCGCACGCCCTCGATCCGGGCCGGCGCGATCTTGCGGCGCAGGCGCGTGATGATGACCTCCACCGAGTTGGAATCGACCTCCGCGTCGCCGTCATAGACCCGCTCGATCAGCTGGCCACGGGGCACCACCCCGTCCTTGCGCAGGATCAGGCAGGAGAGCACCCGCCATTCGAGCCCGGTCAGCTTGAGGGGCAGGCCATCCCGCTCGAACGTGCCGAGGCCGGCATCGTAGGTGAGAGGTCCGCAGACGATCCGGTTGGCCCCGTGCGCCGAGGCGCGGCGCACCAGAGCGCGCAGGCGGATGACGAGTTCCTCCACCCGGAACGGCTTCACGAGGTAATCGTCCGCCCCCGCCTTGAAGCCCGCGACCTTGTCGCTCCAGCCGTCCCGCGCGGTGAGGATCAGCACCGGCACGGTCCGCCCGGCGGCCCGCCAGGCCTGGAGCACCGAGACGCCGTCGCGCTTGGGCAGGCCGAGATCGAGCACCACGGCGTCGTAGGTCTCCGTTTCGCCGAGATGCTGGCCGTCCTCGCCGTTGACCGCGTGGTCGAGGGCGAAGTTCTCGGCGCGCAGGGTCTTGGCGATCTCGGCGGCGAGGGCCGCATCGTCCTCCACCAGAAGGAGCTTCATCGGAATCCGTATCCTTGGGGATGCAGGGGCAGCCCCGGCGCCTACGCGCCGCGCTTTAACCGGGGCTGAACCGCGCGGTTCAGATCGGGTTGGAGGGGCGAGCCTAGAACGGCGTCAACCCGAGAGGGGATCCGCTTTTCCAGGACATCGACACCATGACGACCGAGAAGACCATCGACGGAACCGCCACCGAGATGCCGAGCCCCGCCGCCGCCCCGCGCCGCTCGCGCCGCGGCTGGATCGTCGGCGCCATCGCCGCTCCCCTGGCCTTCGGGGCCGTCGGCCTTTCCCTGGCGCAGAATTCCGGCGTGACCCTCACTCCCGTCGCGCCGGTCACCGTCGCACAGCTCGCTCCTTCCGCCGCCATCGCGGCCAAGGGCGAGGTCGCGGAAATCTTCGGCAACAAGTTCATTCTGCAGGACGGCTCCGGCCGTGCCCTGGTCGAGACCGGCAAGCAGGGCGAGGGCGGTACGCTCGTCGCCAAGGGTGAGGCAGTCACGGTGCAGGGCCGCTTCGAGAACGGCTTTTTCCACGCTACCCTCCTCACCCGGGCCGATGGCAAGACGGTGGTGCTCGGTCCGGCGCGCGGTCCGAAGCCCGGTGGCCTCGACTGGGCGAAGGACAAGGTCGGCCTCGGCCCCGAGATCGATGCACCCGCGCTCACCGCGAAGGTCGAGGCGGCCGGCTATACCGACATCCGCGTCACCGGGCGCGGTCCGCGCCATCTCGACATGGCGGCCAAGGGCCAGGACGGGCGCGAGCGCCTGCTCCATGTCGGGTTCGACGGCGACATCCGCGAGAAGCGCAGCTTCTGACGATGACATTTCCCTCCCTCGGACCTCCGGGGGAGGGCTTGAGGCCTTCTCCATCATCGGGATCGACGACAATGCCAAAGACCGCGACCGCCACTGGAATCGTCTGGGCCGTCTTCGGCCATCGCCTCGCGCTGGAGGGGAACGGCACGAGGAGTCTCGCCGATCTCGGTCCCAAAGCGGTGTCGGAAGGGATGCCGAGGGTCGGAGACACCGTCACCGTCGAGGGCGAGGTCACGCCCTGCGAGATCAAGGTGTCCCGCCTCGTCCTCGCCGACGGCGCGGTGCGCATCATCGCGCGGCCGGAAAAGGGGCACGGCAAGGGCGATCCGGACACGGCGCTGCGCCTCGTCCGCGATGCCGGTTACCGCGTCGAAGGACCGCTGGTTCGCAAGCCGAGACATTTCGAGATTCGCGGCATCCGGGACGGAGAGACCTTCGACGTCCATGTCCATGACGACCACGGGATCCGGACAGAAAAGCGTATCGCGGTCTAGAAGCCGAGTATTCCACATACCGAATACACTGCTGATCTTGTCTGCCGTGCCGGGGCTTCGACGCTCACGCAGAATTCAATCCCCGCCGAGGAACCTTCATTTCGGGCTGGGGTTTGCCGCTCCGATCGACCCGAGGCCTTGGCTCCCGAGCCAGTGACACGCGCCGATCGGTCCCCTTCATGACATGCTTCGAAAGATCGATCGGATGACGAGCGTGCCCGCCGCCGACCAGGATCGGGGTCGCGCCCCGTCGCAGCGGACGCTGCGCGGGCTCGATGCCCTCAACTTCTTCCTCGCCGACGTCCGGGACGGGCTCGGCCCCTATCTCGCCATCTATCTCATCGCCGTGCGCGGTCCCGACCAGGGCTGGAATGAGGCGACGACCGGAATGATCATGACGATCGCCGGCATTGCCGGGCTGATCGCGCAGACGCCGGCCGGGGCGCTGATCGACCGGACCAACCACAAGCGCGCCATCGTCATCGCCGGGGCGCTGGCGGTCACGGCGAGCTGCCTGCTCCTTCCCTTCGTCACGAATTTCTATCTGGTGGCCGCGACCCAGTCCGTCGCCGGCATCGCCGGGGCGGTGTTCCCGCCGGCGCTCGCCGCGATCACCCTCGGCGTGGTGGGGCCGAAGATGTTCTCCAAGCGCATCGGCCGCAACGAGGGCTTCAACCATGCGGGCAACGCGGTCTCGGCGGCCATCGCCGGATCGACGGCCTATTTCTTCGGGCCCATCGTGGTGTTCTGGCTGATGGCCGTGCTCGCGGTGCTGAGCGTCGGGGCCATGCTGATGGTGCCGGCCAAGGACATCGACGACGACCTCGCCCGAGGCCTCGACGAGACGGCGGGGGAGGGCGGCGAACAGGCATCCGGGATCAAGGCCCTGCTGCAGAACCGCACCTTGATGCTGTTCGCCCTGTTGGCCGCGATCTTCCACTTGTCCAACGCGGCGATGCTGACCTCGGTGGGGCAGCTGCTGACCAAGCTTTCGGGGAAGGAGAGCGCGACCTCGCTCATCTCGGTCTGCATCGTGGCCGCCCAGTTCGTCATGGTGCCGGTGGCGGTCTTCGTCGGCGCCAAGGCCGACGCGATCGGGCGCAAGCCGATCTTCCTCGTGGCCTTCGGCGTGCTCGCCATCCGGGGCGTGCTCTACACCTTCTCGGACAACCCGTTCTACCTCGTCGCCGTGCAACTCCTCGACGGGATCGGTGCCGGCATCTACGGCGCGCTCTTCCCCATCGTCGTCGCCGACCTCACCCGAGGCACCGGACGGTTCAACGTCTCGCAGGGCGCCGTCGCGACGACGCAGGGGCTCGGCGCCTCGTTCTCGGCGACGCTGGCCGGTCTCATCATCGTGTCGGCGGGCTATTCGACAGCGTTCCTGGTCCTGGCGGCAATCGCGGCGGCGGGGTTCGTCCTCTACCTCGTGGCCATGCCGGAGACCTACGGGTTCGAGCCACCGAAAACGGCCTCGAAGCCCCCGGGCGCCAATGGGCCGGAGCCGATGGCGGCCTCTCCCGCCTGACGGCGCGTCCGGCAGGACCGAAGCCGACCAAACCCTCCGAGTTTTCAGACGACGCCCCCCTTCTTCGTCACCCCGCCCGTTCGAACCGGGGCCGGGCGCGTCACATGACGGGCCGTGAAGCGAGACATGCCATGACCCATCCCGCCATGACCCATCCCGCGAGCGCACGGGACGATATCCTCGCCTTCGCCCATATCGGCGATCTGCACCTCACCGAAGGGCATCTCGAGAACGCCCGCGATTTCCTCGCCATCGTCGCGCAGCTCGGCGCGGTCGAGGGGCTCGATTTCGCGTACCTGCCCGGCGACAACGCCGAGAATGGGCTGCCCGAGCAATATGCCCTCGTCCGCCAGGGCCTCCTGGGATTCCCGCTCCCCGTCCATGTCATCACGGGAGATCACGACATGGAGGGCGGCAGCCTCGATGCCTTCCATGCCGGCCTCGGCGCACGGCCACTTCCCTACGCCACCGACATCTCCGGCATCCGCTGCCTCTTCCTCGACATGTGCGGGCCGGGAACCGGCGGTCCGGATTTCCGCCTGGGCGACGCACAGCTCGCCTGGCTCGAAGGCGAAATCCAGCTGGCCGAGTGCGACGGTCTCGACTGCGCCCTGTTCATGCACAGCTACCCCGCAGACCTGAAAGGCGAGGGCGAGGCCGCCCGCGTCGGCCATCTCGTCTCGCAGTCGCGCGTGCGCCTCGTGGAAATGGGCCACACCCATTACAACGAGCTCGCCAATGACGGCCGAACCATCTTCGCGGCCACTCGCTCCACCGGGCAGGTCGAGGAAGGGCCGGTCGGCTATGCCATCGCCGCGATCGATGGCGGCGTCGTCAGCTGGCGCTTCAAAGAGCTGGCCGAGCCCTGGCCCTTCGTCCTCGTCACCGCCCCCGCCGACCGGCGCCTCGCCCATGACGACGGGCACCGGGTGCGCGACACGGTGGAGGTGCGCGCGCTCGTCCTCGGCGCCTCCGCCGTCACCGCTTGCGAGGTCAGCGTCGATGGCGGGCCGTGGCAGGCGATGACCCGCGCCGACGGCGACCGGCGTTACCGTGCGTCGATCCCCTGGGACGCGGCGGCGCGCCGCCTCACCGTGCGGGCCTCGGACGCGGCCGGGGGCACGGGGCGGGACGTGGTGGAGCCCGCCACCGACCGGTCCCGCTTGCCGGTCTCGAAGGGGATCGGCAGCGACGCGGATTCCATCGGCGCCTGGCCCGCGAAGGGCCTCCTCGGTACTCAGCTCGGCCCCAATCGGAACGGCCGACACTGGTAGTCGTCACGCCGCTCCCTCGACCCTGACAGGATTTCGCCCGCCCATGTTCGCACTCCCCGTGACGCCGCATCTGGCGACCTGGATCATCGCCGGACTGGCGACAGTCGGGGTCATCACCCGGCCCTTCGCCTGGCCGGAGGCGGTCTGGGCCGTGCTCGGAGCCGGGGCGCTGCTGGTGCTGGGCCTGATCTCGCCGGAAGCGGCTTGGGACGGCGTGCGCAAGGGGACGGATGTCTACCTGTTCCTCGTCGGCATGATGCTGCTCGCAGAGATCGCCAGGAAGGAGGGCCTGTTCGATTGGCTCGCCGGCATCGCCGTGCGCCAGGCCAGGGGGTCGGCGACGCGCCTGTTCCTGCTGGTCTACCTCGTCGGAACCGTTGTCACGGTGTTCCTCTCCAACGATGCCTGCGCCGTCGTGCTGACCCCGGCGGTCTATGCCGCGGCCAAGGCGGCGGAGGCCGAGCCGCTGCCCTACCTCTTCATCTGCGCCTTCATCGCCAATGCGGCGAGCTTCGTGCTGCCGATCTCGAACCCGGCCAACCTCGTCGTCTATGCCGCGCACATGCCGCCGCTCAGCGAATGGCTGGCGCGGTTCGCGCTGCCCTCGATCCTGGCCATCGTCGCCACCTACATCGTCCTGCGCCTGACCCAGAACTCCGTCCTGCGGCAGCAATTACTCGCCCGGGACGTCGAGGCGACGCCGCTCTCGGGCACCGGCAAGGTCGCCGGTCTCGGCATCGTCGCCACCGCCGGGGCCCTCATCGCCGCCTCGGCCTACGATCTCGAACTCGGCCTGCCGACCTTCGTCGCCGGCCTCGCCACCACGCTCCTCGTCCTGGCGATCAAGCGGGGCGGAGCGGTGGAGGTCGTCAAGGACGTGTCCTGGGGCGTGCTGCCCCTGGTGGCCGGGCTGTTCGTGCTGGTCGAGGCCCTGGAGAAGACCGGTGTCCTGACCCTGCTCGCCGATCACCTCAAGCGGGCGACGCAAGCCTCGCCCGATGCCGCGGCCTGGGGCGGCGGAACCCTGGTGGCGGTGCTCTCCAACCTCGTCAACAACCTGCCGGCCGGCCTGATCGCGGGGGCGGCCGTGCAGCAGGCCGACGTCTCCGAGAAGGTCGCCGGGGCGATCCTCATCGGCATCGATCTCGGCCCCAACCTGTCGGTCACCGGATCGCTCGCCACCATCCTGTGGCTCACCGCCATCCGCCGCGAAGGGGAGGATGTCGGCTTCTGGCGCTTCCTCAAGCTCGGCCTGCTGGTGATGCCGCCGGCCCTCATCCTCGCCCTGGCCGGCCTGCTCCTCCTGCCCTGATCCCCCTCCGTTCCGAGGTCGACCCGACATGAACGCGGCCCTGCTCTATCCCTTCATCCTGGTCGCCGGCGCGCTTCAGGCGGCGGGCAATTCCATGAACGCGCGCCTGCGCGTGGCCCTGGTCAATCCGTGGCTCGCGGCCTCCGTCTCGTTCTCGCTCATCGTGTTCGTCTTCGTCACGCTGTTTGTGGTGATGCCGACGCCGCTGCCCAGCCTGGAACAGCTCGGCGGCATGCCGTGGTGGGCACCGTTGGGCGGGCTTGCCGGAGCGGTGGCGGTGTTCGGCGGCCTCGCCTTCGTCGACAAGGTCGGAGCCGGGCCGTTCAACGGGTTGCTCATCACCGCCAACATCCTGACATCGCTGGCCATCGATCATTTCGGCTGGCTCGGCATGCAGGCGAACCCGCAGGGGCTGCTGCACCTCCTCGGCGGCGGCCTGATGGTGGGCGGCATCGTCCTCATCGCCCGGTTCTGAGGCCTCCCGTCCGCACCGATGGAGATCCCACGCACATGACCGGCCCCCTGTTCTATCCCTTCATCCTCGTCGCCGGCGCCCTTCAGGCCATCGGCGTCACCATGAACGCGGCGCTTCGCGGCGCGCTCGTCAATCCGTGGCTCGCGGCGGCGGTCTCGTTCCTGCCGATCGTCTTCGTCTTCGTCGCGATGCTGGCGATCCGTCCGGTCCCGCTCCCGACCCGCGACGACCTCGCGGGAATGCCGTGGTGGGCGCCGCTCGGCGGCATTGCCGGGGCAGTGGCGGTGTTCGGCGGCCTCCTCTTCGTCGACAAGGTGGGGGCCGGCGCCTTCAACGGGCTGCTCATCACCGCCAACCTGCTGACGTCGCTGGCCATCGACCATTTCGGCTGGCTCGGGATGCCGAAGCACCGCGCCGGCAAGGCACGGATCGCGGGCGCAGCGTTGATGGTGGCCGGAATCGTCCTCATCGCGGCGTTTTGACGGGGACATCCACCGGGATTTACCTGCGCGACCCCCGCGAGTCCTTGCCAGGGTTCGCTTTTTGGTGCCCGGACGTGCTATGTCCCGGCGATCCCGCCTGAAGCCGGTCCCGTGCGAAGGGTGTGTGGATCACCCTTCCTCGCCGCCGATCGCGGAATTTCACGTCCGCCGGCACTCGTCTCGATCGTCGACATGATGCGCCGCGCGAGCGGGCACGAGCGGTTCATCCGCCGCTGCCGCCTCCGCCCTGGCGAATGATGCGGTCGTTGCGCGGGCGGCGGGGCGAGGGGAGCCAGGAAGGACGACGATGAGCGACGAAACCGACGCCAGGACCCGGTCCGAAGAGCGCGCCGAGCGCGCGGAGCGGATGGCCAAGGAAGGCGCGCAGGCGATGGCGGAGCATCTGCAATCGGTGAAGGAGATCGACGAGCGCACCGTGAAGCTGCGCGCCCTTCGCCTCGCCAAGGAAGCCGCCGAGGCCGCGGAGAAGGCTGCTGCTCCCGCGCCGGCCCCCAAACGCAAGCGCTCCGCGAGCTGAGCCAGACAGCCTTACCAGGAAACCGACCCATGGCATTCGATCGGACCCGTCGCGCCAGCGACCCCCGCCAGGCGGCGGAAGCCGCCTTCAAGGCCGCCACCACCAAGGCGCCCGACACTCCCAAACCCGTCGAACGCGCCCCCGCCGCGCCGCTCAGCCCGCCCGGTGCCCGCGAGATGGTGTCCCTGCGCCTCGACCGCGCCGTGCTGGAGCATTTCCAGAAGGACGGCCCAGGCTGGCAGGACCGGATCAACGCGGCGCTGAAGGGCATCGCCGGGATCTGATCCGGCATCCGCTCGATCGATGTCAAGCGTTCGACGAGCCGGGGTGGTGCTCCGTGCGAGCGGCCACCAAGCCCGACATCCGATGTCATCGCCCGGATTCGGACCGGTCGCCACTCTGACAACCGGAAGCCGCCCTTGCGATCGTTCGCCGAGGATGAGGCGGTCGGACCTCGTTCGAGAAACGAGCGGGCACGGCTTGCCGATTCAATAGCGCAAATAGGAACAAAAACCTTTATCGATGCAGCCGACCGGGATCGGTTGGCTTCGGACATCGCAGGAGAGTTGGTGAGATAGGGCGTCAGCACGAGCGTCCGAACGGCGGCAATCCGCCGGGCTCCGGAGGTATCCGAGAGCCCGGAGTTGAAGACGGCGGACACGGTGTCTGACCCCAGCAACGAGTCGGTGCGGTACCGGCCGCCGGGGGGCACCTATACCCCGCCCGTGGAAAGAGCATCGTTGGTGATGACCTCAGTGAGTGCCTCCTTCCGAGAAGGCGGCCCCACTGCAAGCCGGGCTTGCGTCGGCCCAGGCGCGATTCTGCGCGCGAACGGATGCCCGCATTTTTTTCGGAAAAGTGAAACGTTCTCCTCGATCCGATTGTGTCGCGGGTGAGGGCGCGGGCCGCGCGCTGTATCTTCGAATTTTCATGACTTTCATCCTAAAATGATCTATATTCCTATTTCCTGGTCGCCGATCGGGTGACCGTGGATCACAGCAGGGCCAAGTTCAATGCCGAAGATCGAAATTCAGAGCGACTTGATCGTATATTCGACGGCTGCAGGCACCGACACGTTGCAGGCGGCGATCAACCAGGCAATTGCCGCCCAAAAACCTCTCTATATTGGCCCTGGTTCGTACAGTGTCACAAGCCTCAGGATCGACGACAAGGTCAAGATTTTTGCCATGAAGGGCTCCGTGACAATCACTTCGTCTGGCGCCAACTGTTTCTATATTACCGTTCAGTCTGGAGTTTCAGGCAGCCGGATTTCCGATGTGACCATTGAAGGCATCAATCTCGATGGAGAAAATAAGAGCGCCTAACAGAACCGTTTGATCTGGTTGAGAGTGATGAGACTGGTCGCGAGGCTCGTGAAGGCCTCGTAGATGTCGCTGCGTCGCTCGTAGCGGACGGGTAGGCGGCGGAAGCGGTTGAACCACGCGTGGGTACGCTCGACGACCCAACGATGCCGACCGAGTTTCTCGCTGCTTTCGATACCCTTCCGCGCGATGCGCGGGACGATCCCCCGCGCCCGGCACTCCTGTCGGCGGGGTCGGGCATCGTAGGCCTTGTCGGCGTGCAGCTTGTCCGGACGGCGTCGCGGTCGCCCTCGTCGGCCACTCCGCAGAGGCGGAATGGCATCGAGGGTGGCCGCCATCATGACGGTGTCGTGTCGGTTGGCCCCACTTAGGCAGAAGCCGAGCGGCGTGCCGCGCGCGTCGGTGACGAGGTGGCGCTTTGTGCCCGGCTTGCCCCGGTCCGTCGGGTTCGGGCCGGTGGCAGGCCCCCTTTTTTAGCCGGGACAGACGCGCTGTCCAAGCAAGCCCGGTTCCAGTCGATCTCACCCGCTGCGTGCAGGCGCTCCAGCAGCACGTGATGCAGGCGGCTCCATACGCCCGCCGCTTGCCAATCCCGCAGCCGCCGCCAGCAACTCATGCCGGAGCCGCAGCCCATCTCGGCCGGCAGCATCTCCCATGGCAGACCCGAGCGCAGCACGAACAGGATGCCCGTCAGTGCGGCCCGATTCTCGATCGGACGACGCCCGCCCTTGGGACGGGACCGAGGCGGCGGGAGGAGCGGAGCGATCTCATCCCAGAGATCATCGGGGAGAAGCGGTCTGGCCATGCAAAACCAACGCTCGACATCCGACTCGGTGCCGTTCTGTTAGGCGCTCTAAACCTTTTTCTAATGGCCTTACGCGGCCGGGCCTTATCCGTTGTGTCAATGCTGACCGACTGACCATCAAGGATTGCTTCATCAGTCGATCGGAACGATCTGGCATCGATCTTGTTCAAACCGCGGGGCTGATAAACAATAACGAGTTTTATGATTGTAGGGTCTCGGTATATTCCAACAAATCCGCAGGGCTGATCGTCTCTGATAATTATATACGCGATAGCAAAGACAATGGTGTTGTAATTTGGCGGGCTGATCAAGCGTTTGACGGCACCATCGTGAGATCCAATAAAATTTTTGGCGTGCAAAACAGTAGCGGCGGATCAGGTGAATTTGGAAACGCAATCTTTGTTTATCAAAGCAACAACGTTACCGCAAGTGAAAATAACGTGATTGGATGCAACTACTCTGCAATGCGCTTTAGTCAAAGCTCGAATTCAATTATTTGCAACAATCAAGTAAGTCTTGCTAGAGAAACCGCAATTTTCGTCGAGGCGCCCGACGAAAGCGGAGCGCTTTATGAGGGCATCGTGGTGTCGGGAAATACGATCTTCGATGCCGGACAAGGTATTACGGTCGTCAATCCCAACAAAGGGAGTCGCCGCACTACAATTTCTGGAAATACACTGAAAAATGTGACTCAAAAAACGTTTGACCAGTGGGCATCGCCATCGCGCGATCCTGCAACGCAGTACACGATCACCACTGGAGGGAACGGCATCACAGTGAGTTGTGACGTCGTAGTCAGCGGAAACACTATCGAAAATTGTGCGTTCTGCGGTGTCGCATTGACGATCTCCGGGTCATATAATTCGACGACGGGAGTAGTGCGCGATCAAAATACGGTCGCGGCATTGGTGTATGGTAATCTACTTAAAAATTGCCCGGTTGGCATCGGCTACGCTGACGACGATCCCAGAGGGTATGCAGAAGTCAGCGAGAACGTCATCATTGGTGCGACCAACGCGGCAATCACAAGAGTCGAGGCAACCAATGTTCCCAACGTTCCTGGAGCGCCGAACAATACGTTCGGACCTCTGGTCCGCCGGCCCGGCGCGCCGGATGTCGGTGGGAACGCCGATCCGATCACGACTCGTTTCTCATTCTTTAGAAACAAGGTAATTCCCAAAACGGTCTGATCGAAGCGTGGGGGAGTAGACGACCAAGAGCCTATTCCCCCACGCCGAACAGCTTCTCCAGGAAATTCCGGTCGTCCTGGCTCGGCCCGCGGGCGCGCTGGTTGGCGGCGACGCGGGGCGGCGGGGCGGCGGATTGCGGCTCGCCGAGGAGGGCGCCGATGAGGCCTCCCGGTGCGGTGCCGGTGGTGGCGGGAACCTCCGCCGGGGCGCGGTTGCGCCAATGGTTGGCGCCCGGCAGCATCGTCGGAGTCTGGCCCTTGAGGGCCACGGTCATGTAGGTCTTCCAGATCTCGCCGGGCAGGTTGCCGCCGGAAACCTTCTTGGTGGACTCGCCGTCGTCGTTGCCGAGCCAGACGCCGGTGACGAGGGTCGACGAGTAGCCGATGAACCAGGCATCGCGGAAATCCTGGCTGGTGCCGGTCTTGCCGGCGAGGTCCCATCCCGGAACCTCGGCCTTCTTCGCGGTGCCCGAGACGAAGGTCTCGTGCATCATCGCGTTCATCATCGAGACGGTCTCGGCATTCATCACCCGGCCGAGATTGGTGTCCTTGCGCTGGTAGAGCGCCTTGCCCGTCGTGCTCTTCACGTTGGCGATGACGTAGGGGTTCACGCCCATGCCGCCATTGGCGAAGGCGGCGTAGGCGCCCACCATTTCCAGCGGGGTCACTTCCGAGGTGCCGAGCGCCAGTGAGCCGTTGCCCTGCAGCGGCGAGGAGATGCCCAGGCGCTGGGCCGCCTGCACCACCGCCTTCGGGCCGACTTCCTGGCCGAGGCGCACGGCCACGGTGTTGAGCGACAGCGCCAGCGCCTCGCGCAAGGGGACCGGCCCGCGATAGTCGCGCGAATAGTTCTCCGGGTTCCAGCCCTTGATGCTGATCGGCGCGTCGTCGCGCACGGTGTCCGGGGTCAGGCCGCGCTCCACGGCGGCGAGGTAGACGAAGGGCTTGAACGAGGAGCCCGGCTGGCGCTTGGCGGTGGTGGCCCGGTTGAACTGGCTCTGGGAATAATCGCGCCCGCCGATGAGCGCCCGGATCGCGCCGTCCGGCCTCATCGAGACCACGGCTCCCTGGGCGACGTTGTAGCGCGAACCCTTCTGGTTCAGCTCGTCCACCAGTGCCTTCTCGGCCGCGCCCTGGAGGCGGGTGTCCACGGTGGTGGTGACGACGATGTCGGTGTCGAATTTCGGCAGGAAGTCGTCGAGGACGTCCATGACGAGATCGGCCACGTAATTGGCCGAGCCGCCGCCACGGCTGCTCGCCGGACGTGCCGGTGTCGCCAGAGCCAGCTTCACCTCGGCGGGTTTGGCGAAGCCGAGCTCCTCCATCGCCGCGAGCACCTGGGCCGCGCGCGCCTGGGCGGCAGGCAGGTTGCGGTTGGGGGCGAGACGCGAGGGCGCCTGGACGAGGCCGCCGAGCATGGCGGCTTCGGCCAGCGTCACCGCCTTGGCGGGCTTGCCGAAATAGCGCTGGGCGGCGGCCTCGATGCCATAGGCGCCGGCGCCGAAATAGACCCGGTTCAGGTAGAGTTCGAGGATCTCGTCCTTGGTGTAGCGATGCTCCAGCCACAGGGCGAGGATCGCCTCCTGGATCTTTCGCGATGCGGAGCGCTCGGGCGTGAGAAACAGGTTCTTGGCGAGCTGCTGCGTCAGGGTCGATCCGCCCTGCGAGACGCCGCGGCGGGTGACGTTCTGGGCCACGGCGCGGGCGATGCCCACCGGGTCGACGCCGAAATGGCTGTAGAACCGCCGGTCCTCGATCGCCACGAAGGCGCGCGGCAGATAGGGCGGCAGCTCGGCGATGCTCACCACCCGGCCGCCGGTCTCGCCGCGATTGGCCAGGAGCGAACCGTCGCTGGCGAGGATCGCGATGTTGGGCGGGCGCTTCGGAACGGCGAGCTGGTCGATCGGCGGCAGTTGCGAGGCGTGGTAGGCCACCAGCCCCGCGATGGCGATGACGCCCCACAGGCCGAGCACGAGGGTGCCATAGAAGAGACCGCCCAGGAACGAGCGCCGGCGCGGCTTGCGGGCCGTTGTCTTGGCCCGCGCCGAGGGGCGCCGGGGGGCTTCGCCCTGGCCGTTGCTGCTCGTCGCGCGTCTGCCCACACCACCTCCGGCGCGATCGTCGCCGCTGAGCCGCAGGTCGAGGTCGCCGCGCCCACCGATGCGCCCTTCGGGCACGTCGAAGTTCGGCTCCTCCCGCCCGCGTCCCTTGCGTCCGTTCGCCATGCGTTTCGTCTGAACCTGTGAGCGTCCCGTGATCCGAGAGGCTCAGGTACCGCACGGTAAATACGGCGGGTTTAAGGGTTCCTAACCCAGATCGTTTTCGGGTTTTGAGATCATGGCGGAATGTTAATCGCTCTGCCGTGGCGGCTCGAATCGCGATTGCCGCTCTCTGAACCTCACCCACCGTTTCCACGGTCGTGATCGAAGAGTACGTTTTTGGAAACGATCGGTTTCCATCGTTTCTATTTGATTCCGTCCGGATGGGCCGGATAACGATGCCGGTGCGGACATGCCGGCTTTCTTCAAGACCTGGTGCCCCATGCGAGCGTATTTCCCGGCCCGATCGTGAGGGCCGATGGAGACGGTCGCGTGGATCCGGGCCGAGCTTGCTCCGGGAGCCGCGATACATTTCAGTCGGACCGAGCAGAAGGGAAACGGGCGATGAGCTGGCACAGTGCGGACGACCCGGTTCCGGGCGATCACTTTTCCTGCGATGCGATCAAGACCCTGATCGTTCCCCGCTCGCGGGATCTCGGCTCGTTCTCCGTCCGGCGGGCTCTGCCGTCGACGGAGTGCCGGATGGTCGGTCCCTTCATCTTCTTCGACCAGATGGGGCCGTCCGAGTTCCTCCTCGGCCAGGGCATGGACGTGCGGCCGCATCCGCATATCGGCCTCTCCACCGTCACCTACCTGTTCGACGGCGAGATCATGCACCGGGACAGCCTGGGCACCGAACTGCCGATCCGTCCGGGCGAGCTCAACTGGATGACGGCCGGTCGCGGCATCACCCATTCGGAGCGGACCGGCGCCGGGCTGCGCCGGACCGGCTCGAAGCTGTTCGGCATTCAGGCCTGGGTCGCGCTCAGCGGCAAGGACGAGGAGACCGCCCCCGCCTTCGAACATTACGATGCGGATGCGCTGCCGATCCTTTCCGGCGAGGGCAAGATCGTCCGTCTGATCGCCGGCGAGGCCTTCGGCGCCAGATCGCCGGTGCGGACGTCGAGCCCGATGGTCTATGCCGACGTGATGCTCGAGGCCGGCGCCGTGCTGCCCCTCGACCCGACCTATGACGAGCGCGCGATCTACACCGTCTCCGGCGCCATCGACATCGCCGGCGACGGGTTCGGCCCCGGCCAGCTCCTCGTTTTCAATCCCGGCGACCGCATCAGCGTGCGGGCCACCGAGGCCGCGCGCTTCATGGTCCTGGGCGGCGAGCCCATGGACGGGCCGCGCCATCTCTGGTGGAACTTCGTCTCCTCGCGGCCGGAGCGGATCGAGCAGGCCAAGGAGGATTGGCGCCAGGCCCGTTTCGACACCGTGCCCGGCGAATCCGAGTTCATCCCCTTGCCGGAATCACCCCCGCCCGTGCGCTACCCCTGATGCGTGAAAACGGGGCGGGGCCGATGGGGCCTCGCCCGCGAATCCCCTCCGAGAGGACATGTCGACATCATGGCTGTTGAAGCATCCGGCGCCGCGAGTGAACTCGTCCAGGTCGTGGCGCTGCTCGCCGCCGGCGTCGTCGCGGTGCCTGTGTTCAAGCGGATCGGCCTCGGCTCGGTCCTCGGCTACCTCGTGGCGGGGCTCGCCATCGGCCCGTTCGGCCTCGGCCTGTTCTCGGATGCGCACGCCATCCTGCACGTGGCGGAACTCGGCGTGGTGATGTTCCTGTTCATCATCGGGCTGGAGATGGAGCCGTCCCGGCTCTGGGGCATGCGGCGCGAGATCTTCGGCCTCGGCCTCGCCCAGGTCGGCGTCTGCATCGCCGCGCTCATGCTCGTCGGCATCGCCATGGGATTCTCGCCCGCGATCTCGTTCGTGGCCGGCACCGGCTTCGTCCTCACCTCCACCGCCATCGTCATGCAGCTTCTCGAAGAGCGCGGGTCGCTCTCGACGCCGAAGGGCCAGCGCATCGTGGCGATCCTCCTGCTGGAGGACCTCGCCATCGTGCCGCTCCTCGCCATCGTGGCACTTCTGGCCCCCGGCGGGCAGGCGACCGGCACGATGGACCGCGTCTATGGCATCGGCGTCGCCCTCGGGTCGGTGGCCGCCCTGGTGGCGGCGGGGCGCTGGCTGCTCAACCCGCTGTTCCGCCTGCTGGCCGCGGCCAAGGCCCGCGAGGTGATGACGGCCGCCGCCCTCCTCGTCGTGCTCGGCTCGGCCCTGGCCATGCAGCTCGGCGGATTATCCATGGCCATGGGCGCGTTCCTGGCGGGCGTCCTCCTCTCGGAATCGAGCTTCCGGCACCAGCTGGAGGCCGATATCGAGCCGTTCCGGGGCATCCTGCTCGGCCTGTTCTTCCTCGGCGTGGGCATGTCCCTCGACCTCACGGTCATCGCCGCGAACTGGGCGCTCATCCTCACGGGCGTCGCCGCCTACATGGTGGTGAAGAGCGTCGTCATCTACGCCGTCGCCCGCCTCCTGCGCGCTTCGCATCCCGAGGCGATGGAGCGCGCGGCCCTGATGGCCCAGGGCGGCGAGTTCGCCTTCGTGCTCTATGCCGCCGCCGCGAGCGCCGGCATCATCGACGGCACCACCAACGCCATCCTGACGGCGACGATCATCCTCTCCATGGCCCTCACGCCGCTGATGGTGATGGCCTTCGACCGGTTCGGTCCCAAGGCCTCGGTCTCCACGGAGGGTGTCGAGGTGCCGGAGAACCTCGTGGGCAGCGCCCTCATCATCGGCTTCGGCCGTTTCGGGCAGGTGGTGAGCCAGCCGCTGATCTCGCGCGGCTGCTCGGTCTCGATCATCGACACCAACCCCGCCTATATCCGTGTCGCCGAACAATTCGGCTTCAAGGTCTATTACGGCGATGGCACGCGCCTCGACATCCTGCACGCGGCCGGGGCCGCCACGGCACGGGCGATCCTGATCTGCATCGACGACCGCGAGGCCGCCCGGCGCATCGCCGAACTGGCGAAGGCCGAGTTCCCCCTCGTGCCCGTCCTCGCCCGCGCCCGCGACCGCGAGCACGCGATCGAGCTCATCCATGCTGGCGTCGCCTACCAGCTCCGGGAAACGCTGGAATCGGCTCTGGCCTTCGGCGAGCAGGCGCTCCTGGCCATCGGTGACGAGCCGGATTCCGCCAGCGCGGTCATGGCCGAAGTCCGCCGCCGCGACGCCGAGCGGCTCGATATGGAGATCGTGGGCGGGATCTATGCCGGGCGCGACCTGATCCGGGGGAATGCGGTGGAGGCCTGAGGCGTGGGGTCTCACACCTCCGGCGGAGCGTCGGGATTGCGCTCTTGGCGGTCGCGCTGCGCCGCCGCGCGGGCGAGGAGCAGCAACGTCACCGGAGTCGTCACGGTGAGGAACACGCCGATCAGCGCGTCGCGCAGGACGAGGCGGCCCTCGATCAGGGACAGGAGCAGCATCGAGCTCATGAGGATCAGCGCCATGCCCAGTGTCGCGCCCAGGGTGGGGGCATGGACGCGCTCGTAGAACGTCCGGAGGCGGATGAGGCCGAAGGCGCCGGTGAGCGAGAAACCCGCGCCGACGATCGCCAGCGCCACCACCAGCCACGCGGCCCAGACGGGCAGTTCGGCGCCGTTCACTGGATCACCTCGCCCTGCATCAGGAACTTCGCCAGCGCCACTGTGGCGGTGAAGCCGATCATGCCGAGGATCAGGGCGGCCTCGAAATAGAGGCCGCTGCCGGTGCGCATGCCGTGGACCACCACCGCCAGCATGCCGTTGAGATAGAGGGTGTCGAGACCGAGGATGCGATCCTGCGCGCGGGGGCCGCGCAGCATCCGCCATGCGGCGAGCGCCATGGCGAGAACCAGCATCCCCTGGGCAAAGCCGAGCCCCCAGTCGAGAACGGTGTTGGCGCTCATGGGAGGAACCTCATGGGATGAAGAAAATCATGGGGCGAAAATCTGCATCAGGGGGCGCTCGTAGCGGTCCTTCACCCGCCGCACCCATTCCTCGCCATCCGTGTAGTCGAGCACGTGGATGAGCAGGCAGCCCGTGTCGGAATCGTACTGGACCCAGAGGGTGCCGGGCGTGCCGGTGAGGATGATCGACAGGATCGCGAGACCGAACGGCGCGCGCATGTCGAGGGGGATCGTGACGAAACCGGTCCGCCGCTCGCCCCCGCGAAGCCCGAGGATGATGCGGGCGACATCGATGTTCGAGCGCACCATATCGTAGAGCACGATCACGGCGAGCCGCGCGAGGATGCCGGGCGCCCGCACCCGCACCGAGGGAGGCCGCAGCGCCAGCATGACGGCGGGAACCGTGAGGCCGACCAGCAGCGCCAGAAGGACGTTGCCCGGGGAGAGCGGCGCGTTCAGCAAGAGCCAGGTCGCGGCGAGGCAGGCCGACAGGATGGGGTAGGGCAGGAGGCGGCTCACGATCCACCGCCTTCCCGCGTCGGCCCGAGGACGGCGCGAACGTAATCCTGCGGCTGGGCCAGCCAGCGCACGGTCTCGTCGGCATAGGCGAGGGCCGGGCCGCCCCAGACGGCGAGGGCCACACAGGCGGCGAGCAGGCCGGCGAGAGCGGTGAATTCCGAGAGGCGCAGGACCGGCGGCGGGTCGTCGCTCGGAACCCAAAGGTTCTTGATCCCGAGCCGCACCATCGGCATCAGCGTGGCGAAGCTCGACAGGGTCAGCGCGGTGATGAGCCACCAGGCGGACGCGGTCATCGTGCCCGTGGTGAGCCCCGTGAAGATCGCGAGCTTGCCGACGAAACCGGAGAGCGGGGGAACCCCCGCCAACATCAGCGTGCAGGCGAGGAAGCCGCTCCCGAGGAGCGCCACCGCCGCCGGGATCGCCCGGCCGATCTCGGTGGCGTCGGCATCGTCGAACGGGTCGCGGTACTCGTCGGCGAAGACGGCCTGGGCGGCCTCCAGCGGGTCGCGGCCGCGCTGGAGGATCTCGGCCAGCAGGAACAGGGCGCCCGCCGCGAGGGTGGAGCCGAGGAGGTAGTACAAGGCGCCCGAGAGCGCCCCGTCATTGCCGCTCCCCAAAGCCGCCAGCACCGTGCCCGACGAGATCATCACCGCATAGCCCGCCGCCCGCGTGAGGTCGCGCGCGGCCAGGATGCCGATGGCGCCATAGGCCATCGTCGCGAGCCCGGTGGCGAGAATCCAGGTCTGTCCGAACCCCTCCGACAGGCCGGCCCCGAACAGCAGCAGGCTCAGGCGCACCACCACGTAGATGCCGACCTTGCTCAGGATCGCGAGAATCGCGGCCGCGGGTGCGCTCGCCGCCGCGTAGGTGGTGGGAAGCCAGAACCCGAGCGGCCAGGCGCTGCACTTGATGAGGAAGGCGATGCCGAGGACGGCGCAGCCGATCTCGAACAGGGCGAGTTCCCCCGCCTCCGGCGCCGCGAGCCGCCGGGCGAGGTCGGCCATGTTGAGGGTTCCCATCGTGCCGTAGATGAGGCTGACGCCGACGAGGAAGAACAGCGAAGCGACGAGGTTGACCGCGATGTAGCCGAGGCCGGCCCTTATCCGCGTTTCGCCCGATCCGTGCAGGACGAGACCGTAGGAGGCGGCCAGCATCACCTCGAAGAACACGAAGAGGTTGAACAGGTCTCCGGTGAGGAAGGCGCCGTTCACGCCCATCAGGAGCAGGAGGAACAGGCCGTGGAAGCGCGGCCCCGCCCGGCCCCAGCGGGCGAAGGAGAAGACCAGGGCGCACAGGCCCAGCACGCTGCCGAGCGCCAGCATCAGGGCCGAGAGCCGGTCGGCCACCAGCACGATCCCGTAAGGCGCGGCCCAGTTGCCGAGGCGGTAGATCTGCGCCGCCTCGCTCGCGCGCCAGACGAGGATGAGGGATATGCCGAGGAGGGCCAGCACCGTGGCGAGGCTGAGTGCCCCTTTCAGCCGACTCCGGCGCTCGTCCATGAGGAACATCGCCCCGGCCACCGCGATCGGCAGAACGATGGGCAGGACGACGAGATGGTCGGTCCAGTCGCTGACCAGAGGGGCATTCAGAACCGTGGCGTTCATGGATGCGGGTTCTCTGGATTCGGCTCCGCCAGGTGCGGCTCGCGGCCGTCCACATGGTCGCTGCCGGTGATGCCGCGGGCGGCGAGCAGCACGACGAGGAAGAGCGCGGTGAGCGCGAAGCCGATCACCAGGGCGGTGAGGACCAGGGCCTGCGGCACCGGATCGTCCACGGAGACGATGTCGGCCCCGGCCCCGAGCACCGGCGGCGCGCCCACCGTCAGCCGGCCCATGGCGAAGATGAACAGGTTGACGGCGTAGCTCAGCAGCGAGATGCCGAGCACGACCTGGAAGGTGCGGGGACGCAGCATCAGCCAGATGCCCGAGGCGGCGAAGACGCCGATCCCCAGGGACAGCACGATCTCCATCAGGCGGGCTCCTTCTCGACGGCCCGCTCCGCCGCCGTCTCGGCGGGGCGGGTGCGCCGCAGGGATTGGTGCGCCAGGGCGACGAGCATCAGCGCGCTCGCGCCCACCACCAGCACCATGATCCCGAGATCGAACAGCAGCGCGCTCGCCATCGGGACCTTGCCCAGGAGGGGCGGCTTCCAATAGGCGAAATAGGCGGTCAGGAACGGACGCCCGAACAGCCAGGAGCCGGCGCCGACCGAGACGGAGACCAGCAGGCCGATGCCGATCCACGAGATCGGCTGGATCCGCAGCCGCTCCTCCACCCACTGCGCGCCCTGGGCCATGTATTGCAGCATGAAGGCGATGGTGAGCGCGATGCCCGCCGCGAAGCCGCCGCCCGGCAGGTCGTGGCCGCGCAGGAACAGGTGCAGGGCGAGGAGGACGATGAAGGGGAACAGCCACGTCATTACCACGCGTGGGACGAGGAGAGCATCGGCGGTGGTGTCGCCGAGCTCGCGGCCCTCGCGGGCATCGTCATAGGCGTCGTGGTTCACCTGCTGCTTGGGAGGCCCCAGACTGTCGGAGGCGGGTCGGAAGCGGCGAAGGAGCGCGAACACCGTCAGGCCGACGATGCCCAGCACGCAGATTTCGCCCAGGGTGTCGAAGGCCCGGAAATCCACCAGCAGGACGTTGACGACGTTGCGTCCGCCCGCCTGCGGGTAGGCCTCCTCGATGAACCAGCGGGCGATCCCGTCGACGGCGGGCCGGGTCATCACCGCGTAGGCCAGACCGGCGAGCCCCAGGCCGGCAAAGGCGGCGATGCCGAGATCGATCATCCGTCGACGGCGGGACCGCGTCTTCTCCCAAGCCGGCGCCGGAATCGCCGCGTCGCGCTTGGGCAGCCAGCGCAGGCCCAGCAGCAGCAGCACGGTGGTGACGATCTCCACCAGGATCTGCGTCACCGCGAGATCCGGGGCGGAGAGCCAGAGGAAGGTGAGGCTGCTCACGAGCCCCGCCCCGCCGACGAAGATGGCGGCGGACAGCCGGTGGTACTTTGCCCGCTCCGCCGCGCCGATGGCGCAGGCCGCGCCCACGAGCCACATCAGCGCGAAGGCCGGGTCGAACTCCGTGGTCTTGCCCGGCGCGAACAGGTCGAGCCCCCGTGTCGCTCCCGTCGCTACGGCGGCCAGGAGCACGGTGAGGAAAAGAATGCGCAACTGCGCCTGGAGGCGCTCGGCGCCGAGCCCGGCTTCCAGGCGGCGCGCGCCGTTCACGAGGCCGGTCATGGTCCGCTCGAACAGCCAGCCGCCGTCGATCCGGTCCATCAGCCAGGGTCCGCCGCGGGGGTTGGTGTTGATCCGCCGCCCGAACACAACATAGAGCGCGATGCCGCCCAGCAGCGCCACCATGCTGAGCGCCAGCGGCGCGTTGAAGCCGTGCCAGATGGCGAGGTCGTAATCGGGGGTCCGCTCACCCAGGACCGCCCGGACCGCGCCTGCGAGGAGGGGACCGATCGTCAGGTTCGGCACGAGGCCGATGGCGACGCAGACGAGGACGAGCAGCTCGATCGGGATGCGCATCCAGCGGACCGGCTCGTGGGGCGCGTGCGGCAGGTCGTGCGGGGCGGGTCCGAAGAAGGCCTGCCGGATAAAGCGCACGGAATAGAGCATGGTGAAGGCGCTCGCCAACGTCGCCAGCACCGGCAAGGCGAGATTGAGCAGGTGGCCGTCCGCATTGTCCACCGCCTCCGCCAGGAACATCTCCTTCGACAGGAAGCCGTTGAGGAGCGGCACACCCGCCATCGCGGCGGCGGCGACCATCGCCAGCGTCGCCGTATAGGGCATGGCCCACCACAGGCCGCTGAGGCGGCGCATGTCGCGCGTCCCGGTCTCGTGGTCGATGATTCCCACCGCCATGAACAGCGAGGCCTTGAACGTCGCGTGGTTCACCGTGTGGAAGATCGCCGCCACGACGGCCAGCGGCGAATCGAGGCCGAGGAGCAGGGTGATCAGCCCGAGATGGCTGATGGTGGAATAGGCGAGCAGACCCTTGAGGTCGTGCTGGAAGATCGCGCTCCACGCGCCCACCAGCATCGTGATCATGCCGGCGGTGCCGACGATCCAGTACCAGGCCTCGGTGTCGGCCAGCACCGGCCAGAACCGGATCATCAGGAAGATGCCGGCCTTCACCATGGTGGCCGAATGCAGGTAGGCGCTGATCGGGGTCGGTGCCGCCATGGCGCGCGGCAGCCAGATGTGGAACGGGAACTGCGCCGATTTGGTGAGCGCGCCGGCCAGTACCAGGACCAGGGCCGGCAGGTAGAGCGGATTGTTGCGGATCGCGTCGCCCGAGGCGAGCACCGCCGAGAGGTCGTAGCTGCCGACGATCTGCCCGATGAGCACCAGACCGACGAACAGGCAGAGGCCGCCCGCCGCCGTGATGGTCAGCGCCATCCGCGCGCCGTCCCGTGCGGAGGCGTTGTCGGACCAATAGCCGATGAGCAGGAACGAGACGATGCTCGTCAATTCCCAGAAGACGAAGAGCTGGATCAGGTTGCCCGAGAGCACGATGCCCAGCATCGCGCCGACGAAGGCGAGGAAATACGAGAACAGACGCGGCACCGGGTCCGCTTCCGCCATGTAGTAGCGCGCATAGAGGACCACTAGCGCGCCGATGCCGAGCACCAGGACGGCGAACAGCCAGGACAGCCCGTCGAGCCGCAGCACGAATCGGACGCCCAGCGTCGGCAGCCAGTCCACCGCCCAGACGATGGGGGCTGGGCCGGCGACGGCGGGGTAGAGGAGCCCGATGCAGGCGAGGCAGGTCACCATCACGACACCGGCGACGATCGCGGCGGCGTTGCGTGCGTGGCCCGGCAGGCAGATCGCCACGACACTGCCGAGGAAGGGCAGGATGGCGGCGATGGCGAGGAGCAGGTGGGGCGGCATCGGCTCGGGCAATACCCTCGTTGGGCGGGAGCGCCCTCCATGGGGTGCGGGGGCGTCCGGCGAAACCAGAAGCGGGGCGCTCGCGCGGGTCGAGTGCGGTATAGGACGCAACATCAGACGTGGCGAGGGCGGAGAGCGCCGAGATTCCGTCGAATCCCCGCGACATCTCCCCGGTCATGGTCTGGCCCTGCCGAGATAGAGCCTTGCTCGTTCAATGCCCGATATCGCGAGGACAGGTATGTCAGGTCGAAGGATGGCCTTCCATCCGCGCCCGGAACGTGGCGGCCTCCGCGCGCAGCCATTCGGTCGTGGCTTGTACGCTGGGTTTCGAGAGGCCTGCCTCGCTGGTGACGAGATGGTAGATATGGCCGTCCAGAACCGGCCCGAACGGCTGGACGAGTTGGCCCGCCGCCAGTTCCGCTTCCACGAGGGCGAGGCTCAACAGGGCGACCCCTTGGCCCGCCACCGCGGCCTGGATCGCGTGCCCTTCGTCGGAGAAGCGGATCTGGCCGGGCCGGGATGGACAGGGCAATCCCGCGCGATCGAACCAGGTTTCCCAGGTCGGGTTCAGCGGATGCTTCCTTCGCCAACGGAAATGGATGAGCGGCGCGGCTTCAGGATCGTCGCCCGTTAGGTCGTCGAAGGCGATCTTGCGGAGGAGAGGGTTGACCACAGGCGCGAAACGATCGGCGAACATCGCCTCGGCGGAGAGGCCCGGATAGGGGCCGCGCCCGTAGCGAATGGCGAGGTCCGCGCCGGCGGCATCGAGATCGATGGCGTCATCCGAGGCCAGCAGATGCAGGTCGATATCCGGATGGAGAGCCCGGAAGCCGAACACCCTCGGGACGAGCCATTTCGCCGTGAACGCGCTCGTGGCGGTGATGGTGATCTGTACGCGGTTCCGCACCCGTGTCAGGCGGGCAATGGCGGCTTCGAAGGCATCGAACCCCTCGCGCAGGACAGGGTATAGCTGGAGACCGGCCTCGGTCAGCATCACCTGGCGGACCCGTCTCTCGAAGAGGCTCAGTCCGATATTCTCTTCGAGGCCGCGGATCTGGTGACTGATCGCGGTTGGCGTCACCGCGAGTTCGGCCGCCGCAAGCTTGAAACTCCCGTGTCGCGCCGCGGCTTCGAAAGCACGCAGAGCGCCGAGAGGCGGTAGGCGGCGTCGCAGACCGAGATGAGATCCGCTCATCCATCACCCAAGGATTTGGAGTTTGTCGCGCTCCGGATTCGAGCCCACCTCTCCGCCATCGGAGCGGCTGGGGCAAGATCGGTTCATGCCGCTTTCCCGTCCATCGAAAGCGAGACGACCATGCTGGAACGCATCATCACGCAGCCCGACAATTATGAGCCTTTCCTGCTGTCGCAGGGCATTCGGTATGGCGGCCTTCTCTTCATCTCCGGCCAGGCCGGGGCGGATGATGACGGGCGGATCGTCGATGGTGGCTTCATGGCGCAGGGCGAGCAGGCCTTCTCCAACCTCCGCAGGGTGTTGGAGGCTGGCGGATCGAGCCTGAAGGACGTGGTGAAGGTGACGATCTTCGTGACCGACATGGACCACTTCCGGGACGTCGTGGCATTGCGCGGCCGGTACTTCACCGCGCCCTATCCCGCCGACACCATCGCCGAGGTCAAGGCGCTCTACGATCCCCGGGCCATGATCGAGATCGAGGCCATCGCGGCCGTCAGCGTCAGGAGTGCTTGAGGTGGATGCGCTGGCGACGATGCCGGATCCCGACGGCCTGCGCCGTCTCCTGACGCCGTCGGCCATCGGCCAGATGGCGCTTCGGAACAGAATGGCGGTCGCCCCGATGACGCGGGTCAGCGCCGGGTCGGATGGCCGTGCGACGCAGCGCATGGCGGATTACTATGCCGCCTTCGCGACCGGTGGCTTCGGCCTCGTCATCACCGAGGGCCTCTACACCGACACGGTGCATTCTCAGGGTTACCTGTTCCAGCCGGGTCTTACCGACACCGAACAGTGCGATGCCTGGAAGCCGATCGTCGAGGGCGTGCATGGGCACGGTGCGAGGATCATCGCACAGCTGATGCATGCCGGGGCCCTCTCACAGGGGAACGCGTTCCGGACCGGGACCAGGGGACCTTCGGCGGTGAGGCCCAAGGGCCGGCAGATGATCTTCTATCGCGGAAGCGGCGAGTATCCGATCCCCGATGCCATGTCGGAACCGGACGTCAGGGCAGTCGTGATCGGCTTTGCCGAGGCGGCGGTTCGGGCACGGGATACGGGCTTCGACGGTGTCGAGATCCACGCGGCGAACGGCTACCTCCTGGACCAGTTCCTCAGCGAGGGAACCAACCTGCGCCAGGATCGCTACGGCGGCGACGTCGTCCGGCGGATGCGCCTCATCGTCGAAGTCGTGGATGCCGTCAGGAAGGCCGTGGGGCCCGATTTCGTGGTGGGCCTCCGCATCTCCCAGGGCAAGGTCAACGACCTCACGCATAAATGGAGCGGGGGCGAGGACGAGGCCGCTGCCATCTTCGGTACCCTCGGCGGCCTGCCCATCGATTATCTGCACACGACAGAGCATGAGGCATGGCAGCCCGCCTTCGAGGCGACGGCAAGTCTGGCGGCTCTGGCCAAGCGCCACGGCCGTCGACCTGTGATTGCCAATGGTGGTCTTCACCGGCCATCGCGGGCGGCCGGTCTCATGGCTGCTGGCGAAGCGGACTTCGTGTCTCTCGGACGCGGAGCTCTCGCCAATCCGGACTGGCCGCGCCGCGTAGCGGGAGGACTTCCCCTCGATGAGTTCGACGGCGCGCTCCTGTCTCCCATCGCCGATCTCGAGAATGCCGAGGCCTATCGGCGGCGCTCCGCCGCCACGCCCGACTGAGACCGATGCAACCCCGCGCTCCGGTGTCTCTCGATGGCCGGCCTATTCCCGCCGGCGCGATACCGGCTTGCTGAGATAGGCCGATCCCGCGAGGAGGAAGCGCCACGGGGTATCCGCCCCGCGCGTGATGCCGATGCGACGGTCGGCCAGGATCTCCGGCGTCGCGTCTCGCCGCTCAAGTTCGAAGGGCGGCCGGTCGAGGGGAAGGCCGTCCTGCAGGTTCGTCACCGCCAGGGCCTGACACAGGCGGCCCGGCCCCGCGCAGAGGAGGCGGAGCGCGTCGAGCCCGCGCCGCTCGCGCATGGTCTCGATCCCTTGCCCCGGCTCGAGCGCGCGGATCAGTACCGCGCTCCCCGGTTCGCAGACGAGGTTGAGGCACCAATGCATGCCGTAGGAGCGGTAGACATAGGCATGGCCCGGCGGCCCGAACATGCTCGCATTGCGCCGGGTCGGGCCGTTGAAACTATGGGAGGCGGGGTCGCTCCCGTCATAGGCCTCGGTCTCGACCACGAGCCCGCCGATCCCGGAGACGAGGAGGCGGCATCCGATCAGGTCTGAGGCGACCGCCGCCGCCGGCCGCGCATAGAAATCCGCCCCGAGGCTCACGGCTTGGCGGAACCACCATCCAGCACGCGGGCGATGCCGTCCGGCCCGAGCTTCAGCGCCACGCGGATCGCCCGTTCGACGAAGGCCTGGGGCGTCAGGCCGGCGAGCTTGGCCCCCCGCGACACGTCGAGGCCGAGGCCGAGATCGATCGCCACCTGCGTCGTGCGGGGGGCAGGAGCCGGTGCTTCCGCCGCCACGCCCGGAGGAGGCACCACCGCCGGGACGGCGGGGGACGGAACCGGCTCGCTCGCCGGAGCCAGTCCCAGAGCCTGCCGTCGGCCCTGCGCCGCCAGCCGGTCGGCGCGCTCGTTCCCGACATTGCCGGTATGGCCCCGCACCCAGGTCCATTTCACGTCGCGGGCGGCGTTGAGGGCGTCGAGTTCCTGCATCAGTTCGACGTTCTTCACCGGCCCGGTGCTGGTGCGCCAGCCCTTCGCCTTCCAGCCGCGCATCCATTCGGTCACCGACTTGATGACGTACTGGCTGTCGCATCGCATCTCGATCGCCGAGCCGGGGGGGAAATGCGACAGGGCCTTGATCGCCGCCGTCAGTTCCATGCGGTTGTTGGTGGTGGCACGATCACCGCCGCAGAGCTCGACCTTGCCCTCCGGACCCTCGATCACCACGCCCCAGCCGCCGGGGCCGGGATTGGGATCGCAGCCGCCATCCGCATAGGCGACGGCGCGGGCGAGGGCGGGCTTCGTGGTCGTCATGGCGCTGGTCTCGTGTCCGGGGCAGCGGGGCCCCTAGCACGAGGCGCAGGGTCAGGGCGATTGCGGCGCCGCACCTGCGGGCCGGATCTCGTAATGGATCGGCTTGAACGCATTGTTGTTCGATTGCAGGGCCGAGCAGGCGGTGAGGCCGATGATGAGGTCGGTCTCGGCCTCGAAGGTCACGTGATCGCCGGCCCGGCTCAGGGGCGGCTCGACCTTCAATTCCCCGGTCTCGCCGTTCACTGTGACGTTCATGAACACGTTGAAGGCCACCGGGATGCGGTCCGGTTCGATGCCGTAGGGCGCGAGTGCGGCGGCGAGGTTGCCGAAACAGCCGTGGTGCGGATGCGTGTCGCCATAGATGATCCGGAACGTGTCGGCCGAGCACGGGGTAAGCAGGAAATCGTGCCGCCCCACCGTGTCCTCAACGATGCGCAGGAGGACGTTGGAGCGGTTCGAATAGATCGGATCGCCCGTCGTCAGGTAGATGCGGCTGGCGTAGTCGAGGGTGCGGCCCGACGAGATCACCTCGTCGCGGTCGGCCACGGAGAAGGCGAGGAGGTCTGCCACCTGTTCGCCCTTCGGGTCGATGATGGTCAGGCGGTCGCCCTTGGCGAGCTCGAAGGCGACACCGCTGCGGGGCGCGATTTCGTGGCGACGGATCGGGGGGAGGGCGGTGTCAGGCGGCATCGCGGCCATCCTCGGCGAGGCGGTCGTTGTCGCCCTTGGCCCGACCCTGGAACGGGCAGACCCAGTCGCCGCCGACGGCGCGGCCGCTGTACTGGCGCGCCTCGGAGGCATCGCCGTGCCGGGCCAGCATGGGGTTGATCGAGCCGGCCAGCGCCTCGTCGCGGGCGAGGATCGCCGAGCGCAGCCCCTCGTAGCGGCCCTCTTCACGCAGCTGCTCGAACTGTGCGCGCACATTGAAGACGAGGACGGGATGCGAGAAGCGGCGGGCCGGCCGGCTCGCGCCGGGATGCATCCCAACAAGGAAGAAGGCCTCGCCACCGAAAGACAGGGCGAAATGCGGATCGTCCGGGTCGGCCTGCACGCGCTTGTCGTAGCGCTGGCCGAGGAAGGCATCCTTGTCGGACAGGGATTGCACGCGGTCCCAGAGGTGCCCCTCGAACCGCTCCTCCGACAGGGGCGACGCGTCCTCGAACACCACGGCGAAGCTCTGGAACAGCTTCGGGTTCGCCCGATAGCGACAGATGAAGGCGAGGAGCGCCGGATAGATCCGTGTGTCGTCCCAGCCCGAGGCGACGTCGCGGGCGACCAGCACCTTCAGCTGCCCCTTGGCGAGGGCGGATTTCGCGCCGACGCAAGGGAAGGGCTGATCCTTGATGAAGGCGTGGAATTTCAACGCGAGGGGATGCGCGGAATCGTCGGTGGGAAACAGCATGAGGCTCCGGATCGTCGTCGGTCGAGGCTGGCCCCGAGGAGGACATGGCAAACCGATCGCCGCCGGGGAGGTTCCGCCCCGTGCAGGGACAGGTCGTCGCTGTCCACAGGATTTCCCGAGATCAGCCAAGATGAGGGCCGATCCGTTGCCGGCTCTGATTTGGGCCGATCGGTCTTGTTTCATACATTGCTCCGAACTCATCGTGCGATCCGCTAGGAACATCTTGAGCGCGACTTACCGCAGATTTGCCGAGACCCCGCTTTGGCTGGCGGTCGGAAGCCGACGGAGCTGGACCACGACATTCCGATTGCGGAACAAAGCCACCAGTTCCACCATGGCAGGCCATGCAGATCGTCATCGTCCCTCCTCAGGCCAGCTGGTCGGCCGAATTTGCTGCTTTGAAGCCTGCTCTGCTTCGGGCGGCACCGGCCGGGTCGTACATCCATCATATTGGCTCGACGGCGGTGCCAGGGCTGGCGGCAAAGGATGTGATCGACGTTCAACTGACAGTAGACGACCTTGAACGGGTGGAAGACGCGGCATTCGAGCGAGAGGGCTTCCAAAGTACGCGCATCCTCAACGATCACTGCCCTCCGAGACTCGACCTTCCTGCTCGGGAGTTGGAAAAGCGATTCTATCGAGGCCTGGGTCGAGCCGCGAACGTGCACGTCCGACAGAAGGGCCGCTTCAACCAGCGTTTCGCCTTGGTTTGTCGAGACTTTCTACGCGCCCGGCCCGTTGCCGCCGCTTCTTACGGTTTGATGAAGCAGCGTCTAGCAGAACGCTTTCCGGCTGACGCCGACGCCTACTACGATATCAAGGACCCCGTGTTCGATATCATTGTCGAAGGCGCCAACGCATGGGCCGCGCTCGTCGGATGGTTCGAGCCGCCCGGCGACTGATTCTCCATCAACAACCATCACGGATATTCCGGATGGGCGCGGGGCATCCGAGATGATCCGCTAGATGTAAGCCGAAGCCAGCGCAGGCGAGTGCGACAGGGCATGGGCCAGGATTTCCAGCGATTGCGCCATCTCCGCGCGGCCGGCCAGGCCGCCGAGGCAGATCCGCACGGCTTCCGGGGCTTCGCCGGCGGCGAGGAAGGCGTCGCTCGCCACCGCGCCGATCCCCGCCGCGCGGGCCTGGCTGGCGAAGGCCGAGCGGGTCCAGCCCTCGGGCAGGGATAGCCAGAGGTGGAAGCCGGCGGGGTCGGCGGTCGCGCCGTGCCGCCCCAGCATCCCGGTGGCGATGCCTTGGCGAATCCGGGATTCCGAGCGGACGAAGGCGAGGATAGCCTCGGCGGTGCCGTCGCCGATCCAGCGCGTGGCGAGGGCCGTGGTGATCGGCGAGGCCATCACCGTGGAGGCGCGCAGGGCCGCCGTCAGCTGGAGCGCCGCCCGCGCGCTGGGCGCCAGCATGTAGGCGAGCCGCAGTCCGGCGCCGAGGCATTTGGCGAGGCCGGCCACGTGATAGGTGATCTCCGGTGCCAGATGGTAGAAGCTCGTCGCCGCCGTCACCGGCACGAAACCGTAGGCGTCGTCCTCGATGATCGCCACGTTGTAGCGTCGTGCCACGGTGACGATGTCCGCGCGCCGCGCCGGCGAGATGGTGATCGTGGTCGGGTTCTGCAGGGTCGGGTTGAGGTAGAGCGCCTTCGGCGCGTGCCGGGTGCAGGTGGCCGCGAAGGCGGCGGCGTCGATCCCCTCCGCATCCATGGGCAACCCGACGAGGCGCATGCCGAGATGGGCGGCGAGCGCCCGCGCGCCGGGATAGGTCAACGTCTCGCAGCAGATCGTGTCACCCGGTTGCGCCACGAGACTCATCACGGCGCCGATGGCGGCATGGGCGCCGGGGCAGATCAGCAGGCGGTCGCGGGACGCTTCGAGGCCGCGGCGGCGCAGCCATTCGATCGCCGCGTCCTTGTCCTCGGGGGTGCCGCCGAAGCCCTGGTAGCGCAGCAGGTTCGGCAGGTCCTCCGAGACCGAAGCGAGGCCGCCCTGCATCCGTGCCAGCAGGGCCGGGTCGTCGGGTTCGGGTGGCAGGTTCATGGTGAAGTCGACGGGGCCGTGCCGGCGCGGGGCCATGATCCTGGGTGCCGGCACCGGCATCGCCGGACCGGCCACGAACGTGCCCTGGCCGACCCTCGCCTCCACGAGGCCACGGCGCTGCGCCTCCACATAGCCGCGCGCCACGGTGGTGAAGTTCAGCTCCAGCCGCTCGGCGAGCGCGCGCTGCGGCGGCAGGCGTTCGGCGACCGCGAGCCGTCCGGTGCGGATATCGTCGGCGATGGCCTCGGCGATGGCGAGGTAATGCGGCTTGCCCCAGCGTCCGAGATCCGGCGTCCAGCCGTCCGGCGGCGGGGCTGGGCTCGTCGTCGGCCCGGCGCGGCGGCCCGGCTTCCTCGTCCCTCGTCCGGTCGCCATCGCAGATCCAGTCAATGTCCATCCCATGTTGGATTGTATGGATAGCAATCGTCGTGCCGCCGAACCTCTGAGTTGGTTCCGCATGGAATTCCAGTCAATACAGTCAAATAAGTCGGCAGTATCCGGATGCATGTGTCCAGCATCTATGCATCCGGTGTTCGGTTTTTAGGCATCGTCGCGAGCGAGAGAGATGGCGCATCTCGCTGCGTATTGACTGCATGATTGTATGAATTGCCCAGCGTGGAATTGGCTGGATCGCATTGTCTTCGACGCTGGCACACGGATTGCCATCCCCTGATAGGCCGTCGCCGGCAATGATCGCGGCGGACATCGCGATATCAGGGAGTGTTTCCGATGCCAGCCGTCAGTGCCGAGCACCATAAGAAAGGCGATTACTTCGTCGATTACGAAGAGAAAGTCTTCGAGGACGTGAAGGCCGAGCCGGGCCAGAAGGCCCTCGTCACCTTCCACACGGTGGCGTTCGAGGGCTCCATCGGTTTCGTGAACCTGCTGCAGGCCACCCGTCTGCTGCGCAAGGGGTTCGAGACCTCCGTCCTGCTCTACGGGCCGGGCGTGACGCTCGGCGTCCAGCGCGGCTTCCCGACGCTCGGCGACGAGGCCTTCCCAGGCCACATGAACATGAACAATCAGATCGTGAAGTTCCTCTCCGAAGGCGGCAAGGTCTATGCCTGCCGCTTCGCGCTCCAGGCCCTCTATGGCCACGGCGAACCCTCGCTGATCGAGGGTATCCGCCCCATCGCCCCCACCGACGTCCTCGACCTCGTCCTCCTGCACAAGCGCGACAACGCCGTGGTGATCGACACCTGGACGGTTTGAGGTTCGCCCGCCCCCTCTCCCCGCGGGCGGGGAGAGGGGGCGCTGCGCTGAGTGTCGGGCGTGCCAGTCCCTGCGGCGGCATGGCAACCACTGATCCCCAAGGAACGGACCCATGTCCGAGTCACGCTTGTCCGAGCCACGCATCGTGCGCGCCGCCGCCGTCCAGATCTCCCCCGATCTGGAGCGGCCGGGCGGGACGCTGGAAAGAGTGCTCGCCGCGACAGACGAAGCGGCGGGCAAGGGCGCGCGGTTCATCGTGTTCCCCGAGACCTTCGTGCCGTACTACCCGTACTTCTCCTTCATCGCCCCGCCGGCGGCGCAGGGGCCGGAGCACCTGCGGCTCTACGAGGGCGCGGTGACGGTGCCGGGGCCGGTGACGCAGGCAGTCTCGGCGGCAGCCCGCCGGCATGGCGCGGTGATCGTGCTCGGCATCAACGAGCGCGACCACGGCTCGCTCTACAACGCGCAGCTCATCTTCGACGCCGACGGCACGCTCCTGCTCAAGCGCCGCAAGATCACGCCGACCTATCACGAGCGCATGATCTGGGGGCAGGGCGACGGCGCCGGGCTCACGGTGGTCGAGACGGCGGTGGGCCGGGTCGGGGCTCTCGCCTGCTGGGAGCATTACAACCCGCTCGCCCGCTACGCCCTGATGGCGCAGCACGAGGAGATCCACGCGGCCCAGTTCCCCGGCTCCATGGTGGGTCAAATCTTCGCCGACCAGATGGAGGTGACGATCCGGCACCACGCCCTGGAGGCCGCCGCCTTCGTCGTCAACGCCACCGGCTGGCTCACCGAGGCGCAGATCGCCACGATCTCTCCCGACGAGCGGATGCGCGGGGCCCTGCGCGGCGGCAACTGCACCGCCATCGTCTCGCCGGAAGGCAAGCACCTCGTTCCGCCGATGAATGAGGGCGAGGGCATCCTCGTCGCCGACATGGACATGGCGCTCGTCACCAAGCGCAAGCGGATGATGGATTCGGTCGGCCACTACGCCCGCCCCGAACTCCTCAGCCTCAACCACGACGCGCGTCCCGCCCGCACGGTGGTGACCACGCCCGCATCGGACATCCCGCATCCCCGGAGCACCGACCATGAGCGACTCTCCGCTGCTGACCTCCCCGGCCGCTTCCTCGCCGGCGCCGTCCCCGGTCTACCAGGGGATGCCGACGGAGCACCTGATCAACGCCCTGCAATCCTACGGAGTCAGGCTGGCTGACACCCGCGCCGGTGTCGCCAGCCGCCGGGGCGGGGCCGGGCCCTCCGACCACAAGGCGATGACCATCGCCGGCCGCACCGTGATGGTGCCGGTCCATACGGCGGGCGCCTTCGATTCACCCTACCTCGTGCGCCGGCCCGATGCCGACGGGTCGAGCGTGATCGAGCATGACGGCACGGTGATCGGCCGGGTGACGTTTCCGGGCAAGCCGCGCTTCTACGGGCTCCAGACCCTCGACGGGGTGCCCTATTCGAAGATCGCCGTGCTGCACGGGCGCGACGTGCTCGCCACCACGGTGCTGCAGACCTGCATCCGCTACCAGAGCCGCACCAAGACCTGCCGGTTCTGCTCCATCGGGCAGTCGCTCGCGGCCGGCCGCACCATCGCCCACAAGACGCCGCAGCAACTCGCCGAGGTTGCCCGCGCCGCCGTCCTCCTCGACGGCGTCAAGCACATGGTGATGACCACGGGCACGCCCAACGCCACCGACCGCGGCGCCGCGGTCCTGTGCGAGAGCGCCTTCGCGGTGAAGGCGGCCGTCGACCTGCCGATCCAGGCCCAGTGCGAGCCGCCGGACGACGACCGCTGGTTCGCCAGGCTGAAGGCGTCGGGCGTCGATGCGCTCGGCCTGCATCTCGAGGCGGTGACGCCGGAGGTGCGCGCCGCGATCATGCCCGGCAAGGCGAGCGTGCCGTTGGAGCGCTACGTCCAGGCCTTCGCCGCCGCCGTGCCGGTCTTCGGCAAGGGTCAGGTCTCGACCTACATCCTCGCCGGTCTCGGCGACACGGCGGAAGCCATCCTGACGATGTCCGAGCGCCTGATCGGCATGGGCGTCTACCCGTTCGTGGTGCCGTTCGTGCCGATTTCCGGCACGCCGCTGGAGGACCATCCCGCCCCCTCGCCGGATTTCATGCATTCCGTGCTCCAGCCGCTCGCGGCGATGCTGGCGGGGGCGGGTTTGCGCTCCACCGACATCAAGGCCGGCTGCGGACGCTGCGGCGCCTGCTCGGCCCTCTCCACCTACGAGCGGTGAGCGGGACGATGTTCGAGCCCGTTCCCGCCTACCGGTCGAGCTATTTCCGGATCAAGTTCGCCACCGCGCCCTGGGAGCGGGCCGGCACGGCGTCCCTGCGCCGGCAGGTCTTCTGCGCCGAGCAGGGGATCTTCGAGGGCGACGACCGCGATGCCGTCGACGCGGTGGCGATCCCGATCTGTGCCCTCTCGACCCTCGGCGGCGCCCCGGATGCCGTCGTCGGCACCGTGCGCATCCACGAGACCGCCGACCGGCCCGGCGAATGGTGGGGCTCGCGCCTCGCGGTGGCCCGCGACTACCGCCGGGTCGGGGCGCTCGGCGCCGGCCTGATCCATGTGGCTGTGGCCTCCGCACATGCGCGGGGCTGCACCCGCTTCCTCGCCCATGTGCAGAGCGCCAACGCGCCCCTGTTCCAGGCGCTGCACTGGACGAGCCTCGCCGAGGTCGAGCTGCATGGCCGCGTCCATCACCTGATGCAGGCCGATCTCGGGCATTACCCGCCCATGGCCGACCCCGAGCGCGGCCTCGTCACGCTCCTCCGGCGGGCGGCCTGACCATGACCCTGCCCCCCTCCCTCGCCGAGATCGCCCACGGCATCCGCCACGGGCGCGGCCTCGCCCACAAGCGGGACATCGACGCCGTGATCGGCCGGCTCGGCCTCGGCGGGCGCGCCGCCGCCGTACCGCTCGGCGACGATTGCGCCGCCATCCCCGACGGGGACGGCTACCTGCTCCTGGCCATTGAGGGGTTCATGGACGGGTTCGTGGCCGACGATCCGTATTTCGCCGGGTTCTGCGGGGTGATGGTCAATGTCAGCGACATCGCCGCCATGGGCGGCCGCCCCATCGCGGTGGTCGATGCCCTGTGGAGCCGCGACCAGTCCCATGCCGATCCGGTCCTGGCCGGCTTAAGGGCGGGGGCCGAGACCTTCGGCGTGCCAGTGGTCGGCGGGCACAGCAACACCCGCAACGCGGGCGAGCATCTCGCCGTCGCCATCCTCGGCCGGGCAAAGCGCCTCCTCACCAGCTTCGACGCCATGCCCGGCGACAGCCTCGTCGCGGCGATCGACCTGCGCGGCCGCTTTCGCGATCCGCATCCCTATTGGGATGCGGCCACCGGTGCCCCGGCCGAGCGCCTGCGCTGTGACACCGCGATCCTCGCCGGCATCGCCGAGGACGGCCTCGCCAAGGCGGCCAAGGACATCAGCATGGCCGGCCTCGTCGGCACGGCGCTGATGCTGCTCGAATGCTCCCGCGTCGGCGCCGCCATCCGGCTGGACCGCATCCCGCGCCCCGAGGGGATCGATCTCGCCCGCTGGCTCACCGCCTTTCCGAGCTTCGGCTACCTCCTCAGCGTGTCGCCGTCGAACGTCGCGCCGGTCCTCCGGCGCTTCACGGATCGCGGGATCGCCGCCTCCGTCATCGGCGGCGTGGATGCGGGCCGCATCGCGACGGTGTCCGACGGGACGGAGGAGGCCGTGGTCTGGGACTTCGCCGCGAGCCCCCTCATCGGCTGCGGGCAGGAGACGTGACGGGAATGACCGGGCCTCTGCGCATCGCGATCCTCGCGCATTCCACCCATCCGCGCGGCGGGGTAGTCCACGCCCTGGCCCTGGGCGAAGCGCTCGCCGCCCTCGGCCACAGCGCGACGGTCCATGCGCCGGATCCTTCGGGGACCGGCTTCTTCCGCAAGACGTCCTGTCCGGTGATCTCGGTGGCGGCGCGGCCGGTCTCGGGATCGACGGTGGACCTCGTCCGCACCCGGATCGAGGATTACCTGCGCCATTTCGCGTCGCCGGCGGCCTGCGATTACGACGTCTTCCATGCCCAGGACGCGATCAGCGGCAACGCGCTCGCCACCCTCACCCGCCGCCGCCTGATCCCCGGCTTCGTCCGCACGGTCCACCACGTCGACCTCTTCTCCGATCCCCAGCTCGCCTACTGGCACGACCGGGCGATCTTCGACGCCACCGCGCTGCTCTGCGTGAGCAGCCTGTGGCAGGGCGCGCTCACGCGGGATTACGGGCTCGCCGCCCTCAATGTCGGCAACGGTGTCGATACCGGCGCCTTCGGACCCGAGCCGGGGCAGGGGGACGCCGCCCTGCGGAGCGAGTGGGGCCTCGGCGTGGGGCCGATCCTCCTCAGCGTCGGCGGGTTCGAGGAGCGCAAGAACAGCCTCGCCATCATCGAGGCCTTCGCCCGGCTGAGGCAGGAGCGGCCGGCGGCGCAGCTCCTCGTCGTCGGCGGCGCCTCGCTCCTCGACCATTCCGGCTACCAGGCCCGCTGCCGCGCGGCCCTCGACCGCAACGGCCTCGATGTCGGCCCCGGCCGTCCGGTGGTGCAGACGGGGCCGGTGCCCCAGGCCGCGATGCCGGCCCTCTACCGCCTCGCCGACGCCCTGGTTTTTCCCTCCCTCAGGGAGGGATTCGGCCTCTGCGTGCTCGAGGCGATGGCGAGCGGCACGCCGACCATCGTCTCCGACCGGGCTCCCTTCACCGAGTATCTCACGGCCGCGGACACGGTGTTCGTCGACCCGGAGGACGAGGGATCGGTCCTCCACGGCATGCGCGCGGCCCTCCGGCCCTCCGCCAGGGAGCGGTTGGCCAAAGCGGGCCTCGCCGTCGCCGAAGCGCATTCCTGGCGCGCCTGCGCCGAGAAGCACCGGCCCGCCTACGCCTCCCTCGCCGCCCGCAAACAGGAGATGTCGGATGCCTGAAATGCGTTTTCACGTGCGCTGGCCTGATGGCCAACGCGAGGCCTGCTACTCGCCCTCCCTCGTGATCAAGGAGCATTTCGGGGTCGGCGAGACCTATGCCGTCGTCGATTTCGTCGCCCGCAGCCGGGCGGCGCTGACCATCGCCAGCGCGCGCGTGGAGGCCCGCTACGGCTTTCCTTGCAGCCTCGCCCTGGGACAGCTCGCCCGGATCGAGGCGCGCGCGACGGCGCTCTCCGCCACGCCCGACGCCCGCGTCACCGTCGAAGCCTTCGAGGAATAGCGGCCCGAGCCGGAAGGACGCCCCCATGAACCAGACCCCGACGCTCCCCTCGCACCATTCGGTCATCGTCGTCGGCGGCGGCCAGGCCGGCCTGTCGATGAGCTACCAGCTCCGCCGGCACGGCATCGACCACATCGTGTTCGAGAAGAACACCATCGCCCATGCCTGGAAGACCCAGCGCTGGGACAGCTTCTGCCTGGTAACGCCGAACTGGCAGTGCCAGCTGCCGGGCTTCCCCTATCCGGGAGAGGAGCCGCACGGCTTCATGCCCAGGGACGAGATCGTCGGCTATATCGAGGCCTATGCAAGGGCGATCGAGGCGCCCGTGGTCGAGGGCGTGGCGGTGACCGCGATCCGGCGCAGGCCTAAGGGCGGCTTCACCGTCGCGACGAGCCGGGGCGAACACACCGCCGATCAGGTGGTGATGGCGATCAGCGGCTATCACGTGCCCGCGATCCCGGCCTTCGCCGCACGCCTGCCCGCCGGATTACGGCAGATCCACTCCTCGACCTATCGCAATCCGAGTCAGATGCCGGACGGCGCGGTGCTGGTGGTGGGCTCCGGCCAGTCCGGCTGCCAGATCGCCGAGGACCTTCATCTGTCCGGCCGCAAGGTCCATCTCGTGGTGGGCTCGGCTCCGCGCTGCCCGCGCGTTCATCGCGGGCGCGACGCCGTCGATTGGCTCGCCGATATGGGCCAGTACGACCTCCCCGTGGAGGACCATCCGCTCAAGGAGGATGTGCGGCGCAAGGCCAACCACTACCTCACCGGCCGCGATGGCGGCCGCGACATCGACCTGCGCCGCTTCGCCCTGGAAGGCATGAGCCTCCACGGCCGCCTCGAATCCATCGACGGCCCGGTGCTGCGTTTCGCCGACGACCTGGGCCGGAACCTCGACAATGCCGACGCGGTCTATACCGGCATCCAGGGCGCCATCGACAGGCACATCGCCGCCAAGGGGATCGCCGCTCCCGAGCAGGCGCACTACACCCCGCTCTGGGCGCCGGGACCTCACGCGCCGAGCCTCGATGCCGAGGCGGCCGGCATCGGCAGCGTGATCTGGGCGACGGGCTTCCGCGCCGATTACGGCTTCATCGACGCCCCCGCTTTCGACGGGCGCGGCCTCCCGATCCACACGCGCGGCGTGACCCCGGTGGACGGCCTCTATGTCGTCGGCCTGCCATGGCTCCACACCTGGGGCTCGGGACGCTTCTCCGGGATTGCGCGGGATACGGAGTATTTGGCGGAGAGGGTGGTGGAGATGCGGGCGAAACGCTCAGCCGGGGGGAAGCTGTCGCTGGCGAGTTGAGGCCTTCGATCGAAAGCATGAGTGCTCAGCGGCCTCGACAGTCAAATAGGGTGCTCAGTAATGTACTTGTAGTAGATTTGATATTTTCGTCTAACCTGAATTTCCACATCGTTGTATTGATAGGCAATTAGTATGTAAGATTTTTTAATGTTGGTGGATCATAGTTTTAAATGATCTAATGGTTAAGAATCACATCAGTAATTGGTGCAACCCGAAAGTAAGCGCGGGTCGAAAATTAACACTCGCAGACGGAATGGGTGGATGCATGTCCGTCGCCGCTTGTCGGAAAGTCTAACCGCTTCTATTTCTGCCATCTCATATTTGAGCAGGGATAGTACGAGCGATGTTGGTCAACGTTGGTGAGCCAGTCAAGACGGGCGGTCCCTACGGGAATAGTTTCTTTAACGGTGTCGTGCTGACGGCGCGGGGCGGATACTCGACACTACAATACGATCAGAGTTATGATTTCACGACCGGCGTCGTGACGCGAGCACTATATCAAAAGACGTTCGATGCATTCGGAGTGGCGGTCGGGGATCCAATCAAGCTCGGTACCACGCTCGTGCGCGACGTTCATGCCGTTGGCGATGGTTCGTACCTCGTTGGCATCGACAAAAGCACCCAGCGCTTCGACGACACAGGCTTCCACATCGACGGCAAGATCGCTCTCGCGACGATGAGCGCATCAGGGAAACTCGCGACCTTCTACACGACCGCGCTCGCCTCGGTTGACGGCAACGATATTAGTTTCCACAATGATTACGGCATTGCCCACGGCTCGACTGGGACGCTAGCCCTGGCCCGGATCACCGCCACCACGACGGATGGCGACAACGACCGGGTCGTCGACGTCTTCGATGCTGCACATCATCTGAAGGCCTCTGTCCTCATCGACCGATCCATGAACGGCGACGTGCATGGCAGTACCAAGGTCACCGCACTCTCGGACGGACGCTATCTCGCAACATGGGCTGAAGCAGATGCCACCGGCATCGATATCATGGCGCGGGTCATCACCGCTGCCGGAAAGGTTTCAGGCGCCGCGTTCGTGCTCGGCCATGCCGACGATCTGGCGACACCGGCAGATGTCGATGTGAAATACGCGACGACGGCCCTCGCCAACGGGAATTTCGTCTTCGGCTTCCAGGCCTCCGAGAACTATTTCGATCCCACCGGTCAGGCGCCATTTCAGCACATCCGGAATCCCGTCGAATCGTCGATCTGGGTGGCCGGCAGCAAGGGGTTCACCCACGGACCGGACCTCGTTCAGCACACGGATCTGACCGATCCCTACTTCGAGTCCATGATCGCCCTATCGAACGGGAAGATCCTCCAAGTCGTGAGCGATTTCCAAGAGCTTGACCAGAGCGTGACTCTCGCCAGCCTCCACGGTTACCTCTACGACGAGAACGGCAAGGCGACGGGCGACGAATACGAGTTCTTCTCCGATGCGGCCACATCGAACTACTTCAGCGATGGCGGCTATGCCGTTGCCCTCAGTAATGGCCAGTTCGCCATCGTCAGCTCTGACTATTCCTACGGATCGAACGGATCTAACTCGCAAGAGATCGTCCAGGTGTATTCCACGAATGCGGCGGATTACTTTGCCGTCGCCGGGGCAACGGCAGGCGACAACATTCTGAAGGGCGCCGGCGCATCGGCGAGGGCTGACCTGCTCAGCGGATTGGACGGCAACGACAAACTGTACGGCTATACCGGCAACGATAAACTCCTCGGTGGCAGCGGCAGCGATATCCTCGATGGCGGCAAGGGAGCCGACGTGATGGAGGGCGGTGCCGGAGACGACATCTTTGTCCTTGACAATATGGGCGATACGATCATTGAGGGGCGCAACAAGGGGGCCGATCTTGTCAAGGCATCGGTCAACTACACGGCCGACGACAATGTCGACACCATCCTGCTGACGGGCACCGATGACCTGCGCGCCTTCGGCAATGCCCTAGCGAACACGGTCACAGGAAACACAGGCGCGAACGTCGTCTATGGCCTCGGCGGTAACGACATCCTCAACGGCGGATTGAATCTCGATCTCTTGAACGGTGGACTTGGCAACGACACGTTCGTGTTCGACACGAAGCTTGGGCCGCAGAACGTCGACCGGATCATGGACTTCATCGCCGCCAACGACACGATCAGGCTGGACGACGCCGTCTTCAAAGGAATCGCCACCGGCACCCTCAAGGCGGCGCTATTTAAGGACGTCACCAGTGGCGCCACCGATAAGAATGACCGCATCCTCTACGATCACACTACAGGCGAGATCGCTTACGACGCGGACGGCAGCGGGGCGGTCAAAGCCGTCGTGTTCGCCATTCTCGACACGCACCCGCTCTTGACAGCGTCCGACTTCGTTATCGTCTAAACGTACCGAAACCATCGAACGGGGCGGCCGGAACCATTCAGGTTCGGGCCGCCCCGCTGCGAATCACCCGATGATCTTATCGATGGTGATCGGCAGGTCGCGGATGCGTTTGCCGGTGGCGTGGAACACCGCGTTGGCGATCGCCGCCGCCGTGCCGACGATGCCGATCTCGCCCAGCCCCTTCACGCCCATTGGGTTGGCCTTGTCGTCTTCCTCCACGAAGATCACGTCGATGTCGTGGATGTCGGCATTCACCGGCACATGGTACTCGCCGAAATTGTGGTTCATGAACCGGCCGACCGTATGGTCGAGCATGGACTCTTCCTCCAGCGCCGAGCCGATCCCCATGACCACGCCGCCGAGAATCTGGCTGCGCGCGGTCTTGAGGTTGATGATCCGGCCCGCCGCGATGGCCGAGACGATCCGGGTCAGGCGAACCTGGCCCAACTCCTCGTCGATTTTCACTTCCGCGAACACGGCCGAGTGGGTGTAGGAGGAGAACTCCTTCATGTGGCCGGCATCCGGACCGGCGCTCTCGGTCGCCTCCACCTTGTCGACGCCGGCCGCCTTCATGGCGTCCACGAGGGAGACGCTACGGGACGGGTCGCCGGCCAGCTTGATCCGGCCGCCGGTGAAGACGACGCGCTCGAGATCGACATTGGCGAGCGGCGAGTCGTCCATGGCGCGGGCCATGGCGAAGACGTCCGCCGCGATCTTGCGGCAGGCCTTCATCACCGCAGTGCCGGAGGAGGCCGCCGTCCACGAGCCGCCGGCCACGGGCGCCTCGGCGAGGTCGGTGTCGCCGAGCTTCGTCGTCACGTCTTCCATCGGCAGGCCGAGGGCATCGGCGGCGATCTGGGTGAGGATCGTATAGGTGCCGGTGCCGATATCGCCGGTGGAATTACCGACCACCAGCTTGCCGTCGGCGGTGAGCGTCGCCTGGGCCGAGGATTTCTGCATCAGCGCTTCCCACACGCCGGTGGCCATGCCCCAGCCGACGAGTTCCTTGCCGTCGCGCATGGAACGCGGCTCGGGATTGCGCTCGGACCAGCCGAAGCGCTCGGCGCCCTGCTCGTAGCAAGCGCGCAGGGCCTTCGAGCCAAAGGGCTTGTCCTCGGTGGGGTCGCGGTCGGTGTAGTTCTTGAGGCGCACCGCGATCGGGTCCTGGCCGGTGGCATGGGCCAGTTCGTCCATGGCGATCTCGAGGGCGAACACCCCCGTCACCGCCCCCGGCGCCCGCATGTCAGCGGGGGTGTAGGTGTCGATCTGCGTCAGCTTGTAGTCGAGGGAGACGTTCTCGCAGGCCCCGTAGAGGATGGCCGACCAGTTGACCACGACCTCCTGGTAATCCTCGAACCGCGAGGTGCCCGACAGGGCATCGTGCTTGATCGACCGGAGCTTGCCCCCCTCGTCCGCGCCGAGGGAGATGGTCTGGCGCACGTCGGGGCGGTAGCCGAAGGTGAACATCTGGTCGCGTGTGAGCGTCACCCGCACCGAACGTTCGAGCTCACGCGCGGCCATGACCGCGAGGAAGAGCTGGTATTGCGGGCGCAGGCCGAGGCCGAAGCCGCCGCCGAGATACGGGTTGAGCACCCGCACCTTGTCCTTGTCCATGCCGAACACGCCCGCGATGTAGCCCTGGCTGTTCGAGACACCCTGGATCTTGTCGTAGACGGTGATCGCGCCGTCGCCGTCCCAGACCACGGTGGAGGCATGTGGCTCCATCGGGTTGTGGTGCTCGACGGCGAGGGTGTAGTCGCCTCGCAGCTGTATCGGGGCTGAGGCGAAGGCGGCATCGGCATCGCCCCAGGGCTTGGGCGGCGGCTTGATGCCGGCGCGCTTCTTCGGCGGCTCGTAGCCGAATTCGCGCTGGCGCTCGACATCGGTGAGCGGCTCCTCGGCCTCGTAGGAGACCTTCACCAGGGACGCGGCATAGCGGGCGGTGCCGAAATCCTCGGCCACGACCAGGGCCACCGGCTGGCCGCTGTAATGGATCTTGTCGTCGTAGAGGGCGCGAAACGGCGAGCCGGGGGGCGCCACGGCGTCCTGGTAATTGTAGTCGAGCCAAGCGGTGCGCGGCCGGTTCTCGTGGGTGAAGACCTTGAGCACACCGGGTACGGCTTCCGCCGCTGCGCTGTCGATGGCGGTGATGCGGCCCTTGGCGATGCCGCCGGAGACGACGTAGCCATGGGCGAGATCGGCCGCGGTGAATTCGCCCGCATATTTCGCGAGGCCGGTGACCTTGGCGGGGCCGTCGACGCGGCTACGCGCGGTGCCGACGAAGCTGTCCGTGCCGGTGGAGGAGATGCTGTTTGCCATGTCTGGACGGGTCCTCAGGCGATGCGCTTGTCGGATTGCGACTGGGGCGTGCCGGCAGCGGCCTGGGTCAGGCCCCGGATGATGGCGCGCCGGGCGAGCTCGATCTTGAAACCGTTCTCGGATTGGGGCTTGGCCTCCCGCATCACGATCTCGGCGGCGGCCTCGAAACTCTCGCGGGTGGCGGACTTGCCCTTGAGGGAGGCTTCGGCCTCGGTATTGCGCCAAGGCTTGTGCGCGACGCCGCCGAGGGCGAAGCGGGCCTCGGTGATTGTGTCGCCGTCGAGCTTCATCACGGCGGCCACCGAAACCAGGGCGAAGGCGTAGGAGAGCCTGTCTCGCAGCTTCAGGTAGGTGTGGTGGCCGGCGAAATCCGCGTCTGGAAGATCGACGGAGAGGACGATCTCGTCCGCCTTCAGGGTGGTGTCGTATTGCGGTGTGTCCCCCGGCAGGCGGTGGAACTCGGCGAAGGGGATGCGGCGCTCGCCGCCCGGTCCGGTGACGCGGACCTCAGCCTCGAGGGCCGCCAGCGCCACGCACATGTCGGACGGGTGGGTGGCGATACATGCCTCGCTGGTGCCGAAGATGGCGTGGATGCGGTTGACGCCGCCGATCGCCTGACAGCCCGAGCCCGGCTCCCGCTTGTTGCAGGGCGTCGCCTCGTCATAGAAATAATAGCAGCGGGTGCGCTGGTTGAGGTTGCCGCCCGTGGTGGCGGCATTGCGCAGCTGGCCCGAGGCACCGGCCAGGATCGCGCTCGACAGGAGCGGGTAGCGCTTCCTGATGCGCTCGTCGTAGGCCACCGTCGAGTTTGTGACGAGGGCGCCGATGCGCAGGCCCCCGTCATGGTCCTCGATGGCCTCCAAGGGCAGGCGTGTGATGTCGACGAGGCGCTCGGGCCGCTCGACATTGTACTTCATCAGATCGACGAGGTTGGTGCCGCCGGCGATGAAGCGGGCATTGGCGGCGGAGCCGATGGCCCGCACCGCCTCCTCGACCGTGGTCGGACGAACGTAATCGAAGCGGTTCATCGGGCGGCTCCCGCGTGCATCACGTCTTCGATGGCATCGACGATGTTGGTGTAGGCGCCACAGCGGCAGATGTTGCCGCTCATGGCCTCGCGGATTTCTTCGCGCGACGTGGCGTGACCTTCCGCGATCATGCCGGCCGCCGAGCAGAGCTGGCCGGGGGTGCAATAGCCGCATTGGAAGGCGTCGCGTTCCACGAAGGCGGCCTGGAGCGGATGCATCGCGCCATCCTGGCCGCCGTGCTTGGCCAGCCCCTCGACGGTGACGATCTCGGCGCCGTCCTTCATCACGGCGAGCGCGAGACAGGAATTGATGCGCGTGCCGTTCACCAGCACGGTGCAGGCGCCGCACTGGCCGTGGTCGCAGCCCTTCTTGGTGCCGGTGAGGTCGAGATCCTCGCGCAGCAGGTCGAGGAGGGTGGTCCACGGCGCCACCTGAAGCTCACGAACCTCGCCGTTGATGGTCAGGCTGATGCCGATGGTGGCCGGAGCGCCGGGCGATCCGCTGTCGATGAGCATGGGCGTGTCCTGAAGGATCAGGGGCCGGGCAGAGCACCGGCCGCGTTTCTCGAATGGGCGGAGGCACGAGGGGAAGAAACGTCCACGCCCCGCGCCGGTCCACTCGATAACCGTTCCAATCTGTGCCTGTTCCCGGAAGGGTGGTTTCCTCCTGCGGGAAGGGTGTCGGGTGCTCGGTGGGGCTTGTGAATGGACGAGCGCCGATTCAGCGGAGCCTGAACGGTAGAGCGGGCGTGCAGCTCCGGATGCGCGGGCGGCTCAGCGATGCAGATGCCGTCGACGATACTCCGCGGGCGTCGTCCCGACACGCCGCATGAAGGCCCGCCGGAGGGTGTCGGCGTCGAGGAACCCGCAAGCGTTCGCGATTTGCTTGAGAACGATGTCGTCCGTTTCCAGAAGGCGCCGGACAGCCTCGATCCGGACGTTCTCCACGTAGGCGGCCGGTGTCAGTCCCGTCTCGGTCCTGAACAGGCGCGCGAAATGGCGCGGACTCATCCCCGCTCGCCCCGCGAGCTTCTCGACCGCGTGATCCTCCGCGGGATATGCGGCCACCCAGCGCTGGACTTCCTGCAAGGCCGAGCGGCCGGCCGGTGCACTCAGCCCGCGGCGGCTGAACTGCATCTGCCCGCCGCCGCGTCGAAAGAACATTACGAGCTGGCTGGCGACCCGGCGCGCGATCTCCGCGCCGAGATCCTCCTCGACGAGGGCCAGCGCGAGATCCAGCCCCGCGGTGACCCCGGCCGCCGTCCTCAGCGGGCCGTCGAAGAGGCAGATCGCATCGGCCTCGACCGACGCCTCCGGGTAGCGCGCCGCCAGCACCTCCGCCACGGCCCAATGCGTCGTCACCCTCCGGCCGTCCAGCAGGCCTGCCTGACCGAGCAGGAACGCTCCGCTGCAGACCGAACCGTAGCGCCGGCACTGCGCCGCAGCCGTCACGAGCCAGTCCACCAGACCGTCATCGACGTCCGTCTCGTGCATGCGGGGCGCTCCGGCGACCAGCAGCGTGTCGAAGCCCATCGGATCGAAACCGGGAGCCACGAGATCCGCGACGAGGCGGCGTCCCGACGATGTGAGGATCGTATCGGCGGCCGTCCCGACGATGGCGAGATCGTAGATGGGCTCGCCGCTCTGGACGTTCGCCTCGGCGAAGACGTCGAGCGGGCCGGCCACATCGAGCAATTGGACCCCGGGAAGGGCGAGGATGGCGATGGAGCGGGGCGCCATCGGAGCTCCGTGGCTGAAGATGCATGAACGATGGCAGAAAACGCCGCCATACGACGATTGATGCCAACTATGGAGTTTTGTAGCCCGATGGGAGGCTCAGCGCAAAGGAACCCCGATCTTGAGCATTCCCACCTTGGCAACCGTTCCGGACAGCAAATTGGCCCGTGCCGTCACGGAGTTCGTCCGGGACACGGAAACCGAACTCCTCTTCAATCATTCGAGCCGGGTCTACCAATTCGGCGCCCTGGCAGGCATCCGCCGCGACCTGACCTTCGACCGCGAACTTCTCTACGCGGGAGCGATGTTCCACGATGTCGGCCTCATGCCGGACCACAGCAGCGCGGAGGAGCGCTTCGAGGTCGACGGCGCCAACGCGGCGCGCGACTTCCTGACAGCGCACGGGGTACCGGAGGCGGACGTCTACACGGTCTGGACCGCCATCGCCCTGCACACGACGCCCGGCATCCCGGTCCACATGCATCCGGTCGTGGCGCTCGTCACCGCCGGCGTCGAGATGGACGTGCTCGGCCTGACCTACGGAGAATACTCCGACGCCGAGCGTGAGGCGGTGGTGTCCGCGTTCCCGCGGACGCCCGAATTCAAGGAGGACATCATCCAAGCCTTCTACGACGGCATCCGACACAAGCCGGATACGACGTTCGGCAACGTCAAGGCGGACGTCATCGCCGACAAGGAACCGAGCTTCCGCAAGGGCAACTTTTGCGACCTGATCCGTCGCTCGCGTTGGCCTACCGGGGCCCACGCTTCGGGATGCGGCTGCGCTCAGCACGCGTGACGCGCGGGCCTTCTCGGCGAGCGGGGAGATCCTTGTCCAGCGCCGCGACCGACGGCTTCATAGCCATGCGGGACGGTGCGGACGCAGGGCCGACGCCTTGGCCTCAGATGCCGTCTACACGGGTCCGAGCACTGCTCGATGCCCCCGGAAATTGCGGTTTCGGGGGTGTCGACCCTTGAACTCTCCTTAACCGAACGCCTTCCAGCCCAGTTTGCAGCCCTGAACGGCCATGTCCGCGGTTTGCGCCCACCCATCCCCTCGGCTAACCCTGTCGCCATCCCCGCTTGCCACAAGGACGCGCGATGGCCGCCCTCGACCCGGTTCTCAACGATATCGACCGCGACCTCGACAATGCCCTGGAGCGGCTGTTCGCCTTCCTGCGGATCCCGTCGATCTCCACCGATCCAGCCTATGCCGGGCATTGCCGCGATGCGGCGCAGTGGCTCGAGGGCAATCTGACGGCGCTCGGGTTCGAGACGGCCATCCACGAGACCTCGCTGCATCCGGTGGTGCTGGCGCATGCGCCGAAACCCGGCAAGCCGCACGTGCTGTTCTATGGCCATTACGACGTGCAGCCGGTGGATCCGCTGAACCTGTGGGAGACGCCGCCCTTCGAGCCGCGCCTATCGCTGAACGCCAAGGGCGAGAAGCAGATCGTGGCGCGCGGCGCCTCGGACGACAAGGGTCAGGTCATGACCTTCGTCGAGGCCTGCCGCGCCTTCATCGCCATGGAGGGCGAACTGCCCTGCGGCGTCACCCTGCTGATCGAGGGCGCCGAGGAGAACGGCTCTCAAGGCCTGCCCGAATGGGTCGCGGCCAACCGCGACAAGCTTGCCGCCGACATCGTCCTCGTCTGCGACACCAGCATGTGGAACTCCACCACGCCGGCCATCACCACGTCGCTTCGGGGGCTCGCTTATTTCGAGGTCAAGGTCACCTGCGCCGACCGTGACCTGCATTCGGGCTTCTTCGGAGGTGCCGCGCGCAACCCGATCCACGTCCTGTCGACAATCATCGCCGACCTGCACGATTCGGATGGAAGAGTGGCCCTGCCGGGCTTCTACGACGGCGTGCGCGAGACGCCCGCCGACATTCTGGAGCAGTGGCGCGGGCTCGACTTCACGGCCGAGAAGTTCCTCGGCCCAATCGGCCTCAAGGAGCCTGCCGGCGAGCGCGGTCGGATGCTGATCGAGCTGATCCAGTCGCGCCCGGCCTGCGACGTCAACGGCATCATCGGCGGCTATACCGGCGAGGGCACCAAGACGGTCATCGCGGGAGAGGCCAGTGCCAAGGTCTCGTTCCGCCTCGTGGACGATCAGGACCCCGAGCAACTCGCGAAGACCTTCGAGGCCTTCGTGCGTGAGCGCATCCCGTCGGACTGCTCGGTGGAGGTGATCTGCTACAAGGGCAGCCGCGCCATCAGCCTGCCCTTCGACATGCCCGAACTGGACATCGCGAGGGGGGCGCTCGCCGAGGAATGGGGCGTGCCGGCCGTGACCATCGGTGCGGGCGGCTCGATCCCCATCGTCGGCGATTTCAAGCGGCTGCTCGACCGCAACACGCTCCTCATCGGCTTCGGCCTCGACGACGACCGCATCCACTCGCCCAACGAGAAGTACGACCTCAAGAGCTTCCACAAGGGCACCCGCTCCTGGGCGCGCATCCTGGCGGCATTCGGGGAGCGCTGAGCGGGTTTCGCGTCCTGAAACCCGAGACATCGACAGAGCTCGTTTGCGGTGTTCGTCCAAGGCTTCACCTCATCCTGAGGTGCCGCATAGCGGCCTCGAAGGAGGCTTCCAGGGATTGCGCGCCGATTGGAGGCCTCCTTCGAGGCCTCCGCTACGCTCCGGCGCCTCAGGATGAGGAGGTCTGCTTGGATGATCGACTCTGCCATGAGTATCCGCCGCGAGCCGATCAGGCAGGCTTCAAAAAAAATCAAGGCGCTGTGACGGGTCGGTTCGCCGATGCGAATCCGGTCAGGATGCTTCCGCACCCGATCGGCTCATCTTCGCGTCGAGCCAGCCCCACAGGGCGCGGATCTCCTCGGCGGCCCGGCCGCAGGGCGCGTATTCGGTGACGCCGAGGCCGGAGGCCACGGCGTCCTGGTGATCCACCCGGTGCACGATGCTGGGTTCGGCAAGCACGCCCAGCGAGCGGAGTTGCGCCGCATAGGCATCCGTGCGCGGGGAGGGCGGGGGCGGGCATTGGTTGAGGACGAGGGCCAGCCGGCTCCGCATCCCGAGGCCCACGAGGGTCTGGAGGGTCGGCCTCGCGGCCACGAGGTCGAGCCGCGACGGGCGCACCGGCACGACCACGAGGTCGGCCGTGCGCAGGGCCGGGGCCAGACCCGTGGCGGTGCCGGCGGTGTCGATGACGACGAGGGTGGTTCCGTTCTCGCGGCAGCCTTCCAGGATCTCGGGCATCTGCCCGATCTCCCAGGCCTGGATGCGCTCGACGGTCACTCCGTCCTTGCGACGCAGGGCGCCCCAGCCGGCCAGCGACCCCTGCGGATCGAGGTCGAAGGCGATCACGCGTTCGCCGTCCTCCGCCGCCGCCACGGACAGGGAAGCGGCGAGGCTCGTCTTGCCGGTGCCGCCCTTCTGCACGGCCACGGCGACGACGCGGATGCGGCGGTCGTCGGTAGGCTCCTCCGTCATCACGCCGGCCCCCCGACGCGCGGCCCCGGAGTGTCGTCAGGCGCCATGCGACCCGCCTCCGTCACCTCTACGACCCGGCATCGGCTGCGACCGGTGCGACCGTGAAGGCGACACAGCCGCCGGCTTCAGGGGGCGCCGTATGGCAGGAATCGTCTCTGGATCGGACGGAGCGCGGCTCCTCCGATCGATCCGGCCGGGCATCGCCGGCGCGAGCCCCGAGCCCCGGCTCAGAACCGCCCGCGGCGCCGCGCGTCGAGGCTCCACGGACCGGCGCCGGCCGCGGCGAGGTAGAGAAAAAGGAAGCAGAACAGGATGGCCGCGTCGCCGCCGTTCGAGGCCGGGAACTGGCTCTTCGGCGCATGGGCGATGAAATAGGCGAAGGCCATCTGGCCGGAGAGGATGAACGCCACCGGCCGGGTGAACAGGCCGAGGACGATCAGCGCGCCGCCGACGATTTCGAGGACGGCCGCGAACCAGAAGAGTGTGAACAGCGCCGGTGCCGCCCCGCCGTCCATGCGCACGGGGAACCCGAACAGCTTCTGCGTGCCGTGCTCCAAGAACAGCACGCCGGCGACGATGCGCAGGACGCTGAGAAGCCGGGGTGCCCAGTTGGCCGAGATCGCGTTGAGGTTCATGCGGAAACAATCTCCGAGGGGGAGGGCCGTGCGTGCGGCCAAGCCTCCGCAATCAGCACGAAACCCCCTCCGCCGTCGACTCGCCGCGCGTGAGAAAAGTCACCGCGGCCTCTTTTGAAGCCGCGGTGCCGCTACAGTCCAGAACGCTTGCGAAGCATGGCCCCAGATTTACGGCTCCTTGAAGCCGTAATCCGGCACGCCTTCTTCGTTGTCATAATATTTATATGGCAAAAACTTTCCGGACAAGTTCATTTTCACCCGGTCGCCCTTGTTGTTTGGCTCTCGTTCCATGGTCATGTTGAAATCGATCGCCGACATGATGCCGTCACCGAAATCCTCCTGGATCAGTTCTTTCCAGGTGGTGCCGTAGACCATCACCAACTCATAGAAGCGGTAGATCAGCGGGTCGGTGGGCGGCATCTGCGGGATCGAGCCGCGATAGGGCGCCTCGTTCAGCATCCGCTCCTCGGATTCGGTCAGGCCGAACAGCTCCGCCGCCTTCTTCGCCTGGGCTTTGGGCAGCTTCATCTGCCCCATGCAGGCGGCGGTGATGAGGATCGGCGAGAGTCCGCCGATCTCGGCCTGGATGTGCTTCCAGGTCCAGCCCTTCTCGCGCTTGATGTCGAGGAGCTTTTCCGTGAGGTCTTCGCGCTTCATGTGAGGTCTCCGATGAAGGAACGTGGGTGAGAGGCGGCGCGCGGATCCGAGAGCCGCGGATTCACGAGGCGGCGGGGACGGGGATCGGCTCCGGCCCGTCCGAACCCGGCCGCACCACTGGCGGGTGGCGCTGGTCGTAGCCGGCCGGCATGGCGTCCCGCAGGCTCTTCGAGCGGCTGACGAGGAAGTCCATCAGGTGGTTGCGCAGGGCGTAGTAGCCCGGCGCGTGATGGAGGTTCGCGCGCTCGCGGCGCTTGGGCAGCGGGTTCTCGACGATCTCCGCCACCTTGGCCTCGGGGCCGTTGGTCATCAGCACGATGCGGTCGGCGAGGTAGATCGACTCGTCGACATCGTGGGTGATCATGAAGACGGTCTGGCCGGTCTCGATGCAGATGCGGCGCACCTCGTCCTGCAGGGTGCCCCGCGTGAGCGCGTCCAGCGCCGAGAACGGCTCGTCCATGAGCAGGATCTTGGGCTCGATGGCGAGCGCCCTGGCGATGCCGACACGCTGCTTCATGCCGCCCGAGAGTTCGGACGGGCGCTTATGCTCGGAGCCGGCGAGGCCCACCGTGGCGATGGCCTTGCGGGCGCGCTCCTCCACCTCGGCGCGGGACGCCTTGCGCCAGCGTGAGGAGACCGCATAGGCGACGTTGCCGAGCACCGTGCGCCAGGGCAGCAGGGCATGGCCCTGGAAGATCACCGCCCGGTCGAGGCTGGTTCCCTCGATCGCCTGCCCGTCGACGATGACGACGCCCTCGCTCGGCGCCTCCAGCCCGGCCAGGATGTTGAGCACCGTGGTCTTGCCGCAGCCGGAATGGCCGATCATGCAAACGAACTCGCCCCGCCGCATGGGCAGCCACAGGTTCTCGAACACGGTGTTTGGCTTGCCGCCGGGGGCGGGATAGCGCCGGGCGATCCCCTCGATGGAGATGAACTTCTCAGACGACGACATGCGGCTGGTCCCGGCGGCGGGGTCGGGAGCGGCGCTCGCGGAGCGCCGCGCGAAGGGGAGGAGTTGGCTCATGGCGCGGCCTCACTCGGGGAAGGTGACGAGGCGCTGCGCGCGCGCCAGCAGCTGGTCGAGGATCATGCCCACGAGGCCGATGACCAGGATCGAGACGATCACATTGGTGATCGAGAGGTTGTTCCACTCGTTCCAGACGAAGTAGCCGATGCCGGTTCCACCCACGAGCATCTCGGCCGCCACGATGACGAGCCAGGCGATGCCGACGGAGATGCGCATGCCGGTGAGGATCGTGGGCGCGGCCGCCGGCAGGATGACTGTGAAAGCGCGCCGGATCGGCCCGACCTCCAGGGTCCGGGCCACGTTCAGCCATTCCTTGCGCGTTCCGGCGACGCCGAAGGCGGTGTTGATCAGCATCGGCCAGAGCGAGCAGATGAAGATCACGAAGATCGCCGACAGGCTGGAATCCTTGATCGTGTAGAGGGCGAGCGGCATCCAGGCGAGGGGCGAGACCGGCTTCAAAAGCTGGATGAACGGGTCGAGCGCCCGGCCCATCAGCGGCGACATGCCGATGAGGAAGCCGATGGGGATGGCCACCAGCACCGCGAGACCGTAGCCCAGCGCCACCCGGCCGATGGAATAGGCGAGCTGGATGCCGAGACCCTTGTCGTTGGGGCCGCGATCGTAGAACGGGTCCCTCAGGTGCTTCCAGGCGGTGGCGGCGACGTCGAGAGGCCCCGGCATCGCCGACTTGCCGGTGGTGGCGCTCGCACCCATGAGGGCCGCGTATTCCGGGTCCATGACCTCGGTCTTGGCGATCCCGCCCACCGCGATCTGCCAGAGCAGCAGGAAGGCGGCGAGGACGGCCAGGGAGACGATGCCGGCGCGGAGCGAGAGGGAGGCCTTCATGGCTCAGCCCGCCCGCTTGATGGCGAAGGAGTTCAGATACTCCTCGGGCTTGGCCGGATCGAAGGCCTTGCCCATCACCGAGAAGGATTTCGACGTGGCGGTCGGCGGGGTGAGGCCGGCCTCCTTCATCAGCCGGGCGGCGTCGGTGGCGAGATAGACCTTCTCGGCCACAGCCTTGTAATCGACATCGCCCTTGATCTGACCCCACCGCTTCATCTGGGTCATGATCCAGACCGCGAAGGACGACCACGGGAAGGCGTCGAAATCGACGCGGTCGGGCACCTTGCGGACGTTGCCGAGGCCGTCGGCGAAGGTTCCGGTGAGCACCTGTTCCACCACCGTCACCGGCTGGTTGAGGTAGTTGGCCGGCGCGATCTGCGCGGCGATCTCCTTGCGGTTCTCGATCTTCGAGGCATAGGCCGTCGCCTCGATCACCGCGCGGAGCAGGGCGGCGTAGGTGTTCGGGGTCTGGGTGACGAAATCCTGCGAGGCCGCAAAGGCGCAGCACGGGTGCCGGTCCCAGATCTCCTTCGACAGGATGTGGATGAAGCCGACGCCGTCATAGACCGCGCGCTGGTTCACCGGGTCGGGCGCCAGGAACCCGTCGATATTGTCGGCGCGCAGGTTGGCGACCATGTCCGGTGGCGGGACGGCGCGGATCTGCACGTCGGTATCCGGGTCGATCCCGGCTTCCGCGAGGTAGTAGCGCAGCAGGTAATTGTGCATCGAATAGTCGAAGGGCACCGCGAGCTTGAAGCCCTTCCAGCTCTTCGGGTCGCGTCTGTCCTTGTGCTTCATCGCCAGGGTGATCGCCTGGCCGTTGACGTTCTCCACCGCCGGCATCGTGTAGGGGACGGGTGTCGATCCGACCCCGAGCGAGATGGCGATGGGCATCGGCGCCAGCATGTGGGCGGCGTCGTATTCCTTGTTCAGGGTCTTGTCGCGGATCACTGCCCAGCCGGCGGTCTTCACCACCTCCACGTTCAGCCCCTGCTTCTCGTAGAAGCCCATGGGTTTCGCCATGATGATCGGCGTGGCGCAGGTGATCGGGATGAAGCCGACCTTCAGATCGGTCTTCTCGGGCTTCGCCCCTTGCGCGAAGGCCTCCGCCACGAATTTGGTGGGGAAGAACTGGCTCACGGCGGCCAAAGCTGTCGCCGCTCCTACGCTCCTGAGGAAGGCGCGCCGCTGCGCATCCTCGGGGAACAGAGCCCGCATCACCGCGCCTTCGACGGCCCGCGTGACCGCGGCGTCGCCGGACGGAGCTTCGGCATCGTGCGCGGCTTGATCGCGATGGTTTCCGCAGGAGCAGCCCCCGCGCTTCAAGGTCAGCCGGGCGTTGAACGGATCGTCGAAGAGCGCCATGTCGCGGACCTTTCTGCGGAGACGCCATTCTCATGGCAAACGCTGTGCCAGCCACCATTCCAATAAAAAGTACAACCGAAACAATGGCTTGAGATAAGGATGCATGCTACGAAATATCGTCGATTACGGTTTTTCGTGACCTGTGCTACGAAATATCGTGATGGAAAGATCAGACGCGCCGACCGCCTCGCCCTATGGCCCCGCCTTCGACAGGGCGGCGGAGGCGATGCTGGTGCTCGATCCGGTGGCCGACGAGATCCGGGACGCCAACCCGGCCGCCGCGCGGCTGCTCGGCTACGATCCCGATGTCCTGCGGGGCATGCGCGTCACCGGCCTTCATTCCGACCAGGTGCCGACGCTGATCGTGTTCACCCAGGCCGTGCAGGCGCGGGGCCGCGACTGGACCCACGCCCTCTCGCCGAGGCACGCCGAGGGGCACGGCCTCCATGTGGAATATAGCGGGACGATCCTGCCGGGTGAGCCGGCGCTCCTCCTCGTCAGCCTGTTCGACCTCGACGAGCGCCGCCGCCGCCTCGTGGATACGGAGGCCGACGCGCATATGCGCGCCGGCCTGACCGAGTGGCAGCGGATGGAGCGGATCTTTCGCGATATCGAGCGCGAGAACCAGCTGATCCTGCGCGCGGCCGGCGAGGGCATCTACGGGGTCAATGCCGAGGGCATCACCACCTTCATCAACCCGGCGGCCGAGCGGATGCTGGGCTGGGACGCGGCCGATCTCGTCGGGCGCGACATGCATGCCACCGTCCACCACAGCCACCCGGACGGCTGCCATTACCCGCACCAGGATTGCCCGATCTACGCCGCCTTCCGCGACGGGGCCGTGCATCAGGTCGACACCGAGGTGTTCTGGCGCCGGGACGGCACTCCGATCTTCGTGGAATACACCTCGACGCCGATCCGCGACCGGGGCCGGCTCCTCGGCGCGGTCATCGTGTTCCGCGACATCAGCCAGCGGCGGGAGGCCGACGAGCGCCTGCGCCAGGCCCTGGCGGAGGTCGATTCCCTGCGCCAGCGCCTTGAGCTCGAGAACGCCTATCTGCGCGAGGAAATCCGCGAGGGCGGGCACCACCAGGGCATCATCGGCCGTTCTCCGGCCATCGAGGCGACCCTCCGGCAGATCGACCTCGTGGCCGGCACCGACGCCACCGTCCTCGTCACCGGCGAATCCGGCACCGGCAAGGAGCTCATCGCCCGCGCCATCCACGAGGCGAGCCGCCGCCGGGACCGGCCGCTGATCCGGGTGAACTGCGCGGCGATCCCGCGCGAGCTGTTCGAGAGCGAGTTCTTCGGCCACGCCAAGGGCGCCTTCACCGGCGCCCTGCGCGACCGGGTCGGGCGGTTCGAGCTCGCCGATGGCGGCACCCTGTTTCTCGACGAGGTCGGCGAAATCCCCATCGACCTGCAGGGCAAGCTCCTGCGGGTGCTGCAGGAGCGGCAATTCGAGAGGGTCGGCGAGGAGCGCACCCGCCTCGTCGACGTCCGCCTCGTGGCCGCCACCAACCGCGACCTCAAGGCCGAGGTGAAGCGGGGGCGCTTTCGCGAGGATCTCTACTTCCGCCTCAACGTCTTCCCCATCGCGGCCGTGCCCCTGCGCGAGCGGCCCGAGGATATTCCCCTCATCGCCCAGCACTTCCTGAAGGGCGTGGCCCGGCGCCTCGCCATGCCCGACCTGCGTCTCACGGAAGGCGATGTCCGCCGCCTCGCGCGCTACGACTGGCCCGGCAATGTCCGCGAGTTGGAGAACATCGTCGAGCGGGCGGCGATCCTGGCCGTGCGCGGGCGGTTGCGGTTCGACCTGCCCGAGGCCGAGGGCAGCGGTCCCGTCGAGGGGCGGCGCCCGCAGGGCGAGGTCGCGGCCGGCGCCACCCCCGCCACCGAGGCCGAGCGAAGGGCACGCGACCGGGCCGACATCTCGGCCGCCCTGGTCTTGAGCAAGGGCCGCGTCTTCGGGGCCGGAGGGGCGGCCGAACTGCTCGGCGTCAAGCCGACGACGCTCGCCTCCCGCATCAAAGTGCATGGCCTGACGGGGGTCGGCCGGTCGGGCGGCGGAGCCTGATCCGATCCGCTTCACTCGCCTTACGTGTAATGGCTGTAGACTGAGTTGTTGATGCAGGATATTGAATCGAATTCTCTCGATCGTGAAAGCTTCGCCTGAAGACTCGCCAGCATAGGAAGGCTCAACGCAACAAGGAATGCGATGAGCGACAGGCGGTCGGAGGCGCGATACAAGGTCATCCTGCCAGCTCTTTGCTGGGGGCGGCATCGGCAGAATTTCTATGCGGTCACCGACGATCTCTCCTCGGACGGAATTCGTTTCAAGTCCTCGGTCGTGCCCGCCGTCGATGAGCGACTGACCTGCAGTATCCGCCATGCCGGATCTATCGAAGCCATCGTCGTGCGAGCGGAGACATCCGCCTTCGCCATACGGGTTCTAAGCGCCGACCATCCCCTCGGGCTCGTGGTGCAGAGCCTCCTCAGCGTCGCGAAATCGCAAAATCCCCCGCCCCTGGTGACGCGCGCCTTTCCGCGCATCGTGCCGGAGATCCAGGACGTGCTGGTCACGACGGAGGCCGGATCGATGCTGCCGGGCCGTGTCATCAACATCTCGGCATCGGGGGTCGCCGTCTCCATGGAAGAGCCCCTCGACGTCGGCACGCTGATCGTCATCGGCAGGACCAGGGCCAAGGTCGCCCGCCGGTTCGACAACGGCATCGGCGCGGCCTTCCTCTCGCCGCTCCACGCGGACGCGGTCGGCCCGCATGTCGTGCTCTGATCGCGGCCTCAGGGCTGTACGGCGGCGCCGTTCGACCAGGGGGCCGCCGCGAACCGGGCCGCCAGGAAGGCGATGAGTGCGAGGACGCGGGCGGGGCGCGGGTCGCCCGGCGGCGTGACCAGATGCAGGGCGATGGGCGGCAGGTCCCAACCGTGCAGCACCCGTTCGAGCCGCCCGGCCCGAAGATCCTCCCAGACCATGAAATCCGGTTGGACGGCGAAACCGAGTCCGGCGCGAAGGGCGGGGGTCAGGGCGTCGGCATTGTTGGCCCGCAGCGGCCCGGCAGGGACGATGGCCGCTTCCTCGCCCTCGCGGCTGGTGAAGATCCAGCGGTCCGGGCTCGGCAGGTAGGCGTAGCCGAGGCAGGGATGGCGGGCGAGGTCGCGCGGATGCTCCGGCCGGCCATGCCGGTCGAGATACTCCGGCGATGCCACGAGGGCGCGGTTCACGAGGCAGAGGCGCCGCGCCCGCAGGGAGGAATCCGCCAGCGCGGCGATGCGCAGGCCGATATCGAAGCCCCCGCCCACGAGATCGACCAACGCATCGCTGAGATGGAGATCCACCGAGACTTCCGGATACTGGCCCAGGAAATCCGGAAGGATCGGGGCGACGTGGAGAATCCCGAACGACATGGGGGCGGCGAGCCTCACCATGCCGCGCGGAACCGATGACGAGGCCGTGGCCTGGGCTTCCGCCGCTTCACCCTCCGCGAGGATGCGCGCGGCCCCCTCCCGCGCCGCATGGCCAAGTTCCGTCAGGGCGATCTTGCGTGAGGTCCGATGGAACAGGCGACCGCCGATCCGGCCTTCGAGGCGGGTGATCGCCTTGGAGACCGTGGCCTTCGACAGGCCGAGTTCATCCGCCGCCCGCCCGAACGCACCCGTCTCCGCGACTTTGGCGAAGATTGCCCAGGCTTCGAAATCCGGCAGTTTCATAGGCGCAGTTCCAGAAACGATAGGTTTCCATCGTTTCTGTTTTCATGCGGCATGCCAAGCCCCAGATTGTCGTCATCACGAAGCGGCGCGGTGGTCATCCACCGGCCAGCGCGTCCGGGAGACACGACCATGTCCGATAACGGCCTGCACCACGTCACCGCCTATGCCGGCGACATCCAGCGCAACCTCGATTTCTACCGACGCGTCCTCGGCCTGCGCCTGGTGAAGAAGACCGTCAATTTCGACGATCCCTCGACCTATCACCTCTATTACGGCGACGAGGCCGGACGGCCCGGCACGATCCTGACGTTCTTTCCCGTCGCCCATGCCGCGCGGGGACGGGTCGGGATCGGCGAGACGCAGGAGACCGCCTTCCGCGTTCCCCGCGCCTCCATCGGCTGGTGGACTCACAGGCTGATCGAGAAGGGCGTCGACCATGACGCCCTGGTTCAGCTCTTCGGCGAGCCGGTCCTCCGCCTGCGCGATCCCGACGGGATGGTGCTGGCCCTGGTCGGGGTCGACGACGCCACCGAGGGGGCGTCTTCCCGGACCGGTGCCGAGGTTCCGGCCGAGCACGCCATCCGGGGCTTCCACGGCGTCACCCTGCTCCTCAAAGAGGCGGAGCCGACGGCGCGGATCCTCACCGGGGTGTTCGGCTTTTCCGAGGCCGGACGCGACGGGGCGATGACCCGCTACGCCAATGGCGGTGCTCTCGGCGGGTTCGTCACCCTCCGGGCGGTGGGCGAGTTCCTGCGCGGACGGCCCGGAGCCGGCTCGGTCCATCACATCGCCTTCCGGGCGAAGGACGATGCCGAGCAGGCCGCCATGGTGGCCGATCTCACCGGCACCCACGGCCTGCAGGTGACCGAGCAGCGCGACCGCGCCTATTTCCGCTCGGTCTACTTCCGCGAGCCCGGCGGTGTGCTGTTCGAGATCGCCACCGACATCCCGGGCTTTGCCGTCGACGAGCCGGCCGAGGCCCTGGGCGAGGCGCTCAAGCTCCCCGCCTTCCTCGAAGCGCACCGCGCGCGGATCGAGGAGGTTCTCCCCGTCATCGCCTGACACGGCCGCCCCTCCGCGAGGAGGGGCGGTTCCCACGCACTCTTCGCGAGGCCGTCATGACCAAGCTGTCCTTCACTCACCGTTTCGAGCCCGCGACCGTGGCCGGCTCGCCTCCGCTCCTGCTGCTCCACGGCACCGGCGGCGACGAGAGCGACCTGCTGCCCCTGGGTCGCGCCGTCTCGCCGGGCTCCGCCCTGCTGTCGCCGCGCGGACCCGTCCCGGAGAACGGCATGCCGCGCTTCTTCCGGCGTCTCGCCGAGGGGGTCTTCGACGAGGCCGACCTCCGGCGCCGTGCGCGGGAGCTCGCGGATTTCATCGCGGAGGCCCGTGAGGCCTACGGCATCGCCGCACCGGTGGCGCTCGGCTTCTCCAACGGCGCCAACATCGCCGCCGCCCTTCTCCTGCTCCATCCGGGCGTGCTGGCGGGAGCGGCATTGCTCCGGCCGATGATGCCGCTGGCGGAACCGCCCGTTCCCGACCTGACCGGCACGCCCGTGCTGATGCTGTCGGGCATGGCCGATCCGATCGTGCCGGCCGAGAACGCCGCGCGTCTCGCCGGAATCCTCGGCCGGGCCGGGGCGGATGTGGCGCACGACATCCAGCCGGCGGGGCACGGGCTCGGCCAGGCCGACGTCACGGCGGTTCAGGCGTGGATGGCCCGGATGGTCGAGGGGGAGCGCGCGTAAGCGAGGCTGCTTCGGTAGACCGCCTCGATCCCGTCGAGATGCCGGTCGAGGGTCAGCGGATCGGCCCAGAACAGGTCGTAGGCCGCATCCGACATCCGGCGCGCCTCCGCGTCGTCGGAAAGACGCATGAGGGCGGCGGCGAGGGAATCCGGTTTGCCGGACGCGAACCAGAGACCGTTGACGCCGTCCTCCACCGCCTCCCGTCCGGCGCAGATGTCGCTGACGATCACCGGCGTCCCCGCTGCCAGCGCCTCGAGTACGGTGAGGGGCTGGCCCTCGTACCAGACCGAGGGGAAGACGAGGGCGCGGGCCGCGCGCATCAGCGCCTTGACCTCGGCCGGGTTCTTCCAGCCGAGGAAGCGGGCCTCCGGATAGTCCGACTCCAGCTGCGCCCGCTGCGGGCCGTCGCCGACGAAGACGGCCGTCTGCCCGGCGAGGCGGGCGGCCTCGGCGAAGACGTTCGCGCCCTTCTCGGGGGAGACCCGCCCGACGAAGACGATGTCGCCCAGCGGCCGATCCGCCTTCCGGCCGAGGGGCTCCGCGTCCACCGGGTTGGAGACCTCGAAATAGCGTGTCCGTTTCGGCAGGTAGGGGGCCAGAACGGTCTTCTGCAGCCGGCTGATGGTGATGACGGTGGCCGCGCTGCCCACCAGCCCCGACCCCCGCATCAACGCATGACGGCCGACCCGCATCAGTTTGCGGGCATAGCTCCGCGAGTCGCAATTGTAGGCGATGCAGGCGGGCGAGAGCGGGGTCCGGTGGCAGGCGGCCGAGATCGGGTAATCGTAGAAGCCGCCATTGGGGCAGGCGAGGTAGTATTCGTGCATGGTGAACACCACCGGAACCCTCGTCGCCTTCAGCACCGGTCCGATGGAGGGCGACAGGGCCTTGGCCCAGCCATGGACGTGGACGACGCTGTCGCTCGGGTCGTAGCCGGAGAGGAGCGCTTGGAGGCGGAGCGCCGCCGGCCGGTTCCAAAGCCATTGCACGCCGAAACTGGCGAGGGAGGTGGTGAGCGCCACGTCGGTCTGGCCAAGCACGATCACCGCGATGCCGGCGGCCGCGAGACGCGGATCGGCCGGGCCGACGGCTGCGAAGAACACGACCCGATGGCCACGCCCGGCGAGGCCGAGCGCGCTCTCGATGGCGACCTTCGCCTGCCCGCCGTTGATGAAGGCGTGATCGGCGACGATGATGATGGTCATGACCGCATCGGACCGGGGGGTGGTCATTTGCGCGCGATGACGAAGGCGAAGCTCGTGAAGGTCCGCCAGTCCCGGCTCCGGGCGAGGCGGGTGAACGCGTCGTCGATCTGGCGCAGGCCGGGCAGCTTGTGGAAGTAGCTGTAGCCGTAGAACGGCAGCACGACGATCTCGCGAAAGCCGATCTCCTTCAGGAGCGGCACGATCGCCGCCTCGCTGCCCCGGCAGTAATTGTAATGCGCCGGGAATTTCGGGTTGCCGCCATCGTCCCTGCGGTCCGGGAACAGGGTGTGGAGCACGGCGCGCGACAGGGCCTCCGGCATGAGCTGGTTGGCGACGAAGGGCGGGGCGAACAGGGTTGGAAAGAAGCTCAGCGCCGCGCCGCCCGGCGCGAGGAGGCCATGGATGTTGCGCCACATCTGCGCCACGTCCGGCACGTGCTCCATCACCATCGAGCAATAGGCGAAGTCGAACCGGTTTCGGCCGATGGTGTCGAGGGTGGAAGGCGAGGCGATGTCGCAGCAGAGTTTCGAGAATTCGGGCGGCGCGAGGTCGAGTTCCTTCTGCGAGATGTCGTTGATCGTCACCCTGATCCCATGCCGGACCAGTTCCGGCGGCTGGAAGACCGGGTCGCGCCCGCCGCCGATCTCGAGATGGTCGCGAAGGCCGTACTCGTTGGTGAGGGCGACGATCGTGTTCTTGTAGTTCTCCCAGCTCCAGTTCCAGTCCGGCGAATAGCCGAGGTCGCGCGTGATGGCGCGGATGTCGCGCGGGGCGACCAGCGGGCGTATGGCCGGCGTCCCGGAAGCGGTCGGGTCTGAGTTCGCACTGGTCATGCTCATCGCGATGCGCGCCTTCTGAAGCGGTTGAGCCGCATTGCAGCGGTGAGGGCTGCCTGTCTGACAACGAGCCTAAAGCGTACCCGGTTACGGAGATCTCACGGTCTTCCGGGCGGCCAATGAATTTCGAGGGCAGGCTTAACGGCCCATGGCCTTAATCGCGCCATCATGGACCGTTGTTCAGGGTGGGCCGGTCGTCTCGGCGCGGTTCCTCGTCCGCGCCCTCCGACGATGGCCTTCCGAAGGATGCCACGCCTTGCTTCTCCCCGCGCGCCGCCATCGTCTTCGTGACGAGCCAGACCGGGGTGGTGTCTGATGCTGCCGCCGCACCGCTGGTTCTGGATCCTCATTCTCGTCGCCTGCAGCGGCGCCGGGCTCCTCTACGACCTGCTGTTCGCCAACGGTGCCTCGCCGCTGGCCGGGGTGATCTATGGCCTCGCGGTGGGGTCGACCACCCTCGCCTTCGACCGTGGACTGATCTTCGGCGGCCTTCAGGCGCGCCTGCGCCAGTTGCCGGCCAAGATCTACGTGCTCACGGCCGAGCTCGCCTATGTCCTGATGATCGCCAGCGGCATCGCGCTCGGCGGCCTCGTCGTCTGGGCACTCGGCCTGACCGGGGACGCGCTCAGGGACGCCGTCAAGATCACCCCGCGGGTCCTCGCCTATTCGCTGGCGGTGTCGGCGATGCTCGTCTTCGTGATCCGCATGCGCGATCTCATCGGCGGCGAGGTGTTCGTGAACTTCCTCGTCGGCCGCTATCATCGGCCGGTGCGCGAGGACCGCATCTTCCTCTTCCTCGACGTCGTCGGCTCCACCGCCTTCGCCGAGACCCATGGCGACCTCAAGGCCCAGGCCTATCTCGGCGCGGTCTTCGCCGCCCTCGCCGAGCCCGTGCGCCGCAATCACGGCTCCACCGACGATTACATCGGCGACATGGCCATGATCACCTGGCCGATGGAGCGGGGCCTCAAGGACGCCCGCTGCGTCGCCTGCGTGTTCGACGTCCTCGACAGGATCGAGGCCGAGGCAGCGGCCTGGCAAGCCCGTTTCGGTGTGGTGCCCCGCCTGCGGGCGGCGCTGCATGGCGGCTCCATCGTCACGGCGGAAGTCGGGGTCGACCGGCACAAGATCGCGTATTTCGGCGACACGGTGAACGTGACCTCGCGGATCGAGGCCCTGTGCCGGCCCCTGGGCACCGAGATCCTGATCTCGGATGATCTCCTCGCACGCCTGCCGCGCCTGCCCGAGGGTATTCATGCCCGCTCGCTCGGCGCCCATGCCCTGCGCGGCCGGGGCCAGCCCCTCGCGGTCTCGACCCTGGAGCGCACGGCTCCGGCGCTCGAGGTGAGCGAGGGCGGACGGACCGTGACCGCGCCCTCGGCCGTGCCCTTGGCGGCGTCCGCATGAACGAGCCGGCCGCCGACCGTTCGATCGTCGTCTTCATCGATGCCGATGCCTGCCCGGTGAAGGACGAGACCTACCGGGTCGCCGGCCGCTACGGCCTGCATGTCTACGTGGTGGCGAACAGCTTCATCACCCTGCCGCGCGAGCCCTGGATCGAGCGCGTCGTCGTCAGCGACGGTTTCGACGCCGCCGACGACTGGATCGCGGAACGGGCGAGACCGGGTTCGGTCGTCGTCACCTCGGACGTGCCGCTCGCCAGCCGCTGCGTGAAGGCGGGCGCCGAGGTCCTGGCACCCAACGGAAAGCCCTTCAGCGAGAGCGGCATCGGTCTCGCTCTGGCCACCCGCAACCTGATGCAGGATCTGCGCGAGGCGGGCACGGTCACGGGCGGCCCGCGACCCTTCTCGGCCCGGGACCGCTCCGCCTATCTCGGCGCGCTCGACCGGACCGTCGTGCGGCTCAAGCGGGGCGGCTTCGGCTGACCTTCGCCCTGTCCCGAGCCGCGTCCGGGATTCGTTTCGGCTTCGTCACGAGCCGTTCCCCATGGCCTCGCCGAAGGACTGGACCAGCCTGTCCTCCAGCCGACCCTTCATGTCCGAGAGGATCGCCATGGCGACGGCGTTCGGCATGGCCGGCTTGTAGGCGCGTTTCTCGGTCAGGGCGGAGTAGATGTCGCAGATCGTCATCAGCCGCACGGTGTCGCCGATGGAATCCCCACTGAGCCGGTCGGGATAGCCCGAACCGTCGAGCATCTCGTGGTGATGCCGAACGGCGCCGAGGGTGAGGGCATCGCAGCCGGATTCCTTCAGCTTCTCGTAGCCGATGACCGGATGCGTGCGCATGATCGCCATCTCGGCATCGTCGAGCCGGCCAGGCTTGTTGAGGATCTCCAGCGGAATCCGGGCTTTCCCGAGGTCGTGGAGCAAGGCGGCACGGACGAAGTGATGTCGGTCGCTGGCCGAGAAGCCGAGGTGAAGCGAGAACTTGGCGGCCACGCCCGCCACCAGAAGGCAGTGCTGATAGGTGGCGTCGTCATGCGTCCAGACCCGGTCGAGCCAACGGGTCAACCCACCTTCGCGAACCGCCGCGATGATCGGTTCGAGGCTGGCATCGACCCGCGTCAGGGAGACCGGATCGTTCGACCGCGCCACGTCGAACAGGCGGGTCAGGACTTCGGTGGCCCGAGCCACGCCGCGCTCGATGCTCCGGGCCGGCCTCTCGGCGCGGTTCTGGATCACCTGCGTCATCATCGTGCGGGCGACCATGACGGGGTTCGTCAGAGCCGAGAGGCAGCAGGTCGCACCGAGATTCCTGGCATTGCGCATGCCGATCTCGCTCATGTTCCGAAGGAGGCAGATGACGGGAACGTCCGCGATCCTCAGCCGTGCGAAGGCCCGGCGCATGGCGGAGGCGGCGTCGCGCCGGTCGAGGGTCACATCCGACACCGCACCGATGGGCACGGACTTCAAGTCCATTGCCGCATCGAATCTCATGACCTTGCAGTCCGCCACGAGGCTCAGCTCGTGTCGCAACAATTCACTGCTGTCGGGCCGATCCGTAATGAGAATGACTGTCCCATCTAACATTCGGAGTAAGCCTGAGGTCCCACGATTTCGGCATGTTCGTGATAAATTGGAAATATGGAAGGAAGCTTAATCCAATCTCCGGGTGGATTACTACCATCGGGATGTGGCATTTGTCAGGCTCGGCGTTACTGTTCGCGCAACTTGAGATAAGTCTGAACGACATGCGCAGCCTCCGCGGCCGCTCTCATGCCTTCTTGATAGGCTCCGCCGGCGGTTCCCCATTGCAGGCGGGACAGCGCCTCTCCGGCGAACCAGACCTTGTCGGCCAGCGGGGCCTGTAGCTGTCCGCGTGCCGGAGCGTGTCCGGGCGGGACGACGGCCCATGAACCGAGCGACCAGGGGTCGTGGCGCCATTCGCTGATCGCCGGAATGGCGAGGTCGTGCAGGGCGCTGTGGCCGAGATGCTCCGCCAGGACGGCGCGGACGAGGCGGCGGGTGGTATCCGGGTGCCTGCCCCGTGCATCGAGGGCCCGGATCATCGGCGTGTCGAGTTCGAAGAAGTGGAACGGCGTCCCGTCCACGCGGGTGAGCAGTCCGGGGGGCTTGTGGCGTCCGCCGACCAGGGCGGCGAGGCGGTCGCGACCGAGGAACGGCGCGGAGGGCCAGTGCAGCACGGCGTGTTCGTAGATCCCGCTGGAGAATCCGTCGATGGCCGCGCGCGTCTCGGGCGGCAGGGACGGGGTGAAGAGCGGCGCGGCGCGCAGCACCATCATCGGGATCGTCACGATCACCGCCTTGGCCCGCCGCACCGATCCGTCCGCCGTCTCGACGGTGACGCCCGCGCCCGACCAGTCGATGCGCACCACCGGCGTGTTCAGCGCGATGGGCAGCCCCTGCGCCAGGCGGGCGAGATAGCCGCCGAAGCCGCCGGCGATGAAACGGTTGTCGCCGTATTCCATGCTGGGAAAATCATGGAGTGAGATGTCCGTCAGGGGGCGACCCGACACGAGGCCGTGGACGAGGGCGATGCGCTCGGCCCAGGGGCCGAGGCCGGGTGGGAGTGCGCTCGAAGCCGGGCGGTCGGGGCCGCTGAACCCGGCCTGGGTTGTCAGGGCGCGATCCGCCACCGAAAAGGCGCGGGCATGGGCGGCGGCCTCGGCCGGGCGCCCCTTCCGCCCGGATACCAGCAGATGCCCCTCCTGCGCGGCGATCCTCAAGGGTTCGCCCCGGATCTCGCCCAGGCGCACCAGCGGGTTGATCGGGCCGGCATGGAGCCAGTGCCCGCCGAGATCCACTGGATGGCCCCGCAGCATCGTGGTGATCAGCCGCCCGCCGACCCTGTCGCGCGCCTCCAGCACGGCCACGGAGATGCTGCGCTCCATGAGCGTCCGCGCCGCGGCGATCCCGGCGGCACCCGCGCCGACGACGATCACATCCGCGTGGTCGGGCAGTGGCGCGAGGCGCGGGGCGATGCTCGGCCGGAAATGCGCGTGGGCGGGACGGGGTGTCGGCATCATGCGGTGGGCAGGCATCCGGGAGGGCGGGTCGTGATGGGCCGAAGGGCCGGTAGAGTGACCCGCGAGTCTCTACCGACGGTTACGGGAGAAGGGATCGCACGCTCTCAAACGTCGCCGATCTCTTGCAGGAACGCGCGGCAGCGGCAAAAAGGTTCAGCGCGGTACGGCCGGCCGGGGTTGCGCCGCAACGCCGGCGCCGCCAGAACCCGGCGCTGACGGCGGCTCCCGGACGGGGGCTCGCCCGCCCTCGCGCGGAACTCAAGGATTCGGGCGCCATGCTCATTCAGGCGGCCTACGCTGCGGTCAAGCAGGTGCTCTCGCCGCCCCTGCGCGCCATCCTGTGGAAGTCGCTGGCCCTGACCCTCGGGCTCCTCGTCCTGATCTGGGCCGGCCTCACCAAGGCGATCGACTGGTTCCTCGCGAACCATCACCTGTCGGCGAGCTACCCTTTCCTCGATACCCTGGCGGTGTTCTTCGCCGGCGCCGGCCTGTTCATCGGCCTCGCCTACGTCATGCCGGCGGTCTCGATCCTGGTGGCGGGCTACTTCCTCGACGATGCCGCCGCCATCGTGGAGCGCACCGACTTTCCCCAAGACGCGCCGGGCACGGCGCTGCCGATCGGATCGGCGATGCTCTACGCCCTGCGCTTCGCGGGCCTCGCCCTGCTGGTGAACCTCGTGGCGCTGATCCTGTTCTTCGTGCCGGGCGTGAACCTCGTGGCGTTCTTCCTCGCCAACACCTACCTGCTCGGGCGCGAGTATTTCGAACTCGCCGCCGGGCGCTTCCGGCCCATGCAGGAAGCGGGCGCCATGCGCCGCCATTTCGGCCTGACCACCATGACCGCCGGTGCCATGCTGGCGGGCCTGATGGTGGTCCCCGTCCTCAACCTGCTGACGCCGCTCTTCGGCATCGCCCTGATGGTCCATGTCCACAAGGGGTTGAGCCGCAAGGCTGCCCTGGCCGAACCGGATGTGCGCAAGCGGATCGGTTGAGCGCGGCCCGCCTCAGCCCCGCGTCCCCCACCGCACGCCCATCCGGCTCGGGGCCGTCGCGTCGGGGCCGATCGGAGGACCGCTCGGGCGTGTGACCGGCGGGGATGACGGCTCCGCGGCCTCCTCCTCGGAGATGGTGATCGTCTCCTTGGCGAACTGGCCGGCCTTGCGGAAGGTCCAGAGATAGCCCGGCACGACGGCCGCCATGGCGGTGGGCAGGATGCCGAGGCCGTCGAGGGTCCGCCCCTCTGCCTTGGCCGCCTCCGAGACCACGTTGTCGGTCTGCAGCAGGGTGACCTGGTCGCGCGTGAGCTTGAGGCTGTCCGGCAGAAGGCCGAGGCTCAGGGTGTCCACGGTCTCGATCACACGGGCCTGCAGCATGGCGAGGGGCTTGGGCAGGTCGACCACGAGGCGGCGGCGCATGGTGGTCTTGAGCATGTAGCGGACGAGGGCGTCGAGGGTCTCGATTTCGGGACCGCCCAGTTCGAACACCCGGCCCGCCTCGGCCTGTCCGTCAACCGCGCGGGCGACCGCCTCGGCCACGTCGCCGACGAAGACCGGCTGGAAGCGCGTGCCGGCGCCGGCCAGGGGCAGGACCGGGAGTACGCGGGCGAGCGACGCGAAGCGGTTGAAGAAGCTGTCGCCGGGGCCGAAGACCAGGGAGGGGCGCAGGATCACCGAGCGGGGCTGGGCCGCCAGGACGTTCGCCTCGCCCAAGGCCTTGGAGCGGGCGTATTCGGACCCGGACGTCTCGTCCGCCCCGATGGCCGAGACATGGACGACCGGCGCGCCGACGCTTGCCGCCGCGCGAGCGATCTCGCCCGCCCCCTCGGCCTGGAGGCCCAGGAAGCTCTGCTTGCCGCTCTCCTGCAGGATGCCCACGAGGTTCACCACCACGTCGGCGCCCTCCACCGCCCGGGCGATGGAATCGGGGTAGCGCAGGTTCGCCTGGACGGCGACGATCTGCCCGACCTTGCCCAGCGGCTGCAGGAAGAGCGCGAGGTCGGGGCGGCGGACGGCGACGCGGATGCGATAGCCGCGCTTGGCCAGCGCCCGCACCACATGGCGCCCGAGGAAGCCGGAGCCGCCGAAGACGGTGACGAGCTGCGATGACGGACGCGGCAAGGACGGTCCGGCGAAAGGAGAGGTCGAAGCGTCGAAGCCGGTCATCGCCTGGGTTCCACCTGTCATCCGAGATGCCCCGCCATGCCCCGTTCGGGGCGGGGCGGAGCCCGTATCCGTCACCATCGAGCGTCTCTCACACGACTCCCCTGCGCAGTCGTGCTCCGCACGAGAAACGACCGTGACCGGGAGTGTGTGAAGCCCTCCGAGTGCGGGGATTACCATCGCTGGCGCATCGATAGCTAGGGCCGTTTGCCGCCGTGCGGGAGGCTCCGGTGACCGGGAAAGGTCGACGCCCGGGAAAATCTCGCGGACCGGCCCTTCCGAGATGCCGCGCCCCCGCCGATCCCGGTCCTGCCGGAACACGATCGTGTCGTTCGAGGCCGGTTTGCCGGAAGATTGTCCCGACATGGCGCAAGAAAAGGTATTTCTCTTCCTTTGACTATGCCTCGTCTTCGTAAGACATTCGGCACACCAAAGCTATAACGCAAGCTTAGCTTCGTCGTATGCTTGATATCATAATGTATTCACTTGCGGTCGCGGCGTCGACTGGGCCGCACGATGTCTCGAATTCGCGGATAGATGCATGACTCTCCCGAACCATTTCGCCCCGGAGCCGATCCGTTTTGCCTATTGGGTGCCCAACGTGTCCGGCGGCCTCGTCATCAGCAAGATCGAGCAGCGCACCAGCTGGGATGCCGACTACAACCGCAAGCTCGCCCAGATCGCGGAGGCGGCGGGGTTCGACTACGCCCTGACGCAGATTCGCTTCACCGCCGGCTACGGCGCCGAGTTCCAGCACGAATCGGTGGCGTTCAGCCACGCCCTGCTGGCGGTGACCACGAAGCTCAAGGTCATCGCCGCGCTTCTGCCCGGCCCTTGGAACCCGACCATCGCCGCCAAGCAGATCGCCACGATCAGCCAGCTCACCAACGGGCGCATCGCCATCAACGTCGTGTCGGGCTGGTTCTCCGGCGAGTTCCGCGCCATCGGCGAGCCCTGGCTCGACCATGACGAGCGTTATCGCCGTTCCGAGGAGTTCATCCGCTCGCTTCGCGGGATCTGGACCCAGGACGACTTCACCTTCCGCGGCGATTTCTACCGCTACACCAACTACACGCTGAAGCCGAAGCCGGCCGACCCGCAGCCCGAGATCTTCCAGGGTGGCTCCTCCCGCGCCGCGCGCGACATGGCCGCCCGCGTCTCCGATTGGTACTTCACCAACGGCAACACCCCGGAGGGCATCCGCGCGCAGGTGGACGACATCCAGGCCAAGGCCTCGGCCAACGGGCATTCGGTGAAGGTCGGCGTCAACGCCTTCGTCATCGCCCGCGACACCGAGGAAGAGGCCCGCGCCGTCCTCCAGGAGATCATCGACAACGCCGATCCCGATGCGGTGAAGGCCTTCGGCCACGAGGTGAAGAACGCCGGCAAGGCCTCCCCGGAAGGGGAGGGCAACTGGGCGAAATCGAGCTTCGAAGACCTCGTCCAGTACAATGACGGCTTCAAGACCAACCTGATCGGCACGCCCGACCAGATCGCCGAGCGCATCGTCGCCCTGAAGGATGCCGGCGTCGACCTCGCCCTCCTCGCCTTCCTGCACTTCCAGGAGGACGTCGCTTATTTCGGTGCCCACATCATCCCGAAGGTGAGGGCGCTGGAGGCCGCGCGCGAGCGCCGGGCCGAGGCCGCCTGAGCGGCCTCTTTCAACGCCCGCTGACGAGAGCCGCGCATTCCCCTCTCCCCGCGCGCGGGGAGAGGGCCGCGACGACCTCGTCGTCGGCGCGGCGAGGCGGCAGCCGACGGTGAGGGGGCTCGTCCGGATGAGACTCCTTCGGAATCGCCCCCTCACCCTCGCTTCGGCTTCGCCTCCGCTTGCCTCGCCCCCGACGAGGGGGGCTCGGCCCTCTCCCCGCGGGCGGGGAGAGGGGGGATCCGGCCGAGGTCTTCAAACGCCCGTTCAAACCAGCCCATCGTCTGCCCGGTACCCTGGAGCCATCCATGAACATCGCCGTCAGCGCCCAGTCGCTCGAAACCGCCCGGGGCGCGCCGCCGGTTCCCCGTCCGGCATCCCCCGCCCATGTCATCCGCGACGATGCCGAGGCGATCCGCGTCGCCCATGGCCTCGCCAGGGAGTTCCGCGAGGGCGCGTCCGAACGCGACCGGACCAACCGGCGGCCCTATGCCGAGCTCGACGCGTTCTCGCAGAGCGGGCTCTGGTCGATCAACGTGCCCAAGGCCTTCGGCGGGCCGGAGGTCTCCTACAAGACCCTGGCACAGGTCGTCGCGATCATCTCGGCGGCGGACCCCTCGATCGGCCAGATCTCTCAGAACCATCTCGGCATCGTGGCGGCGATCCGCACGGTGTCCGACCCCGATCAGCAGGCGCTGCTGTTCGGCGAGGTCCTGAAGGGCACCCGCTTCGGCAATGCCTTTTCGGAGATCGGCACGCCGCGCGCCACCGACTTCAAGACCCACTTCATCGATCACGGCGACCACGTCATCGTGCGCGGCAAGAAGTTCTATTCCACGGGGGCATTGCTCGCCCATCTCGTCCCCATCGTCGCCCTCGATGGCGAGGGCCGCGCCTGGTACGCCATCGCCGACAGGGGCGCGCCCGGCCTCACCGTCATCGACGACTGGTCGGCCTTCGGCCAGCGGACGACGGCGAGCGGCACCGTTCTCATCGACGACGTCCGGGTGCCCAAGACCCATCTCGTCCCGGCCTGGAAGGGCTACGAGCAGCCACGCTCGGACGGCGCCGTGTTCCAGATCATCCAGGCGGCGGTGGATGCCGGCATCGCCCGCGAGGCCATCGACGACACCATCGCCTTCGTCCGCACCAAGACCCGCCCCTGGGTCGATAGCGGCCAGGACCGCGCCTCCGACGACCCCTACACGATCCAGGCCATCGGCGAGCTGACGATCCGGCTCCATGCGGCCGAGGCCATCCTCGACAGGGCCGGCCTGGCGCTGGACGAGGCGGTCGCCAACCCGAGTGCCGAAACGGTGGCTGCGGCCCAGCTCGCGGTGGCCGAATCGAAGGTGCTCACCACCGAGATCGCCGTGCAGGCGAGCAGCAAGCTGTTCGAGCTCGCCGGCACCCGCTCGACCCTGGCCGAGAGCAACCTCGACCGGCACTGGCGCAACGCCCGCACCCACACCCTCCACGACCCGGTGCGCTGGAAATACGCGATCATCGGCAACCACGCCCTCAACGGGGTGAACCCGCCGTTCCACGCCTGGAGCTGACGGGCCCGTCTGAACTGACAGTCTCTCGGGGCCGACAGTCCCCAGACACTCGAAAATCGGCTAGAGGGCAGGCATGACATCTGCCCCTCTCGTCCGCTTCGCGCCCTCGCCCACGGGGTATCTCCATATCGGCAATGCCCGTCCGGCGCTTTTGAACGCCTTGTTCGCGCGGGCGCATGGCGGGCGCTTCCTGTTGCGCCTCGACGACACCGACCGGGAACGCTCGACGGAGGAGTTCGCCAAAGCCATCGAGGAGGATCTCGCCTGGCTCGGTATCGTCCCCGATCTCTTCGTCCGCCAGTCGGACCGCTCCGCCATCCACGACGCGGCGGCCGAGCGGTTGAAGGCGGCGGGCCGGCTCTATCCCTGCTACGAGACGCAGGAGGAACTCGAGCGTCGACGCCGGCGCCAGCTCGGCCGTGGCCAGCCGCCGATCTACGACCGCGCCGCGCTCAGCCTCACCGATGACGAGCGCGCGGCTTTGGAGGCCGAGGGACGCACGCCCCATTGGCGCTTCAAGCTCGATGCCCGCACCGTCGCCTGGGACGATCTCGTGCGCGGGCCGGCGCATGTGGATTGCGCCTCCCTCTCGGACCCGGTGCTGATCCGCGCCGATGGCAGCTACCTCTACACGCTGCCCTCCGTGGTGGACGATGCCGAAATGGGGATCACCCATGTGATCCGCGGCGAGGACCACGTCACCAATACCGGCGTGCAGGTGCAGATCTTCGAGGCCCTGGATCAGCCGGTGCCGATCTTCGGCCACCACAATCTGCTCACCACCGCCGACGGCGAAGGTCTGTCGAAGCGCCTCGGCCACCTCTCGCTGAGGGGCCTGCGGGAGGCGGGCTACGAGCCCGGCGCCGTGCGCTCGCTCGCCGTGCTCACCGGCTCGGCCGAGGCGGTGCGCGCGGTGCCTGGCCTCGACGACCTCGCTGCCCTGGTCGATCTCTCCCACATCTCGCGGGCGCCGGCGAAGTTCGACCCGCAGGAGCTCGACGGGCTCAATGCCCGCCTGATCCACGCCATGCCCTATGACGAGGCGCGCGAACGCCTCCTCGCCCTGGGCATCCCGGAGGCGCGGGCGGAAGCGTTCTGGGCGGTGATCCAGCCCAACCTCACCAAGGTCGGGGACGCCGCCGAATGGTGGCGGATCGTGGCCGGGGAGGTGACTCCCATCATCACGGATGCGGGCTTCGCCGCCGCCGCCCTGGACGTGCTGCCGCCCGAGCCCTGGGACGGTCAGACCTGGAAGGCCTGGACCAATGCGGTGAAGGAGCGGACCGGCGCCAAGGGCAAGGCCCTGTTCATGCCCCTCCGCCTCGCGGTGACAGGGCTGGAGCACGGGCCGGACCTCTCGGGCCTGCTGCCCCTCATCGGCCGGGACATCGTGGCGGCGCGGCTCGGCGGTCGAGACTGAAGGCCTCGGCCCGAAAAGCGGATTCCGACTTTCAGACCAAGAGGCGCTGATCCCGACCGATGGTCGTCCTCAGCGGGTTCGGCGGACGGCCGCCGCCGCGCAGTCGTGCGGGCAGCCGACGATAAGTTCCCCTCATCGTCGGCCGGTATCAGACCGATGCCGGCCGGCCTCATTCCCCTCCGGTCGATCGCTTCGGTCAGTATGGCCGGAGCAGGCGCCCTTTCCTTCCAAGAGAGGGGGGGCGCGCTCGCCGGGCAGCGAATGCAGCAGCCGGAGACGGCCTCAGGCCGCGCGCACGGTGTCGAGGAAGCGGCGGACCTCGCCGTTCAGGTGTTCGGACTGGCGCGAGAGTTCGCCCGCCGCCCCGAGCACCTGGGACGCGGCGGCCCCCGTCTCCTCGGCGGCCCCCGCGACGCCGGAGATGTTGCTCGTCACTTCGCTCGTTCCCGTCGCGGCCTGGGCCACGTTGCGGACGATCTCCTGGGTCGCGGCCCCCTGCTGCTCCACCGCCGCGGCGATGGTGGTCGCCACCGAATCGATCTCGCGGATGCGGGACGTGATGGAGGCAATGGCTGACACCGCCTCGCCGGTGGCACCCTGGATCTGGGCGATCTGGCTGGAGATCTCCTCGGTGGCCCGCGCCGTCTGGCTGGCCAGTTCCTTGACCTCCGTGGCCACCACGGCAAAGCCCCGGCCGGCTTCCCCCGCCCGCGCCGCCTCGATGGTGGCGTTGAGGGCAAGAAGGTTGGTCTGGGCGGCGATGTTCGAGATCAGGCCGACGACGTCGCCGACGCGGGAGGCCGCCTGGGACAGGGTCTGCACCAGGGCCGCCGTCCGGTCGGCTTCCGTCACGGCACCCTGGGCGAGATCGGCCGACCCGCTGACCTGCCGTCCGATCTCCTGCACGGAGACGCCGAGCTCCTCCGCCGCTGCCGCCACGGTGTTGACGTTGGTGGCGGCTTCCTCGGCGGCGGCCGCCACAGTCATGGACTGGCTCGCCGTCTGCGTGGCGGTGGAGGTCATGGTCTGGGCGGTGGCCTGGAGTTCGGTGGCCGAAGCCGAGACCATCTCAATGATGCCGCCAACGGCGCCTTCGAAGCTGTCGGCCATCGCGATCATCGTGCGCTTCCGTTCCGCCTGCGCGGCGTCCTCGGCGATGCGCCGGATGTCGGCTTCCTCGGCGGCCTTCCGGGCGACCATGGCCTTGATCTCTTCCACGGCCTTGCCCACCGCGCCGATCTCGTCGCCGCGCTTGGCCTCCTCGATCTCGGCGTCGATGTCGCCTTGCGCCATCCGCTGCAGGACCGAGACGAGATGGCCCAGCGGGCGGGTGATGCCGAACGTGACGATGAGGCCGGCCAGGATCGCGGCGGCGGTGAGGCCGATGGCCGCGATGGCGATCAGGCTCCGGACGGTATCGGTCACCTGCGCTTCCAGAGCCAGCTTGCCCGCCTGCATTTCCTCCGTGATTCGCTGGGTGCGCTGCCCGATGAATCCGTTCAGCTTGTTCCGTGCCGGCTGGGCTTCCTGCTGGACGATCTGTAGCGACCTGGGTGTCTCGCCTTGCATAGCGAGCGCAGTCGCGCGGTGGACAACGGCAAAATATGATTCGGTCATCTGCCGAAGATCCTGGCCAATCTTGCGACGCTCCGGCGTTTCGGCCAGCTGGATCAATTTGTCGACAGACTCGAACGTCTCCTTCTCCGCCTGTTCATACCGCTGCTTGTAATCGGACATTTTATCCTTGTCGGTCACCAAGAGGATATTGCGGCTCAGGAGAGCTGCTTCGCCGAGTTTGATCTGAATCCGCAGATAGGTCTCCTGCCGGACACTCAGAATTTCCGCGTAATACTTCGTCTGTTCCGCGACGCTGTTCAGGGTGATGCGGGAATAGACCACCAACCCAATAGCCATCAGGCCCATCAGGGCCAGCGGGATGGCGATCTTCAGCATCACGCTGGCTTGCCTGACGACCTTCATCTCAAACCCCGGATTGATATGCGCTCAGGCGCAGCAGAATGCGAAGCAAGATTACAAGAGATCGTCTAAAGATAAGCTTAAGCGCGCATCTGTGGGCAAGCGATTTGTCGCCGGCCGTATCCATCAAGCAAGTGAGAAGGAATCACTGTGTCAATCGGCAGGATTATGCCGGATATCAAGACCGGGATATGTCGTGACTTGGGTCCGACGCGAGCGATCTTGTCGTTCGGGCGAACGTCACCGAGCTAAGCTCTCGATATGGGGTCGCTCATGGGGGAGCCTGCAAGGAGGCGAAGCGTTCCGTCCCGCCGACTGTCTTCAGCCAGGTTGCCCCGTCCCGATCCAGCGCGGCTCGGGTTCAGTCGCCTCCGCCCACCGCCTTCGGCAGGAGTGCGTCCCGTTCCCGGAGGAGATGTCCCACGAGCCGTTCCGCCGCCCGGCCCGGCGGTCGTCCCGCAGGGCGGATCAGCATCGTCTCGATGGGCAGGCGCGGCCGGAACGGTCGCAGCACGATGGGTAGGCCGCCGAGGTCGCGGGCGGGAAGGGGATCGACGATGGCGATCCCGAGCCCTTCGGCCACGAGGCCGCAGCGCGCGGACGTATACTGCGCCATGAGGCCGAAGCGCGGGGCGATGCCGGCCGCCGCGAAGGCCGCTTCGATCGCCTGCTGGAACACCCCGGTTCCACCCGCGATCAGGGGCTCGTCGGCGAGATCGCCCACCTCGATCGCCCGCCTGGCCGTGAGGGAATGCCCCCGGGGCAGGGCGCAGACCGCATCGATGGCGAGGAAGGGCTCGCCGATCACGCCCGCATAGCCGGACCGGGGCCGCACCAGGCCGAGATCGCATTGACCGGAGGCGGCCCAGGACCAGATCGTCTCCGGCGCCGGCACATGGACCGCGACCCGGACGCCCGGTAACTCCTCGCTCAACCGCCGGATCGCCCGCGGCAGCAGCCGCGAGGCCAGGGACGGTTGGCAGGCGATGCGCAGCGGCCCCGTGCCGAGGTCGCGGATCTGGCGGGCCGCCTGGGACAGGTGGTCGAGCCCCGCATAGGTCCGCTCCACCTCACGGGCGAAAGCTTCACCCTCCTGCGTCGGCACGGCGCTGCCATGTCCACGCACGAACAGCGCGAAGCCGAGATCGGCCTCGAGCTGCGCCATCGCGCGGCTGACATGGGGTTGCCCGATGCCAAGGGCGGCAGCGGCCCGCGTCATCCCACCATGGCGCAGCACGGCGCGGAAAACATCGAGATGAGCTGGGTTCATCATGCCTGTTTCGCATGGATATTGAAGGAATCGGTATTTGACGACATGGGCGCGGGATGATTGTCAAGGCGCCCGAGCCGGGTCCCATTCGATCCCGCGACACCAACCGGGATGAGACGACGCGATGCAACGGATTACGGCGGGATGGGGCAGCGGCCTCCTGGGCGTCATCATCTTCAGCGCCTCGCTGCCGGCGACGCGGGTGGCGGTCGGCGGGTTCACGCCGCTCTTCCTGACCTCGGCGCGGGCGGTGATCGCGGCCCTGCTCGGCGCGACTATGCTGTTCGCTCTGCGGCAGAAGCGTCCCGAAAGATCCGATCTCGCGTCACTGGCCATCGTGGCCGTGGGTGTCGTGGTCGGTTTCCCCCTCCTGACGGCGCTGGCGCTCCAGCACATCACGTCGGCTCATTCCATCGTCTTCATCGGCCTGCTGCCGCTCGCCACCGCCATCTTCGGCGTGATCCGGGGCGGAGAGCGTCCGAGCCCGGCCTTCTGGCTGTTCTCCGGCATCGGCAGTCTCACGGTGGCGGGCTTCGCGCTGTTCCAAAGCGGGGGCGGCTCGCTCACGGGCGACCTCCTGATGGTGGCCGCGATCGTGCTGTGCGGCCTCGGCTACGCGGAGGGCGCCACCCTGTCGCGCCGGCTCGGGGGATGGCAGGTCATCTCCTGGGCCCTGCTCCTGTCCCTACCGGTCATGGCTGCCATCGCCCTCGTGAACCTGCCCCCGGCCTGGAGCGGCATCGGCCTGCCGGCCTGGATCGGCCTCGCCTACGTCTCGGTCTTCAGCATGCTGGTGGGGTTCGTGTTCTGGTATCGCGGGCTGGCCCTGGGGGGGATCGCCGGCGTCGGGCAGCTCCAGCTGCTGCAGCCGTTCTTCGGCCTGGCTCTCGCGGGCCTGCTGCTCCACGAGCCCGTCGACCCGAGCATGCTGGCGGTGACCGGCATCGTCGTTCTCTGCGTGGCGGGGGCCAAGCGCTATGCCTGAACACCTCCTCCTCACGGCCCTGGCCCTGGCGGCCGGGGCCAGCGTCGTCACGCAACAGGTTCTCAACGCCAATCTCAGGGCGGCTCTCGGTTCGGCGGCATGGTCCGGCTTCGTCAGTTATGCCCTTGGCCTGGGCTGCATGGCGGTGTTGGCCGTCGTCCTGCGCGATCCCCTGCCGTCCCTCGGGGTCGCAGCGCGCATCCCATGGTGGGGCTGGAGCGGCGGGGTGTTCGGAGCCCTGTTCATCGGGCTCTCCATCGTCCTCGTACCGAAGCTCGGGGCCGCCACCTTTATCGCGCTCCTCGTCACCGGGCAGATGCTCGCATCGGTGACGGCCGACCATTTCGGCTGGCTCGGCCTCGTCCAGCGCTCCCTCGACATGCCGCGCCTCGCCGGCATCGCGCTCCTGATCGGCGGCGTCATCCTGATCCGGCGATGATGTTCAGGCGATCCGCGACACCAGGATCTTGTCCACCCGGCGCCCGTCGAGATCCACCACCTCGAAGCGCCAGCCGGCGATGTCGCAGGTCTCGCCGGTCTCCGGCAGGCGCTGCAGCTTGGCGATGACGAGGCCGGCGGCGGTCTCGTAGTCGCGGCTCGATTCGAGCTTGATGCCGAGCTGGTCGGCCATCTCGTCCACCGGCATCCAGCCGGCGATGAGCCAGGACCCGTCCTGGCGCTGCACCGCCTCGGGTTCCGAATCCTCCGAATGGAACGCGCCCGCGATGGCGTCGAGGATGTCGGCCGGGGTCACGAGCCCGTCGAAATGGCCATACTCGTCGTGGACCAGCGCCATCGGAACGTCGGCCGCCTGGAGGGCGGTGAGCGCGTCGAGGGCGTCGAGGGTGTCGGGGAGCACCGGGGCGCTGCGGATATAGGCGCGCAGGTCGAACCGTTCGTTCTCGATGAGCGCTTTGACCAGTTCGCGCACCTGCACGACGCCGAGCATGTTGTCCGGGTTGCCCTCGCCGACCGGGATGCGCGAATGCGGGCTCGAGACCAGCATGGCGCGGATCTCCTCCGGCGCCTTGTCGAGGTCGATCCAGTGCACGTCGGTGCGCGGGGTCATGACGCCCCGCACGGCGCGGTCGCCGAGGCGCAGAACGCCGGCGATCATCTTGCGCTCGTCGGTCTCGATCACCCCCGCCGTCTCGGCCTCCGCCACGATGGTGCGGATCTCCTCTTCGGTCACCGCGCTGGCGCTGGAGGCTTCCTGGCCGACCAGCCGGAACACCGCGCGGGTCGAGGCGTCGAGGAGCCAGACCGCCGGAAGCGCGATCCGCGAGATCAGCCGCATCGGCCGGGCGACGAAACAGGCGATGCCCTCAGGGTCGCGCAGGGCCACGTGCTTGGGCACGAGTTCGCCGATGATCACCGACAGATAGGTGATGATGGCGATGACGATCCCGTAGCCGAGGGGATCGGCCACGGGTTTCGACAGGCCCGCCTCGAACAGGATCTCGGTGAGGCGTTCGCCGAGCGCCGCGCCGGAGACGGCGCCGGACAGGATGCCGACGAGGGTGATTCCGATCTGGACGGCGGAGAGGAAACGTCCCGGATCTTCGGCGAGGGTCAGTGCCGCCTGGGCACCGGGCCGGCGCGCCTCCACCATCATCCGCAGCCGGGACTTCCGCGACGAGACGACGGCGAGTTCGGACAGCGCGAAGGCCCCGTTGAGGGCGATCAGGGCGACGGCGACGGCGAGCTCGAACACGTTCGGTTCCGTAAGCCGGAGCCGCTTGGACCAAGCGTGCCGGACTTCCTAGTTTGCGGCGATCGCTCGCCTGTCGCTCCGGTGAGCGACGACGAGCGCCTAGATGGGCTGTCGAACCGGGCTGGTCAACGGTCGGGGTCGGACGATGGACCCGGAACGAGGGGGGGCAGGCGCGAAAGTCGGAGCGCGATGGCCAATGCCAGACCGTAGAGGGCGCCGAAGAAGGCGACGACCCCCGACCATCCCGCATGTTCGAAGAACCAGCCCCCGGCCGTGCCGAGCACCGACGACCCGAGGTAATACAGGCACAGATAGACCGAGGAGGCCTGCGCCCGGTCGCGCAGGGCGCGCCGCCCGATCCAGGAACTCGCCACCGAATGGGCGCCGAAGAAGCTCACCGTGACCACGACGATCCCGGCGATGATGAGGGGAAGGCGCTCGGACAGGGTCATGAGGATGCCCACGAGGCCGAGCAGGATGGCGAGCCACAGCACCCGGCGCCGCCCGAGCCGGCTCGCGATCTCGCCCGTCACCGCCGAGCTGAACGTGCCGGCGAGATAGACCACGAAGATCGCGCCGATGGCCGACTGGCTGAGGTTGTAGGGCGGATCGAGCAGGCGGAAGCCCACGTAATTGTAGACGCTGACGAAGCCGCCCATGAGCAGGAACGCTTCGGCGAAGAGCCAGGGCAGGCCGGGATCGCGGAAATGCTGGCCGAACGTGCCCGGCACCTGACGCCAGCGCATCCGGTTGGCGAGAAAGCGCCGCGACGGCGGCAGGCCGCGCCAGAACAGGATGGCGGCGACGAGCGCCAGGATTCCGATGGTGCCGAGACCCACGCGCCAGGAGGCATGGTCGGTGATGATGCCGGCGATCAGCCGCCCGACCATGCCGCCCATGGCGTTGCCGCCGATGAGGAGCCCCATGGACAGGCCGATGGCGCGGGAATCCATCTCCTCGCTGAGATAGGCCATGGCGACGGCCGGCAGGCCGCTCGCGGCCAACCCCGTGAGCGCGCGCAACGCCAGGAAGCCGTGCCAGCTCGGTACGATCACGGCGATGAGGGTGAGGATCGCCGAGGCGAAGAGGGAGGCGACCATGATCGGCTTGCGCCCCCACACTTCGGAGAGGGGGCTGACCACGAGGAGCGCCAGGGCCAGCATCGCGCAGGGGAGCGACAGCGACAGGCTGCTCTCGGCCGGCGAGACATGGAACTCGTCGGCGAAGACCGGCATCAGCGGCTGCACGCCGTAGAGCACGGCGAAGGTGGAAAAGCCCGCGGCGAACAGAGCGAGGGTGGTCCGACGAAAGATCGGCGTCCCGGCCGTGATCAGGCGGTCGCTCTCCTCGGCCATGCTCGCCGGTCTCCTCGATGTCGCGCGCTCGCGGGAGTGTTGCAGAAGCACGGAACGACGCGGGCCGCACCCCTCTTTCGAGACATGCGGCCCGTGACGTCACGACAATGCGGCCAAGCCGCCTTACTTGCCCGGCTTACTTGCCCCGCTCACTTGGGCGGAGCTTCCGCGGCCTCGCCCTGCTGCTGGATCAGCGGGGTGATGCGGCGCACCGTGACCCGGCGGTTCTCGCGCGAGGCCTCCTGGGTGTTCACCTTGAGGGATTGCTCACCGTAGCCCTGGGTGGTCAGGTTCTCCGGCGGCACCTGGAAGTTCTGGCTGAGCACCGTCGCCACCGACTGGGCGCGGCGATCCGAGAGCGACAGGTTGTCGACCTCGCTGCCCACCGCATCGGTGTATCCCTCAATGAGGAACACTTCCTGCGGGTTGGCCTTCACAGCCTGGTTGATCGCCGCCGCGATGTTGCCGAGCCGCGAGGCCTGGTCGGGCGTCACGTCGAACGATCCGGTATCGAAAGTGATCGTGTCGATGTCGACGCTGCGCATCCGTGCCCTCAGCTGCGGGCTGTAGCGCACCTGATCGAGGGTGTAGCGGCGGTCCACCGCCGCCACCGGCGGAGCGGACAGGGCCTCGTAGACCTGCCGCTCGTCGGCGCCCTCGTAATTCACGACGTAGCGGTCGCGGGGGATGCGGATGTCCGGCGGCGGCAGGTCGATCACGTCCTCGTAGATCGGACGCTGGGGACCGCCGAAGCCGTTGTCGATGATCACGACTTCGCGGCCGTCGCGGAACCGGCGCGAACGGCGCACGAGGCGGCCGTCATCGTCCACCACGGTGACGATCTGGATGCCGCCCGGACGGTCGAGATAGGTGATCGTGTCGCCGCCGCGGCGCTCGCTGCGGTAGGCGCCGCGGTCGAGATAGCGGAAGCGCTCGTTCTCGTCGTGCCGGATGAAGTAATTGTCACGATCCCGCACGATGATGCGGCCGGGCTCGCGGATATAGGTGCGTCCGCCCTCGTTGAACTCACGCCGGTCACGACGGACCTCGTCGTAGCTGCGCACGTCGTTGCCGCGGAAGCCGCCCTCGACATAGCCGGGCCGGCCCGGACGGTTGAAGACGTCGCGGCGGTCCCGCTCGTCCTTGCGCTCGAACGCCTCGCGGCGTTCGCGGTCGCGGCGCTCGATTTCGCCACGCCGCTCGGTGTCGCCCGCCGCCGGGCGGTTGGCGCCGCCGGGCCGGTTGTCATCCGCGCCACGCCTGTCGTCCGGTCCGCGCCGGTCATCCGCGCCACGCCTGTCGTCCGGCCCGCGCCGGTCGTCCGCACCGCGCTTGTCGTCACGGTCATTCTTCTCCTGCGCCTGACCCGGCGGGACGAAGGGCTTACCCGGAACGCCCGGCCGGGTGTTGGGAGCCGGCTTCGCGTCGGGGGCTTTGGTATCGGGTGTCTTAGCATCCGGCGTCTTGGCATCCGGCGTCTTGGCATCCGGCGTCTTTGCATCCGGCTTCTTGGCATCCGGAGTCGCGTCCGGTGCGCCGCGACGGGCGGGGTCGGTCTTGTCGTTCCGGTCCGGCTTCTCGTTCCGGTCCGGCCTGCCCTCACGCTCGGGCTTGTCCCCGCGCTCGGGTTTGGTGCTCGGATCGGGCCTTTCGCCACGCTCGGGCTTGGCGCTTCTGTCCGGCTTTTCGCCGCGGTCGGGCTTGTCGGGCCTGTCCGGCTTTTCGGTCCGGTCCGGCCTGTCGCCACGCTCGGGGCGGGCGGGACGGTCGGGTGTCGCGTCGCGCTCGGGAGCGGCCGGGGCACGCTCGCGCGGGGCCGGAGCCTCCTTCGGTGCCGGCTTGGCGGGAGCGGGATCCGGATTGCGCTCGCGCGCGGCCGGAGGGGTCGGCCGTTCGGCCGGGGCGCGGTCGGGCTTCTCGGGACGATCAGGCCGCTCGGGCCGCTCAACCGGAGCCCGTTCCTGGCGCGGCTCGGGACGTTCGGGACGCTCCGCTCTCTCGGGGCGCTCGGCCCTCTCCGGCCGTTCTGCGCGCTCGGGGCGTTCAGCCCTTTCCGGGCGCTCGGCTCTTTCCGGCCTGGCCGCGCCGCCACGGGGGGCATCGCCGCCTCCGCGCGGGTCGCCGCGCTCGGCTCCCGGACCCGCTTGGGCGAGCAGCATCACGCCCGGCCCGCCTCTGTCGGGGCTGGCCGCAAGGGGGCCCGATAGGATCAAGGCCGGCAACATGGTGCCGGTCAGAAAGAGCAGGCGGAGGTTCCGCATCGATGGTCACTCACAAACGTTGATGTGGCCATCGGAACCGAATGGAGCCGGGATGGTTCCGAATTCATTCCCGGATCGTGCGCCCGCGATCCGCCATCTCGACGCGGAATCGAAGGCGAGCGCGAAGGAAATCCTTCGCCCTCAACCGGTTAGGGGACGTGTCGCCCGGGTCGCTCGTGACATCGCGGCGGGACCGACGATTTCCCTCGCCCGCCGTGAATGTCCGCTAGGGCGCGGCGGCGCGAGCCGGGACCGCGATCATGCTCGGCGCGATGATGCGGATGGCCGCGCGCTCGTCGCGGCCGGTGGCGGACGCTTCCGTGGCCGCCCCGTCGCGAACCACGCCCCCATCGGACAGGATGGCCCCGTTCCGGGTCGCCGCATCGGCGGCGATGGCCGCCACGGTCTTGTCCGCACGGCCCGCGAGGGTGACGCGCACCTTCGGCCGCGACATGGCTTCCGCCTGCATCGGTGTCACGAAGATGTCGCCCTTGTGCCGGACGAGCATGCTCTCGGCCTTCACCAGGGACTGGGCCCAGGTCTGGTTCGCCTTCTTGCACGAGCAGTCCGGCGTGAAGCTCTTCTGGAACTTGAAGGCGTTGGCGAGCGACACGTAGGCCCGGCTGCCCTTGATCGATGCGGCCTGTTTCAGCCCGTCATCGCCATTGGGCATCGAATAGGCCACCGCCTCCGTGCCGGGGCACAGGGCCTGACACAGCTCGTTGGCGCCCTCGCGACCATCGGGCAAATTGTTCATCGGGAAATAGGCGCCGTCGCAGGTCCGGACGCAGACCACCTGCGGCCCGCCCCGTCCGCGCTGCTCACCGACCACGCCCTCGACGATCTTCGGACCGGTCTCGGCGCAGGAGGAGGCGATGGCGGCCGTGAGCTGGCGCCGCCGGGCGGCGGTGACTTCGCCGTTCTCGGCGCCGTAGCCGGCCTGGAGCGCCCGGATACGCTGCTCCACCGCGCCGCATTGCGGCGGGCGCGAATCGAAGAACAGGAACTTGCCGCCTTCGCAGCTCAGGGTCCGGTAATAGGCCTCCAGCCGGCCGATCTCGTTCTGCAGGGCGCGGGCTGTGTTGGCGCCGTCGCTGAGATTCGCGAGTTCGAAGCGGTATCGCTGGCACTGGGCGTTGGGTGCCTGCGCCTGGACGGCTGTCCCGAACGCGATGGCGGCCATGGCGGCGCCGAGCGTTGCGACGAGCTTGCGGATCTGTGGAGGGATCAGCGGCATGACCTGTCAGAAACGGGTGTGAAGCTGGGCGGTTCCGGCCCTCGGGCAGGGTACGGAAGAACGCCTTTGCAAAGGGTGTCTAACCGCCCTCGCCAGAGCGCGACAGTGTTCCCACATGCCCATCGGCAAACTTGAGGGGAATGATGTGATGATGTGTCTTCGGAGTCTCACAAGCCGCGCGGTGGCGGCCGGATTGGCGGCGTTGGTGATGGGCGGGACGGCGGTCCGCGCCGACGACACGGACCGGATCTTCGACAAATCCACGGTGTGGCGTCCGCTCACCCCCAACGACAAGCTGGTGGTCTACGGCATCGACGACCCGGAGGTCTCCGGCATCGCCTGCTGGTACACGCAGCCCGAGAAGGGGGGAATCAAGGGCACGCTCGGCCTCGCCGAGGACGTCTCCGACATCTCCCTCGCCTGCCGGCAGGTCGGCCCGGTATCGTTCAAGAATCCGAAGGACAAGCTCAAGCAGGGCGACGTCGTGTTCAGCGAGCGGCGGTCGCTGATCTTTAAGTCGATGCAGATCGTCCGCGGTTGCGACGCCAAGCGCAACACGCTGATCTACATGGTCTATTCGGACAAGGTGATCCAGGGCTCGCCCAAGAACTCCACCACGGCGGTGCCGCTGATGCCGTGGGGCACCGCCGAGGCGCCGCCCCGCTGCGGCGATTTCTTCAAGGGCTGATCCGGCCCGGGGGCGGCGCCGGCATCGGGCCGGGCCGCCTCGAACGAGCGGGTGTGAGTCCTGCGGATCAGTCCTTGCAGGTGATGCGGATCGGCGGCTCGACGGGCTTCGGCGCGGGCGGCTGGTCGATCGCGCCGGTATAGTCCTCGGGAGCGGCCAGGCCGAAGGAGCCGGCGACGGCGAAGCCTTGCGCCTCGCACCAGGCATCGGCCACCACCTGCCCGCAGGAGCCGCTGCCCGCCACCAGGCATTCGCCGACGCCGTAGCCTTCGCCGGCGGGAATCAGGAACGTCTTCTCTACCTGTGCCGGCGCGCGGGCGGGCTTCTCGCCGTCATCGACGGCCAGGGCGGCGGAGGAAATGAGCGCGAGGGCGCAGAGAGCGCCGAGACCGGCAGCCGAGCGTCGCATGGGCAGTGACCTTGATGACGGGATCCGCGAAAGGCTGGATTCACCGGATGGGAGGATTCGCGTTTGGGAAAATCTCGGCCTCGTCGGTAAACAAATCCTTTCCGGATCGTCGCGACCTTGACCGAAGCTCTCCCGGCGTCGTTCTCGAATTCATCACCGTTTTGGGGTAGCCCAGTTGGTCGGCAGGGTCCGTCGCCTCCGTGCAACACGCAGGGTGCTTGGCGTCCGGCCGATCCGGTCGTCGCAGTTGCGGTGCGCGTGCCTCGCGACTCGTAAAAGTTGATCGGTTCTCGGGATTTAGGGCATGGGGACAGGCGGCATCCGCAGGCGGCGGAGCGGTCGCGTCCCAGGGTTACGAAAGACGGTTTCATGGCGCCGATGTTGCGGCTCTACAACACGCTGACCCGCGAGAAGGCGCCCTTCGTGCCGATCGATCCGACGCATGTGCGGATGTATGCCTGCGGGCCGACGGTCTACGACGCCGCCCATATCGGCAATGCCCGGCCGATCATCGTGTTCGACCTGCTGTTCCGGCTGCTGCGCCATCTCTACGGCGAGGCGCATGTCACCTATGCCCGCAACGTCACGGACGTGGACGACAAGATCAACGCCCGCGCGGCCGAGCGCGGCATCACCATCCGCGAACTCACCGACGGGACGCTCGCAGCCTTCCACGGCGACATACGCGACCTCGGCGTGCTGATGGCCGAGGACGTGAACGTGGCGGGCGAGCGCCCGCGCTTCGTCGAGCCCCGCGCCACCGACCACATCGCCGAGATGCACACGATCATCGACGGGCTCGTGGCATCGGGCCATGCCTATGTGGCGGAAGGCCATGTGCTGTTCGACGTGCCCTCGATGCCCGATTACGGCGCGCTCTCGAAGCGGCCCCTCGACGAGATGGAAGCCGGCGCCCGCGTCGAGGTCGCCCCCTACAAGCGCTCGCCCCTCGACTTCGTCCTGTGGAAGCCCTCCAAGCCCGGCGAGCCGTCATGGCCCTCGCCGGCCGGTATCGCCGCGCCGGGGCGGCCGGGCTGGCACATCGAGTGCTCGGCCATGTCATGGAAGCATCTGGGCAAGACCTTCGACATCCATGCCGGCGGCCTCGACCTCATCTTCCCCCATCACGAGAACGAGGTGGCCCAGTCCCGCTGCTGCTTTGCCACCGACGTCATGGCCCATGTCTGGCTCCATAACGGCTTCCTCCAGGTGGAGGGGCAGAAGATGTCCAAATCGCTGGGCAACTTCATCACCCTGCGCGAGGTGCTGAAGGATTGGCCCGGAGAGGTCGTGCGCCTCGCCATGCTGAAGACGCATTACCGCCAGCCCATCGACTGGACGGTACGTGGGCTGGAGGAGGCGGCGAAGATGATCGACCGCTGGTACGGCATCGTGGGCGACGTGGCCGCCGGTGCCGAGGTGCCGGCCTCGGTGGTGGAGCCGCTCCTCGACGATCTCAACACCGCCGCCGCCCTCGCCGAGTTGCACCGCCTCGACGACCCGGCGACGCTGAAGGCCGGGGCGGGCCTCCTCGGCCTCCTCGGGCGGACGCAGTCGGCGCGGGCGGACAGTGCCATCGCCGCCGCCGGCGTCGACGTGGCGGCGGTGGAAGCCGCGATCGAGGCCCGCCGCGCCGCCCGCGCCGCCAAGGACTGGCCCGCCTCCGACCGCGCCCGCGACGCCCTCGCCGCCATGGGCGTCACCGTGAAGGACAACAAGGACGGCACGACCACCTGGACGGTGTCGCCATGATCGCCCCCTCGGACCGCCAGCCGATCGTCGTGGCCGATGCGGGGCCTCTGATCCGACTCGCCGCAGCGGGCATCCTCGATACGCTGCGCGGTCTCAACCGGCGCATCGTACTGGTGGACCGGGTCGAGGAAGAGGTGGTCGGTGATCTCTCCAAGCCCTTTGCTGCCGAGATCGCCGCCTGGATCGATGGCCTCGGCGAAGCCGCGCTCCGGGTCGAGACCGTGGTCGGCATCGGTGTCGCGGCCCTGCGCGCCCGGCCGCGGACTCCAGCGGGGGATGCCTTGCTCAAGTCAGCCCTGCGTGATTCCGGCGAGCAGGCTCTGCGCGAGTTCGTGGCGCATTGGCACCCGACCGAGGCGAGTTCGGCGGTCGTGCTCTACGAAGATCGGAAGGTCGCGACCCTGTTCCTCGACGTGGAGTTCCCCGTGACGCTGATGACGACGCGCGCCTTCGTGGCGACGGTGACGCGCTGGGGCATCAATCAGGACGCGATCGCCGCCCTCGAAGCCATTTCCGGTCTCTATGACATGAAGCCGGCCCTCGTCGGTGAGATCGACCCGAGCCAGCCCGGCGACCTGCGGACGTTGCCGCAGCCGATGCCACCGATCCGAACTTGACCGACCGTCTCCCCGCCCTAGCCTGGCGGCATGGACCTATGCCGGTTCGTTCCCCGTCGAGAGAGACGCCAGATCCCCCTTCCGCAGGAAAACCGACCCAAGATAGAAAACATACTTTCATCTAGGCCGCCTGAGATGCAAGGATGGCGGCATGACGAACGAACGCTCGGCACATGCGCCCTTCGAGGTTTCGGAGGGTCTTCGCGAGATCGGGCAGGCCATAAGGGTCGCGCGATTGCGCCGACGTCAGCCCGCATCCGACCTCGCGTCCCGCGTGGGGGTCTCCCTCCCGACCTTGCGCAAGCTCGAGAAAGGCGATCCTTCGGTGTCGCTCGGCGTCTTCGCCAGGGCCGTCTGGACCCTCGGCCTGTTCCCGGCCGTCCGGCGCGCGGTCAGCCCCGAGAACGACCACTTGGCCGCTTCCATCGAAACCAGCCGCCTTCCCAGCCGCGTGCGCCGCCCGCGCGAACTGAATCTCGATGACCTCTGACGTCTATGTCCATGTCCGCCGCGAGGACGGGGCCACGGACCTCGTCGGCCGTTACCGGCTCGTCATGCCGGCGGCCGGTCGGTCCTATGGCGAATTCGCCTATGTCGGGTCCTGGCTGAAGAACAATCATGGCCGGGCTTTCGCCCTGGACCCGGAACACTTGCCGCTTCAGCCGGGGCCATTCAGGAGCACCATCCGTGGCCGACTTCCGGGCGTCCTGGCGGATGCCACGCCGGACCGTTGGGGGCGACGGCTCGTCGAACATCGTCGGCCTCACGATTCTCCGCCGATGATGCCGTCTGACTGGTTGCTCGCCCCCGGAGACGAGCGCGTCGGCTGCCTCGCCTTCTCCGAAACCCCGGCTCCCCCGTCACCGCGTCCGAGCTACGCGGCCACGGCCGATCTCGACGGCATCGCGGACGGGTTCGAGCGTCTCGAACGAGGCGAGGCGGTCGAAGGGCTGGCGGCCCGCCTCTGGACGGCGGGCATGAGCATGGGCGGCGCCCGACCGAAGGCCGTCATCGACTACGAGGGTGCCTTATGGATCGCCAAGTTCCAAAGGCGGGACGACACCTACGACCAATGCGGCGCGGAGCACGCGACGATGCGTATGGCATTCCGTTGCGGGATCGACGCCGCCGAAACCCGGGTTCTCGCGGTCGGGCCTCGCAAGGTCGTCCTGGTGAAGCGCTTCGACCGCGATGCGGCCCCCTACCACCCGACATGCCACTACATGAGCGGATTGACCGCTCTCGGATTGGATGAAACCTCCGATTTCGGTTCCTACCCCGACCTCGCCATGTTCCTCCTCCGGCACGGCGCGCGTCACGTGTCCGACCGCCATGAACTGTTCCGCCGCATGGTGTTCAACGTCCTGTGCGGCAACCGGGACGATCACCTCAAGAACCACGCCTTCCTCCGATGCGGCGACGGGTGGCGGTTGTCCCCGGCCTTCGACGTGGTCCCCCAACCGGATATGGATCCCCAGCAAGCCATCGGCGTCGGTCGATCCGGGAGCTACCCGACCACCGGCAACTGCCTGACACGGGTCGAGGATTTCGACCTCTCGCGGGACGAGGCCCGAGACATCGTCGCCACCCTCGCCATCCGCATGCGCTCCTGGCGTACCGACTTCGTCGCCGATGGCGTCGACGATGCAACGGTCGAGCGCCTCGCGCGCGCATTCTCGAAAGACCTCGACTGACCTCGGGCGTGGCGGGATTCCGCCGAACGCGCTGAGGACGACCATCGGCCGGGATCGGCGCCGCTCGATGCAAGGCGATCTCAGCGAGGCCCGACACCGAGGTCCGGGCTCATCCTCCCGTTCCCGGGATAAGCCGCCTCAGCGACAGGGCCGGCCCGGATGGCAGTTCGGGTTCCCGCCCGAAGGCGGAGCCTGCCTCTGCTGGCGCTGGGCCGCCTGTTGCTGCTGCTGTTGCTGCATCATCTGTTGCCGCTGGGCGGCCTGTTGCTGGTGTTGCTGGGCCTGCATCTGCTGACGTTGCATCATCTGTTGCTGCTGCATCTGCTGGCGCTGGGCCTGTTGCTGCTGCTCCATCTGCATGCGCTGTTGCTGGCGGTTCTCCTGGATCTGCTGGCGCTGCATCATCTGCTGCTGCTGGACCTGCCCCTGCTGGCGCCGGGCGGCCTGTTGCTGCTCCATCTGCATCCGCTGTTGCTGGCGGGCCTCCTGGATCTGAAGCCTCTGCTGCTGGCGCTGCAGGGCATCGGAATCCGGGCCGCGTCGCGGCGGCTGGCCAGCCGCTTCGCGATTGAGATTGGCCGGCTCCCGTCTGGCGCGCTCGGGGCCGTTCGGCTCGAATCCCGGCCGGGCCACCCGATCATGGCCCGGACGCCCCTCGCGGGCGCGGTCGCTTTGCGGCTGGTCGAGGGCGGGACGCAGCTGCGGTCGTTCGGCTTTGGCGGCGGCGCGGGCCGCCTCCCGGCGCTCGATCCGCTCCCGGCGCAAGGCCGCCCGGTCGGCGGGATCGGCGTTGCCGCGTCCGGCTCCGGGTCCGGCGGGGTTCGCCGCATCGGGCGGGGGACGACGGTCGATGGCGGCTTTGCGGTCGGGCCCGGTCTTGCCGTCCCCCGGGCGCACGCGGTCGGGCGGTCCGCCGACGTCACCGGATGGGCGCGTGTTCGCCACCGGCCTCGGCTCGGGCAAAGCTTTCGGGTCTGGGGCGCCCACCGCGGGGAGCGGGCGGCCGATGCGGGGACCGTTCGGTCTTTCGTCGCGGGCACCCGGCGGCAGGCCGGGGCGGTCGCGGCGCGGGCCGTCGGCGTTGTGACCGGCGTCGTGACGGTCGGCGCGGTGCGACAGGGAGGGCGGCAGCGCCACCCGAGGGGCGAGAGCCGCCGCTCCGAGACCGGCGGCACCGCCTATGAGGGCCGCCGCCGAAGGTCCGCGCGGCCGCTCGATGACGCGCCGGTTGATCTCGTTGATCACCACCCTGTTGTGGATGTTCTGGTAGATGACGTTGTCCGGCGGCGCGACGATATAGGCGGGCGCGCTCACATAGGCCGGAACCGGCTCGAAGAGGGGGACGGGGAGGGCGAACGACTCGTCCTCGGGCGGCGGCGCCGCGATGTCCACGATATAGGCGGGGCGGGGTGCCAGCACGCCGGGGGGCGGCGGGGGCAGGGCATAGGCCGGGTCGTCGAAGGCGACGACCTGCCTGTCGAAATAGCTCTCCTCCTCCGGCGGCGGCGGGGGCAGGTCGAAGGAGAGCGCCGTGAAGGCCTCGGGCGGTCGCGGCGGGGCGGAGAGGCGGGCGAGGCGACGGCGCGCATCCGCCGCGTGCGGTCCGCGCGGGTAGCGCGAAAGGTAGGACCAGTAGGCGTCCTGCGTGCCGGACGACAGGGCGCGGCGCCAGGTCGTCGCCTCGCGCCGGGCGGCCACGATGGCGCGCACGCGCTTGGCCATCGGGTCATCGGGATAGGCTCCGAGGAAATCCTGGTACCCCTGCAACGTGTCGCGCTCGACCGCCACCGAATAGGCGTCCCGCGCACCGATCTCGCCTAACGGGCGGTCGCGGAGGGCCGCGATCGGCTCGGGCTGCGCCGGGGCGGGCGCGTCGGCGTTGCGCTCGAAGAACACGAACGGCACCTCGATCTTGGAATCGTCCCAGGGCATGGCCGCGCCCCCGGTGGTCTCGCTCACCCGCAGGCGCACCCGGTCGAACAACGCCGCCGGCTGTAGACCGCCCTCGCGGATCATCTCCACCAGGGCCTGCGCATAGGCGCCATAGGCTCCCGTCTCGGGCGGCGCCACGGTGCCGGGCGCCGCGTTGTAGGCGATGAGGCTGCCGGGTTCGGCCTCCACCAGGGCGAGACCGCCGGCGAGCGGGTCGCCCGTCTTCACGAACGGGTTGGCGCGGGCCGCGTCGAGCACCACGAACCGGGCCTTCAAGGGGACGGTGGAGAGGCGCTTGATGTAGTCCGACACGCGCAGGGCCGAGACGGGAACATCGACGGCGGTGGCGATGCGGGCATCCGCCGGGGCGAAGAAGGTCTCGCCCTCGAGCTGCAGCCCGTATCCGGCAAGATAGACGAAGGCCACCGTGTCCGGCCCCGAGGCCGCCGCCTTGTCGAGGAAGTCGCGCAAGGCCTTGCGCAGGGCATCCTCGTCGAGGTCGCGCGCCCCCACCACGTCGAAGCCCGCCGCCTGCAGCGTCTGCGCGATGAGGCCGGCATCGTTGGCGGCGGTGGCGATGGGCGCCCCCTCATAGGCACCGTTTCCGACCACGAGGGCGATGCGCGTCTCGGCCTGCTGCGCGGTCGCCGGAACGGATATCAGCAGGGCGGCGAACAGGGCCGCGAAGACGGCGACACATCGAGACAGGACCATCGCCGGGAACCTCCGTCACCGCATCACGCTGCGAGCGACATCATACGGAGCATCGCGGACGACCGGTGCGCGATCGGTCGCACCATCGTGCAGAATTCCACGGTCGTCCAGGGATGCACGGAATCGGTCTTACCAAATCGTCGATCCCGACGCGGGCTCGTGCCCGTCGCCGCCTATTGCTTGGCGCGATTGATCAGCGCCTGGAGCGCTCTCGCCACGGGTTCGGTGACGTTCTTGCGGTACTTCTTATGGACGAGCTGGCCGTTGTGATAGATGTCGTGCTCCACATAGAGCCGTTCGCCGTCCCACCGCACCACGTTGTCGGTCTCGGAGGTCTCCGTCACCCCGAGATCGTCGCGCAGGGTGATGTTGCTGGGCTGTGTCAACATATCGGGTCCTTTCAAGCGTTTCCGGTGCATCGGGCGCGTGGGATGCGGCTTTGTCCCGTGGCTGGCGGAGCGGGCTTTGCGAAAACGGTCCGCGCGATGCCGGCGAACCGGGCCGTTCCTCGCCGAGCCGTGGTGGCACGCATCTCACCCATCCGGCCCCGACGCCTCGTTGTCTGTTCGGTCGATCGCAGGGCTGGCGCCCACGACCCTCTCGCCGATCTTACGAAGCGGCGGCGTCCGATGCCAGCACGAAGCCGGCCTCCATCGCTCAACGCACGGTCACCTGGTTCTTGATCCGCTCATAGGTCGACCGGCTGAGGACGCGTTTCGAGAGCAGCTGATCCACCGAGGCATAGGGGCGGCGCTGGGCGATGGCGCGGCCGATCATGCCGCCACCCTTGAGGCCGTTGAGTTCCGCCACCGAGGCGGTGTTGAGATCCACCACGGAGACCGCCGCCGGACCCGAATTGTCGCTGGCCTGCTGCGTCTCGGACCGGGCCGCGTTCAGGGGAGGGCTCTCGGCCAGGGGCGTCACCGGGCCGCCATAGGGGAGGGGGGCCGGGTCGAGCGCGGAATTCGCTCCCTCCGGAGGGGCGGGCGGCGTTTGCCGCGGCAGCGGCCGGATCGGAGACGGCGGCAGCACGGCTTGCGGGGCGGGAGCGGCGGGCTGCGGAGCGGAAGGCGCCGGCTCCGCACGACGCTCGGGCGGCGGGGGCGCGGGTTGTGGCGGAGTCACCTTGGTCGGCTCGATGCGCTGCACCGACGGCGCCGGATCGTCGCTGCCCTGCGGCCAGAAGGCCTGGACCAGGCCCGCCAGCGCCGCCGCCACGACGAAGAGCACCACCACCCGTAGAAGAGTCGAACCGCTGAGCATCCAACCCGCCTCACGCGCACAATACACGCGAGACGCTAACATGGGAGAGAAACCAAAGTCTTGCCGTCCTGGCCGATGTCCTCAGGCGTCTGCGTCACGAAGCGCATCGTCTGAAACCACGCATCGCATGAGGCGGTCGCGGCATCGCCGTCGGGGACGGTGACGGAGCACTCTACGACGCATCGACGGACGGGGCCGCTCCGGTCATGGTCCGCCGCGATGTCCACCGCCTCCCTCGCTGCCTCGCTGAACCGGTTCGTCGTCGAGCGCGTGGGCGCCCTGCGCTACCTGCCGGCGCTGTTTCGCCTCGTCTATGCCGCGAGCCCGCGCCTGCTGATGGCGAGCGTCGCTCTGCGTCTCGCGCGGGCGAGCCTGCCGGTGTTGATGCTCTATCTCGGCAAGCTCATCCTCGACGCCATCGTCGCCGAACACGCCCGGCCCCATCCCGCAGGAACCGGCATCGCCGGCTGGATGGCGGATCCGGCCCTCAGGCGTCTCGCCGGCCTCGTCGCGGTGGAGCTCGGCCTCGCCATCCTGTCCGATCTGCTCGGGCGGCTGAGCACCCTCACCGACGGGCTGGTCGCGGACCGCTACGCCAATGCCGCCACCCTGCGGCTGATGTGCCACGCCGCCGCCCTCGACCTCGAGCAATTCGAGGACAGCGCCCAGCAGGACCGGCTGGAGCGCGCGCGCCGGCAGGTCACCGGGCGCTCCAACCTGCTGTTCCAGCTCTTCGGGCAGGGGCAGGATCTCATCACGCTCGTCGCCTTCGGGATCGGTCTGGCCGCCTACGCTCCCTGGCTGATCCTGCTGCTCGCCGGCTCCCTCGTCCCGGCCTTCCTCAACGAGCTCTACTTCAACCGGCAGGGCTATCGCCTCGCCTGGACCCGCACCCCGGAGCGGCGCCAGATCGACTATCTGCGTTATCTCGGGGCCAGCGTGGAATCGGCCAAGGAGGTCAAGCTCTTCGGCCTCAACGCCTATATCGCCGAACGCTACCGGATCGTGGCCGCCAAGCTCCTGGCCGACAACCGCTCCCTCGCCATCCGCCGGGCCGGCTGGGGCGGCCTCTTCGCGGCCTTGGGCACGCTCGCCTACTACGCGGCCTATGCCACCATCGTCTGGCGCACGGTGGCGGGCGCCTTCTCCATCGGCGATCTCGCCTTCCTCGCCGGCTCGTTCCAGCGCCTGCGCGGCCTGATCGAGGGCCTGCTGCTCGGCTTCTCGCAGATCTCCTCGCAGGCGCAGTATCTCGAAGACCTGTTCTCGTTCTTCGAGGTGGTGCCGCTGATCCGCTCGCCGGAGCGGCCCGTGCCGTTCCCGCAGCCGATCACCGAGGGCATCGTCTTCGAGGAGGTCGGCTTCCGTTATCCCGGCACCGAGACCTGGGCTGTCCGGTCCTTGAGCTTCCGCCTCGCCGCCGGGGAAGTGCTCGCCCTGGTGGGCGAGAACGGGGCCGGCAAGACCACGATCGTCAAGCTCCTGACCCGGCTCTACGACCCCACCGAGGGCCGTGTGCTGCTCGATGGCCGACCGCTCTCCGATTACGACCTCGACGACCTGCGCGCCCGAATCGGCGTGATCTTCCAAGATTTCGTGCGCTTCGATTTCACCGCCGCCGAGAACGTCGCCGTCGGGCGCATCGAGGAGCGTGACGACGCCGCCCGCATCGCCCGTGCCGCCGGGCGCAGCCTCGCCGACGGCGTGATCGAACGCCTGCCGCTGGGTTACGACCAGCCGCTCGGCAAGCGCTTCGCCGACGGTGTCGACCTCTCCGGCGGCCAATGGCAGAAGATCGCGCTCAGCCGGGCCTATATGCGCGAGGCCGAGATCCTGATCCTCGACGAGCCCACCGCGGCCCTCGACGCCCGCGCCGAGTTCGAGGTGTTTCAGCGCTTTCGCGATCTCAGCCGGGGGCGCAGCTGCGTGCTGATCTCGCACCGCTTCTCCACCGTGCGCATGGCCGACCGCATCCTCGTCCTCGACGGCGGCAGGGTCATCGAGGCCGGAACCCACGAGGAACTCCAGGCGAGGGGCGGGCGCTACGCCGAATTGTTCGAACTGCAGGCCGCCGGCTATCGCTGAGGCGCCGGCGGGTATGCTTCCGCGACAACACAGGGGCGACGCGACCTCCCGCGCGGCCCGAGGGCGTTGCATCTCGTCTCCAGAACCATCATTGCACGAAACAGATTTTCGGGCCGTTCGGCTTGCCCTCCCCTGGATGAGGCGAAGTCGAAGAGTCGGCAGTTCGACACCGTCCGTGATCGTCCAGACATGAGAATAATGACATGAAGACGCGCGCTGCGGTCGCGTGGGAGGCCAAGAAGCCCCTCACCATCGAGACCATCGACATCGAAGGCCCCAAGGCCGGCGAAGTCCTCATCGAGTTGATGGCCACCGGCATCTGCCATACCGATGCCTATACGCTGTCGGGCCTCGATTCCGAGGGCAAGTTCCCGGCGATCCTCGGACACGAGGGCGCGGGCATCGTCCGCGAGCTCGGCGCCGGGGTCACGGACCTGAAGGTCGGCGACCACGTCATCCCGCTCTACACCCCGGAATGCCGCAGCTGTAAGTCCTGCCTGTCGCAGCGCACCAACCTCTGCACGGCGATCCGCTCCACGCAGGGCCAGGGCGTGATGCCGGACGGCACCTCGCGCTTCTCCTGCGTCTCCACCGGCGGCAGCCCGAATGGAGCGAACACCCTGTTCCACTACATGGGCTGCTCGACCTTCTCGAACTTCACGGTCCTGCCGGCCATCGCGCTCGCCAAGATCCGCGAAGACGCTCCCTTCGACAAGATCTGCTACATCGGCTGCGGCGTCACCACCGGCATCGGCGCGGTGATCTACACCGCCAAGGTCTGGCCCGGCGCCAACGTCGTGGTGTTCGGTCTGGGCGGCATCGGCCTCAACGTTCTCCAGGCCGCCCGGATGGTCGGTGCCGACAAGATCATCGGCGTCGACATCAACCCGGACAAGCAGGAGATGGCCCGCAAATTCGGCATGACCCACTTCATCAACCCGAAGGAGGTCGGCAACGATCACGTGGTCTCGGCGATCCTCGACGTCACCGGCGGCGGCGCGGACTTCTCGTTCGACTGCACCGGCAACGTCCACGTCATGCGCCAGGCGCTGGAATGCTGCCATCGCGGCTGGGGCGAGTCGATCGTCATCGGCGTGGCCGAGGCCGGCAAGGAAATCTCCACCCGTCCGTTCCAGCTCGTCACCGGCCGCGTCTGGAAGGGCTCGGCCTTCGGCGGCGCCCGCGGCCGCACCGACGTGCCGAAGATCGTCGACTGGTACATGGAGGGCAAGATCAACATCGACGACCTGATCACCCACACCATGCCACTCGAAGACATCAACCACGGTTTCGACCTGATGCACGAGGGCAAGTCGATCCGCTCGGTGGTGGTTTACTGAGTAAGTGAGCATCCCCTCTCCCCGCTTGCGGGGAGAGGGACGCGACGACCCCGTCGTCGGCGCGTCGAGGCGGCAGCCGACGGTGAGGGGGCGCCTTCGTATGAGACTCCTCCGACACCGCCCCCTCACCATCGCTTCGGCTTCGCCTCCGCTCGTCGCGGACACGGCAAGGTGTCCGCGACCCTCTCCCCGCGTGCGGGGAGAGGGGGCATGCGCACCTTCCGATGAGATTCGCTAAATACGATCCACTCACCCCCATCAGGAGATCACCGCATGGAAACCATCTCGAAGGCCCGCGCCCATGGCGGCACGCAGGGCGTCTACAAGCACGATGCCAAGACCACCGGCTGTCCCATGACCTTCGCGGTGTTCGTGCCGCCGCAGGCCGAGAACGGCCCGGTGCCGGTGCTCTGGTACCTGTCCGGCCTCACCTGCACCCATGCCAACGTCATGGACAAGGGCGAGTACCGCCGCGCCGCCGCCGAGCATGGCGTGATCATCGTGGCGCCCGATACCAGCCCGCGCGGCGCGGATATCCCCGACGAGGCCGGCAACTGGCAGTTCGGCTCGGGCGCCGGCTTCTATGTCGACGCGACGGAGGCGCCCTACGCCGCCAATTACCGGATGTGGAGCTACGTCACCGAGGAGCTCCCCGCCCTCATCGCCGAGAACTTCCCCGCCGACATGGCGCGCCAGGGCATTTTCGGCCACTCCATGGGCGGCCACGGCGCGCTGACCATCGCGCTCACCTATCCCGACCGCTTCAAGTCCTGCTCGGCCTTCGCGCCCATCGCCCAGCCCTCCACGGCCGGATGGTCGAAGCCCGCCTTCGAGAAGTATCTCGGGACCAACGAGGCGGCCTGGCGCGCGCATGACGCCACCGCGCTGATCGAGGACGGCAAGCGCTTCTCGGAGTTCCTCGTGGACCAGGGTACGGCCGACAGCTTCTTGGAAGACGGCCTGCGCCCCTGGCTCCTCGAAGAGGCCTGCAAGAAGGCCGGGATCCCCCTCACGCTGAACATGCGCGAGGGCTACGATCACTCCTACTTCTTCATCTCGACCTTCATGGACGACCATATCGCCTGGGCCGCCGACCGCCTGAAGTAAGGTCTTCACCCGTCACCCCATCCCCGGCCCGTCGCGCCGGGGATGGGCTCCGTCGGCCGTCATCAGAACAGGCCGCACTCCGCCACGCAAAGCGTCGCGTCGAGAACGAGCCCCGGCCCTCATCCGGTCCACACCCTCGATCCGCTGGCTCACGCCCCAATCCCGCATCGTTGCCGCCACCGGCATCTCCAGCAGGCTGAGTGCGAACAAGCATTGCAACCTGCGCGGCCTGTGTCGAAGCAGCAACGGCGAGTGACGAAGAGTGTTCGGTATCTTGCCACCGCCTGAGCCGAAAGCTACGGCGGAAGGGCGAATACATGTTGTATTACAGTAGTTTATCATAATTCTAAAGAGCACTGCAGGCCACGTCTCGCCACTTGCGCGAGCCCGTTCTGCTGCCCGTCATCCGGAGCCAGGCCGTCCATGCCGTCGTCCCCATTCCCCCGTTCCGCCGTCCTCGCGGCCGGGGTGTCGATCATGGTCCTCGCCCTGACGGGAGCCGGTTCGGCGCAGGAACGGGCCGTGACCCTCGATACGCTGAGCGTCGAAGGATCGGGCGCGGGGAACGGCACGGGTGTCGGGAATGGTCGTCGCGCGCCCGAGACCGCCCGTGGCCCGGTGGACGGCTACGTCGCCACGCGCAGCGCCACGGCCACCAAGACCGACACGCCGATCATCCGCACGCCGCAATCGATCAGCGTCGTCGGTGCCGATCAGATCAAGGCGCAGGGCTCCCAGACCCTGTCGGAGGCCGTGCGCTACACGCCGGGCATCTACGCCAACCAGTTCGGCCCCGACACGCGCCTCGACTGGTTCCTGATCCGCGGCTTCTCGGCCACCGGAACGGGCCTGTTCCGCGACGGGCTCCAGCTGTTCCAGACATCGTTCGCCAATTTCCGCATCGACCCGTTCGGCGCCGAGCGCATCGAGCTGCTGCGCGGCCCCGCCGCCACCCTGTTCGGCGGCAGCCCCGTGGGCGGCCTCATCAACATCGTCTCCAAGCGTCCGACTCTCGAGCCCCTGCGCTATCTCGAACTCGGCGGCGGTTCGTTCGACCAGCGCTACGCCGCCTTCGATCTCGGTGGCCCGGTGGACGAGTCCGGCCACTGGTTCTACCGCTTGACCGGCCGTTTCCAGAACGGCAACGCCCAGGTGAACTTCGCGCCGGAGGACCGCTACTACATCGCGCCGAGCTTCACCTATAAGCCCGACGGTGCCACCACCTTCACGGTGCTGACGAGCTTCCAGCGCGACGAGACCGGCGGGGCCGGCCAGTTCCTTCCCTATGCCGGCACTGTGCGCAACAACGCCTCGGGCTTCCGCATCGACCGCAAGCTCAACGCCAGCGACCCGCTCATCGACCGTTACACCCGGAACCAGGCCAATCTCGGCTACGAGTTCGAGCATCACTTCGACGATGTGTGGACCGTGCGCCAGAATCTGCGCTTCTCCTTCCTGGAAGTGACAGACCAGCGCTACATTCCTTTTGCCTACGGGAATGCGGCTCAGACGAACCTCTCCCGTTACGGCTTCCTGACGACGCCGCGCGCCGGGCTCTTCACGGTCGACAATCAAGCTCAAGCGCGCTTCAACGACGGGTATTTCGGCCATACGCTGCTGATGGGCGTCGATTACAAGCGCTACAGCCTGTCGGATAATCAGGCTTCGACCTTCCCGGTCTCATCGCTCAACGTCCTGTCTCCGCGCTACTATCAGTCGAGTGCGAGGCCGACGCCTTATCTCGTGATGGACCAGCAGCTGCAGCAGACCGGCCTCTATGCTCAGGATCAGGTCGCACTCACGGAGCGGCTGACCTTCCTCATCGGCGGTCGTCAGGATTTCGTCAGGTCCGACGTCCAGGACAAGCTCTTCGGCGCTTCCACGCCGAGCCTAAACGAGAGCGCGTTCACGGGACGGCTCGGTCTAATCTACAATTTCGACAATGGGTTCGCGCCCTACGTTACATACGGCACTTCATTCAATCCGACGCCGGGCTTCGATGCGGCGCAGAAGCCGTTCAAGTCGGAGAGTGGCGAGCAGGTCGAGGTGGGCGCCAAGTTCCAGCCGGTCGGCTGGAACAGCTTCTTCACCGTCGCGGCCTTCGACCTCGAGCGGTCGAATGTTCCGACACCCGCGACGGCTCTTACCGGTCGTCAGATCGGGGCGGTGCGGTCGCGCGGCTTCGAGGCTTCGGCGACGGCCAATCTCGCCGAAGGGCTGAACCTCGTTGCGTCCTACACCATCTACGATCTCAAGAACGTCAAGACCGACAATGCCGATGAACTCGGCAAGGTACCCGTAGGTATCCCCGAGACGCTGGCCTCTCTCTGGGCCGATTACACGATCCCGCTCGGCGATTGGAAAGGATTCGGCTTCGGTGGCGGCGTGAACTATGTCGGGCGATCTTTCGCCGACGTGGCGAATACATTGAAAGTGTCCGAGTATGTCACTTTCGATGCGTCGGTTCATTACGACTATGTCGGTTGGCGCGCTGCGGTGAACATCCTGAATGTCGGCGACCGCCGCTTCGTCTCGTCCTGCTCGACCGATTTTTCCTGCTTCTACGGCACCCAGCGCAAGATCGTCGCGAGCGTCTCTTACAAGTGGTGAGTTCGTCTCTCCTGAACTGAGGGACGCTCCGATCCCGATGAGCCGGGCTCATCGGGATTTTTCGTTCACCGGTCAGGACTTGGTCGGCGCCCAGATGCCGAGCGCCGAGGCATCGACGGCGCGCGGCAGCAGGCCCTCGGCGCGGAACGCGTCCGCGATGGTCTGCTGTTCGGAGAGCCCCTCGCGGGTCACCGGCTCGACGACGTAGGTGCGGCGGGCATTGGCCTTGGCGACGATGGCCGGGTCGAGCTTCCACAGGGCGCCGAGGCGGGTGGCGGCCTCGTCGGGGTTGGCCTTCACCCAGGTTCCGGTATCGCGCAGCTTGGCGAAGACGATGTCGAGGATGTCGCCGTGCTTGGCCGCGTACTCGTCCGAGGCGAGGTAATAGCGCTTGTAGAGCGACAGGCCGGTGCCGTCCTTCAGGATACGGGCGCCCGATTGCAGTTCGGCCGCCGACAGGAACGGGTCCCAGGCGACCCAGGCCTCGACCCCGCCGCTGGCCAGCGCCGTGCGTCCGTCCGCGGGGGTGAGGTAGGCGGGCGTGATCGCCTTGAACGGAATCCCCTCCGCCCTCAGGGCAGCGAGGAGGAGGTAGTGGCTGCCGGCACCCTTCGTCACCGCGACCTTGCGGCCCTTGAGGTCGGCCACCGCCTTGATGGGCGAATCGGCGCCGACCACGATGGCCTGCGCAGCCGGCGAGGCGGCCTCCTGCGCCACGTAGGTGATCCGCGCATTGGCGGCCTGGGCGAAGATCGGCACCGTGTCGGCCACGTCCGCGGAGAGGTCGATCTGGCCTGCGTTGAGCGCCTCCATCACCGGCAGGCCGCTGGTGAATTCGTGCCAGGTGAGCCCGACCTTGAGGGGCTCCAGCGCCTTTTCCAGGCTGCCGTCCTGCTTGAGCAGGGCGATCAGCGTCGAGGATTTCTGGTAGCCGATGCGCAGCGTCCTCGGCTCGGCGGCGAGCGCGCGTCCCGGAGCGAGGGCGAGAAGACTCAGCGCGGCGGCGGCCCGCAGCGCGTGGCGACGATGGATCATGGAGCGGCGTCTCTCGCTAGGGCGCGGAATCAGGGATGCTTGTGGATCGGGTCGACCCAATGGACCGTCTCGGGGCGTTCCACGGGTTCCACATCGGTGATGTTGACCACCACCGCCTCGTTGTCGGAGCGCACCAGGACGCAGTTCAGGGGCTGGTCCGGATCGGCGTTGATCTCCTGGTGCGGCACGTAGGGCGGCACGAAGATGAAGTCGCCGGGGCCGGCCTCGGCCACGAATTCGAGCTTGTCGCCCCAGCGCATGCGGGCGCGGCCGGAGACCACGTAGATCACGCTTTCCAGGGCGCCGTGATGGTGCACGCCGGTCTTGGCGTCGGGGGCGATCGCCACCGTGCCGGCCCAGATCTTCTGCGCGCCGACGCGGGCATGGTTGATCGCCGCCTGCCGGAACATGCCCGGCGTCTGGGCGGTGTTGGAATCGAGCTTGTCACCGGGAATCACCCGCACGCCGTCATGCTTCCAGCGCTCGGTCGCGGGCGCCGCCTCGTGGTCGTGCGTGTGCGCGTGGTCGGAATGGGCGTGATCGTGGTCGGAAGGGTCGTGCATGGGTCCGGTCCTCGGCGGCAATCGGTTCAACGTACCGCAGCGGTGGCCGGTTCGAAGCTCCGATCGAGGATGAGGTCGGCGCGCGGCGCCCGCGCGGCGGGGATCAGCCCGGAACGGACATAGAGGTCGATGTTGCGCTGCTCGTCGGCGATCACCGCGTCGTCGATGGGCACCGCCCGATACTCCGCACGCGAGAACCAGCGCAGGGGCACGGTCTCCGGCAGGCCGATGAGCTTCGACCAGACCGCCGCGTAGGGCGCAGGGTCCTTGAGCGCCCATTCGCGTGCCTTCACGAGGCGGCGGCCAAAATCGGCGAGCTGCGCCCGCTTGGTCTTCAGGGCCGCGTCGGACGCCACTGCGAAGCTCAGGCCCGGTGTGATGCCGTTGCCGTCGCGCACGACACGAGCGAGGCCGGCGAGCTCCGCCGTGGAGGTGTAGGGCTCCCAGGTCGCCCAGGCATCGACGCTGCCGCTGGCGAGCGCGATCTTGGCATCCGCCGGGGGCAGGAAGCGCAGGGTCACGGCATTGGCCGGCAGGCCCGCCTCTTCCAGGGCGGCCAGCACCACCTGATGGCCGATGGAGCCGCGATTGGTGGCGATGCTCTTGCCCTTCAGGTCGGCCACCGTCTTGAACGGTGAATCCTTGGCGACGAGGATCGCCAGGCCGTCCTGCTTGTTGCGGAAGGCGACGAAGGCCTTCACCGGAACCCCGGCGGCGGCCGCGAAGGTGAAGGGCGCGTCGCCGACGCCGCCGGCATCGATCGCCCCGGCATTGAGGGCTTCGAGCAGCGGGGCGGCGGCGGGAAACTCGCTCCATTCGAGCCGGTAGGGCAGGTCGGCGAGGACGCCGGCCGATTCCATGAGCGCGCGGGCATTGCCGCGCTGGTCGCCGACGCGGAGCACCGTCTCGTCGGCACGGGCGATGCCGGTGAACGCCAGCACGGCGAGGAGGGCGATGAGGGCGCGCATCAGGCTGCCTCCGCCCGCCTGCCATGCCGGGCGAGGAGCCGCTTGAAGGTGGGGATCAGGTCACGGCCATACGCGATGGCGTCCTCCAGCGGGTCGAACCCGCGGATCAGGAAGGTCCGCACCCCGAGGTCGTGGTAATCGAGAAGGGCGTCGGCCACCTGCTCCGGCGTGCCGACGAGGGCGGTGGAATTGCCCGAAGCACCTGTCTCCCTGGCGATGGCGGTGTAGAGCCGCTTGTCGAGGCGCGAGCCTTGGGACGCCGCCGCGAGCAGGCGGCGCGAACCCTCGTTCTCCGGTACCGGCGCCGGCCCGAGACCCCTGGCGGCGCGGGTGGCGCGGGTGCGGGCCAGGATGTCCTCGGCCCTGGCCCAGGCTTCCTCCTCCGTCGCCGCCAGGATCGGCCGGAACGACAGGCTGAAGCGCGGGTCACGGCCGTGGGGGGCGGCCGCCGCCCGGACCCTGGAAATTGCCTCCCGGACCTGATCGAGGCTCTCGCCCCATAGGGCGTAGGTGTCGGCGTGGCGGCCTGCGACGCCGATGGCGGCGGGCGAGGCGCCACCGAAGAAGACCGGGATGCCGCGCGGGTCCACCGGCTTCACCTCGGAGAAGCCCCGGTCGATCCGGTAATGCGCGCCGGTAAAGTCGAACGGCGCCTCGGAGGTCCAGACCTGCCGGGCGATGGTGAGGAACTCGTCGGTGCGGGCGTAGCGCTCGTCCTTGGTCAGGTGGTCGCCGTCCTGTGCCAGCTCCCTGTCGTCGCCGCCGCTGATGGCGTGGATGGCGACCCGCCCGCCGGTCAGCTGGTCGAGGGTCGCGAATTGGCGCGCGGCCACCGTCGGCGCGGTGAATCCGGTGCGATGGGCGATCATCAGGCCGATCCGGTCGGTCACCGCCGCGATCTGAGCGGAGAGCAGCAGCGCGTCGGGCTGGGTCGCGTAGAAGGCCACCAGGATGCGGTCGAACCCGCCCCATTCATGCGCCTGGGCGAGCAGGCGCAGGTAGTCGCGGTCGATGGCCGGTCCCGAAGCCGCATGGGTCTCGGAGGTGTAGCGCGGGGCGGCGAAGCCGATGAACTCGACGGCGTCGGCTGGAAGGAAGCTCATTGCGATCTCCTTGTCCGTGTCGGAAGGGGCGGTGATGTCAGAGCCCGAGGGCGGTGCGGCCGGCGGAGACGCGGACCGAATCGGCCTGCGGCCAGTGGATGCGCCCACACAGGACGTCGCGCAGGTGCCGCTCCAGCGGGTTCGCCCGCGACAGGCCGGGATTGCCGGCGAGTTCCACGGCCCGCTGCACCACCTGGATCGCGTTCTCGGTGACGGTGGCCTTGAGGAACCCGGATTCGGCGACCGAGGGGCAGGTGCCCCCGTCCACCTCCGCGGCGACGCTCCGGATCAGGCGGGCATTGAGGCTGAGCAGCCGCTCGTTCTCGCCAATGGCATCCTGGAACCGCGGGAGGGTGGCGAGGCTCTGGCCGAGGCTTCCGGGCTTGCGGTCCTTGGCGAAGGCGATGAACCAGGCCTGGGCCGAGCGCGCGACGCCGTCGTAGAGGGCCGACAGCATCGTGGTGCTCCAGGCCTGCTGGTCGGTATCGGCCTTGCGCCAGCCTTCGGGCGGTCGAAGGTCCACCGCATGGTCGGCCGGCACCTCCACATCCTCGAAGATGACGTCGTGGCTGCCGCTGGCGCGCAGGCCGAGATGGTCCCAGGTCTCCTCGATCCGCACGCCCGGCGAGGCCATGGGCACGAGGATGTTGCCGATGCGCGGCTCCGCCTCGTCGGTGCGGACGAAGACGAGGCCGTGCGTGAGGGCCGGGCTGCCGGTGGAATAGATCTTCCGGCCGCTGATGCGCCAGCCCGTGACTGTCGCCCGCGCCACCGTCTCCGGCAGGCCGCCCCGGGCGGGGGTGCCGAGCTCGGGCTCGACCCGCAGGGCGTTGATGAGCGCGCCGTCCTCCACCGCCGCGCGGCCGAGCCGGTCGGCGATCGCCCGAGGCCAGTGTTCCCGCGCATGGATCAGCCCGTGCTGAAGGAAGTGCATGGTGACCACCAGGGCGGTGGAGGGCTCGCCCCGCGCCAGGGTGCCGACCACCATCGCGGCCGCCCCGAGCCCCGCGCCGCCGCCGCCGAGCCGGCGCGGCACGATCAATCCCGGCAGGCCGGCATTCCGGAGGTCTGCGATGTTGTCATGCGCGAATCGGCCGGCGCGGTCGTGCCCCTCGGCCCGTTCGGCGAAAAGCCGGGCGAGCCCTTCGGCGGTGTCGCGCAGAGGCGGGGAAAGGATCATGGGGGAGACAGGATTCTTCGGACGGATCGGAGGGCCGGGCGCACGGGACAGACCCGCTCGACGGCCCTGGCCGAGTGCCGGGATGGTCCCGCCGAAACCCTGTCCTGTCAACGAGAACGTTCTTTTTTAAGAACGACTGATCGGAGAAGGCTCTTACTGCCGCCACACCCCGGTCCGGAAATCGTTTCCCCGAGGCTGATGGGCGAGGGGAGAAGGCCTGTATTGTCCCGCTCCGGCCGTCATCTGCCGCGCGCGCGTTCCGCCGAAATCGTTCGACAAAACAAACGATCCTGCGGCGTCGACGGATGCGCTGCGGCAAGCAGGGGTGGCTCGGCGGCGTCGAGATCGTCGGGATCGGGGTCGGCGGCGGAGGCGAACTTGCCGAACTCCCAGCCGTCGATCCAATCCAGCCGCTCGGCGGATTCCTCGCCGCCCGGGGCGCGGTCGATGGTCTCGCCACGCCCGTAGGCTTCGAAACCCAGCCAGTAGAAATCCGGCGTCGCGGCGCTCGTCACGGCATTCTCCCTCTCCGGGAACGGTCATGCCATGGGACGGTCCGCGCCACATCCTCCGGATGGGGTAGCGCGGTCATCGGTATCGGTGCGCGAATGTCGCGGTCAGGGGGCGGCGCCCTCGCGGGTGAGGAGGTCGCGCTTGCGCGCGACGCCCCAGCGGTAGCCGGAGAGCGACCCGTCCGAACGGACCACCCGGTGGCAGGGTATCGCCATGGCGATGGGGTTCGCGCCGCAGGCCCGCGCCACCGCACGGGTCGCCGCCGGTGCGCCGATGGCGCGGGCGATCTCCGCATAGGTCGCGGTGGTGCCGATGGGGATCTTGCGCAGGGCGTCCCAGACCCGCTGCTGGAAGGCGGTGCCGCCGATATCGAGCGGCAGGTCGAGACCGCCCGAGGGGCGAGCCACGAACCCCACCACCTGCGCCATCCACGCCTCGAAGGCCGGGTCGCCGCCGGAGAGTTCGGCCTTCGGGAATCGGTCCTGGAGGTCGCGGACGAGGATGTCGGGATCGTCCCCGAGCAGGATGGCGCAGAGCCCCTTGGCTGTCGCCGCCACCAGGATGGCGCCGAGGGCGCATTGGCCGATGCCGAACCGGATCGCGACCCCTTTGCCGCCAAGGCGGTAGACGTTCGGGGCCATGCCGAGGCGGTCCGTCGCGTCCGCATAGAAGCGGCTCGGCGAGGCGTAGCCGGCCTCGTAGATCGCCTGCGTCACCGATCCGGCCTGGCTCAAGCCCGAGGCGAGGAAATCCGCGCGCCGCGCCGCCGCATAGGCCTTCGGCGTCACGCCGGTGACCGCCTTGAACACCCGGTGGAAATGGAACGGGCTGAGACCGGCCGCCTCCGCCAGGGCGCCGAGGCTCGGCACCGTCTCGGATTCGTCGATGAGGCGGCAGGCGCGGGCAACGGCCTCCGTCCGGCGCGCGGCGAGGCTCGGCGCGTCGGGGCGGCAGCGCCGGCAAGCGCGAAAGCCGGCCGCCTCCGCCTCGGCGCAGGTGGTGTGAAAGCTCACATTCTCGGGTCGCGGCGCACGCGCCGCGCAGCTCGGCCGGCAATAGATTCCCGTGGTGCGCACCGCATAGACGAAGCGGCCGTCCGCAGTCCCGTCGCGGGCGGCGAGGGCGGCCCATCTCTCCGCGTCGCCGGCATGGGAAACGGAGAGGGCCTCCGGAGAGGAGGTGGATTCGCGGACGGGCACGGGGGCGATCTCCTCATCGGGCGAGGCGTGCGCGGATGGGGCGCCGTCTCCTCCCGTCATCCTGGCCCGGAGCGCCGGGGATCGCATCCCGGTTCTTGCTCCGGCTTTCGCTCATCCGGTGTCAGGCGGTCCTAGGCGCGCCGACGGGGGCGGATTTCGCGCGCGTGCGGGTCTGGAACCGCGCGACCTTGCGGGCAACGAGCGCGAACAGCCCCGCGAGCGCCATCATGGCCGCATCGAACCAGAGGAAGCGCGGGTCGTGCCGCAGCAGGGCGCTTGGGCCGGGCGCGGCGGCGGCGGCGAGGTCCACCAGGGCCACGGCGAGGAACAGGGCGGCGGTGACGAGGGCCATCTCCCGCCACGCGGCGCGATGAGGCCGGAACAGCGGAACCACGGCCATCACGATCCAGGCCGCGAAGAAGGCCCGGACCTCCCAGTCGAGGCGGCCCTCGAGGCCGGGAGGGAGGATCCGGTTGGCGAGGAAATACACCGCGATTCCCGCCGGCAGGCCGATGACGGTGCCGATGTTGAGGGCCTGCACCACGCGAAGGCCGAGGAACGCGGTCTCGCCCGGTTTCGGCAGCCGGGCGACGGACCACAGGATCAGGCCGCTCGCCACCATGACGCATCCCATCAGGCCGCAGAGGAAGAACAGGATGCGCAGGGCCGGCCCGGCGAAATGGGCCTCGTGCAGGCCGACCATGGTGGTGAAGGTATTGGCCGCCGGCTTCAGCCCGCCCTGCAGGATCTCGACGATCTCGCCGGTGGTGCCGTCGAAGGCGATCTGCGGGTGCTGGTGCGCGAGCCCGTGCGGCTCCTCGAAGATCGCGATGACGGTGGCCCCGGCATCGCCCGGATTGACGATGGACAGGCGCTCCAGCGGTTCGTGGATCGTCGCCACGGCACGGGCGACCATCGGGGCGATGGGTGCCAGGGTTCCGGGCCGGCCGAGGGGCGGGCGCTGCGTCGTGATCTGGGATGTTTCGGCGTAGAAGCGCGTCGCATCGCCCTTATAGGCGGCGGTGACGCCCCAGGGCATGTACATCATCGCCAGGGTGACGATGCCCGTATAGGTGATCATCAGGTGGAACGGCAGCGCCAGCACGCCGGTGACGTTGTGCGCGTCGAGCCAGCCGCGCTGGGCCGACTTGTCCCGGCGCAGGGTGAAGAAATCGGCGAAGATCCGGCGATGGGTGACGATGCCGCTGATGAGCGCAACCAGCATCACCATCGCGCAGATGCCGACGATCCAGCGCCCCCAGAGCGGCGGCATGTGCAGCTCGAAATGGAAGCGGTAGAGGAAGTCGCCGCCCCTGGTCTTCCGGAAGGAGGCCGGCTCGCCGGTGTGCCCGTCGAGCTGGACGATGCTCGGAGGCGCCCCCGGCTTCGTCCGCCAGAACAGGTCGATGATCGGCCGGTCCGGCTGCGGCAGGCCGATGGACCAGGTCCGCGCGCCCACGGCATGGGCCTGGAGATGGGCGATCCCGATCTCGGCCGCGCGGGGCAGGTCGAGGGCGGTCTGCGCCGATTCCCGGCGCAGTTCCGGCTGCATCCAGGCCGTGATGTCGGTGCGGTAGTAGCTCGCCGTCCCGGTGACGAAGACGGCGAACAGCACCCAGCCGACCACGAGGCCGGACCAGGCGTGCAGCCAGGCCATGGATTGGCGAAGGCCGTTCCTCATGCCGCACATCCTCCAGGCATGTCGTTCTCGAGTGGTCTCGGCCGAGGCGCGGGCGGGCGCGAAGCCATGGTCTACCAGCGATACCGGAGCGTCGCGAGCACGGTGCGCGGCGCGCCGTACCAGCACCAGGCCTGGAAGGCGCAGGATTGCACGTAGGTCTCGTCGAGGAGGTTCTGGGCGTTGACCTGCAACTGCACGCCCTTCAGGTTCGGCGACAGGTAGCTGAAGTCATAAGATGCCACGGCGTCGACGACGAGGTTCGCCGGCACCTTGATGCTGTTGGCGGCGTCACCCTGCGAGCCCCCGAGATAGCGGAAGCCGCCACCGAAGCCGAGGCCGGCGAACATGCCCGTGCGGACCTGATAGTTGCCGAAGAGGGAGACCGTGGTGTCCGGCACCTGGATCGGGCGCAGGCCGATCACTTCGGGGCTTCCTCCGGAATTGATGGCGTCGATCAGGGAAAATCCGCCGATGACGGTCAGGTTCTCGGTGACGTTGGCCCGCGCTTCGAACTCGACGCCCTGAATGCTCACCTCGCCGGTCTGGACCGAAAAGTTCAGTCTGTTGGGGTCTGGAGTAAGCGAGTTCTGGCGCTTGATGTCGAAGGCGGCGGCCGTGAGCAGGATGTCGGTTCCCGGCGGCTGATACTTGACGCCGACCTCGAACTGCCGGCTCGTGACCGGGTCGGGCAGACGGCCGAACGTCGGGTCACCGTTGTAGATCTGCCCGGAGACGAGGGGCTCGAAGGCCTCCGAATAGCTCACGTAAGGAGCGACGCCGCTATCGAAGAGGTAGAGCAGGCTCGCCCGACCGGTGAAGGCTTCGCTTGGCGCGTTCTGCTCGCTCACCAACTTGCCGGCCATATCTCTCGTCGGCCCGGTCTGGCTTGCCCAGTCGTACCGTCCGCCCAGCGTCAAGGTCAGGCGATCGACCTTGATCTGGTCCTGGAAGTAGATGCCGGTCTGCTGCGCGGTGATATCGGAATAGCCCGAGAAAGCCGGAAAGGGGATGTTGGGCAGCCCGTAGACCGGGTTGAGCAAGTCGAGGCTCTGGGGAACGGGCGGGAACGGGGTGCTGAACGTCTTGGTGTAGAGCGTCTGGTGATCGAGCCCGACGAGGACGGTATGGGCGACCGGGCCGGTGTCGAAATTGGCCACGAGGTTGTTGTCGTTGGTGAAAGCGTCGATGGCCACGTTGGTGCCGCCGGCGGCCCGTCCGAGGAAGCGACCGCCCCAGGCGAGGTTGTTCGTGGTGGCGTCGTAGAGGCTGCGGTAATCGCCGAGGGTGCGCAGGAAGCGACCCGACGAATGGACGCGGATCCCATCGTCGAAACGATGATCGAAGATATAGGTCGCCGAGGCCTGGGTGCGGTCGGAGCGCTCGATGTTCGGGTCGCCGTCATAGAAGTTGCGCGGCAGGCGGCCGAGCGGTCCGTTGGCGACGCCGAAATTCGACGGGAACAGCGTCCCCTTGGCGGGCAGGGCGCCGTAATAGCCGGAATAAGGGTCGCGCTGGTACAGGCCGATGACCGTCAGCGAAGTGTCGGCGGACGGACGCCACGTCACGCTTGGGTTGATGAAGCTGCGCTCGATGGAGGTGGTCTTGGCCGGGCCATCGGCGTTCCAGCCCGCCGCGATGATGCGGTAGGCGAACTGGTCCGCGAGGACGCTGTGGCCCTCGATCGGGCCGCCGACATCGACGCCGCCGCGCACGGTGTTGTAATCGCCGCCCTGGATGAAGATTTCGCCGTGGCGGACGAAGGACGGCACCTTGCTGACGAGGTTGACGATGCCGCCCGGACCCGACTGCCCGTAGAGGACCGAGGCCGGCCCCTTGATGATGTCCACGCGCTCCAGCCGGAACGGATCGACGGACGGGCCGGCGTCACGGTTGCCGGGTAGGCGCATGCCGTCGAGGAAGAGGGGGGCCTGGAAGCCGCGGATCAGGAACTGTTCGAGGCGGGTCGAGCCGGAGCCGCCGCGTTGCTCGGTGGTCACGCTCGGCGTGTAACGCAGGGCCTGATTGACGGTGAGCGCGTTCTGATCCTCGATCTGCTTGCGGGAAATGACAGAAATCGACTGGGCGGTTTCGAGAATAGGGGTGTCCGTCTTGGTTCCGACGACGCTTCGCGTGGCTGTATAGCCTCTCACCGGGCCGACGGGGCCGCCGGCATCCGCGCCCGATGCACTCGGACGTCCACCGGCGCCATCGACCGACAAAGTATCGAGGGTCACCGCGTGGTCCGCGCCCTGCGCCGAGACCTGCGCCATGACGGGTTTCGACAGAACCGCCAGGACGGCCACGCTCGACAGCATGGCAAGGAGGACACGACCGCGAACGGACGAGACCGCGGCTTGGCCGCGATGATTGAGCGAGAGTTGATGCAAGGCGGAACCCAATTTGCCAGGACTTGATGAGTTCAGAGGCGTTACAAAGAACGACTGATCTCTAATTCGTGTTCTGCATTCTTCTGGCGAAGAAGGTAATATGCACGCAAGTGCTATCTTCTGGAATTAGTATGGATCTAAAGTACGATTTTATACTTTCAGTGGTACTGAGTCGTCTGCCCCGGTGAAGTGATTTTCGACCCTGATCGAGGCTCTGCGCTCTGCTTCGGCTGGCTTGTGGGACCAACCGCGGATTGCGTGTCCGGACGGCCGTCCCCGATTCGGTGATGAAGCGGGATCGCCGTTTCGATGTGGATCGTGACCGTCGTGCAACATTCCCGTATCGCTGCCCTGGTGTCGCCCTCCACGTACGAGCGAGCCTGAATTTTAATCCTTGGTATATTGTATGCCTTGAATTTTGATGCATGATGGCCGGAGCGACGCCACGCATCACCAAGCAAGAATGGATTCAGGGATGGCACCAATGGATACCGCGACGGAACGTCAGGACCCGCCGTCGGCCAAATGGCGGCAACTCGCCTTCGGCGTCCTCTGCATGGCGATGATCGCCAACCTGCAATATGGCTGGACCCTCTTCGTCGATCCCATCGACGCCAAGTTCCATTGGGGCCGGGCGGCGATCCAGTTCGCCTTCACGATCTTCGTCGCCACCGAGACTTGGCTGGTGCCGGTGGAGGCCTGGTTCGTCGACCGCTACGGCCCGCGCATCGTGGTGTGTTTCGGCGGCGTGATGATCGCGCTCGCCTGGCTCATCAACTCCCAGGCCTCGTCCCTGTGGATGCTCTACGGCGCGGCGGTGGTGGGCGGCATCGGGGCCGGGTCAGTCTACGGTACCTGCGTCGGCAACGCCCTGAAATGGTTTCCGCATCGGCGCGGCCTCGCGGCCGGCGCCACGGCGGCCGGCTTCGGTGCCGGCGCCGCGGTGACGGTGGTGCCGATCGCCAAGATGATCGCCAGCAGCGGCTACCAGGACGCCTTCCTGTATTTCGGCCTCGGCCAGGGCGCCATCGTGGTCCTGCTGTCGTTCCTGCTGCGCAAGCCCTCCGTCGCGGTGCCGATGCAGCGCAAGAGCCTGCGCCTGCCCCAGACCAAGGTCGACCGCACGCCGCGCGAGGTGGTGCGCACCCCCGTCTTCTGGGTGATGTACGCGATCTTCGTGATGGTGGCCTCGGGCGGCCTGATGGCGGCGGCGCAGATCGCGCCCATCGCCCATGACTTCAAGGTCGCCGACGTGCCCGTCAGCCTGTTCGGCCTGCAGATGGCGGCTCTCACCTTCGCCATCTCGCTCGACCGGATCTTCGACGGGTTCGGGCGTCCGTTCTTCGGTTTCGTCTCGGATACGATCGGGCGCGAGAACACGATGTTCATCGCCTTCGCGACGGCCGCCGCCGCGATCGTCCTGCTCCTCGGCTACGGCACCAACCCGCTGGTCTTCGTCTTCTCCACGGCGATCTATTTCGGCGTCTTCGGCGAGATCTACTCGCTGTTCCCGGCCACCTGCGGCGACACGTTCGGCTCCACCTTCGCCACCACCAATGCCGGCCTGCTCTACACCGCCAAGGGAACGGCCTCGTTCCTCGTGCCGGTGGCGAGCGTCATTTCGGCAACCTACGGCTGGTCGGCGGTGTTCTCGATCATCATCGGGCTGAACGTGGCGGCGGCGGCCCTGGCGATGTTCGTGCTCCGTCCGATGCGGGCGCGCTACCTCGCGCAAGGCCCGGCGGCCGCTTCGGACACGATGGAGGAATCCGGCCCCGCCCACCTCGCACGGACATCCGTCTGATCCGTCCGGATCGCGTCACCGGTCCGGCCTCAGCAGACCCGGCCCCCGGGGAGGGGCCGGGACTATCCCCCGACCCTTCGAGGACCGTCATGCACCTTCCCGCCATCCTGGCGCTCCAGACCGTTCCCTTCGCCGGCCTGATACTGGCCGGCAAAGAGGACAGGGACCTGTTCACGGTCGTCTATATCGCGGTCCTCGGGCTCATCCTGGCCCTCGACATCCTGCTCGGCGGCACTTCTGAGATTGCCGCGGGCTTCGGAGGCGGGGTCCGATAGGGACACCCGCGCCCGGTCTCACTCCGGAACGCCGCTCCGAGTAGATGGGCGACGGTCCGCGTTCCATTCCTGTCGGGTCAGGCGGCGCGGATGGTCGAGAGGAAGCGCGAGACCTCCGCGCCGAGATGCTCGGACTGGCGCGACAGTTCGGAGGCGGCGGACAATACCTGTCCGGCCGCCATCCCGGTCTCCTCCGAGGCCTGCGCCACACCGGCGATGTTGCCGGTCACCTCGTTGGTGCCCGCCGAGGCCTGGGCGACGTTGCGGACGATCTCCTGCGTCGCCGCCCCCTGCTGCTCCACCGCGGCGGCGATCGAGGCCGCCATGTCGTCGATCTCGCGGATCCGCCCGGTGATGCCGCCGATCGCCATCACGGCCTGAGCGGTGACGCCCTGCACCTCGCCGATCTGGCGGCCGATTTCCTCGGTCGCCTTGGCGGTCTGGGCGGCGAGGGCCTTCACCTCGCTCGCCACCACCGCGAAGCCCCGCCCCGCCACGCCGGCGCGCGCCGCCTCGATCGTGGCATTGAGCGCCAGCAGGTTGGTCTGGCTGGCGATGGTCGAGATCATGCCCACCATGTCGCCGATCCGGGCCGACGTGGTTTGCAGGGCCTGGACCAGATGCACGGTCTGGTCGGCCTCGCCCACGGCCGATTGAGCGAGCATGGCCGAGCCGGACACCTGGCGACCGATCTCCTGCACCGACGAGCCCAATTCCTCGGCCGCCGCCGCGACCGTGTTGACGTTGGTGGCGGCCTCCTCGGCGGCCGCCGCGACGGTGGAGGACTGGGCCGCCGTCTCGTTGGCGCTGGCGGTCATCTGCTGGGCAGTGGCCTGGAGTTCGGTGGCCGATGAGGACACGGTCCCGACGATACCGCCGACGGCACGCTCGAAGCCGTCCGCCAGCTCGATCATCGTGCGCTTGCGCTCGGCCGCCGCAGCCTCGTCCGCCCGGCGCTTGATCTCAAATTCCTCGGCGGCCTTGCGGGCGACCATGGCCTTGATGCCCTCGACGGCCTTGCCGACGGCGCCGATCTCGTCACCACGGGCGGCTTCCCTGATCTCCGCATCGATCTCACCCCGGGCCATGCGCTGAAGAACGCTGACGAGGTTGCCGAGCGGGCGGATGACATGCGCGATGATCGTATAGACACCGTACGCAATGGTCACGGCGGCCAGACCGAGCGCGGCCAGCAAGGTGAGCCGCGTCCAACCGGACGTCGCCTCGGAGCGCTGGTATTCCGCCTCCGCCTCATGCACCTGCAGCGTGGCCAGTTTCGTCAGTATCGGGTTGGTGGCCTGCAGGCCTTTCAGCAAGTCCACATGCGTCGTCTCGAATTCCGAACCGCCCCCGGCAGCGATGCGCTTGAGGATCTCGGCCATGATGACGGCGTTCCCGTCGATCCGCCCCTGCAGATCCTTGGCGAGGATCTCCTCTTCCGGTGTGAGGTAGGTCGCCAGATAGGCCGACCATTGCGTGGTGATGTTCGAGAGGTCTCGCTCGATCTTCTCCCTGGCCTGGGCCGGGTCGATCTGCCGGCCGCGCAACGCGCGCGAGATGTTGGTCAGGTCGTCATAGGAATCCCGGATGACGATGAATTGCCGGAGGGGGATGACACGATCGTCGAAGGTGGTTTTGAGGCTTTGGTGACTCCAATGCAAAGCAAGGTTAGCGATGCCCGACGTCGCGAGGAGAACTAGCCCGATACAAGCTAGAAGTGCTACAAGCCTCAGCTTGATCGTCATCTTCATTGTGAATGCTTTCAAATTATGCAGATTGGGTGTCGCGGATCCACAAATTGGTCCACAGCATCATTCAAGACGCTCAAACTCTATGCAAATTGCTTATAATCTTCTAAAAACGCTCGTTCAGGCGATGAACAATAAGTGTTCTGCGTCAATTTGGCGTCATGGGAAAACGGGCGGCGGCACAGCCTGACGCCGTCTGCCCGTGAGCCTTCGACAACGGGTTCGGCGCGACATCGGCCCCGCTCGCAGGCGTCCGGCAACGAGCGAGCCCGAGGCGGTGTGCCGATCTCGCTCAGTTGGGCTGGTAGGTGTGCTCGTCCGCCGGGAAGCGGCCGGCGCGGACCTCTTCGGCATAGGCCTCCACGGCGCCCTCGATCTGCCCGCGCAGGGAGCCGAAGCGCTTGACGAATTTCGGCACCCTGTCGCTCAGGCCCAGCATGTCTTCGAGGACGAGGATCTGGCCGTCGCAGGCGGTGGAGGCGCCGATGCCGATGGTCACCGTGGTGATGGAGGGGGTCGTGGCGATGGCGCGAGCCACCGGCTCGACGATGCCCTCGAGCACGATGGCGAAGGCGCCCGCGTCGCTGATCGCCTGGGCGTCCTGCATCAGCTTGCGCTCGCCGTCCTCGCCGCGTCCCTGCACGCGGAACCCGCCCATCGTGTTCACGGATTGGGGGGTGAGGCCGATATGGCCCATCACCGGGATGCCCCGCTCCACCAGGAAGCTGACCGTCTCGGCGAAACGGGCGCCGCCCTCCATCTTGATCGCGCCGGCGCCGGTCTCCTTCAGCACGCGGGCGGCGCTCATGAAGGCCTGCTGCGGGCTCGCCTCGTAGGAGCCGAACGGCATGTCCACCACGATGAGAGCCCTGGAGGTGCCGCGGATCACGGCCTGGGCCTGGACGATCATCATCTCCAGGGTCACCGGCAGGGTCGTCTCCATCCCGTGCATGACCATGCCAAGGGAATCGCCCACCAGGATGAAGTCGCAATGGGGATCGAGGATGCTGGCGGTGTGAGCGTGGTAGGCCGTCAGCGCGATGATCTTGGCGCCTTCGGCCTTGCGCTTGGCGAGGTCGACAGCGCGGATGCGGCGTGACTGAACGACTTGCGACATCGATCTCAACCCGGTTCGCCGGCGGCGCGAAGGCCGGGGGCATGTCGGGGATGTCTATACGCTCGGAATGCCGAAATCACGCGCCGAGATGACGGTCGCGGGCGAGTGTATGCAAAGAATTCGGAGAGGCTGACTGATCTTATGCTGACGACGTGGCGATGGCGTCGCCTGTCGTCGCAACCCTTGCCGGGCGTTTCCTCCCTAGACGTCGGGCCGTCTCCGGTGGCTTTATTCTGCCACAATCGGAGCCGTGTCAACGGGTGACTTTAGTCCATAAGCCCCTGATGGTGCTGAATTCGTCGGCACATCGCGGTCTTCCGCATCGGACTGCGTGGTATACCTCAGAAACGGGTGGTCAGGGCGGTCAGCCAGTCCGGCGAGGCCGTCACGAGGGCCGTCTCGAGACGCTTGTCGAGCCCCGTCAGAATCGCGAGCCCGGTGAGCACGAGGACGAGTCCGAGCGCGGCCTTGAGGCCCGTGCCGAACCGCATCATCCGCGCCCGCCACGCCATCAGCACCCGTCGCGACAGCAGGCCGAGGCCGAGCAGGGGCAGGGCCGCGCCGAGGCCGAAGACCAGCATGGTGAGGGCGACCTGCGCCAAGTCCTTTCCCTGCGCGGCGAGGAGGGACGCGGCGCCCAGGGTCGGCCCTACGCAGGGGCTCCACACCGCCCCTAGCAGAAGGCCGACGGTGAACTGGCCCGTGAGGCCGGTGGTCGCGATGCCTCCGAAGCGTCGCTCCAGCCGGTCGCTGAGAGGGCCGCCCGCGGCGGCGAGGCGGGTCTGGAACGCGGGCACGATGAGGACGATTCCGACGAGTACGAGCAGGAGCGCCGCCACCGGGCGGAGGACGTCGCCATCGATACCGAGGCTGAATCCCACCGTCGCCACGAACAGGCCGAGCGCCACGAAGGACAGGGCGAGCCCGCCCGCCAGGGCCGCCGGCCCGAAACGGTGCTCCGAAGCCGCCGCACCGAGGACGATGGGAAGCAGCGGCAGCACGCAGGGGGACAGGATGGTGAGCAGGCCGGCGAGGAAGGCGAGGCCGAGCGAGGCATTCATGGAAGGGACGTGTTCATGACAGGGATGCCCGCTGGATTCCCGGCGCCGCTCTAAAGGGCCTTCTCCACCAGCGCCTCGATCCATTCGGCCTGCGTCTCGCCCACGGAGCGGCCGACCTCCTCGCGTCCCTTGAAGACGATGAGCGTGCTCTGCATGCGGGCATCGAACCGGCGCATGAGCGCCTTCTGCGTGTCGAAGTCGATCTCGTAGACCGCCAGATCCTTGAAGCGCGGCTGTTCGGAGAGAGCCTTCAGGAGTGGCCGCTGCGCCTTGCAGATCGGGCACCACGGGGCGGTCACCTCCACGATGACCGGCCGGCCGGCGCCTTGAGCGGCGGCGAAGGCCGCCTCGTCGAACGGTTCGGCCGCCGAGGCACCGTAGGGGGCGGCGGCGAGGAGAGCCGTCGTGAGGAGGAGGGCGCGACGGCTGATCATCGGGACTGTCTCGACAGTGAGGTGTGCGCGGCGTGAGGAACCGGCCTCGCTACCGAGGCCGGTTCCTCACGCCCGTCTTTATCGCTGCGCCTCGCCGGCGGGCGTCTACCTTTGTGCCTCGCCGGCGGGCTTGGCGGCCCAGGCGGCATCGACCTTCAGGATCGTGGTGTCGTGCCTGTCCTGCCAGCCCTCGACCCCGTCGGCGAACCAGTAGACGCGGGTATAGCCGTTCTGGATGAGGCGCTTGCCGGCATTCCAGCTCCCCCAGCATTCGGGATGGCAGAAGGTCACCACCGGTTTCGTCTTGTCGCCGCCGGTGAGGTCGGCGACGCGGGCGAGGAACTGCGCCTCGCGCTCCGGAGCCATGGGCGCCGCGCCGGCGCCGGGCATCCAGACGCTGCCGGGAATCGAGCGGTGGGCGGGCAGCCACGGCCGGTCGGTGGGGAAGCCCACCGGCTTCTGGTCGGCCATGGCCACGTCGATCATCACCGGTTTCTCGGCGGCGACCAGCCTGTCCAGGGCGTCGATATCGACCACCGTCGCCCCCGTCAGGGTCTTGGGGGTGTAGGCCTTCGGCGGCCCGGTCCAGAACCCATCGGGCTCCGGCACGTTCACGGGCGAATCGGCGGGGCTCGCCGCCCAGGCCGGTGCTCCCGACAGAGCGGCGAGGGCGATGGCTGCGATTCCGATCGACTGAATCATGCGCGGCATCCTCATCGTCAGTTGCTCGGGGTCGGCGTGTTGAAGCTGTGTTCCCAGCGGCTCTGCTGGTTGTCCGTGGCCACCACCTTGATCGGGCCCTTGGCGTCGGGCGCGAGGGCGAAATTGATCACCGGGTTCGACGCGATGGAGATGTCGCCGTTCATGGAGAAGACGAGCTTGCCGTTCGAGGAGACGTCGAGCGTGTTGATGTAGCGGGCCGGCGTGTAATCGCGGGTGATCTGGTTCATCTGCATCCCGCTGAAATTCGGGTGCCGGACCATCAGCGTCGCCTCAGTCGGCTTGCCCTGGCCGCCGTCGGCGAACTTCATCTTCATGTCGCCGGCCCCCTTCAGGGCCTCCTCGTCGCTCATCCCCATGGGGGCGGAGCAGCCGCCCGAGGCTTTGACGAACTTCACGGCCTCGTAGAGCTTGCCGTCCTTGGTCTCGGCCACGGCATGGACGTTGGTGTAGTTGTTGATCCGCACCCGGAGCTTGACCTCGCTCGGGTCGGCGGCGGGGCCGAAGGTGATGTGGGCGGCATAGGGCGAGGGATTGTCGTCGATGATGAGATGAACGGCGGCGATCCTGTCCTTCTCCGGCATCATCAGGGTGATCGGCACCAGGGAGGCGTCGAGGGCGCGCGGCGGGGCGTCGACCTTGATGAGCGCGTCGGTCGGCTCGATCGTGCGGTCGCCGAAGATGGATTTGGCGATGTCCCGCCAGCGCTCCAGCCGCTCCGTATCGGTGTCGCTGGCGCCGGCGGCGAGGGCGGAGCCGCCCATCAGCATGGCGGCGGACAGGCACAGGGCGGCGGTGAAGGACCGCTTGGTCGCGGAGATCGGTGTCGGCGCGTGGGTGGTCATGGCGTCTCTCCTCGTCGTGATGATGTGGCGTTGGCTCATTCCCACTCAAGCTCCTTGTAGGCCTGAGTGACGTTGCGGCCGTGATAGGTGTCGAACAGGACCCATTTCTCGCGCTCCGACCGGCCGATACTGTCGATCGCCTTGTCGATGGGTTGATCGGCGGCGATGGCCTTGCGGGTCTCGTCGCGGAGCATTGTGAGGTAGCGCGTCAGGTCGGCGAAGGCGGGCGCGGCATCGACCAGGGTCGGGCCATGGCCGGGCACGGCCTTCGTCGCCCCCAGTCCGGTCAGTGTCTCGACCTCCTTCAGCCAGCCCAGCAGGCTGCCGTCGAGGGACGGAATCCTCGTGACGAACAGGAGATCGGCCGGGAACAGGATGCCCGTCCGGGCATCGACCATGGAGAGGTCGCAATTGGTATGGGCGGTGCCGTGCGCCGTGAAGCGCAGGCTCCGTCCGCCGAGGTCGATCTCGGCCGTGTCGGCCACCTCCATCGTCGGGTAGACCACCGATCCGGCCCTGTCGGCCCCGAGGATCTCCACGAGGCGCGTCCTGTAGAAGTCGCCCCGCGAATCGAGGGCCGACCGCAGGGCGTGGTGGCCGATGAAGACCGGCTTGTCCTGCGCGAAGGCCTGCGCGCCGAAGCAATGGTCGGGATGGACATGGGTCAGCACCACGTGGCTCACCGGCTTCGACGTGCGTTTCCCGATCTCGGCGCGCAGCCATTCCCCATCGGCGAGGCTGCCGCCGGATTCGGTCACGAGCACGGAGTTTTCGCCGACGACGAAGCCGATATTGGCGATGGCGTCGCCGTTCTCAGGCGTCGCCTCGGCATCGAGGCCGCGCCGCATGAAGATGCCCGGCCCGACTTCCTCCATGGTGAAGGAGTCCGCCGCCCGGCCGATTCTCGGCACACAGCACAGGCACAGCCCGCCGAACAGAGCGGCACGGCGCGTGGCCAGGCTCCGCAGAGGCTGCGAAATCATGGCATATCCTGCGGCGATCGCCCGGCGAAGCGACCTTTCATGAATTATCCTCCCGTTTTTATGGCTACCATCTAGTAGGTAGATTTTTGCCGCCGTCAACGGCATAAGTGCTGACGCGCGGAGTGCACGCATCACGCCTTCGTGCCCCTCTCCCCGGTTCCGCGAAGCCCCCGACCATGATCGACCGACCATGAGAGACACCAGAGCGGAGCTGCTGGCCCAGGCCGAGATCCTGGTACGGGGCCGGGGCTATTCCGGTTTCAGCTACGGCGACCTCGCCGAGGCGGTGAGCATCCGCAAGGCGAGCATCCATCACCATTTCCGCACGAAGACCGACCTCGCCCTCGCTCTGGTGGAGGCCTACGACGCCCGCTACGACGCGGCGCTCGCCGCCATCGTCGCGGCCCAGCCGGACGCGATCGCGCGGATCGAGGCCTATGGCCGGCACTATCTCACCGGGGTCGAGGATGGGCTCGGCTGTCTCTGCGCCGTGCTCGCCATCGAGAGGGACACGCTGCCGGACGCCCTGCGCGCCGAGCTCGCCCGGTTCTTCGACAAGCACATCGCCTGGCTGGAGCGGGTTCTGGCCGAGGGCTGCGCCGACGGGAGCCTGCGCCCCGGTCTCGATCCGGCCGCCACGGCCCGGATGGTGGTGGCGACCCTGGAGGGCGCGCTCATGCTGGAGCGGCTGCTGGCCGGATCGGCCGGCTTCCGCCTCACCCTGGCGGCCTTGTGCGAGAGTCTCAGGCCCCCTCGGATCGGGGGACCGAACGCTCTTTCATCGGAGCGGGGTGATACAATATAACAGCCACCATACAGCTGACGCGGCCCCCCCCGCGAACCCGAAGAGCCTCGCATGTCCGACAGCCCGACCACCGCCTCGCAAAAAATCCCCGTGACCGTGCTCACGGGCTATCTCGGAGCCGGCAAGACCACGCTGCTCAACCGCATCCTCACCGAGAACCACGGCAAGCGCTACGCCGTCATCGTCAACGAGTTCGGCGAGATCGGCATCGACAACGACCTCGTCATCGGCGCCGACGAGGAAGTGTTCGAGATGAACAACGGCTGCGTCTGCTGCACCGTGCGCGGCGACCTCATCCGCATCATGGACGGCCTCGTGAAACGGCGCGGCAAGTTCGACGCGATCATCGTGGAGACCACCGGCCTCGCCGATCCGGCGCCCGTGGCCCAGACCTTCTTCATCGACGAGGATGTCGGCGCCGCCGCCCGCCTCGACGCGGTGGTGACGGTGGCCGACGCCAAGTGGCTCGCCGACCGGCTCAAGGACGCGCCCGAGGCCAAGAACCAGATCGCCTTCGCGGACGTGATCCTGCTCAACAAGGCCGACCTCGTGGAGCCCGCCGACCTCGACCGCGTCGAGGGCCTGATCCGCTCCATCAACCCCTATGCCAAGGTCCACCGCACCAGCCGCTGCGACGTCGCCCTCGATCAGGTGCTGGACCGCAACGCCTTCGACCTCTCACGCATCCTCGATATCGAGCCGGACTTCCTCGAAGAAGGCCACCACCATCACCATGACGACGAGATGCAGTCGGTCTCGGCCAGGATCGACGGCCCGGTGGACCCCGAGAAGTTCATGCCCTGGATCTCGACCCTGACCCAGGTCCAGGGGCCGGACATCCTGCGTAGCAAGGGCATCGTCGCCTTCCCGAACGAGCCCCAGCGCTTCGTCTTCCAGGGCGTCCACCAGATCCTCGACGGCGACCTCCAGGGGCCGTGGAAGGACGGCGAGGCCCGCGTCTCCCGCGTCGTCTTCATCGGCCGCAAGCTCGACCCTGAGGCGATCCGCGAAGGGTTCTACGACTGCAAGGCGGCCTGACGGGCCTCGTCCGGAATCGAACCGATCGGGGGCGGGCGCATTGTCCGCCCGTCTCCTTTTCGCCCGGATGTCCCGATGACCTTGCGCTTCGCCTTCGCCTCCCTCCTCGCGCTGACGGTGGCGGTTCCCTTGGGAAGCGTGGCGCTCTCCACACCGGGGGCGGCGAAATATTCCATGGATCGCGAGAAGCGCTTCGGCGGGATGTGCAAGCCGCCGCTGAAATTCGCGGCCGGGGCCTGCGTCAAGCGGTGCCCCGCCGGCTATCGCGACACCGGCCGGGGCTATTGCCGCTTCAAGAACATGAACCGCTGAGATCCCGCAATCGTATCGCCAAAGCGGCCTCGACCGAATCGGCGAGGTCGCGGCGGGGTGCGCGGATATTCCCTCGACCGGAAACCGCCATGACCCCGCGTCTCGCCCTTCGCGCCGCCCTGTTGCTCGCCGCTTCTCTCACCCTCGGCGGAGAGGCGATGGCCGGTCCGGCGCAGGATTACGGGTTCCGGCCGCGGAGCGTCCGCACCGCCTGCCGCCCGCCGCTGAAATTCGCGGCCGGCGCCTGCGTCCGCCGTTGTCCCGCCGGCTTCCGCGACAACGGCTCGACCTGCGGGTTCAAGTCGATGCGGCGGTGAGCGCGGCGAACCTTCGCGTCCCGCCTAGCCCCACGTTCGGCGACACATGGCTGTCGCTCAGTCGAGCGTCGTGAAAGACTTGGTTTACCATTCCGGCACAGGATCGAATCCGAGCCGGCTTGACGCTGCCGGCGGCTGTCGGCTGCTCGTTCCGGGCGCCGTAAGGCTCACGGAGAGCGACGCCCCATGATGTCCCGCGCGGAACGCACGCCCCTGACCGACTGGTGGTGGACCGTCGATCGCGGCCTGCTGGCCGGCCTCACCGCCCTGATGGTGGCCGGCCTCGTCTTCCTCATGGGCGGCGGACCGCCGGTGGCCGAGAAGATCGGCCTGCCGACCTTCCACTTCCTCAACCGCCAAGCGATGTACCTCGCCCCGACGATCCTCATCATCGTCGCGGTGTCGTTCCTGTCCCTCCGCCACATCCGGCGCGTGGCCCTGGCCACGTGGATCGTCGGCGTCACCCTCTGCATCCTCGCCGGCAAGTTCGGGCCTGAGATCAAGGGCGCGCATCGCTGGATCCAGTTCGGCCCCTTCGGCCTGCAGCCCTCGGAATTCGTGAAGCCCGCCTTCGTGGTCGTCGCCGCCTGGGCCTTCTCCGAGGGTGCGCAGCGCCGCGACATGCCCGGCGGCCTGCTGGCGATCCTGCTCCTGCCCGTCACCATCGTGCCGCTGATCCTGCAGCCGGATTTCGGCCAGACCATGCTGATCACCATCGTCTGGTGCTCACTGTTCTTCGTGGCGGGCCTGCACTGGTTCTGGGTCGCGGGCCTCGGCGTCGCCGGCCTCGTCGGCGTCGGCGTCGCCTACCAGTTCCTGCACCACGTGCGCGAGCGCATCACCCGCTTCCTCGACAAGGATTCCGGCGACAGCTTCCAGGAATACTGGGCGCGCGAATCCTTCAATTCCGGCGGCTGGTTCGGCACCGGCCCGGGGGAGGGCGTGGCCAAGCGCCACCTGCCCGACGCCCATACCGACTTCATCTTCTCGGTGACCGGCGAGGAATTCGGCGTCCTCGTCTGCCTCGGCCTCGTCTGCCTCTTCGCCTATATCGTCATGCGCGGGCTGAAGCTGGCGCGACGCACCGACGACACCTTCTCGCGCCTGGCCATCACCGGGCTGACCACCCTGTTCGGCCTGCAGGCCTGCATCAACATGGCGGTGAACGTGCGGCTGATGCCGGCCAAGGGCATGACCCTCCCCTTCGTCTCCTATGGCGGCTCCTCGCTGATCTCCCTGGCGCTGGGCATGGGCTTCCTCGTGGCGCTCACCCGCAAGCGGCCGCGCATGTCGACCCTGAGCCAGAAGCCCCCGGGCACCGCGCCCGCCACGGTCGCCGGAGTGATGCGGTGACCGTGCGGACAGCCACCATCCTGCTCTGTGCCGGCGGCACGGGCGGCCACCTCTTCCCGGCCGAGAGCCTCGCCCATGCCCTGCGGGCGCGGGGTGTGCGCGTGGTGCTCGCCACCGATGCCCGCGTCGATTCCATCGCGAGTGAGTTTCCGGCTTCCGAGATCGTCACCATCGCCTCGGCGACGCCGTCCGGCCGCTCCATCGTCAAGCGGGCGGGGGCGCTCCTCACCCTCGGGCGCGGCTTCGGCGTGGCGGCGCGCGAGATCCGGCGCATCGACCCGGCCGCCATCGTGGGTTTCGGCGGCTATCCCACGGTGCCGCCGGTTCTCGCCGGGCAGATCCTGCGCGTGCCGACCATCCTGCACGAGCAGAACGCCGTGATGGGGCGCGCCAACGCCTTCCTGGCGCGCGGTGCGCGCGCCATCGCCACCGGTTTCAGGCAAGTGCGCGGCATCCCCCCGAAGGCCACCGCCCCGCGCACCCATACCGGCAATCCCCTGCGCCCCGCCGTGCTGACGGCGGCCGAGACCCCCTATCCGCCCTTGGGCGAGGCCGACGGCCTGCATCTCCTCGTCTTCGGCGGCAGCCAGGGGGCGGCGGTGATGGGGCAGGTGGTGCCCAAAGCCATCGCCCAGCTGCCCGCCGACCTCCGCGCCCGGCTGACGCTGGTGCAGCAGGTGCGGGCGGAAGACCTCACCGAGGTCCAGAACCTCTACCTGTCTCTCGGCCTCGCCGGTCTCGAGACGGCGCCGTTCTTCAAGGACCTGCCCGCCCGCATGGCCCGCAGCCATCTGGTCATCGGACGCTCCGGCGCCTCCACCGTGTCGGAACTCGCCGCCATGGGCCGGCCGTCGATCCTGGTGCCGTTGCCCGGCGCCCTCGACCAGGACCAGGCCGCCAATGCCGCGACCCTCGCCGGCATCGGCGCCGCGCTCGCCATCCAGCAGAGCGCCTTCACCCCCGACCGCCTCACGGCCGAGCTTCTCGATCTCTTCACCCATCCGGCAAAATTGACCGAAGCGGCCGCAGCCGCCAAAAGCGCGGGCATCCACGATGCCGCCGAGCGGTTGGCCGATGTCGTCCTCGAGACGGCGGCCCGCACCTGATTCCGAGCCGGGGCGCCCTCACGCGCTCCGCGACACGACGAGACTGGTTCACACCATGAAGCTGCCCGACAAGCTCGGCCCCATCCATTTCATCGGCATCGGCGGCATCGGCATGTCCGGCATCGCCGAGGTCATGTCGAACCTCGGCTATACCGTCCAGGGGTCGGACGCCAACGACAACGCCAACGTCCGGCGCCTGGCCGAGAAGGGCATGAAGACCTTCATCGGGCACGCCGCGCAGAACGTGGAGGAGGCCGCCCTCGTGGTGGTCTCCACTGCGATCCGGCGCGACAATCCCGAGCTCATCGCCGCCCGCGAGCGCCGCCTGCCGGTGGTGCGCCGGGCCGAGATGCTGGCCGAGCTGATGCGCTTCAAATCCTGCGTCGCCATCGCCGGCACGCATGGCAAGACCACCACGACGTCGCTGGTGGCGACGCTGCTCGACGCCGGCAACATGGACCCCACCGTCATCAACGGCGGCATCATCAACGCCTACGGCACCAATGCCCGCATGGGCGAGGGCGAGTGGATGGTGGTGGAGGCCGACGAATCCGACGGCACCTTCCTGAAGCTGCCCGCCGATGTCGCCATCGTCACCAATATCGACCCCGAGCATCTCGACCATTTCGGCTCGTTCGAGGCGGTGAAGGACGCGTTCCGGCGCTTCATCGACAACATCCCCTTCTATGGCTTCGCCGTCATGTGCATCGACCATCCGGTGGTGCAGGATCTCGTCGGCCATATCGAGGATCGCCGCATCATCACCTACGGCGAGAACCCGCAGGCCGATGTCCGCCTCATCGACGTGGACCTGCGCGGCGGCCAGAGCCGCTTCCGCGTCATGATCCGCGACCGCCGCCCCGGCTTCCGCATGGAGATGGAGGATCTGGTCCTTCCCATGCCGGGCAAGCACAATGCCCTGAACGCCACCGCGGCCCTCGCCGTCGCACACGAGCTCGGCGTCGAGCCGGAGGCGATCCGCAAGGCGCTGGCCGGGTTCGGCGGCGTCAAGCGCCGCTTCACCAAGACCGGAGAATGGAACGGCGCGCTGATCTTCGACGATTACGGACACCATCCGGTGGAGATCAAGGCGGTGCTGAAAGCCGCCCGCGCCTCCACCGAGGGCAACGTCGTCGCCATCGTCCAGCCGCACCGCTACACCCGGCTCGCCTCGCTGTTCGACGATTTCTGCACCTGTTTCAACGATGCCGACACGGTCATCGTCGCCCCCGTCTACGCGGCGGGCGAAGCGCCGATCGAGGGCATGGACCGCGACGGCCTCGTCTCGGGCCTGAAGTCGCGCGGCCACCGAGACGCCATCGCGCTGCAGCGCTCCGAAGATCTCGCCGGTCTCGTGGCGACCCGCGCCAAGCCCGGCGATTACGTCGTGTGCCTCGGCGCCGGCAACATCACGCAATGGGCCTACGCCCTGCCGGGCGAATTGGCGGCGTTGCAGGGGTGAGCTTGGGATGCGTTCGGCAGACGAGGAGCGCACCGGCTTCAGGCGGCGGCTCCGACACAATCAAACCGACGTCGAGGGGAGATTGTGGACCCGTCTGCGCAACCGGCGCCTAGGTGGCTTCAAGTTCGTCCGCCAGGAGGGGTTCGGCCCGTATGTCGCCGATTTCTGTTGCCGCGAGGCCAAGGTGATCATCGAGCTCGACGGGAGCCAGCATGCCGAAAGCACCTATGATGCAGTCAGGGATGCGTATCTCACGAGCCTCGGCTACCGCGTCCTTCGGTTTTGGAATTCCGACATCAACGACAACATCGTCGGTGTCCTAGACACTATCATCGCCGCGCTTCCCCCCTCTCCCCGCACGCGGGGAGAGGACGTCGGCCCCCTCGTCGGGGCCGGCGTGAGCCCGGAGGGCGAGGGTGAGGGGGCGATTCCGGATGAGCCTCCCCAGGAATCGCCCCCTCACCCTCGGCTGCCGCCTCGCTGTGCCGACGACGAGGTCGGCACAGCCCTCTCCCCGCGTGCGGGGAGAGGAGGAGAATCCCCATGACCGCCTTTCCCGACATCACCCCTGAGATCCGCGCCGCCGCTCCCGCCCTGCGCGGGCGGCTGCTGGCCAACCCGTCGCTGTCCGACCTCACCTGGTTCCGCGTCGGCGGGCCGGCGCAGGTGCTGTTCACGCCGGCCGACGAGGAGGATCTGGCCCATCTCCTCAGCGCCCTCGACCCCGCGCTTCCGGTGACCGTGATCGGCCTCGGCTCGAACCTGATCGTCCGCGACGGCGGCATTCCCGGAATCACCATCCGGCTCGGCGGCAAGGCCTTCGGGTCCGTCGAGATCGACGGCGAGACCCTGCGGGCCGGGACCGCGGTGCCGGACATGCGCCTCGCCAAGGCCGCGGCCGAGGCGTCCCTCGACGGATTGGCCTTCTTCCGGGGCATTCCCGGCTCCATCGGCGGCGCGCTGCGCATGAATGCCGGCGCGCATGGCGGGGAGACGACCGACGTGCTGGTGGAGGCGCGCGGCATCGACCGCACGGGCAGGCTGCGGCGCTTCACCCATGCCGAGATGGGCTTCACCTACCGCCACAGCGAGGCGCCCGAGGACGTGATCTTCACGAGCGCGCTGTTCCGGGGCCGTCCCGGCAATCGCCAGGACATCGAATCGGAAATGGACCGCGTCACCGCCGCCCGCGAGGCGGCCCAGCCGATCCGCGAGCGCACCGGCGGCTCGACCTTCAAGAACCCTCCGGGTGGCAAGGCGTGGCAACTCGTCGATGCCGCCGGCTGCCGTGGACTGACGATGGGCGGCGCCCAGGTCTCGGAGATGCACTGCAACTTCCTGATCAACCGCGATGGCGCCACCGCCGCCGATATCGAGGGACTCGGCGAGGAAGTCCGCCGCCGGGTGCGCGAGACGTCGGGCGTCGAACTGCATTGGGAGATCAAGCGGATCGGTTTGAACGCAGGGGCGTAAGCCGGTAAGACGTAAGGCGAGAGCCGGAGGGATGCATGCTGGATCGTAGCGTTCGCGCCGCCTATTCGAAGATCTCGGTCAAGAGCCAGACGGTGCTGCCCGCGGAAGTCCGCGAGCGGCTGGCGGTTGGGCCGGGGGATCGTCTGCGCTACGTCCTGACCGAGGACGGCGTCCGCATCGAGAAGGCTCCTCCGGAGGGGGACGACCCGTTCGTGACCTTCACGGAATGGGCGGGCAGGGCGGACGACGAAGATTATGCCGACCTCTGATCCGGGCGGCTTCTCGCCCGGAGCGGTGATCGTCGTGCCCTTTCCCTATGCGGATCGCCTCGTCGAGAAGCGCCGGCCGGCCCTGGTCGTCTCCGGCGCGGATGTCGCGCGGGCCGGGTTCGTCTGGGTCGCGATGATCACCAGCGCCCGCAACGCCGCCATGCCCGGCGACCTCGCGATCGAGGATCTCGACGAGGCCGGTCTGGTCGCCGCATCGGTGGTGCGTCCGATCAAGATCGCCTGCATCGAGCCGTCCCGCATCCTTCGCCGGATCGGCTCCCTCCGGGCCGATTCGGCGGACATCGTGTTCACACGCATCCGCGCGCTGATCGGCGGCGCGTGACGCTCACCCGCACATTCGTTTCCCCGCCCGATTCTGGAGCTTCGCCCATGTCCAAGCACGTCGCCGTCCTCATGGGCGGATGGTCCTCCGAGCGTCAGGTCTCCCTGAACTCGGGCCGCGCCTGCGCGGACGCCCTCGAAGGGGAGGGGTTCCGCGTCACGCAGGTCGATGTCGGGCCGGACATCGCCACCGTGCTCACGGAGTTGCGCCCGGACGTGGCCCTCAACGCCCTGCACGGTCCGGCCGGCGAGGACGGCACGATCCAGGGGCTGCTTGAAATCCTGCGCATTCCCTACACCCATTCGGGCGTCCTGGCCTCGGCCCTGGCGATGCATAAGGAACGTGCCAAAACGATCATGAAGGCCGCCGGGGTGAGCGTTCCGGAGGGGCTGGTCGTTAACCGTCATGATGCCGCGAAGTCACACCCGTTAACTCCGCCCTACGTGATCAAACCCATCGCCGAAGGCTCCTCCATGGGCGTCATCATCGTCCGGGACGGGCGCTCCCATCCGCCCCAGATTCTCGCCTCGGACGAGTGGGTCTACGGGGAGCAAGTCCTTGCGGAGACTTACGTTGCGGGCCGCGAGCTCACCTGCGCGGTGATGGGGGACAAGGCCCTCGGGGTCATCGAGATCAAGCCCGCCTCGGGGGAGTGGTACGACTTCGATGCGAAGTACGCCGAGGGGGGGTCGATCCACGTCCTCCCGGCAGAAATTAAACCAAAAATTTACCAGCGTGTCCAAGAGTTGTCGTTAACGGCGCATCAAGCACTTGGATGCCGGGGCATCAGCCGTGCGGACCTTCGATACGACGACACACCGGGTGGAACCGGTGCCCTCGTCGTCCTGGAGGTCAACACGCAGCCCGGGATGACCAAGACGAGCCTTGTGCCGGAGATCGCAGCCTACGCTGGCTTGAGTTTCGGTGAGCTCGTCCGATGGATGGTGGAGGACGCTACTCTGGGTCGTTGAACGCCGCCGGTCAGGCTGGCGTCGACGGAACCCCCGCGCCCGGTCCGGGCTCGCTCGTCGCCGGTCTGGCGGCGCGCCTGCCGCGACTGGTGCGCCCCATGCTGCGCTCGCGCCGTTCGCGGCTCGGGCAGCCGATCGAGCGGCGCATCCCGCGGCACGCGGGCACGCTGACCCTCGCGGTCACCTTCGCCGTCCTGTCGGTGACCGGTTTCGTCGCCAGCGGCCGCTACGACCGCTTCGTGCTGGAGAACGGCCACGTCTCGGACGTCCTGGCCCGGCTGGCCGGTTTCGGCGTCGAGCGCGTCACCATTTCGGGCATCTCCCGTCTCTATGAGCGGGAAGTGCTGCAGGCGGCCGGCATCGACGGCCACTCGTCCGTGGTCTTCCTCGACGTCGCCGAAGCGCGCCAGCGCCTCCTCGACGTGCCGCTGATTTCCAGCGTCTCGGTGCGCAAGGTCTATCCGAACGAGATCGTCATCAACCAGGTCGAGCGCGAGCCCGCCGCCCTGTGGCAGCGCAATGGCGAGATCTCGGTCATCGCCGCCGACGGCACCGTCATCGACGAGATGCGCGACGACCGCTACGCCGCGCTCCCCCTGGTGGTGGGCGAAGAGGCCAACGAGCGCCTCAAGGACTACCTCGCCCTCATCGAGGCGGCGGGCGAGCTCGGCGAGCGGGTCAAGGCCGGCACCTACGTATCCGGCCGGCGCTGGACCCTGAAGCTCGACGGCGTCGACATCCGCCTGCCCGAGACCGGGGCCGCCGAGGCCCTGGCCCGCCTCGTCAAGCTCGAGCGCGACAGCCGCATCCTCGAGAAGGACATCATCGCCGTGGACCTGCGGCTGCCCGACCGGGTGGTGGTGCGGCTCACGGAGGAGGCGGCCGCCACGCGCGCCGAATCCCAGAAGAAGAAGCCGAAGGGCAAGGGGACCGAGACATGAGCCGTACGATCCGTCCGGCGCCTCTCGCGTCCCGCCAGCCCGCCCTTCCCGCCTCCTTCGCCCGGTAATCCGATGCACGCGCAACACGGCCTCACGCCGCGTATGAAACCGCTCTCCGCGCGCCGGAGCACCATCCTCTCGGTGCTCGACATCGGCACGAGCAAGGTAGTCTGCCTCATCGCCGAGCTGCAGCCGGCCGAGGCCCTCACCACCCTGCGCGGACGGACCCATTTCGCCCGCATCATCGGCATCGGGCATCAGCGCTCGCACGGCCTCAAGGGCGGTGCCATCGTCGATCTCGAGGCCGCCGAAGGGGCGATCCGCCAGGCGGTCCACGCCGCCGAGCGGATGGCCAAGGTCGAGGTCCAGTCGGTCATCGTCAACATCTCCGGCGGCCGCCTCGGCTCGCAGCATTTCGAGGCGCATGTCGGCGTCCGCAGCGGCACCGTCATGGGCGCCGACGTTGAGCGCGCCCTGGAGACGGCGAGCGCCCACGGCGTCAGCCCCGGCCGCACCGTGCTCCACGCCCTTCCCACCGGCTACGCCATCGACGGGCAGGGCGCGGTCATCGACCCCACCGGGATGATCGGCGAGTCCCTCGGCGTCGATCTCCACGTGGTCACGGCGGAGGCCGCCGCCGCCCGCAACCTGATGCTGGCGGTGGAACATTGCCATCTCGGCGTCGAGGCGGTGATCGCCACCCCCTATGCCGCCGGGCTCTCCGCCCTCGTCGACGACGAGGCCGAGATGGGCGTCTGCGTCGTCGACATGGGCGGCGGCACCACCAGCTTCGGCGTGTTCGAGGGCGGGCACCTCGTCCACGTGGACGCCCTGGCGGTGGGTGGCCACCACGTCACCATGGACATCGCCCGCGGCCTCTCCACCCGGGTGGTAGCGGCCGAGCGGCTCAAGACCCTGTACGGCTCGGCGATCTCCACCGCCTCCGACGAGCGCGACATGATCGCGGTCCACGGGGTCGGCGAGGACGAGGGCGACGCCCCCACCCACGTGCCGCGCTCGCAGCTCGTGCGGATCATCAAGCCGCGGGTGGAGGAGATCGTCGAACTCGTTCGCGATCGTCTCCGCAACGCGGGCTTCGCCGCCCAGGCCGGCCGCCGGGTGGTGCTGACGGGGGGCGCGAGCCAGCTCGTCGGTCTGCCCGAGGTCGCCCGCCGGGTGATGCAGGGCCAGGTGCGGATCGGCCGGCCGCTGGGCATCCGCGGCCTGCCGGAAGCCGCCAAGGGACCCGCCTTCTCCGCCGCGGTGGGCCTGCTGGTCTACCCGCAGGTGGCGCATGCGGAACATTTCGAGCCGCGGGGGCACAGCGCCCTCCTGGGCACCGGAACCGACGGCTACATCCCCCGCGTGTACCGTTGGTTGCGGGAGAGTTTCTAGAGACGAGGCCCGCCCCCGGAAGGGGGTGGGGCGACGACACAATCGGCGCCTTTGCGGAGGCGCTCATCGGCAACGCGAAAACGGCACGAAGGGCTCGACACCATGGCCATCTCTCTCCAGGCGCCTGACATCCGCGAACTCAAGCCCCGCATCACCGTCTTCGGTGTCGGCGGCGCCGGCGGCAACGCCGTCAACAACATGATCGAATCCGGCCTGCTGGGCTGCGAGTTCGTGGTCGCGAACACGGACGCCCAGGCGCTCACCTCCTCCAAGGCCGAGCGCGTGATCCAGATGGGCCTCGGCGTGACGCAGGGGCTCGGCGCCGGCTCGCACCCCGAGGTCGGCTCGGCCGCCGCCGACGAGGTCATCGACGAGATCCGTGACCAGCTCTCGGGCGCTCACATGTGCTTCATCACCGCCGGCATGGGCGGCGGCACCGGCACCGGTGCGGCCCCCGTCATCGCCCGCGCCGCCCGCGACATGGGCATCCTCACCGTCGGCGTCGTCACCAAGCCCTTCCAGTTCGAGGGCGTGCGCCGCATGCGCACCGCCGAGGCCGGCATCCAGGAGCTCCAGGCCGCCGTCGACACCCTCATCGTGATCCCGAACCAGAACCTGTTCCGGGTCGCCAACGAGAAGACCACCTTCGCCGACGCCTTCGCCATGGCCGACCAGGTGCTCTATTCGGGCGTCGCCTGCATCACCGACCTGATGGTCAAGGAAGGCCTCATCAACCTCGACTTCGCCGACGTCCGCGCGATCATGCGCGGCATGGGCAAGGCCATGATGGGCACCGGCGAGGCGTCGGGCGAGAAGCGCGCCAACCGCGCCGCCGAAGCCGCCATCGCCAACCCGCTCCTCGACGACGTGTCGATGAAGGGCGCGCGCGGCCTGCTGATCTCGATCACCGGCGGCAACGACCTCACCCTCTACGAGCTCGACGAAGCCGCCACCCGCATCCGCGAAGAGGTGGATTCGGACGCCAACATCATCCTCGGCGCCACCTTCGACGAGAGCCTCGACGGCATCATCCGCGTCTCCGTGGTGGCCACCGGCATCGAGCCGGCGCTGATCACCGCGCATTCGCAGAACAACCCCGAGATCGTCCAGACCGAGCAGCGGATCGCTGAAGTGGCCGAGCGCCTGCGTGCGGAAGCGAGGGCCAGGGCGGCACAGCCCGCCCCCACCTTTCGTGCCCCCGAGCAGCCGCTGACCGCTCCGGCCCCCATGTCCCAGGCCCCCATGTCCCAGGCCCCCGCGCCCCAGGCGCAGATCCAGCCGCAGGCCCCGCGCCCCGCGGCCTCCGAGCCGGTGGCCATGGCCCCCGAGCCCCTGCGCATGGACGCCCCCGCCGCCCCGATGGCTCGCGACGAGGTCGTCCTGACCCAGACGCAGCCGCGCACCGCCATGGCCTACGAGCCCGCTCCGGCTCCGGTCCAGGCTCCGGCCCCCGTGCAGCAGGCCGCCGGCCCGTTCGTGCCGCCGCGTCCGGCCGTGGCGGTGGCCCGCGCCCCGCGCATGCCGCAGATCCAGGACCTGCCGATGCCCGGCCAGGCCCAGCTCCGCGCCCAGCGCGGTGAGGAGCCGGCCGAGCCGGCCGGGGATTCCAAGCGGATGACCCTGCTGCGCCGCCTCGCCACCGTCGGCTTCGGCGGACGCCGCGAGGAGGCCGAGGCCGCCCCGCTGCCGCCCATGCGCGCTCCCGCCCCGCAGCCGGCCCCCCAGCCGGAATACGCCAAGCGGGCACCCGTGGCGGCTCCCCCGGCCTATCGTCCGGCCCAGGGCAACCTCGATGCACAGGGACGTGTGGCGCCCCAGCCCCGTCTGATGGATGACGACCAGCTCGAAATCCCGGCCTTCCTGCGTCGTCAGGCGAACTGAAACGCCACGCCGGACAGCCGCTGAGGTTTTTATGCAACAAGCCCGGGGTCTCAGGACCCCGGGCTTAACGTCGTTTTAAGTCCTTGTCCGGAAACGGTTATCCAGAACGTCTCCGGAAAGCGTGTCTGTAACAGAGCGTAAGAAAGCGTGATTTGGCTAACGCTTCGGCCGCCGCGTATACGATTTTTGGAACGAAAAAGGCGCGGCGGTTTCGCCGTCAGCGCTCGCAGGGGCTTCAAGCAGCGGACGGGTCAAAGAGGCGGCGCAATCCCGTAATCCAGGGAGAGCGAGCCTGATCACGGCCGAGGGCTAGGGAATGCGGACGAACCAACAGATCACTCTCAAGGGCCCGGCCACGCTGCGTGGCATCGGTGTCCATTCCGGGAAGCCGGTGGAGATCACTCTCCACCCCGCTGCGGCCAATCACGGTATCTGCTTCCTCCGTACCGGTATGCCCACGGGCCACGATCGGCTCATCAAGGCCCACCACGCCTGCGTCTCCGCCACCGAGTTGTGCACCGTCATCGGTGACGTGGAGAGCGGCGCGGTCGCCACCATCGAGCACCTGATGTCCGCCCTCTTCGGGCTCGGCATCGACAACGTCCTCGTCGAGATCGACGGGCCGGAAATGCCGATCCTGGACGGCAGCGCCCGCCTCTACGTCGAAGCCATCGACGCCGTCGGCATCGCCACCTGCGGGGCTCCCCGCCGCTGGATCAAGGTGCTCCGCACCGTCCGCATCGAGGTAGGACGTGCCTTCGCCGAGCTCCGCCCCATCGACCGGGGCTTCCGCCTCGACGTCGAGATCGATTTCGACAACCCGGTGATCGGCCGCAGCCGCAAGGCGATGGACCTGAACCCCGCCTCCTACCGCCGCGAGATCGCCGGCGCCCGCACCTTCGGCATGATGAAGGACGTGGAGCGCTACTGGAAAGCCGGCTTCGCTCTGGGCGCCTCCCTCGAGAACACCGTGGCCGTCGGCGACAACGCCGTCGTCAATCCCGAGGGCCTGCGCTACGCCGACGAGTTCGTGCGTCACAAGTATCTCGATGCCGTCGGCGACCTGGCCCTCGCCGGCCTGCCGATCCAGGGCGCCTACCGCTCCTATTGCGGCGGCCACCGGATGAATGTCGGCGTCCTCGACGCGCTGTTCGCCGACCGCGCCAACTACACGATCGTCGAAGCGCCCGGCGCCCGCCGCGAGACCACCCGGCCGGAATTCGGCGTCGGCCTCAGCCTCGCCGCCTTCGCCAGCGACCTGTAACCGACAAGCAACATCCTCGCTTCGAATGCGTCCGCCGCTCGGCCGCCGCTTTCACGCCCAAATCGGACGCCACTGGTAAATCGTCCGTGACAAGAGGCGAGGTCGCGTGTGCCCCATCGAGGCACATGGGCCGTGGCACCGTGCCGTCAGCCGCTCGACCGACATTTGTGATGGCTTGACGATGCGGCCCCCTTGCCGGGCGCATCTGTTGGGGGAACCGGAATGCGTCTCAACGATCGTAACCGCGGGGCGACGGCAGCCGTGCTCCTGACGCTGTGTGGCTTCGGCCTCGGCGGCTGCGACGCCCTCGACTCGATCAATCCCTTCGCCGAGAAGTACAAGCCCGAGGTCATTCCCGACGTCCCGGCCGACAAGCTCTACAGCGAGGGCCTGGCCAAGATGGAGGACAAGGACTTCGAGGGCGCGTCGAAGAAATTCGGCGAACTCGACAAGGCCTATGCCTATTCCGACTGGTCGCGCAAAGCGCTGCTGATGACCGCCTACTCGAATTACGAGGGCGCCAAATACGACGACGCCATCAACGCCTCGAAGCGCTACCTGCAGCGCCACCCGGCGAGCAAGGACGCGGCCTACGCCCAGTACCTGATGGCGATGTCGCATTATAAGCAGATCCCCGACGTGACCCGCGACCAGGACCGCTCCGAGAAGGCGCTGGCCGGTCTGCAGGAGCTCGTCCAGAAATACCCGACCTCCGAATACGCGGCGGACGCCAAGGCCAAGATCCAGATCACCCGCGACCAGCTCGCCGGCAAGGAAATGGAAGTCGGCCGCTTCTACCTGGAGCGCCGCAACTTCCCCGCCGCGATCAACCGGTTCCGCGATGTGGTGAGCAAGTACCAGACGACCCGCCACGCCGAGGAAGCGCTGGAGCGTCTGGTCGAGGCCTACATGGCGCTGGGCATCACAGCCGAGGCGCAGACCGCCGCCGCCGTGCTCGGCCACAACTTCCCCGACAGCCCCTGGTACAAGGATGCGTTCGCGCTCCTCCAGAACGGCGGCCTGGAGCCCCGCGAGGAGAAATCCTCCTGGCTCAGCAAGGTCTATCGCGGCGTCATCGGCCGCACCGCGGACGCGCGCTAAAGCGCATCGACCCAGCCCGCGACGACACGCATATCGGTCGCGGGCCATTTTTCGGGTGAAGCGGCCGCCGCTTCGCCGTAAGACGTGGCCACCGTATCCAACGAGGCCCACCCCGCGGCATGCTGAGCCAGCTCGCGATCCGCGACATCGTTCTCATCGATAAGCTCGCCCTGAACTTCCGCGAAGGCCTCAGCGTCCTGACCGGGGAGACGGGTGCGGGCAAATCGATCCTGCTCGACGCCTTCGCCCTGGCCCTGGGCGGGCGCGGCGATGGCGGCCTCGTGCGCCATGGCGAAGGGCAGGGCGGCGTCACCGCCGTGTTCGACGTGCCCCTCGACCATCCCGCCCGCCGCCTCGCGGCCGAGGCCGATCTCGATACCGAGGGTGACCTGATCCTGCGCCGGGTGCAGATGGCCGACGGCCGCACCCGCGCCTTCGTCAACGACCAGGCCGTGGGCGTGCAGGTCCTCCGGGCCATCGGCGCCACCCTGGTGGAGATCCACGGCCAGCACGACGACCGGGCGCTGGCCGATTCCGGCACTCACCGCGCCATCCTCGATGCCTTCGGCGGCCTGCAGGCTCCCCTGGCGGCGGTGGGGGAGGCGGCCAAGCGCGTGCGCGCCGCCCGCTCGGCTCTCGCCGAGCACCGCGCCAGGGTGGAGGCCGCCCGCAAGGAGGTCGATTTCCTGCGCCATGCGGCCTCGGAACTCGAGTCGCTCGATCCCCAGGCCGGGGAGGAAACCTCGCTGGCCGAGCGCCGCATGGTCATGCAGCAGAGCGAGAAGGTGGCCCGCGAGCTCTCCGAGGCGATCGAGGCGGCGGGCGGCCCGAACTCGGCCGTGTCCCATCTGTCCTCGGCCATGCGCAAGCTGGAGCGGCGGGCGAGCCAGATCCCGGCCCTGGTGGAGCCCTGCATCGCCGCCCTCGACGCCGCGCTGTCCGCCCTCGACGAGGCCCATTCGGTCCTCGACACGGCCCTGCGCGAATCCGAGTTCGATCCGCGCGAACTGGAGCAGGTGGAAGAGCGGCTCTTCGCGCTCCGCGCGGCCTCCCGCAAGTATCAGGTGCCGGTGGACGACCTCGCCGCCCTGCGCCAGCGCTACGAGGCGGATGTGGCCGCCATCGATGCCGGCGAGGAGGCGCTCGGTGGCCTGGAGGCGACCCTCGCCCAGGCCGAGGCCGCCTATGCCAAGGCTGCGACCAAGCTCGGCGAAGGCCGCCGCAAGGCCGCCAAGGCCCTCGACCTCGCGGTGAAGGCCGAGTTGCCGCCTCTCAAGCTGGAGCGCGCCCGCTTCATCACCGAGATCGTCACCGACCCCGAATCGCGCGACCCGGCGGGCTACGAGCGCGTCGAGTTCTGGGCGCAGACCAACCCCGGAACGCGGCCCGGCCCGATGATGAAGGTGGCGTCGGGCGGCGAACTCTCCCGCTTCATGCTCGCCCTCAAGGTGGTGCTGGCCGACAAGGGCTCGGCCCCGACCCTGATCTTCGACGAGATCGATACCGGCGTCGGCGGCGCCGTGGCCGATGCCATCGGCGCCCGCCTCGCCCGTCTCGCGGCCGGCGTCCAGGTCGTGGCCGTGACCCATGCGCCCCAGGTCGCCGCGCGGGCCGAGACGCATTTCCTCATCGCCAAGGACCCGGTGAAGGGCCGCGACCGGGTCGCCACCCGCGTCTCCGCCCTGGAAGCGCCCGCCCGCCGGGAGGAGATCGCCCGCATGCTGGCCGGCGCCACCGTGACCGACGAGGCCCGAGCGGCGGCCGCACGCCTGCTTCAATCTACGGATGCCTGACGCGCGATCTTAACCTTCGGTTAACCATCTTGCGCGATGGTATGGGTACGACGCAGAGAATCTTATGGAAACGCGTCGGCACATCGGGAGTTCGCGTGATGGATCTGGGAGACGGTGAGACCGATCCCCGGCCTGTGAACGAGTCGGACGGCATGCCGATTCTGACGAGTCCGACCCGCCACCATCTCGGCGGCACCCTCCGGGCGATCTACGAAGACACGTTCGATACGCAGCCGATTCCGGACAGCCAGATCGACCTCCTGCTGCGCCTCCGGCACAAGGAACGCGACCGCCGCCGCGTGGGCTGAGACGGTCACGGTTCCTTCACCCCGGCCGGCCCGTCGCCGCTACCAGCGGCGAGCCCCCGGCATGCGCTGGTATTCGGCGCCACGGATCAGGGTCATCACCGCGTCGAGCTCCGCCAGCAGGGCGCGCTCGTCCTCGGCGGCTTTCGCGACCTCGTCCGGATCGGTCCCGAACTGTCGTCGCTGCTCGGCACGGGTGAGCTCGAGCTCCAGATCCTCCCTGCGCGCATGCAGGGCGAGGAAATCGGCATCGCCATCACCCCCGGTGGGTGTCACACTCGATTCGTTCTCCAAGGTGCTGACCTTCCAGGACGGCTGGCGAAACGGGCTGCTCCGTCGTCGCCATCGCCGAATCGTATAACGCACGAGGCCGCAAAACCGTGCCGCCTCGTCCGGGCATCGGTCCACACCCCGCTTTCTCCCTGTCCCACACCGCTCATGCGGTCAACGGGTAGCCCCTGTCATCGATCTGTCATGGCTCCGTCATAGAGCCAGCATGATCGGGCGGGTAACGGTGCGCTGCAGCAGGATCGCTCTTGCAGCGCGGCACCTACAGCGCCCGGACAGATTACGGAGAGCCACCGTGAAACCCTTCCATTTCGCCCTCGCCATCGGGCTCGCCACCGCGCAGTTCGGCGCCGTCGCTCAGGCCGCCGACATCACCGGTGCCGGCGCGACCTTCCCCTTCCCGGTCTATTCGAAATGGGCGGAAGCCTACCGCAAGGAGACCGGCACGGGCCTCAACTACCAGTCCATCGGCTCGGGCGGCGGCATCAAGCAGATCCAGGCCAAGACCGTCGATTTCGGCGCCACCGACGCGCCGCTCAAGGGCCCGGCCCTGGAGAAGGACGGTCTCGTCCAGTTCCCCACCGTCATGGGCGGCGTCGTCACCGTGGTGAACATCGCCGGTGTCGAGCCGGGCAAGCTCAAGCTCACCGGTGAGCTCATCGCCGACATCTACGCCAACAAGATCACCAAGTGGAGCGATGCCAAGATCGCCGCGGTGAACCAGGGGCTGAAGCTCCCCGACTCGCCGATCACCCCGGTCTACCGTTCGGACGCGTCCGGCACGACCAGCATCTTCACCACCTATCTCAGCGCGGTCTCCGAGAGCTGGAAGAAGGAATTCGGTGCGGCCACCACGGTCAGCTGGCCCGCCGGCCAGGGCGGCAAGGGCAACGAGGGCGTCACCGCCACCGTCAAGCAGGTCCCGAACTCCATCGGCTACGTGGAATCGGCCTACGCCAAGCAGAACAAGCTCAGCTACGCGCTGATCCAGAACAAGGCCGGCAAGTTCCCGGCACCCGACGACAAGGCGTTCCAGGCCGCCGCCGCCTCCGCCGACTGGAAGGCCGCCCCGGGCTTCGGCATCTCCCTCGTCAACCAGGCCGGTGACGAAGCCTGGCCGATCACGGCGGCCACCTTCATCCTCGTCTACAAGGACCCGGCCGATCCGGCCAAGTCCGCCGACGTGCTGAAGTTCTTCGACTGGGCCTACAAGAACGGCGACAAGCTCGCCACCGACCTCGACTACGTGCCGCTGCCGGACAACGTCGTCTCCCTCGTCCACACCGAGTGGAAAGAGATCAAGGGCAAGGACGGCAAGCCCGTCTTCTAAGGCAGCCTTCCAGCTGAACTCCGAAAACCGCGCAGGCCCGGCAAAAACGCCGGGCCTGCGCCACGAGTGGACGCGGTGTTCCACCTCGCCACTCGCTACCTCGCACTATACGAGCCCTCAAGGTGAAGAAGCAGACGTCGGATGGCCGCCTTGACTGAACAGATTTCGCTGGCCCGCACGGGCTCCCCCGCTCGCAAGAAGCCGGGCGGCCTCGGCGACCAGCTCTTCCGCGCCGCCTCCTACGCGTCGGCGCTGCTGGTCCTCCTCTTCCTCGCGGGCATCCTGGCCTCCATCGCCTATGGCGGCTGGCCGGCCTTCAGGGAGTTCGGCTTCGGCTTCGTCACCTCCAGCGCCTGGAACATCGGCCAGGAGCAGTACGGCGCCCTCGTGGCCATCGTCGGCACCCTGGTCTCGGCCCTTCTCGCCCTCGTCATCGGCGTGCCGATCTCCATCGGCATCGCCGTCTACCTGACCCAGCTCTGCCCCGGCTGGGCGAGGAAGCCCGTCTCGATGACGATCGAGCTTCTCGCCTCGGTCCCGAGCATCATCTACGGCATGTGGGGCCTGTTCATCTTCGCCCCGCTCTTCGCCCATTACGTGCAGATGCCGGTGTCGAGCCTCGTCGAGGGGCTGCCCATCGTCGGCACGCTGTTCTACGCGCGGGTTCCCTCCGGCGTCGGCATCCTCACGGCGGGCATCATCCTCGCCATCATGATCGTGCCCTTCGTCGCCTCGATCACCCGCGACATGCTCGACCAGATCCCCACCGTGCTGCGCGAGAGCGCCTACGGCATCGGCTGCACCACCTGGGAGGTGGTCCGCCACGTGCTCGTGCCGCAGGCGTCCGTGTCGATCATCGGCGCGGTGATGCTCGGCCTCGGCCGCGCGCTCGGCGAGACCATGGCGGTGACCTTCGTCATCGGCAACGCCAACCGCCTGTCCGGCTCGATCTTCGATCCCGGCTCCACCATCGCCTCGCGCATCGCCAACGAGTTCAACGAGGCCGACGGCCTGCAGCTCAACTCGCTGATGGCGCTGGGCTGCATCCTCTTCGTCATCACTTTCGTCGTCCTGATCGTCGCACGCCTGCTCGTCCGGCGCGTGAAGGTCGCCTGAGCCCTCTGGAGCCCGAACCATGGACGCCGTGAACACCCTCACCACCAACGCAGCGCCGCCGCTCAAGGCCAGCCGCGTCCGGTCGAGCCGCCGCGTGGCGGACAAGCTGCTCATCGTCGGAAGCACCGTGGCGACGCTGATCGGCATCGTCGTGCTCGGCTCGATCCTGCTCATGCTCATCGTCGAGGGCGTGAAGGGCTTCTCGCCGCTGCTCTTCAGCGAACCGACCCCCGGCCCCGGATCGGAAGGCGGCGGCATCGCCAACGCCATCCTCGGCAGCCTGGTCCTGACCCTGATCGGCATCGTCATCGCGACGCCGGTGGGCGTCATGGCCGGCACCTATCTCGCCGAGTACGGCCGCCACTCGAAGCTCGCCGACGTGATCCGCTTCCTCAACGACATCCTGCTCTCGGCGCCCTCGATCCTGATCGGCCTGTTCGTCTACACCCTGATGGTGCGGCCGATGGGGACCTATTCGGGTTGGGCCGGCGGCGTGGCGCTGGCCATCATCGCCACCCCGGTGATCGTGCGCACCACCGAGGACATGCTCCGCCTCGTGCCCTCGACGCTCCGCGAGGCCGGCGCGGCTTTGGGCGCACCGCCCTCCGTCGTCATCAAGAGCATCACCTGGCGCGGTGCCAGCGCCGGTATCGTCACCGGCATCATCCTGGCGCTCGCCCGCATCGCCGGCGAGACCGCGCCGCTGCTCTTCACCGCGCTCAACAACAACAGCTGGTTCTCGCCCAACCTGATGGGCGGCATCCCGAACCTTCCGGTGATGATCTACCAGTTCGCCCTCTCGCCCTACTCGAACTGGCAGCAGCTCGCCTGGGCCGGCGCCCTCCTCATCACCGCCACGATCCTCGCCCTCTCGATCGTGGCCCGCTTCGTCATCAAGAGCGAGCGGGCGCGCTGACCCCGCGCCCCCGTCCCATCCAGCCCTCGACAAGGACACGCACCCGATGAACGCCGCTCCCGCGATCACGCAAGCTCAGCTGACCGGCCGCCACAAGGCCGACGAGCAGGCCCCCGTGCGCATCGCCGTGAAGGACCTGAACTTCTATTACGGTTCCTTCCACGGCCTGAAGTCGGTCAACCTCAACTTCCACGACCGGCAGGTCACCGCGCTGATCGGCCCGTCCGGCTGCGGGAAGTCGACCCTCCTGCGCACCTTCAACCGGATCTACAGCCTCTACCCCGAGCAGCGCGCCGAGGGGCAGATCCTCCTCGACGGCCAGAACGTCCTCGACGCCAAGGTCGATCTCAACGAGCTGCGCTCGCGCATCGGCATGGTGTTCCAGAAGCCGACGCCGTTCCCGATGTCGATCTACGACAACGTCGCCTTCGGCCTGCGCCTCTACGAGAAGCTGCCCAAGGCCGATCTCGACGTCCGCGTCGAGGAATCCCTGCGCAAGGCCGCCCTGTGGGACGAGGTGAAGGACAAGCTCAAGCAGTCCGGCATGGGCCTGTCGGGCGGCCAGCAGCAGCGCCTCTGCATCGCCCGCACCGTGGCCCAGCGTCCCGAGGTGATCCTGTTCGACGAGCCGACCTCGGCCCTCGACCCGATCTCCACGGGCCGCATCGAGGAACTGATCGAGCAGCTGCGCTCCGAGTTCACGATCGTCATCGTCACGCACAACATGCAGCAGGCGGCACGCATCTCGCAGTTCACGGCGTTCATGTATCTCGGCGAGCTGGTGGAGTTCGGCCCCACCACGCGGATCTTCATGAACCCCGAGAAGCGCCAGACCCAGGACTACATCACCGGCCGCTTCGGCTGAGCCCGCCGGGGCCGCGTTCCGCGGCACCGGACCCGATCCCGATCCTACGCGATGCAGGCCGCCCGAGGCGGCCTCGGTCGAGGAGTGCGAGCATGCCCAACCACATCGTCAGTTCCTACGACACGGAACTGGAAAACCTGCGCCGCTCGATTTCCGAGATGGGCGGGATCGCCGAGAAGATGATGACCGATTCCGGCAACGCCCTGGTGCGCCGGGACGTGCCCCTGGCCCAGGCGGTGATCGGCGCCGACAAGCGCCTCGACGCCCTCCAGCACGAGATCGAGGAGCGGGCGATCCTGCTCATCGCCAAGCGTCAGCCCCTCGCCATCGACCTGCGCGAGACGGTCTCGGCCATCCGCGTCTCGAACGATCTCGAGCGGATCGGCGACCTCTCCAAGAACGTCGCCAAGCGCGTGGTGGCCATCGCCGAGCAGATCCAGCCGCAGAAGATCGTCATCGCCGTCCAGCACATGGGCGACCTGGTGCAGGAGCAGCTGAAGGACGTCCTCGACGCCTATGCGAGCCAGGACGTGAAGGCCGCCCTCGACGTCTGGGAGCGTGACGACGCCATCGACGCGCTCTACAACTCGCTCTTCCGCGAATTGCTGACCTACATGATGGAAGACCCGCGCAACATCTCGTTCTGCACGCACCTGCTGTTCTGCGCCAAGAACATCGAGCGGATCGGCGACCACACCACCAACATCGCCGAGACGATCCACTACCTCGTCACCGGCACGAACGAACTGGCCGAACAGGATCGCCCGAAGAACGACGCATCGAACTACGCCACCGTGTCGTTGCCCGCCAGCGCCTGACCGTCCCTCCGGTCGGGCCATTCCGGCACGATCGTCGCGCGGCCGTCCCGTGCGTGACGGGACGGCCGCCCTCACCCTGAAAACACCCGCATGAGTACGCGCATCCTGATCGTCGAGGACGAGGAGGCCCTCACCCTTCTCCTCCGCTACAACCTCGAGGCGGAGGGCTTCGTCGTCGACACCGCCGCCCGCGGCGACGAGGCCGATCTGCGCCTTCAGGAGCAGGTGCCCGACCTCGTCCTCCTCGACTGGATGATGCCCGGTCTCTCCGGCATCGAGCTCTGCCGCCGCATCCGCGCCCGGCGCGAGACCGAGCGGCTGCCGGTCATCATGCTGACGGCGCGCGGCGAGGAGGGCGACCGCATCCGCGGCCTCGGCACCGGCGCCGACGATTACATCGTCAAGCCGTTCTCGGTGCCGGAACTGCTCGCCCGGGTCCGCGCGCTCCTGCGCCGGGCCAAGCCGAGCCACGTGGCGGACCTGCTCATCGCCGGCAATATCGAACTCGACCGCGTCAGCCACCGCATCCGCCGCCAGGGCCGCGAGATCCATCTCGGCCCCACCGAGTTCAAGCTCCTCGAATTCCTGATGCAGAGCCCCGGCCGGGTATTCTCGCGCGAGCAGCTCCTCGACGGGGTCTGGGGCCACGACGTCTATATCGACGAGCGCACGGTGGACGTGCATGTGGGCCGCCTGCGCAAGGCCATCAACCGCCCGCGCCAAAGCGACCCGATCCGCACCGTGCGCGGCTCCGGCTATTCCTTCGACGAGATGTTCTCGACGGACGAGTGAGAGCGGGTCCGGCTTCGCGCCGCTCCGCCTGGAACGAGCGCCCGGATCTCGACGACGGGAGGTCGCCGCGGCTGCGGGCTGCCACCGGGCAACGAGGCCGGGAGTTCGACCCCGGAACTCTTTACGGGCCGCTTCGGCATGATCTCGGGGGCACCATGGGGCCTGAACGTCCGAGCAGCCCTGGCCGAATGAGTCTCATTCGGCCAGGGCGTGTCGGGACGCTTACGCCAGCAGGAAATCGAGGTGCGTCAGCGTCGCCTTATCGTGGTTGTCGATGATGGCGAACTGGACCGCCTTGGCCGTGGTGCCGCTGCCATCGGCGTCGTAGGACAGGGCACCGGTGTCGCGATTGTAGAGGATGCGGTCGTCCGCATCGATCTTCGCGCCGGCCACACCCAGGTCCTTGAACGCCGCCGCGAGGTCATCGGCCGAGAGCGCCGCGAAGATGCTCTTCGAGAACTGGATCGTGTCGATCCCGGCCGAGAAATCGGTGATGTGGTCGATATTGGTCGCGCCGAGCTTCGTGCTGAACACGAAGGTATCCTCGCCCGCCAGACCCGTCAGCGTATCCGCCCCGAGGCCACCGTCGAGATGGTTGGCGCCGGCATTGCCCTTGAGCACGTTGACGAGCGTGTTGCCGGTGGCGTTGAGGGATCCGGTCCCGGTGAGCGTCAGGTTCTCCACGTGGGACCCCCCTAGCGAGAAGGACACCGACGCCTTGACGAGGTCGATGCCGGTGCCGTCGCTCCCCTCCACGGCTTTGTCGCGAATGTTGTCGACGATGTAGGTGTCGGAGCCGGCACCGCCGATCATCGTGTCCGCGCCCGTCTTACCGTCGAGGACGTTGACGCCGGCATTGCCCCTGAGGACGTTGTCGAGCGAGTTGCCGGTGGCGCTGAGATTCCCGGTGCCGGTCAGCGTCAGGTGTTCCACGTAGGAACCCCCGAGCGAGAAGGACACGGATGCCTTGACGAGGTCGGTGTCACCGCCGCCGCTCACTTCGACGGCTTTGTCGCCGATATTGTCGACGATGTAGGTGTCCGATCCCGCGCCGCCGGCCATGATGTCGGCGCCGGCCTTGCCGTCGAGGAGGTTGGCGGCGGCATTGCCGGTGAGAGTGTTGGCGAGAGCGTTGCCGGTGCCGTTGAGTGCAGCCGTGCCGACTAGCGTGAGGTTTTCGACGTTGGCCGCCAAGGTCAAGCTGATGGACGAGCGGACGGCGTCGATGCCGCGATCGGCCGCCTCGACGACAACGTCGCCGGCATTGTCGACGACATAGGTATCATTCCCCGCATACCCGGTCATCGTGTCGGCGCCGCCCTTGCCATCGAGGAGGTTGGCGCCGTTGTTGCCGACAAGCGCCTGAGCGAACTCGTTGCCGGTGAGGTTCATCGCGCCCGTGCCCGTCGCTTTCGCCGTGGCCAGGGTCTCGATCGCCTGTCCGGCGGCGAGGACGTAGCTGACGCTCGTCTTGACGGTGTCCTGCCCGGCATCCTTCGCTTCGAAGACGCGATCGCCGGATTGATCGACGACGTAGGTGTCGTTGCCGGCCTCGCCGTACATCCGGTCCGCACCGAGATGACCGTCGATGTCGTCGTTGCCGGCGCCGCCGTGGATCGTGTTGCTCAGGACGTTGCCCGTGAGACGGTCGTTGAACCTGCTGCCTTCGAGGTTCTCGATGCTCAGGAGGCGATCCTTTTCCGCCCGGATCGTCGTTATGACGGGAGGGGGGGTGACGATGCCTCCGGGGCCCTCGCCGGGGTAAGGGTCCGGTTGGAACACGGTCACCTTTTCGGGGACGATCTCCTGCCAGCCCTGCAAATCGAGGGAGACGGTCACGCCAACGGTCGCCGACTTGTAGCTCGCCGTGTCGCTGCCGGCGCCCCCATCGAGACGGTCGTTGCCCGCGCCACCGTCGAGCACATCGTTGCCGGTGCCGCCGAGCATGATGTCGTCGCCACCCTTGCCGTAGAGGGTATCGTGGCCGTCACCATTGGCGCCGAAGACCGTATAATCGATGTTGCCACCGCCGCCCTTGAGCGTGTCGTTGCCATCACCCCCGATGAGCGTATCGTTGCCGGCGTAACCTTCCAGCGTGTTGGGCGCCTTGTCATATGTCGGGTGATCGATCTCGATCGTCCTCCCGATCGAGTCGGCGACATCGAACTTGTGCTGGCCGCTCGTCAGCTGTCGCAGGGTATCGACGGCCTTTTCAAGGTTTGTGACCCCTTTTTGTGGGTAAAAATACTCATTCAGCCAGCTGCTTTCCTTATCGTTGAATTGTTGTTCCAATCCGCGGCTCGTAAAAAGACTTTTTATAACGTCGTAATTTGTTATATCGCGGTCATAATAGTGTCCGGGGGCGCCTGGGATTGGTACCGCGGGCGTCAAGGCCGTATCCATGAGTTTATGATCCGCCGATCCTTGCGCGCCGATCACAATTTCCTGCTGGTATGTTCGAAGGCCGCCCGCCTCACCGTTATCGTACCAAACATCGAGGAGAACATTGCCATTGATTAAATAGACTTTGGCACCGATTTTGTCCTGATCGGGTTGTTTTGCAAATTCTAAAACTTCATTCTTATACGAGGCGACTGTTTCATGCAGTGCATTGATTCCCGCATTTAGTGTCTCCTTGAAGTCACCCGATGTCGCGCCGTCTTCGATCTCGCGAATGACGTTGATCCGAGCGGCCAGCGCAGACAGGAGGGCTGGCATGACGAGCCCGGCGTCGGCACCCGGTTTCCCGGCGAACTCGATCGCCATGGAGAGCGCATCGGTCGATTTATCGATCGCCAAGGATCGATAATCAGCGTGCTTTGGATCGGAGGGGCTCGTATTCATGTATTGGTCGAGATGTGATTTCGATGCCTGAGCAAGCGACGAAATCTCCATCTTATTATCGTAATTGATACCTTCACCGAGCTGATTGATTTCCGCGAGGATTTCATCGCCTTGCCGAGAAAGCAAATCGAGCTTCTGATCCATTCCCTCAAGAAATGCCTGCGTCGGATCCTCTTCTTCGCCAAAGATCGCCTTTAACTCGCTTGGAATTTCGAGGCCGGGAATCATGCCAATCAAATTGACGGCTGTATTAGCGATTGTCAGAACATCGCCGAAATAGCCAAGCGTCTTTCCGTTGCCCATTGTAAGTTTTCCCTCGGTAAAAAAATTCTAAGGGCAATTGACCATTTTTCGACCTTCCGCATAGGGGCGGACGCTATCCAGGTGACCGAAACCCTTGGCGCAGCGTCTCATCGCGTCGCGTCTTGCTACGATGTTGCTGTTTAGTCTGTCCCCGCGCTGGCGAGATGCACGAGCGTCGGCTTTGAAAACTTCCGCAATCGGATGTCTCAGGATTCTCGCGTCGGAGGCGAAACGTCGGCTTCGGGCCGAAACGTCAGGGTCCCCTCGCCACCCGGCTCTGCCCCTCAGGTCGGGACCATCCGCCGGCTTCCCACGACTGGAGGGTGCGGGGGAGGGCGGAGGCTTCCCGTCGATGCCGGCTCAGCGGTCGAAGCGTCGCATCGAACGGCTGTCCCGCTCGGCGTTGCGCCGGGTCCTGTCATCCGCTCTGGCCCGGTCGCGCTGGACCGTCTCCATACGCCGGAGCGTCTCCGTCTGCTCGCGGTGCGCCCGCGCCAGGTCGCTCACCGCGTTCATCGCACGCACCCGGTTCGCATCCTGTGCTCGTGCGTCGAAGGACCATGCCGCGAGCAGAAGGGCGAGGACGGCTGAGGTGGGGCGGGGCATCGGGCCGGGACCTTCGGGCAGGAAAAGGGTGGATCGGGCGTGCTGCCCGACATGCATCATAGTGCGTTAAATGCAGGGCTTCGCGGGATAGTGTGCATTCCATGCGCGGGCTGCATGAGTGGTATTTGGCGTTTGGTATACCAGCAAGGCGGGGAGGCTGTCATACATGCTGCAACGCAAACGCATCGCCCCGAGGAACACCGATATGACCGCTCTCATTCTCACCGCCGTCGCCGTCGCCGCTGCCGCCAACATCTCCCTGGTGGCCTTCGTCGCCGATCGCCTGACCCCCACGACCAGCACCTCCACCGTCACGGCCGGTGAGCTCGTCCTCGTGAACGACAACGCTCCCGAAGCCCTGAAGCTCGCCGCCTGATCCACGTCGCACGGCTTCACAGTCACCGCCATCGGCCCCGCCTTACCAGGCGGGGCTTTTTCACGTCGCGTACCGCCATAAATCCCGGCGCATGGCGGTCGAAACGGGGGTCGCGTGGCGGTCGATCCGCCTGTCTCATCCGACGGGTTTCGGGGCCGGTGCTTCGCTCTCCCGCGCCAGCGAGGCGGCCTCGGCGAACCGGGCGCGGACCGCCTCGCTCATCCGGCCGAGGCTCAGCTGCGCGGCCATCCGCCCCTCGACGCCGGGTGCCGGATCGAGGTCGCGGGCGAGGCCTGCGAGCTCTTGGAGCGGGATGTCGGCGGGGGCTCGCCCCTCTCCTTCAGCCGGCCGAAACCTCACCGGCCCGGCAGGGGCGGCCTCCGGCCAGAGCACGATGCGCTCACCCTCGCCGGTATGGGGGCAGCGGGGATCGACGGCCCCCAGGGCGCGCTGGCGCAGGCGGGCCGTGATCCGCGAAAAGCCGTGGGCGCGCAGGAGGCGCTCGGCGAGAACGTCAGCGAAAACAGGACCTTCGCGCGCGACCACCTCGGCCGCCATCGCCGCCAGCGTGGCCTCGTAACCCACCTCGTGGAACCGCGCGGCATCGGGAGAGAAGCCCGACAGGTCGGCGGGTTCATAGAGGCCGGGGGGCTCCACCTGCGGGATATCGGGGGCGGGCGGCGCGATCACGACCGGCTCCGGCTCCGGCTTCGCCCTGTCGGCGTCGAGATCGGCCCGCAACGCCGTGTCGAGCCGGTCGAGGGCGCCTTGCGGATCGTTCCACCAATCGGTGCTCCAGACCCGGTGGATGCGCCATCCGAGGTCGGTGAGCACCCATTCGCGCAGACGGTCACGGTCGCGCGCGGTCGCCGCCCGGTGATAGGTCGCCCCGTCGCATTCGACGCCCGCGAGGTAGCGCCCCGGAGCGTCGGGATGGACGATGCCGAGGTCGATCCGAAAGGCGGAAACGCCCACTTGCGGCACGATTCTCCACCCCCGCGCGGCCAAGGCCGCCATCACCGCGCCCTCGAACGGCGATTCGATGTCGCCCCCCGTCGGCGCGGCCGCCGTTTCGAGGGCGCGGGCGCCGTGTTCGGCAAAGGCGAGGAAGTGCTTGAAATCGCGCACGCCGCGGGCGCTGCCACGGCCGAGATCCACCTGATCGGCTCGCATCTACGCGAAGACCACGAGCTCCCGCCGGGCGCGGGTGATCGCCACGTTGAGGCGCCGGTGGCCGCCCTCGCGATTGAGCGAGCTGATCTGACCGGTGATCCGGCCCGTCGCGTCGGGACCCGCCGCCACCGAGAACAGGATCGCATCGCGCTCGTCGCCCTGCACGGTCTCGAGATTCTTCACGAAGACCGGCTCTTTCCAGGCCCGCCCGTCGAAGAACCGCTCCAACTCCGGCCTTCCCCGCCGCTCGGCATCGAGCAGGTTCTCGATCAGGCGCTGCTGCTCGCCGTTGAAGGTGACGATGCCCAGCGAGCGCTCCTCCGCCGCGAAGGCGGGGTCCGAGAGACGGGCGACCACCTCTGCCACCAGGGCGCGCGCTTCGGGCCGGTTCACCCGCGCCCCGCCGCGCTCGTAGACCCCATCGGCCACGTGCTGAAGCCGCACCGCCCGGTCCTCGGTGACGGGGGATGGGAAGGTGACGAGCCCGCCGCGATAATAGTGACGGTTGGAGAAGGCGATGAGGCTCTCGTGCCGGCTTCTGTAGTGCCAGGCGAGGCGCCTCTGCGGCAGGTTCGCCGCCAGGCACTCATCGAGGATGCTCTCCTGATCGGCGACGTCGAGACCGTCCGAAATCTCGTCGACGCCGCGATCGCCCACATTGGTGGGCGGCAATTGTTCGGGATCGCCGACGATGACCACCTGCCGGCCCCGCGCGATGGCGCCGATGGCGTCCCAGGGGGCGATCTGCGAGGCCTCGTCGAAGATGACGATGTCGAAGGGCTTCGCCTCGGCCGGCCAGTATTGGGCGATGGAGAGCGGGCTCATCATCAGGCAGGGCGTGAGGCGGGTCAGCGCGTTCGGCATCCGCGCGAAGAGCTGGCGCAGGGGCATGTGCCTGGCGCGCTTGGTGATTTCGCGCGCCAGGGTACCCCATTCGGGGTCGCTGCCGAAGGCGCCGGCGAGCGGCACGCCGCCGCCGATGCGGGCACGCACCGCCGCCCCGGCGAGGCCGGAGAGCCGGGCATCGGCTTCGCCGAAGCCCCGGATCGCCTCTTCGTGGCGCTGGCCCATGAAATCGCGCAGGCGGATGTCATCGGTGACGGCATGGTCGATCCACCAGCGCGCATAGGCGCCCTCGAAGGCCGGGAGGATGGCGTCGTCCCGCAGCGTTCCCGCCTCGATCTCGGCGACCAGAGGACCGAGGCCCGCCTTCGTCGCCTCGCTCACCGCCCTCTGCCAGCTGGCCCAGGCCTGCGCCTTGGGTAGCGCCCTCCGCCAGCGTTCCGCCACCGCGAGGGTGCCGGCCACCCAATCGCCCTCCGTCTCCACCGGGCGGTCGGGCTTGGCCCTTCCGGCCAGACGCCCGAGCGTCTCGATCGCCTTCACGGCGGCGCTTCTCCGCGTCGTGAAATCCTCCTTTGCCAAGGCCAGGCTGCCGCCAGGTTCGAGCCTGCCATCCTCGGTGTCGAGGAACGCGGCGAGCCTCGCGCGGACGATGTCCGGGCCTCCGACGAGCGGCGCCATGGTGGTGATGACCGGTGCGAGCCGCGTCGCCCAGGCCATCGGAGCGGTGAACAGGTCGGCGGGGGCCGCCGGATCCGACCACGGATGTCCGAGTTCCGCGGTGGCGCTCTCCAGAATCTCCGCCAGAGCGGGTCTTGTCGCCTGCAGGGACTTGATCTCGGCGAGGGTGACGAGGTCCGGCCCGATATCCTCCGGTACGCGCCCTTGCGCGAAGGGGGCGAGGAGGTCGCGAACTCGGCTCAGACGCCGCCCCCGCAGGAAGAAGTTCGAGGCTTTCGCCTCGCGCCACTCGGCCAGCAGGCGGTCGAAATCGCTGCCGAACACCGAGGGGGCATAGGCGACGAAGAGCCGGGTGGTTAGCCGGGCGAGCGCGTCCTGTCGGGTGCGGCGGGCCTCGACGGCCTGGCGCAAGGGCGCGCCTCCGGGGCCGAGGAAGCGCAGGCCCATCCGCGCCTCCAGCCGGAACAGGGCGGCGGCGAGGGAGGAGAGCGCGCGCAGGCCGTCATAGGTCCGGCCGAGGGGCGTCAGGCCCATCGCCTCGGCGAGACGCTGGCCGGATGTCGCGAAGTCCGGCAGGGTGCGGGCGAGTTCGGGAACAGCCTGCTCCATCTCGGCCCGCCACAGGGGCGACCATGCGATGGCACCGATGCCCCGGAGGGGATGGTTCGCGATGTCCCCGACGATGGGGCGAAGGGCGGCAAGCTCACCGCACTGGGCCCGCAGGCCATCCCGGTGGCCGGGCGCGGAGGCTGCGTCCTTCGGCCAGACGAGGCTGAGCCCGTCCCGGCCGGCCTGCCTGTCGGCGATGACCCGCCCCATGGCCGAGTGGGCGCTGAGGCCGTTCGGCCGGGTGGCGTGCAGGCTCTCCACCACACCGTTCAGGCCCTCCCGGCGGCGCTGGAGATCGGTGGCTGCGTCCTCCCAGGGGACGGGCTCGCCGCTCCTCGCGGCCCAGGCCTCGCGGAGTTGCGCGATGACGTGCGTCTTCTGGGCCTTGGCCGCATGGACTTCGAGGCAGCAGGCGCCCAGCCCCACCGCGTCGAGGCGCCGGCGCACCACCTCCAGGGCGGCGCTCTTCTGCGACACGAACAGCACCGTACGCCCCAGCGCCAGGCACTGCGCGATCATGTTGGCGATGGTCTGGCTCTTGCCGGTGCCGGGCGGGCCGAACAGCACGAAATCCTTGCCCGAGGCCGCCGCGAGGATCGCCGAGACCTGGGAGGAATCGGCGAGGAGCGGCGTGAAGATGCCGGAGGGCGGATGCTCCGCGTCGAGGCGCTCCGGCACGGGAAAGCCCGTCCCGTCGCCGTAGGCCTGTTTCGGCGTGTCGAGGAGGTGGCGCACCACCGGGCTGCGCTTCAGGAGGTCCGTGCGCTCGCTCAAATCCTTCCACATCAGGAACTTGGTGAAGGAGAAAGCCGAGAGCACCACCTCGGTGGTGACCTCGAACCCCTTCAGGTCGCGGATATGGGTGCGCACGATCCGCCAGACGGCCTCGACGTCGAGGCCGGATTCGTCGCCCGGCAAGCCCTCGGCGAAATCCGGCATGTCGAGGTCGAAATCCTGACGCAGCATCTCGAGCAGCGTCGGGTTGAGGCGCGCCTCCTCGTCGTGCCGGACGAGGCGGAAGCCGGCGCGGACGCTGGCGCGGGTCAGGGCCGCCGGCACCAGCAGCAGCGGTGCGCGGGCGGGCGGCATGCCGTTGCCCCGTGTCCAGGTGAGGAAGCCGAAGGCGAGGAACAGGACGTTGGCACCGCCCTCCTCGAAGCTGCCGCGGGCGAGCCGGAACAGGTCGGTGAGGCGCGCCTCGACTTCCTCCGATCCGACATCGACGGTGATCTCGCCGCGTTCGTCGTCCAACGCGCCGAGCGGTGCCTCGGAAGGCGGACGGGCGACGAGCCTGAAGGCGCGGCCCGCCGCGAGAGCGTCCTCGAACGCGCCCGGCTCAGGACAATCGAGGGTGAGCGATCCCTTGCCCGGTTTGAAGTTGAGGAGCTTGTTCCGCAGGGTCAGGTCGAGGAGCCGCAGCTTCCAGGCTTCCAGCCGGTCGCGGGGCTCGCGACGGGGTAGATCGAGGCGGGGAGCAGGGAGATCCTCGACGAAGGACGGCGGCGCGCCGAGCGCCTGGGCGAGCGCAGCTGCCATCTCCGGAGCCGGCGCCTGCGCGCCGGGCCCGCCCGTATCGAGGGGGGAGATGCCGGATAGCCGGGCGCGCCGCAGATCGAGGACCATCTCCAGGGGGGATTCGGCATCCGCATCGATCAGGCGCGCGCCGGCCGCCACCGCATCCGCGAAACTCCCCGGCGGATCGGCGGTGAGAATTGTGGTCTCGATCAGGATCAGTTCCTGCAGGTCGCGGCGCTTCCGCAAGGCCTGGGCGTCGTCACCGACCCTTTCCGGCAGGGTCTCGTCCACGAGCCACAGCCCGAGAAGTGCGTGATCGCGGGTGAGGATCAGGAGCGGATTGAGCCCGGCCTGTTCACAGCAGGCGGCCCAGAGCAGGGTGAGGTCGAGGCAGGTGGCGAGCCGCCGCTCCACGATCGCGGTGGGCTCGCGGACCTTCTGTCCCAACCGTTCGAAACTCGCGGGCGGTAGGATGTAGGTGATCCGCAGGGCCGCCATCGCCGCGTGGATCGCTTCCGCCATCTCCCAGGCCCTGGCCCTCCTTCCGCTGCGATAGCCGTCGAAGGCGGTGCTCCGCCTTGCCCGTTCCAGAATCGCAGCGGCGGAGCGCAGGATGCCGTCCACGGCCGGGTCGTTGGGCCTGACGAAGGCCGCGAGCAGTTCGGGCGCCGCATCCGCGCCTCCCCAATGGGAGGGCGGCAGGAGCCGCAGGTCGAACTCCTCCCGGGCGAGCTCGCCCGCCCGATCGCTCCCCTCGGTTGGAGCCGTCAACGTCAGCGTGACGGTACAGAGCCGGCTCTCCCGCAATCCGGCGAGGACCGCTCCGTCGATCCGCAGATCCGGCGCATCGATACGTTGGAGGCCCCCAGCCCCGATTTGCTGGATCGGCAGGGTAAGGGGGCGGAACAGCGGCGGAATCGCTGAGATGCGGAGCGTCACATCGGACAGGTCGGCCTCGCCGCCATGGGTCACGGTGATGTCCCGGATGAGGGGAATCCCGTTCTGCCAGGATGCGACGCTGGCATGATCGGCGATCGTGCAGGCGAGACCGCAACGCGTGCGAGCCCCCTCCGACGCTTCGAGCGTATCGTCCATCGCGCCCGGTTCCCCGCCATTCGGCAAGGGTTCTACAGGCGTGGCGTTCGCACCCGCAAGACTCGCCCGCCGACCGCACCGAAGCTCGTCGGGCTCACGGTTTGCCTGAACTCCCGTGGTTCGGCGTACTTGGAATCGTTCCACAACATAGTGATTGCCCGGGCAAGACGAGGCTTTGTATAGCGTTGTGTGATCGGCAACTCGGCCAAGATACTGGTCGTCACGGCGTCGAGGCCATCCGTTTCGCTGGCGTTGCCTTGCCGAGCCCGCCTGCCGTTCGTTCCTCGCAAACCGGTGCTGCCTGCCGATGACGGATACGACCAAGCCGAATGCACGGCCATCGCAGGGCCGCTACCGTCTGATGGTGGCGGGCCGGACCCTCCTGGCGATCTTCGGAGGCTATGCCCTCGCGGCCATCGCCACGGCCTTCCTGTCTTTGACCCTGCCCCTTGATCGTTCGGAGGCCGTCGCCGCTGCCACTCTGGCGAGCTTCGCGATCATGGCGGGTGCGGTGATCTGGGTCTTTTCCGCCCGTACCCTCGCCCGCGCGGCGATAGGACTGGCGCTTCCGGCTTTGTGCCTGGGCGCCGGTCTCTGGCTCGCCCTCGGCAGCGCGGTGCAGCCCGCATGAAGCAGGGGTTTCGCCAATCGATGGCGTGGCTGCACACCTGGGCGGGGCTCGTCACCGGCTGGGTGATGTTCGCCGTCTTCGTCACCGGCACCGCCACCTACTACAAGTCCGACATTTCCCTCTGGATGCGGCCCGAATTACGCGCGCAGGCGGAATACGACGTGGTCCGGGCGACCGAACTCGGGGTCGCGTATCTCAAGGTCCATGCCCCAAAGGCGATGGCTTGGTATGTGGGCGTGCCGCAGCCCGACAAGCCGTATATCGGCGCCTATTGGATGGTCACGCCGGACGGCGAGTTCGGCAAGGCGCTCCTCGATCCGGATACCGGCGCGCCGACAGAGGCCCGGGCGACACAGGGCGGTGACTTCTTCTACCGCTTCCATTTCGAATTGCAGATGCTCCCGGCCCTCGGCCGCTGGATCGTCGGCATCTGCGCGATGGTCCTGCTCGTCGCCCTCATCAGCGGCATCGTCACCCATCGCCGGATCTTCGCCGATTTCTTCACCTTCCGGCGTTCGAAATCCGCCCAGCGCGGCTGGCTCGACGCGCACAACGTCACCGGCGTTCTGGCGCTGCCGTTCCACCTAATGATCACCTATACGGGCATCGTCTCGCTCGCGCTCATGTACATGCCGTGGGGAATGGTGAGCGCCTACAAGGGCGACGAGATGCGCTTCTACGTCGAGTCCGGCCAGATGCCGGCCTGGCGCGCCGCCGAGGGCAAGCCGGCCGAGCCGGCGCCGCTCGGTCCTCTCATCCGCCGCGCCCAGGCCGAGGTGAGCGAACCGCTCGAGATGGTCTCGGTCAACAATCCCGGCGATGCCAATGCCACCGTGGTGGCGGTGTTCGAGGAGCCCCATGGGCTCGCCCATCGCCATCCGCAGATCGCCTTCCATGCGGTGACCGGGGAGGTTGTCGAACGAACCGGACCGCTTAAACCGGCGGCGCATGCCTATACGAGCTTCGTCGGCCTGCACGAGGCGCATTTCGCCGGGCCGGCCCTGCGCATCCTGTTCTTCCTGTCCGGCCTGATGGGCTGTGCCGCCATCGCCACCGGACTCGTCCTGTGGACCGTGGCGCGGGCGCCGAAAGGCGTCGTCCGTCCCGCCGCCGGCTGGCGCCTCGTTCATGCGCTCAACATCGGCACCATCCTCGGCCTACCCATCGGCATGGCGGCGCTCTTCCTCGCCAACCGCCTCGTTCCGGTAGAATGGGCCGCGAGGGAATCCTGGGAAAGCGGCGTGTTCTTCGGGATCTGGCTCCTCGCCGCACTGATCCCCCTTGCTCGCCCGCATCGCCGGGCATGGGGCGAAATGAGCTATGCCGCCGCGCTTCTCCTCCTCGCCGTTCCTCTGGTCGATTGGGTGCAGACGGGATGGCGAGCCGACTTCCTGGGCTTCGACGCCGCCATGGTGGCGCTCGCGCTGGTCTTCCTCTTCGGCGCGCGCAAGCTCGGGCGCCACGAGGGGACGCGGAGAGAGGCCGCCCGTACCACCGGAGATTTCGTCCGAGCATGACGCCCGTTGCCGTATCCCTCACCTCACTCCTGAGCTTCTCCGGTCTCGCCTGCCTCTGCCTGAGCATGGACCGGCATGGCCGGACCCTGTTCCACGGGCGCCCTTCCCGGCGGCGGGACAGAGCGTTCCGCGTGGCGGGTTGGCTTTTCATCGCCCTGGCCTTCGCCGCGGCCATCATCACGGCGGACTGGAATTTCGGTCCGGTACAATGGCTCGGCTCGCTCACCGGGGCCGCACTCATCGTCGTGGCGCTGATGTCCTATCGTCCGGCCTGGATCCGCCCGGCGGCCATCGCCGCACTTCCTCTCGCCATGGCCATTGCCTTCTTCATCTGAGCTGGCGGCGGGTTCCAGCCCGATCGGATGGGCCTATGTGAAGGGCTGTTCGACAGGCTTTCACGAGGACGATCGATGGCGCTCGACCCTGCTCTCGCGGACCGTATTACCACCTCGGTGGAGTTGGGCTTCGCCGAGCAGGTGGCCCATATCCAGGCCCTCGTCCGGTTCGGCTCGGTCCGGGGCGCCGAGCACGCGATCCAGGACCACGTGTTCCGCTGCCTTAGGGAGCGCGGCTACGCCATGGAGCAGGTCCGTATGGACCATGCGGCCATCAGCGCGCATCCCGGCGGGGGGCGGATCACGCCGGAGCATTCCGATGCGCCCCTCGTCGTCGGCATCCACCGGCCCCGGCATGAGACCGGTCGCTCATTGATCCTGCAAGCGCATGTGGACGTCGTACCCCCCGGTCCCCTCGACCTGTGGAGCCACCCACCCTTCGATCCCGTGATACGGGGCGACTGGATGTACGGAAGGGGTGCGGCCGACATGAAGGCCGGCCACGCCGTCAACCTTTTCGCTCTCGATGCGCTGGCCCGGATCGGGCTTCAGCCGGCTGCCACCGTGACGGTCCAGTCCGTGGTCGAGGAGGAATCCACCGGCAACGGTGCTCTGATGGCCCATCTGCATGGCTACCGGGCCGATGCCGTGCTGATCCCCGAGCCCGAGGACGAGAAGCTCGTGCGCGCCAATACCGGCGTGCTGTGGTTCACGGTCGAGGTGCGGGGCACGCCTGTCCATGTCCGCGAGATGGGGGCGGGAGCCAACGCCATCGACGCGGCCTACCGGGTGATCGGGGCCCTGCGCGAACTCGAGGAATCGTGGAACGCCCGCAAGACGGGACGCCGCCATTTCGAGGGTGAAGCGCATCCGATCAACCTCAATGTCGGCCGGATCGAGGGGGGCGATTGGGCCTCGTCGGTGCCCGCCTGGTGTCGGATCGCGTGCCGGATCGCGATCTATCCAGGCGTCGGCGCGGCGGATGCGGCACGCGAGATCGAGGCGGCGGTAGCGGACTTCGCCCGGACGGACGCGTTCCTGGCGAAGACGCCGCCGGTGGTGGCCTTCAACGGCTTCTTCTCCGAAGGCTACGAGCTGGACGAAGGCTCGGAGGCCGAGGCCGTGCTCGCCACCGCGCACAGGCGGGCCACGGGGACCGACCTTCGGAGCTTCATGTCGCCGAGCTATCTCGATACCCGCGTCCATGCCCTCTACGACCGGGTTCCGGCCCTCTGCTACGGGCCGATCAGCGAGAACATCCACGGTTTCGACGAGCGCGTCAGCCTCGCTTCGGTCAAGCGGATCACCACCGCGATGGCGCTGTTCGTGGCCGAATGGTGCGGGACCGAGGCGCTCGGGCGATAGGCGCGGGCGTCGCGGCCCGTGTTCCCGGGCGTGCTCCTGGCGAGGGGGCACGCGCGGGCCGTGTTGCCTCGCGTCAGCGAATGCCGCCGCTGGCGGTGATGTTCTCGCCGGTCAACCAACGGGCATCGTCTGAAGCGAGGAAGGCGACGACCTCGGCGATATCGTCCGGCTGGCCGGCCCGGCCGAGCGGTGTCTGCGCGACGAACCCGGCTTCCATATCGGAGCCGACGATGCCGGCTGTGTGGGTGCCCTCGGTCACCACGAAGCCGGGGCTGACCACGTTCACACGGATCTTGCGTGGGGCAAGCTCGTTGGCGAGGACGTCCGAGATCGCGTTCAAGGCGCCCTTGGTGCCGGAATAGACCGCCGCGCTCGGCGTATGCACATGGGTGATCGCCGAGGAGATATTGACGACGCTGCCGCCTTCCCCAAGATGCTTGGCCGCCGCCTGAGTCGCCAGCAGGACGCCGAGCACGTTGACGTCGAAGAGACGGCGATAATGCTCTTCGGTGATTTCCTCGATCGACGCGAATTCATAGACGCCGGAATTGTTGACCAGCACGTCGAGCCGGCCGAACCGCTTCACTGCTGCCTCGACCAATTCCTGTGCCTGAGCAGCCTTGGAGACGTCCGCCTGGACTGCGATGGCCTTGCCCCCGGCCGAGGTAATGTCCGCGACCACGGTTTCGGCTCCGGCCTTGCTCGATGCGTAGTTGACCACGACGGTCGCACCCTCCTTCGCCAGGGCTTTGGCGATCGCCGCACCGATGCCCTTCGATCCGCCGGTCACGACAGCGACCTTTCCGTCAAGCTTCGACATGTGTGCTATCCTTCGTCGGGAACCGGCTGCCGACTGGCTGTCTTTATCCCATAGTTCGGAACTTCGGAACTAAACGAACGAAGATCAAGTCCCCATATGGACAAATTATGAGGCCCCTGTTTCACCCCGCGATCGAGGATGTCCAGCCGCAAGCGATCCTCCACGCCCTGTCCGATCCTCGCCGCGCGGTGATCTTCGCGCGGATCAGGAGCGCGGGCTGCGTCGAGGCTTGCTCGGCCTTGTCCGCAATGGGAGACCAGATCATCCCGAAATCCTCGCTCTCGAGCCATTTCAAGGTGCTGCGCGAGGCCGGATTGATCCACTGCGAACGTCACGGCGTGGAGATGCGGAACCGCTCGCGTTGCGCCGAGGTGGAGTCTCGCTTTCCGGGTCTGCTGGCAGCGATCATGGCCGCCTACGCATCGAGCATCGACGCGAGCGCGTGCGGGACAGGCGAGTAACCGCCAGGGCCTCGCCTCACCTCGCGTCGCGAATGCCGATTTTCTCTGACGGACGCAGGACGTTGTCCTTCGGCCTACCGGCGTTCCTCGTGTCGTCGACGCCTTTGCTCATGCCGAGCCGGAGGCGAACGGTTGCCTTAGGTCGTCTTGCTCTTGCGCGGCAGACTGCATGTGGACCGTAGGACAGTGTCACCGGCCCTCGCCGTTTTTGCGCATCAAAGCGACGGCCCCGCTGCTGCGGCACGCGGGTGCGCGTGAGATGAGTGGCAGACACGCGGTCCATGCCCCTTGCCGGAACGCCCGACACCTTATATTGCGACGCGATAGCTCGATCCCGTGACCCGGCGCTGCCGGCCGCATCCCTGCGGCCCGTCGCGTGACGGGCTCTTCTCGCTGCCGGATACCTTATGAAGCTTCGCAACATCGCCATCATCGCCCACGTCGACCACGGCAAGACGACGCTCGTCGACAAGCTCCTGTCCCAGTCGGGGTCGTTCCGAGACAACCAGCGCGTTGAAGAGCGCGCGATGGATTCGAACGACCTCGAGAAGGAGCGCGGCATCACCATCCTGGCCAAGGCGACCTCGGTCGTCTGGAAGGATACCCGCGTCAACGTCGTCGACACCCCCGGCCACGCCGATTTCGGCGGCGAGGTGGAGCGTATCCTCTCGATGGTGGACGGCGTGATCGTCCTCGTCGATGCCGCCGAGGGTCCGATGCCCCAGACCAAGTTCGTGGTCGGCAAGGCCCTCAAGATCGGTCTGAAGCCGATCGTGGCGATCAATAAGGTCGATCGTCCGGACGCCCGCATCACCGAGGTGGTGAACGAGGTGTTCGACCTCTTCGCGGCCCTCGACGCCACCGACGACCAGCTCGATTTCCCGATCCTCTACGGTTCGGGCCGTGCCGGCTGGATGGCGACGTCGCCCGACGGTTCCCAGGAAGATGGCCTCGCGCCGCTCTTCGACCTCGTGCTCTCCCACGTGCCCCAGGCCAAGGTCGAAGAGGGTCCGTTCCGGATGCTCGGCACCCTGCTCGAAGCCAACCCCTTCCTCGGCCGCATCATCACCGGCCGCATCGCGTCCGGTACCGTGAAGCCGAACCAGGCCATCAAGGTCATGGATCGCACGGGCAAGCTCGTGGAGACTGGCCGCGTCTCGAAGATCCTGGCTTTCCGCGGCCTGGAGCGCGCGCCCATCGACATCGGCGAGGCGGGCGACATCGTCTCCATCGCCGGCCTCGTGAAGGGCACCGTGGCCGACACCTTCTGCGACCCGCAGGTCGAGACCCCGATCCAGGCCCAGCCGATCGATCCGCCTACCGTCACCATGTCCTTCATCGTCAACGATTCGCCTCTGGCGGGCACCGAGGGCGACAAGGTGACGAGCCGCATGATCCGCGACCGCCTGTTCAAGGAGGCCGAGGGCAACGTCACGCTCAAGATCGAGGAAGCGGCCGACAAGGATTCGTTCTTCGTCTCCGGTCGCGGCGAGTTGCAACTGGCCATCCTGATCGAGACCATGCGCCGTGAAGGCTTCGAGATCGCCGTGTCGCGTCCTCGCGTGGTGCTCTCCAAGGACGAGAACGACAACGTCCTCGAGCCGGTCGAGGAGGTCGTGGTCGACGTGGACGAGGAATACTCGGGCGTCGTCGTGCAGAAGATGTCCGAGCGCAAGGCCGAGATGATCGAGATGCGGCCTTCAGGCGGTAGCCGCCTGCGCCTCGTCTTCCATGCGCCGACCCGTGGCCTCATCGGCTACCAGGGCGAGCTCATGACCGACACGCGCGGCACCGCGATCATGAACCGCCTGTTCAAGGCCTACGAGCCCTACAAGGGCGAGATGCCCGGCCGCCGCAATGGCGTGCTGATCTCGAACGACAAGGGCGAGGCCGTGGCCTACGCCATGTGGAACCTGGAAGATCGCGGCCCGATGATGATCGAGCCCGGCGCCAAGGTCTATCAGGGCATGATCATCGGCGAGCACAACCGCGAGAACGACCTCGAGGTGAACGTGCTCAAGGGCAAGAAGCTCACCAACATCCGCACCACCTCGAAGGACGAGGCCGTGCGCCTCACCCCTCCGATCCGCATGACCCTGGAGCGCTCGCTGGCCTGGATTCAGGACGACGAGTTGATGGAAGTCACGCCCAAGTCGATCCGCCTGCGTAAGACATACCTCGACCCGAACGAGCGCAAGCGCTTCGAGCGCTCGGGCGGCGTCGCCTGAGGGGCGCCCACGATTTGAACCATACGAAGGCCGGGCTCATCGCCCGGCCTTTTCTTTTTTGAGCGGAGCCGGCGCCCTCACTCGGTCTTCGCCCGCTCCCGCAGCAGGTACTTCTGCACCTTGCCCGTCGAAGTCTTGGGCAACTCTCCGAACACGATGTGGCGGGGCAGCTTGTAGCCAGCCAGCCGCTCGCGGCACCAGGCGATGAGGGCGTCGGCCTCCACGCTCGCATCGGGCTTCAGCTCTACGAAGGCGACGGGAGTTTCACCCCATTTCGCGTCGGGCTTGGCCACCACGGCGGCGGCCGAGACGGCGGGGTGGCGGAACAGGGCGTCCTCCACCTCGATGGACGAAATATTCTCGCCACCCGAGATGATGATGTCCTTCGAGCGGTCCTTTAACTGGACGTAGCCGTCCGGGTGCTTGACCCCGAGGTCGCCGGAGCGGAACCAGCCGCCTTTGAAGGCGGCCTGCGTGGCGGTGGGGTTCTTCAGGTAGCCACGCATCACCACGTTGCCGCGGAACATCGCCTCGCCCATGGTCTGCCCATCGGCGGGCACCGTTTCGCAGGTCTCGGGGTCGCGGATGTCGAAGCCTTCGAGAACGGGGTAGCGCACGCCCTGGCGCGCCATTTTCTCCGCACGCGCGTCCGCATCAAGGGCGTCCCAGTCCCGGTGCCAGGCATTCACGACGGCCGGGCCGTAGGTCTCGGTGAGGCCGTAGAGATGGGTGACGTCGAAGCCGGCGGCCCCCATGGCGCCGAGCACCGCCTGGGGCGGGGGCGCCGCCGCCGTCAGGAAGGCGACGCGCCGGGGCAGGGGGCGGCGCTCGGAATCGGTGGCGTTGAGCAGCAACTGCATCACGATCGGCGCGCCGCAGAGATGGGTGACGCTGTGCTCGGCAAGTGCCTGGTAGAGTGCGCCGGCCCGGACTTGGCGCAGGCAGACATGGGTGCCGGCCACCACCGACAGGGTCCAGGGGAAGCACCAGCCGTTGCAGTGGAACATCGGCAGGGTCCAGAGATAAACCGGGTGCTGCCCAAGATTTCCGGTGATGGCGTTGCCGAGAGACAGGAGCGCCGCGCCGCGGTGATGATAGACCACTCCCTTCGGGTCGCCGGTCGTGCCCGAGGTGTAGTTCAGCGAGATCGCGTCCCATTCGTCCGCTGGCATCGCCCAATCGGACGTCGGGTCGCCCCCGGCCAGCAGGGCCTCGTAGTCAACGGTGCCGATGGCGGTGCCTTCGCCGGTGAACACCGGATCGTCCACATCGATGACGAGGGGCTTTGCTTCGACCTGCTCCAGTGCGGGGCCGACGACCCGGCTGAACTCCCGATCGGTGATCAGTACCTTGGCCTCACCGTGGTCGAGGCAGAAGGCCAAGCCGGCCGCGTCGAGACGGGTGTTCAAGGTGTTGAGCACGGCGCCTGTCATCGGCACCCCGTAATGGCACTCGATCATTTCGGGGGTGTTGGCGAGCATGACAGCCACCGTGTCGCCCCGGCCGATGCCGCGCGCTTTGAGCGCCGCCGCGAGACGTCGGCTGCGCTCGTAGAGGTCGGCATAGGTTCGGCGCAAGTCACCGTGGATCACCGCCACATGGTCGGGAAACACCCTGGCCGCACGATCGAGGTAACTCAGCGGTGTCAGCGGCTGGTGATTGGCCGGGTTTCGGTCGAGGTCCCGATCGTAGATCGACGTCGCGTCTCCGGTGACCGAATCGGGGGCATTCATGGCGTCTGTCTCCCTTTGGAACACAGTACCCGCCTCACCGGTGCGCTCAATGGTCTTCGCGATTTGTGGACGAAGGGCATGTTTCGATCGAAGACCACGCCCTTCATCGTCATGACGCTTCAGCCGCCGCCGGGATCGGTCTCGTCATCAGACGACTTGTCGCCCTGCGGCCCTTGTCCCGGTTTGCCTTCGGTCTTCTCATTGGGATCCATCACGGCATCGGGTGCCGAGTTGGCCGGCTTTCCCTGCGGTGGCTTATCGTTCTTGTCCACATCGTCCACCATGGGTGTTGCTCTCCTTATTCGAAGCGTCACGTCGTCCCCTGACGATGCGTCTCACCGCTTGCGGTCCGATTGGCCATTCGACGAACCGCCCACGGGAGTCGGGTTGCGCCCGGCCTTGTCGGCGTCCTTGTTCCAGTTCGCCTTCCGGTCGTCATCGCTGAGGCCGCCCGGATCGATGCCGGTGATGGCCGCCTGTTGCGCGGTCTGGTGTCCACCCTCCAACGCAGGCTCGCCCCGGGATCCGACATCGTTGGGCTTGCGCGTCGCGGCATCGGTGGGCTGCTTGTCAAAATCCGACATCTAGCTCTCCTCGTCCTTGCCGACGCTCGCGGTGGCGCGATCGATGGAATCCTTCGCCGCCGCGCTCTGAGGCTCGGCTTTCTGCGAAGCATCACCGATGGCCCGGATGTTCTCGGCCGGAACTTCCATCTCCGTCTGGTCGGTGGCGTCCTCACTCGGCGTCCCGGACGCGATACGGGCAGTCTCCGCCTCTCCCGAGGGATCGCCTTTGAGATCGGCTTGTGTGCGCGACGGGATGCCGACATCACGGGCATTGTCCTGGCCGGGATTTTGGCCGTTTCGATCGGTATAGGTGTCGAAATTCTTCAGCGAAGGGCGCTGGCGCGGCTCAACCGTCATGGTGTCCTCCAATGTTGGAGGTTCAACCATTCCATGGGCCGCGAGGTTGCGTCAGCCTCGATGGCCGACGAGGGCGTGAGCGGCTCGCAGGACTTCGAGATCGTCGGGCAAGTCGAGGAGTTTCTCCGCCCGCGCGAGTGCATTGTCCGCCTCCCGGCGTGCGGCCGCCTGAAAGTCGGGGCCGCCAATGGCGTGAAGGGCGGCGAGCGCCTTTTGCAGGCGCACCCCAACCTCGGCGCAAGCGGCACCGTCGCGGCCGATGGGACGGAACGCGTCGGCGAACAGGTCCGCCACCTCGATGCCCGGCACCCGCAGGCGTGGGTAGATTTCGCCCCGTGTCGGGGCGGCCCGGCATTCGGCCCAGAGCGTCAGCACCCGCACTTGCGTCCCGATGACGTCGATCGGCGTGCCGGGATCGTTGATAGCCGCAGACAGCCCGCGCGAGGCGACTTCAGTAAGGACGATGATACCGAAGCGCGGATCATCGTCGAAGCTGCGCCTGTCGCCGATGACGAAGGCCTTGGTGATGCCGGCCAGGGTCGCGGCGTCGGGATTGCCGTCGATCTCTACCAGGAGTCGGCCCCGATGGACGAAGCTGCCTGGTAGGACCGCAAGGTGCAGGACGAGGTCCGACGCCTCGCCGAGCGCCTCCAGCGCCCCGGAATCCACGTGCTGGATGTATCCCGTGCTCTGCGCTTGCACGGCGATCGCGTCCTCCGGCGCGGGGCACCAGGGCAGCCCACCGAGATAGGGTGCCTCGGCCCGCCGCCTGATTGCGGCGCAGGCCGCCTCCTCGATGGCGTCGACGGTCTCGCCGACCCGGCCGAGATGGGCCAGGGTATCGATCCAGCGTACCAGGGTGACGACCACCGAGGCGAGGACGACGAGGGTGAGGCCAAACAGGATGACCCGGCCCTGATCGCCGTAGAAATGGGTCTTGAGCGCGATCAGTCCGACCACGCTGTAGACGAAGGCGCCGATGAAGCTCGCCACCGCATTCTGCGCGCGGGTATCCTCCATCAGCAGGGTCACGGCCCGGGGCGTCACGTTGCTGGTGGCGCCGCCATAGGCCTGCACCATGATCGAGAGCGAGAATGTCGCCACCGGCAACATGCTCGTCGCGAGCACGGACAGGATCTGGTCGACGGCGTCGGCGCCGATCGATTGGGCTATCTCGATGGGGATCAGCGGCGCGCCGAAGGCCGAGGCTAGCGCGGCCGCGACGCCGGCTTCGCAGAATGCAGCCACCCGCAGCCAGGGGCGGCGGGTGGCGCGGCGGATCCGATACAGGGCAGTCGAGGACAAGGGCGGCCTTCAGAAAGGGGCTCGAAAGCCACAGGGAGAAAGCGCCGTCGTCCTGGAAAAGTCGGCCCCGTGGCAGGGCCGGCCGTCGGAGGTCAGATCCCCTCGAAGAGCGCCGAGGAAATGTAGCGCTCGGCAAACGAGCAGGCCACCGTGACGATGCGCTTGCCCTGGAACTCCGGCCGCGCCGCCAGTTTCAGAGCTGCGGCGACGTTGCCGCCGGTGGAGATGCCGCCGGGGATACCTTCGAGTTTGGCGAGAAGCCGGGCGGTGTCGAAGGCTTCCTGGTTCGAGACCGTGATCACCTCGTCGATGACCTCGCGGTCGAGGTTGCCGGGGATGAACCCGGCGCCGATGCCCTGGATCTTGTGCGGGCCGGGCTGGCCGCCGGAGATGACGGGCGAATCGGTTGGCTCCACGGCGACGACCTTGAGGTTGGGCAGGCGGGGCTTCAGCACGCTGCCGACGCCCGTGATGGTGCCGCCGGTGCCGACGCCGGCCACGAACGCGTCGAGCTGGCCCTGAGTGTCGTTCCAGATTTCCTCGGCCGTGGTCTTGCGGTGGATCTCGGGGTTGGCCGGGTTCGAGAATTGCTGCGGCATGATCGCGCCGGGAATCTCGTTGAGAAGCTCTTCGGCCTTGCTGATCGCGCCCTTCATGCCCTGCGGGCCGGGGGTGAGGGCCAGTTCTGCGCCGAGGAAAGCGAGCATCTTGCGGCGCTCCAGGGACATGGTCTCGGGCATGACGAGGATCAGGCGGTAGCCGCGTGCCGCCGCCACGAAGGCCAGGGCGATGCCGGTATTGCCGGAGGTGGGCTCGACCAGGGTGCCGCCCGGCTTCAACTGGCCGGAGGCTTCGAGGGCGTCGATCATGTTGACGCCGATACGATCCTTCACGCTCGCGATCGGGTTGAAGAATTCGAGCTTCAGCAGGATCTCGGCATCGACGCCGCGCTCCTTGGTGATCCGGTTGAGCCGGACCAGGGGCGTGTTGCCGATCGTCTCGGTGATCGAGCCGTAGATGTGGCCGTGGCCGGGTTTGCGGGACTGCGAGGGGCTGGTGTCGGCCATGACGAGATCTCCTGATCGGCTCTTACGCATTGCGAAGGCCTCGACAGGCCCTGCGCTCGGTGTGCGCCGGGATATCGCGTCGCTCTAGGCGAGGCAATCGGCAATGGCCGCAGGTCAAAGACAAATCTTCTCTGTCTTCAACAGTCTGAATCATCAGTAGAAATATTGATTTGCTTGGTGGGGCATCGGGAGAATGTTGTTCTCGCGATGCCGCGAGCGGCCTGTCATCCCAGATCTTCCGCGCAGTCGAGTGCCGATCAATGACGGGATCGGGCGGCGTTCACGAGAACAGGACCATCGCGGACAGCACGAGCAGAGTCGCGCAAAGCGGCGTCGACAGCGCGATCCGGAAGGCTCCCGGATGCAGGCTCGGCGGGCAGGTATAGACGGCCTGTTCGCGGACGCCGCTGCGGACGACGCTCCCCGTCGCCCATTCCAGTCGCTTCACCATTTCGCTTCCCCTCGCCTCAACCGCGATTGGCAGAAGGCGACGGGGGCATTGAACGAGGGGTAAAGCCGGGCCGGAGACCTCGGATCGTCGTCAACGCAGTCTTAAAGCGAGGTCGACTTTCTCCAAGCAGTCGGCGTCAGTGCGCCCGACGAATCTGCACCGAGGGGGTGGGCAGGGCGTCGGGCCGCCCCGCCTGCGCCGTCATCGCTGTCCTTCCGACCTCGGTTTCCTCGCGACCGGTCGAGTCGTCCGTCTAACGCGAACGGTCATCGTAGCGCGTCTTCGCCCGAGGGAGTGCGTCCGGTAGCCGGCCGCGTTGCAGCGAAATCTAGAGCGCGCGATCGAACTTCAGCTCGCCCTTCTGGCTCTTGATCACCAGCTGCGACCCGACGAGGTCCCACTGGGCAGCGGTGCGCAGGGCGATGAAGAAGTCCTGCTCGCTGGCGCCGGTACCCTTGTCGCAGGGCTTCTTCGTGAGAGCGAGGGGGCCGACGGCGAGGTGCTGCTCGCGCAGGGGGAAGGCCGTGGCGGCGAAGGTGTTGCAACCGCCGTAGCCGCGGGCGCGGTACTGCTTGTCGATGATGAAGCTCGGGCGGTCGGTGCCGTTGAAGGGCTTGCCGTTCAGGCTCACGGCGGTCCAGGTCGCATCGAGGGGAAACATCTTCTCCTGGGGCTTGGCGGCCGGAACGTACTGCTTCTTCTCGGGCTTCTCGCGGTTGTCCTTGCCGAAGCCGGTGACGTTGGATCCCTGCGCCATTGCGCCCGTCGCCAGCATCCCCGCCGTCGCGGCACAAGCCATCGCGGCGAACAGCATCGCTCTCATCGTCAGGCCCTCCTTCGTCATCATCATTCGAACTCGCATGGTCGCGCACCGCGTCCCGGTTGCAAGAGTTCGGGCCGCGCGTTCCATGCGAAGCTCCGTGTCGGACGAAGCTCGCGCGGACGGCGTACGGACGCCCTTCGGATAAGATTCCAGCACAAATATGGTCAAGACTGTCTATCCCAGGTTTTCCTTGTCATCCCCTTCCAAACGTCGCTCCACGCTTACTCTACGTGAACAATCCCCCTGCGAGCCTCGTTAAAGCAGCTTAGAAGCGGGCGTGCGTTGAGCGCCATTGCATGACGGAGAGCTTCCTGTGTCGGGATTGGACGAGAACGGACGCGGCGGGGCAGGGCCGAACACGATGAGCCCGGCGCAATCGCGGGCCGCTCGCGGCATGCTGGGCTGGTCGGAGGCGGATCTCGCCGCCAAGGTCGGTCTGGCCGAGCAGGACGTGAAGGCCTTCGAGAATGGCACCGGCGATCCGGCCTCGGGCCGGATCGAGGCTTTGAGAAGCGTCCTCATGACCGCCGGCATCGTCTTTCACGAAGGCAGCGAGAGCGGGGTCGGCCTGCGCGCGACGGGCGGAGACGAGGGTACGCGCCTCGGCTCGCTGACCACGGAAAACGATCACTGAGGTTACGAGGCCGTTTCTGAACCTCTTCAGGCACCGCCGCGTCCCATCGCGAGGGCCTTCAGGTCGAAGGTCGGATCGGCGGCCTCGTCTTGGGTCGGCGATAGACCGCGCGCGATGATCCGGCGAGCAGCCATATGCTCGGCCGCCGAATCCACCGTCTCGATGCCAGTGAGGTGCGGACCGCGATATCGGAACACCGCAAAGCCCCCGGCGGTGGCGCGTCGCACCGAGACGTCGCTCGGAACCGGCAATCCCACCATCTGCAGCTTGTGGCCGCCTTGATCGCTCCAGAACCAGGGGACGGCATCGTAGGGGGCGGGGCGCCCGGTGATGCGGGCGGCGAGGCAGCGGCCGTGGTCGATAGCGTTCTGGACGGATTCGACGCGCGCCGTACCATGGGCGGCGAAGCGTGTGGGAAACCGGGCGCAATCGCCGATGGCCGAGATCGACGGATCGTCGGTGAGAAGGACGGAATCGACGACGATGCCGTCCTCCACGTGAAGGCCGGCCTCGGCCGCGAGGTCCTGGTTCGGTAGGACACCGATCCCGATCAGGACCAGATCCGCCGGGCAGGTGGCGCCGTCCGACAGGACAATCGACGCGGCCCGACCGGCCCAGCCCTCTATGGCTTGCACGCCGCAGCCGAACAGGAAACGGATGCCGGCGCTCTCGTGGACCTCTCGGAAGAAGGTGGCGATCGGCTCGGACACCGCCCTCGCCATCGGGCGGTCGGCGGCCTCGATGACGGTGACGGACAGACCGCGCGCGGCGCAGATGCTGGCGAATTCGAGCCCGATGAACCCAGCGCCCACGATGGCGATGCTGCGCGCTTCGCCGATGGCCGCCTGGATCCGGTCGGCATCCGCGATCGAGCGCAGCTGATACACGCCCGCGAGCTCCGCCCCTGGCACCGGCAGAGGCCGGTTTCGCGATCCCGTGGCGAGGACGAGATGATCGTAGCCGAGGTCGCGTCCGTCGCTGAGGCGGACTCGGCGGGCCGCCCGGTCGATCGCAACGGCCTCGACCGAGGTCTCGCAGGCGATGCCGTGGTCCGCGTAGAAGCCCGGCGCACGCAGGAACAGGCCGGTGGCATCCACCTTGCCGGCGAGATAGGCTTTCGAGAGCGGCGGACGCTGATAGGGAAGGCTCGGCTCGTCGCCGATCATCGTCAGGAGTCCGCCGTAGCCCGCCTCGCGCAGGGAGGCCGCAGCCTGCAAGCCGGCCTGACCGGCACCGACGACGACGATCCCGGTCTCGCTCACGCCTCGAACTCCGCGGTGACCGAACTGACGGCCGGTGTCAGGGCCAGGCGCGGCAGCTTCCGACCGCCTTCCTTCACCGTGTAATCCCAGAACGCCGCCGCCGCCGGCCCGAGCACCTTGTCGGCGCGGCGGACCACGTACCAGTCGCGACGGATCGGCAATCCCTGCACGTCGAGCAGGATCATGCGCCCGCTCTCGACCTCGGCCGCCACAGTATGGCCGGAGATGAGGGCGATGCCGAGCCCGGCCATCACCGCCTGTTTGATCGTTTCGTTCGAACCCGAGTCGATCCCGAGTTTCGCGCGCTGGATCATGATGCCCGACATGAACTCTTCGAACACCGTGCGGGTGCCGGACCCCTCCTCGCGCACCAGGAAGGATTCCTCGGCCAGATCCGCCCGCGTGAGGTTGGTCCGCGTGCTGAGGCGATGGCTTGGCGCCGCGATGATCACCAGTGGGTGCGCGCCGAACATCTCGGCCTCGATGGCGAAGTCGCGCGGCGGACGGCCCATGATGGCGAAATCGATCTCGTAGTTGCGCAGGGCCTCGACCATGGCGCCGCGATTGCCGACGACGAGGTTGATCTCCACCGCGGGGTAACGGTCGACGAAGCCGGCGATGATCTGGGGCGTGAAATACTTGGCGGTGGACACCACCCCCATGGCGACCCGCCCGCCGCTGCCACCCTTGAGGGTCTGGAGCCGGTCGGCGCAGGTCTCCAGGACCGTGTTGATGCTGTCGATCGCCCACAGCATCTCGCGCCCGGCATCGGTGGGCTTCAGGCCCGTGGGTGTCCGGTCGAACAGCAGCAGCCCCGCCTCTTCCTCCAACTGGCGGATGCGCGCATAGAGCGCCGCCGAGGTGACGTTGAGTTCCTGGGCCGCACGGGTCATCGTTCCGAGGCGGGCGACCGCTGCGACGGCCTGGAGTTGCTTGAGCGAGAGGTTGCGCATCCGGCGTTTTTAGTTTTTTTGGAACCGCCCGCAAGTTTTTTCAGAATTCCTTCTTTGCACGGGGAATGCCCGTCTGGCGCTCTGGTTGAACCCGGCGCTATCGTGCAAAGGGCGGTGCTCCGGCCTTTCGAAGGCCCGGAACCGAGACGGAAGATGAGCGGCCGGATGGTCTCCGGCGGGTCTGTGGAAGAGGACGTGAGCCGATGTCGTTGGGGTCTCTGGAAATTGGGTCGCGGCTCGACGCGTACCTCGCCCAGGCGGTCGCCGCCGATCAGGGACTCGCCGACGTTGCGGCGGTCATCGCAGCCTGTGCCGAGGCGGCTGTCGATGTGAGCGAGGTGATCGGCCGCGGCGCTCTGGGCGGCGGCGATCTCGCCGCGCAGGGTGAGCAGAACAGCGACGGCGACGTGCAGAAGGCCCTCGACGTTCTGGCGCACCAGCGCTTCACCGAGGCCCTGCGCGGCGCACCGGTGGCGGAGGTCGCTTCCGAGGAAGCCGAGGGCGTCATGCTCCTCAACGCAGGCGCTCCCCTCGCCGTCGCCATCGATCCTCTGGACGGCTCGTCCAATATCGGCGTGAACATGGCGGTGGGATCGATCTTCGGCATCCGGCCCGTGGGCGCGACGGCGGAGAACCCCCTCGGCTCGTTCACGAGCCCAGGCACCGCCCAGCTCGCCGCCGGCTTCGTCACCTACGGCCCGGCGACCTCCCTGGTGCTGACGCTCGGCTTCGGCACACAGATCTTCACCCTGGACCGGGCCGAGCGCGTGTTCCGCCTCACCAGCCCGCGGATCGAAGTGGTGGCCGCCGCCAAGGAATACGCCATCAACGCCTCCAATGCCCGGCATTGGGACACCCCGGTGAAGGCCTATATCGAGGATTGTCTGGCCGGTTCCGAGGGACCGCTGGACAAGAACTTCAACATGCGCTGGCTCGGCTCCCTGGTTGCCGACGCGCAGCGGGTCCTCCTCCGTGGCGGTGTGTTCCTCTATCCCGGCGACAACCGGAAGGGCTACGCGCAGGGCCGCCTGCGCCTCCTTTACGAGGCCGCGCCCATCGCGATGCTGATGGAGCAGGCCGGTGCCGCGGCCACCGACGGTGCCAACCGCATCCTCGACATCTCCGCCACCGGCATCCACGAGCGCGTGCCGCTGGTGTTCGGTTCGAGCGAGGACGTGGCCTGCGTCGCCAAGTATTACGGTGGCCGCAACGCCGCCGCCGGCCGCTCACCCCTGTTCGGCCAGCGCGGGCTGATGCGCAGCTGACCGGGGACAGGCTGGAACCGGTCGGGTATCGTTCATGTCGGCGCGTCATCCCATCATCTCGGTCACCGGATCGTCGGGCGCCGGCACGACCTCCGTGCGCAACACGTTCGAGCAGATCTTTCGCCGCGAGGACGTGAGCGCGGTCTACATCGAGGGGGACGCGTTCCACGCCCTTGATCGCAACGCCATGCGCAAGGCCATGGCCGAGGAGCCGACCCTCAGCCACTTCGCGCCCCGCGCCAACCTGCTCCTGGAATTGGAGGAGGTGTTTCGCAGCTACGGCGAATCCGGCGGCGGGCGCACGCGCCACTACGTCCACGACGTCGCCGATGCGCAGGCCTACGGCGCCGAGCCGGGCACCTTCACGCCCTGGGAGGATTTTCCGCCGGGCTCCGACCTGCTGTTCTACGAAGGCCTTCACGGCTGCGTCGTCGACGACAATGTCGACATGGCCCGCTACGCCGACCTCAAGATCGGCGTCGTGCCGGTGATCAACCTCGAATGGATCCAGAAGCTGCACCGGGACCGCTCGTTCCGCGGCTATTCCACCGAGGCCGTCACCGACGTGATCCTGCGGCGCATGCCGGATTACGTGCAGACGATCTGCCCGCAATTCACCTGGACGGACATCAACTTCCAGCGCGTGCCCACGGTGGACACCTCCAACCCCTTCATCGCCCGCTGGATTCCCACCGCCGACGAATCGATGGTGGTGATCCGCTTCAAGGACCCGAAGGGCATCGACTTTTCCTATCTGATTTCGATGATCCAGGGCTCCTTTATGAGCCGTGCCAATTCCATCGTGATTCCGGGCGGCAAGCTCGACATCGCGATGCAGCTCATCCTGACCCCGATCATCATGCAGCTCGTGGAGCGCAAGCGCCGGCTCGCCTGAAACGACCCGACGTCCGCGCGACGGCACTTGCCGGACCGACAGAGTGAACGAGATAGACCGTATGACGACCCGCACGGCCGGCCCCATCATCTCTCCCTCCATCCTCGCGGCGGATTTCGCGGCTCTCGGCGAGGAGGTCCGTGCGGTCTCCGAGGCCGGGGCGGACTGGATCCATCTCGACGTGATGGACGGGCATTTCGTGCCCAACATCACGTTCGGCCCCGACGTGGTGAAGGCGCTCCGGCCGCACAGCGCCAAGCTGTTCGACGTCCACCTGATGATCGCCCCCGCCGACCCGTATCTCGCGGCCTTCGCCGAGGCGGGCGCGGATGCGATCTCGGTCCATGTGGAGGCCGGACCGCATATCCACCGCTCGCTTCAGACCATCCGAACCCTCGGCAAGCGCGTCGGCATCGCGCTGAATCCGGGCACCCCTGCGAGCGCTATCGAGCCCCTGATCGACATGGTCGATCTCGTCCTGGTGATGACGGTGAATCCCGGCTTCGGCGGCCAGAGCTTCATCCCCTCGACCCTGGAGACCATCGCCCGGATCAAGGCCATGACCGCCGGCCGTGCCATCGACATCGAGGTGGATGGCGGCATCACCGCGGAGAATGTCGGCCTCGCCGCAGCCGCCGGAGCCAACGCGTTCGTGGCTGGCAGCGCCGTGTTCAAGGGCGGGCCGGCCGGATATGCCGAGCGCATCGCTGCGATCCGGGCGGGCGCCGGCGGCACCGTCGCATGTTGAAGGCGCTGATCTTCGACGTCGACGGGACGCTGGCCGAGACGGAGGACCTGCACCGTCAGGCTTTCAACCGCGCCTTCTCGGAACTGGGGCTCGACTGGCACTGGTCGCCGGAGCTCTATGCCGACCTCCTCACCGTCATGGGCGGCAAGGAGCGGCTCGCCCATTACGTGGCCACCGAGCACGGCGAGCCGGACGCCGAACGCCGCGCCCAGATGAGCGAGATCCACGACCGCAAGACCGGGATCTATGGTGACCTCGTCACGAAAGGAGCCCTCGAACTGCGCCCCGGCATCGCGCGGCTCGTGGGGGAAGCCAAGCGCGCAGGCCTGCTCCTCGCGGTGGCGAGCACCACGAGCCGCCCCAACGTGGACGCGCTCCTCGCCGTCAACTTTCCCGAGGGTAGCCCCTTCGACGTGGTTGCCTGCGGCGACGAGGCTGAGCGCAAGAAACCGCATCCGGACGTGTTCGTCCTGGCCCTGACGCGCCTCGGCGTGGCGCCGGGGGAGGCCATCGCCTTCGAGGATTCGGTGGCCGGCATCCGCTCGGCGCTGGATGCGGGATTGCCCGTGGTGGCCACGCGAAGCCGCTACACCGGCGGACACAGCCTGGAAGGCGCTTTCTCGGCGGTGTCGGATCTCGGTGAGCCGGGGACGCCCCATACCCACCTCTCGGGAATTCCATGGGCAGGAGGCGTCGTCACCCTCGTGGGGCTGGCGGCCTGGCACGGGCGGGCGGGCTGACCCCCTTCGCCGGCCGGGGGAACAGCGTCGCCCCGGCGAGAAGACCGAGGCCGGCGGTGAGGGCGAGGCGCCACCAGGGTCGCCCGGCCCCGTCGTCTCGGGGGGATGTCGCCATGTTCGTATCCGCCGGGGTCGGAAAAGCCCTGTCCCGCCAACGCGGCGGGCGCGCTCGCGTTGCCTCCTTGGGCGGACCCGGCCTATAACCCGGCCAAATGCCGCTGCGGCGACGCATGCGTGCCCCTCCGTTCCACCTCCGTATCGATCCAAGGTCACGCCATGGCCGGCCATTCCCAGTTCAAGAACATCATGCACCGCAAGGGCCGCGTCGACGCGGTCCGCTCCAAGATCTTCGGCAAGCTCGCCCGAGAGATCACGGTGGCGGCCAAGCTCGGCATGCCCGACCCGGCGATGAACGCGCGACTGCGCGCCGCCATCATCGCGGCCCGGGCCGAGAACGTGCCCAAAGATAATATCGAGCGCGCCATCAAGAAGGCCTCGGGCGCCGACGCGGAGAGCTACGACGAGATCCGCTACGAGGGCTACGGCCCGGGCGGCGCCGCCCTCATCGTCGAGGCGCAGACCGACAACCGCAACCGCACCGCCTCCGACGTACGCTCGGCCTTCACCAAGTCCGGCGGCAGCCTCGCCGAGACGGGGGCCGTCTCCTTCATGTTCGACCATGTCGGCGTGGTGGAGTTCGACGCCTCGGTGGCGGATGCCGACACCATGCTGGAAGCCGCCATCGAGGCCGGTGCCGACGACGTGCGCTCCTCCGAGGACGGCCACGAGATCACCTGCGCCCAGGATTCCTACGGCGAGGTCTCGAAGGCGCTGGAGGCCCGGTTCGGCGAACCGCGCCGCACGGCCTTGGTCTGGAAGGCGCAGAACACCATCGAGGTCGACGACGAGACCGGCGAGAAGCTGATCCGCCTCGTGGAGGTCATCGAGGACCAGGACGACGTCCAGAACGTCTACGTCAACTTCGCCCTCTCCGACGCGCTGGTGGCCAAGCTCGAAGGCTGAAGGGCCACCGTTACCCTTCCTCTCGATCTGAGGATTGCCCGAGACGGATCGATCCGAATTGGGTCGGGGAAGAGCGATCGTCCATGGCCTCGCCCTCGAACCGAGGAGGGAATTCACCCTCCCCGCGTGCGGGGCGAGGGGATGCACACGCCTTCGTCTCCGCGCGCGACGGCACCGACGTGAGGCATCGCCTCGCCGCCTCTCCTCGTCAGGCCGGCCCGACCGTGATCGTCGGACCGGGCAGAGGTCTGGGATCGGCCGGAAGGACTGTCATGGTGGCGTGTCGCCCGACCGCTGCGGGGAAATCGCGGACCGGAACGGGACGTCCGGCGGCAGGCGAACGTGGTTTGGTTCGTCTTCGATCGGACGGGTATGGAACGACGACATCCGCATCCATCCCCCGATCCATGCGACGATACTGCGCTCGTGTCTCCGCCCGGGTCGTAAATGAAGTCCGGTGATGCGGGCCGACGTTGCATGCGTCGCGTCATCCAATAGCGTCAGGCGCGAATGACCGTCGAGCACCGTAAAGAGAAGACACCGGCGGTTTTGCCCGACGTTCTTCTGGACTTGAACGAGGTCCCGATCACCGAAGCGTTGGCAGGACGTCCCACCCGCCCTCCCGACTTCGAGGCGGAAGCCCATGTCCTCTCCGAACTGGCGCTGGAACTGACCGTCAGTCCCGGCAGCATCCTGCAGCGCCTCGTCGACCTGATCGTCGAGAGGGGGATCGCCGGATCGGCCGGCATCAGCATCCTGAGATCCCACAACGGAGTGAGCGCTTTCCGATGGGATGCTGTCGCCGGGCTATGGGCGGCGCGTCTCGGCGGCATCATGCCATACGAAGCGAATCCATGCGGCATCGTGGTGACCCGTAACACCCCCCTGCTGTTCTCGCGTCCGCACACCCACGTCCCCGCCGCCGCCGAACCTTTCATCCACGAGGTTCTACTGATCCCTTTCCCTGCCCGCGACGAGCCTGTCGGTACCCTGTGGGTCAGTGCCCATGACGGGGAGCGTGCTTTCGATGGTGAGGATCTCAGGCTGCTCACGCGCCTGACGCGCTTTGCCTCCGCCGCCTACGTCATGACCGGGGCCCTCGATGAGGCGCAGGCTGCGAGGGAAGATCTGGAGCGGCGCGTCACCGACCGCACGAAGGCGTTGCGGGAAAGCGAGGAGCACCATGCGTTCCTGCTCCGCTTGAGCGACATTCTCCGACCGCTCAAGGCATCGGCCGAGATCGCAGAGGCTGCGGCCCGGCAACTCGGCGATCACCTCGATATCAGCCGCGCTTGCTACGGTGAGATCAGCGAGGGCCGCTTGACGATTGAGCGCGAGCATGGCCGCGGTGTCTCCTCCATCGTCGGCGAGTATTCCTTGGACGCTTTCGACCCCGAGTTTCTCGCGGCCTACCGTATCGGCGAAGTCGTGGCGGTGTGTGACGTCGAGACGGACGCACGTCTCGGCGCTGCCGCGAAAGCCGAACTCCAGTCACGAAGCATCGCTTCCTTCGCAGATGTCGTTCTGCTCGGGGACGGTCAGCGGACGAGCATTCTCCGCGCCCAACACGCGATCCCTCGTTCATGGACCGACGCCGAGCGGTTCCTCATCCGCAGCGTCGGCGAGCGTGTGCGGTCGGCGATCGAGCGTGCCCGTGCCGAGGTGGCGCTTCAGGAGAGCGAAGAGCGATTCCGTGCCTTCGTTACGGCGAGTTCGGACGTGATCTATCGAATGACCCCGGACTGGTCGGAGATGCGTCGGCTCGACGGACCGGGGTTCCTCGCGGACGAGGGAAGCCTGGGCCAGGGCTGGGTGAACGGCACCATCCTGCCGGAGGATCGCCCCACCATCGACGCTGCCATCGACGGAGCGATCCGTGGCAAGCAGGTCTTCGAACTGGAGCATCGTGTCCGACGGACCGACGGCAGCGTCGGCTGGACGCACTCGCGCGCCGTTCCGATCCTGGCCGGCAACGGCGAGATCGTCGAGTGGTTCGGGGCCGCCAGCGACGTGACGGCACGGAAAACCGCGGAGGCGGCGTTACGCGAGAGCGAGGAGCGTTATCTCGGTCTCTATAATGCCCTTGACCAGGGTTTTTGCACCATCAGGGTAGCGTTCGACGGCGAGGGCACCCCGACCGACTATCGGTTCGAGGAAGTCAGCCCCGCCTTCGAGGCGCAGACCGGCATCACGGATGCGGCTGGCCGGTGGATGCGTGACATCACGCCCGGCCTGGACCAGTTCTGGTTCGATGCCTACGGTCGGGTCGCCCTGACGGGAGAACCCACGCGGTTCGAGGCCGGGTCCGAGCTGCTCGGGCGGTGGTGGTCGGTCTATGCCTATCGCATCGGCGATCCGAATGCGCGCACCGTGGCGCTTCTGTTCTCAGACATCACCGAACGCAAGCGTACTGAAGCGGCCCTGCGCGAGAGCGAGGCGCGCCTCAGCCAGTTCGGCGAGGCCTCTTCCGACGTGCTCTGGATGCGCGATGCCGCGACGTTCCAATGGATGTATCTCACTCCCGCCTTCGAAACGATCTACGGCCTGGACCGAACGGCGGCCCTCTCCGGCGACAACATGGTGGGTTGGGCCGATCTCATCGTGCCGGAGGACCGCGAAGGTGCGGTCGCCAATCTTCAGCGTGTCACGATGGGAGAGCGGGTCAGCTTCGAGTACCGCATCCGGCGGCCGACCAACGATGAGATCCGCTGGCTGCGCGATACCGCCTTTCCGATGCGTGACGCGTCCGGAACGGTGCGTTGGATCGGCGGCGTCGGGAGGGACATCACCGAGGAGAAGGAGAGGGCCGAGCATATGAGCGTGCTCGTCGCCGAACTGCAGCATCGCACCCGCAACCTCATGAGTATCGTGCGCGCCACGGCTGAAAAGACCTTGCGGAACAGCGTGGATCTGGCGGACTTCAAGGCACGCTACATCGTGCGTCTGGCCGCCCTGTCCCGGGTACAGGGCCTTCTCTCCCGCCTCGCCGAGGGCGCGCGCATCACCTTCGACGAGTTGATCCGCAGCGAGGTCGCCGCCATCGACGGGGAGGGCGCGAGGATCGTTCTGAAGGGGCCGTCCGGCGTGGCTCTGCGCTCATCGACGTTGCAGACTTTCGCGCTGGCCGTGCACGAACTCGCGACCAACGCGGTCAAGTACGGCGCCCTCGCGCAACCGCAAGCGCGCCTCGAGATCAACTGGCACTTGGAGCATGCCGAACCGGAGCAGGGGCCCTGGCTGCACGTGGACTGGCGCGAGCGTGGCGTCGTCATGCCGTTGCAGACGGGCTCGCAACGGAATGGGGCGGGCCGCGAGCTGATCGAGCGGGCCTTGCCCTACCAGCTCGGTGCCAGGACAACCTACGTGATGGAATCCGATGGGGTTCACTGCACCATTGCGCTGCCCGTATCGGGACGCATGATGTCCGGGAAGATGGCCGATGCCTGAGGACACGCTCCAAGCACGACGCATCCTCGTCGCGGAGGACGAGTATTTTCTCGCGGACGAGCTGAGCAGCGCGCTGCGGGAGGTAGGAGCCGAGATGCTCGGTCCGGTCGCCTCCGTGGAGGGCGGATTGCGCATGCTGGAACGAGGCGCCGCGCCGGACGCCGCATGCCTGGATGTGAATCTCGGCGGCGATAACGTCTACCCGCTCGCGGACGCCTTGATCGCACGCGCCGTGCCGTTCGTGTTTACCACGGGATACGACCAGGCCGACGTCCCGGACGCCTACGCTCACATTCGCCGCCTGGAGAAGCCGGTCGAGGTCGCGACGGTGCTGAGAGCGCTGGAGGACCTTTTCAGATCCTGAGCAGGTTTCGCAGAAGCGGCCCCCGGTTCTGCGGCAAAAACCTCCTCAGTGGTCAGGGCCTGACGCTGGGTACCGCCGCGACATATGCCGAAGGTCGGGCTTGGAAGCCGGTGTTGCCGTGGAGCATGTCGGCGGCCGGAAGGCCGCGGTCGGCGAGGGAGGGGGCATCCGCGGCCGGCCGTCTGGCCTATGATGGCGCGCCATAGGCAGTCACCGCGATACAGGCCCCCATGACCCCCATCCGCATCCTTGGCATCGATCCCGGCCTGCGCCGTACCGGCTGGGGTCTGATCTCCGTCGTCGGGGCGAAGCTGACTTACGTCGATTGCGGCGTGGTGACCTCGGACGGCGATCTGCCGCTCGCCCTGCGCCTGCGGGAATTGCACGAGGGCATCACCCGCGTGGTGTCGGGGTTTTCGCCCGACGAGGTCGCCGTGGAGGAGACCTTCGTCAACAAGGATGCGCAGGCCACCCTGAAGCTCGGGCATGCCCGCGCCATCGCCCTGCTGGTGCCGGCCCTGGCCGGGTTGCCGGTTTCCGAATACGCCGCCAACCTGGTCAAGAAGACCGTCTGCGGCTCCGGCCACGCCGAGAAGGTGCAGATCCAGGCGATGGTGAAGTTCCTGATGCCCAAGGCCGAGTTCAAGACCGCGGACGCGGCGGATGCCCTGGCCATCGCCGTCACCCATGCCAACCATCGCGGGGCGCATGCCCTGAAGAAGCTCCACGCCCCCGTCGCCGGGGTGAGCGGGCTTGCCGCCGCGCGGATCGCGGCGGCCCTGGCGAAGGGGTGAGCATTCTCCTCTCCCATCTCGCGGGAAGAGGCGGGGGCCGCACCACCTGAAACGCCTCCCCCGCTCGGGGGGAGGCGACCGCTCACTGCGCCTTGAATTCGCCCTCGAGCCGCAGGGACACGTCGTCGCCGATCGCGGGCAGGAAGGCGTTGACGCCGAAATCCGAGCGCTTGATCACGGCCCAGCCATCGAAGCCCACGGTGTAGCGCTTGTCGATGGGATTGAGGCCGGCCCGGTTGAAGGTGGCGTCGAAGGCCACGGGCTTCGTCACGCCCTTCAGGGTGAGGCTGCCGGCGACGCGGGCCGTGGTCGGGCTCGTGGGCTCCACCAGGGTGGCGGTGAAGGTGGCGGTGGGAAACTTCTGGGTGTCGAAGAAGTCCGGCCCCTGGAGATGGCGGTTGAGCGTTTCGTTCAGGGCGTTGATGCTTCCCATGCCGATGGTCACGGTGAGCCGGTTCTTGCCCGGATCCTTGGGGTCGAGGTCGGCTTGTCCCGACACGTCGGTGATCTGGCCGTAATAGGTCGAGTAGCCGAGGTGGCTCACCGACCAGGTGATCTTGCCGTGGGCCGCGTCGAGCACGTAGCTGCCGGCCCGGACCTGGGTGGGGTCGGTGGTGGGGGCGGCATCCTGGGCCGGGTTCTGGGCCGGTGTCTGAGCATGGGCGTGGGCGGTGGCCATCACCATGAGGAGGGCGGCGAGGGGTGTGCGCATCGGGCGGTCACTTTCTCTCGGTGGCGTGTCGGACAGGCGGGCCTGTCCCTGGTAAAGACCCGTCCGTGATGACGGGATGACGCATGATCGGCAAGTTGAAGGGCGTGGTGGATTCCTACGGCGAGGATTTCGTGATCCTCGACGTACAGGGCGTTGGCTACGTGGTGCATTGCTCCGCCCGCACCCTGCAGCGGATGCCGGAAGCGGGCGAGGCGGCCTCGCTGGCCATCGAGACCCATGTCCGCGAGGACATGATCCGGCTCTACGGCTTCCGCTCGGATGCGGAGCGCGAGTGGTTCCGCCTGCTCCAGACCGTACAGGGGGTGGGCTCGAAGGTGGCCCTCGGCCTGCTCTCGGTGCTGGAGCCGGAGGCCCTCGCCACCGCCATCGCCATGGGGGACAAGACCTCCATTGCCCGCGCGCCGGGTGTCGGCCCGCGCCTGGCCGCCCGCCTCACCGCAGAACTGAAGGACAAGGCGCCGGCCTTCGCGCCCATCGACCCCGCCGTGCTCGCCCTGTCCGGCGCGGTGGAGGACCGCACCGCGCCGCAACCCGCCGCCGATGCGATCTCAGCCCTGGTCAATCTCGGCTACGCCCCGGTCCAGGCCTCCGCCGCCATCGCCGCCGCGATGAAGGGCGCCGGGGAGGGGGCGGAGGCCAAGACGCTGATCCGCCTCGGGCTCCGCGAACTCGCCCGCTGAGTCCGGGCGCTGCCACGGGCGAATCCCATCCGGCCCGGCGCCTGTATCAATGGTCTACGTTATGGCCCCCCCTGCTTTGACTGGGCGGATCGGCTTTCGTCCTTCCGGCGACCTGTCAAATCCGCTATCGACCTGAGCCCCGACTGGGCGGACCGCTCTCCGGGATTGAATATGACGGGCTTTTGGACATCCCTGGCGACCGCTTTGGTCTCCGGCGCGGCGCTCGCACCGGCGCTGGCGGCCGATCCGGCGAGCGCGCCGCCGCCCGTTCCGGATGCGCCCTCGCCGTTCTTCCTCTTCACCGACACCCAGGTGGGCTACCACTATCAGTTTCCCGCCGCAGAGCCGGGCGTGCGGGTCCGGAACGCGGACGGGTCGTTCCGCTCGCGGGGCATCCCCAAGCAGATCTTCACCCTCTCGCATGCCAATGCCTGGGCCTACGGCACCAATCTCCTCTCCCTCGACATCCTGAAATCCGGCTCGCAGGAACGCGCTGGCACGACCAACGCCCCGGGCGGGCTCTTCCTGCGCGATGATGGCGCGACGGAGGTCTACGGCCTCTACCGCGGCACCCTCAGCCTCAATGCCCTCACCGGGACCAAGGCGTTCATAGTGCCCGGCCTCGTCAAGGACGTCTCCCTCTCCTACGGGTTCGACGCCAACACGAAGGACACCGCCTTCGGCCCGCGCAAGCGCAACGTCGTCGGCGGCCTGAACTTCGCCTTCGACGTGCCGGCTGGTTTCCTCAGCGCCTCGGTCCACGCCTACAAGGAGTGGAACCGAAACGGCTTCAATCCCTATTCGAACCGGGACATCAGCTACGACACCGTCCCCGAGATCGAGATCGCCTACAACTTTCCCCTGGCCTTCACCGGTCTGCCGCTCAGCGTCACGGGAATCAACAACATCGTCCTGCCCAAGGGGCGCGGTGTCCGCAATCCGGTCATCTTCGCCTTCAACCGGGAGACGGGGCTCGAATTCGTCTTCCGCACCAATCTCGTGCTCGACCTCGGCAAGCTCGTCTACGACCGGCCCGACCGCGTCGATGTGTTCATCGGTTTCCAGTACTGGCTGAACAAGTTCGGGAACCTTGAAACGGCGACCCTGAAGGGCACGGAAGAGAAGAGCTTCCTCGCCGGTATCGCGTTCCACGTCTTCTGAGCCCGCCTCGCCATGATCGAGCCTTCTGGCCACAGGACGCGTCCGCGCGCCTTGCGCATTCGTCCCATGGCGGTTAAGTTGTTGAGATAGCAGTAGATTTTAAAAGTTCTAAAGAGGCGCGCAAGCCAATGATCGGGGAGGGGAATTTGCCGATGACGCAATTGTCTCGTCCGCGATCGACGCTTCCTGTTTCGTTCAGCGAGCTCCCATGATCGTCTGTTCCTGTAACGTGTTGTCCGACGGTGCCGTTCGCGCTTGCCTGAAGGACGGGCCCGATTGCCCGAGAACCCCGGCGCAGGTCCAGGCCTGCCTCGGCTGCAGCCCGAAATGCGGCCGCTGCGCCCGGACCATTCGTTCGATCATGCAGGCGGCTCTGCAGGGTGCTCTGCAAGACGCGGTGGCGGAGGCCGGCCATGCGTGCGGAACGGGTTGCGCAAGCAGCTGTAGTTTGGTTCAATTCCAAACTGCGGGGGAGGGGATCGCCGCCTGAGGGCCTGTGCGAGGCCCCACGCTCCCCTTCGAGCTTGAAATAGCCGGACGGGAGTGAGTTTTATGAAGGGTGATGCGAAGGTCGTCGAGTACCTCAACAGAGGTCTGCGCAGCGAACTGACGGCCGTGAGCCAGTACTGGCTCCACTTCCGCATGCTGAACGACTGGGGCTACATTGACCTCGCCAAGTTCTGGCGTAAGGAATCCATCGAAGAGATGAACCATGCCGACCGGTTCATCGACCGGATCCTGTTTCTCGACGGGTTTCCGAACCTGCAGGAGCTCGATCCGCTGCGGATCGGTCAGAATATCGAAGAGATCATTGCCTCCGATCTCGCGGCCGAGACCGAGGCCCGCGCGCTCTATCTCGAAGCCGCGCAGTATTGCGATTCGATCAACGACCGCGTGTCGAAGATCCTGTTCGAGGAGCTGGCCGCCGACGAGGAGGGCCATATCGATTTCCTCGAGACCCAGCAGACCCTGATCGCTCAGATCGGCCTGGCGCTCTACGCCCAGAAGCATATCGGCGGCCTGGAAGCGATCGCTCCCGAGAAGGACTAGCGCCACGCCAACGTCCGGGAATGCGGGCGGCATTCCCGGGGGCTTCGTGAACGATGAAAGAAAGGCCTGCCGTGAGAGGGGCGGGCCTTTCCCGTGTTTCAGGACATCTGCTGTGTCTGGGCGCCGCTATCCGGGCGTGCCGGGCCGAGGACCGGCTCCTCACCCATGGGGGCATTCTTGACGACGTTGAACGTCCCCTTGCCGTCGAGCGACGGCCCGCTGGTCCAGCGTCCTTCGGGGAGAGGTGAATCGTCTGCTGTGGAGACGAAGAAGCTGTAGCTGTGCTTCTGACTTTCCTCGCTCTGCGGGAAGCTGTTGGGGATCGGCAGGTTCGCTTCCATGCCACCCATATCCTCAATGACGGCGAGCCATTGCTGCTGGTGCATCGTGTCGCGCGCGATGAGGAAGCTCCACATGTCACGCATGCCCGGATCGTTGGTCGCGGTCATGAGGCGCACGGCGAGGGTTCGTCCGGTCGTCTCGGCAGCGACGTTGCAATACATGTCCGCTGCAAGGTTTCCGCTAGCGTAGATGTGGGACATGTCGAAGGGAACGCCATCGCAATTGGCCGGGAAGGCAGCCATGCCGGTGGAGAGAATGTGGCGGTGGAGCATGCCCTCCACTACGTGTCGTGGGTTCTCGCCATTCATCACGGCGCCGACGACCGCATCCTTCACCCCCGCTTCCTGTAACTTGGTCGGGGCGGTCTCCAAGTTGAGGGCGACGGCGGTGGCGAGCATCTCGATATGCCCCATCTCTTCCGTCGCGGTGTTGAGGAGCATGTCGCGATACTTCGTCGTCGGGCCGCGCGCGCCCCAGCCTTGGAAGAAGTACTGCATACAAACGCGGATCTCACCTTCTATGCCGCCAATGGCCTGCTGCAGCATGCGGGCATAGACCGGATCGGGAGTCTCCACGCGAACGGGATATTGCAGGCGCTTGTCGAGATAGAACATGCCGATTGGTCCTTTCGAGCGAGATAGAGCAGTCATCGGCGAACTGACCGACGAATGGTCGTAGAAATAGGAATTTAGTCATATATGCGACCGTAAAATCGTTCGGCCGGCCTTGAGCCAGAGGTGAATCCGTTAGCCACGACCCTGGCCGGAGCGCTGACGGTCTCCTGGCATCACGTCGCGAGCGGATGTGTCGGAGATATTGCCGCTGCGGCTACGATCTCCAGAACTGCCATGGTTGTTGCGGACAAGACCATGTTGCCTTGTCGCCATCGCCACTGTTCTAGCTTGATAAATCTTTTTGAAACGTAGAGTTCCAGAAATCTGTCGCTGTGTCAGGCATCAGACATAACAACAATCGGTGTTAACCTGGATCAAGCATTGAGTTTACATAAGATAATCGTTCCAAAGGTTCGGGTCCGTCATGGGTGTTGCTAGTCGTTGATGCGTGGAGCGAGGTCGGGCTGGGCCAAGGCCACTCTGCTCCGTACTTGCGGGGAGAGGGCGAGATGATCCCGATCCGTCATGCAGTCAGGTGAGTAGGGTCACCGTGGGACCCTCGGGCCACGCATCCACCTTCGTGGGGGCGGGCACCGGTTGCCGGCCGGCGAAGTAGCGCGCGCGGCGGCGTTGTGCGACATCGGGCGAAACGCCCACCCACAGGAGCAGGCCCTGTGCCGGGCCCCGACCGAGAGCCCGTGTGAGCAAGCTCCCCAGATCGCCGAAATCTCCGACCCTTCATCCGCTACCAGAATCGCTCCTGACGCCGGAGCGGCGGCCGGACGATGTGGAGCAGTCGATCCGCCCGCTCAGCCTTCCCGAATTCATCGGGCAGCGCGCGGCGCGGGCAAACATGCAGATTTTCATCGAATCCGCGAAAAAGACCGGCTCGGCCCTCGACCACGTGCTGTTCGTGGGGCCTCCTGGCCTCGGCAAGACCACCCTGGCGCAGATCGTGGCCCGCGAACTCGGGGTGAACTTCCGCTCCACCTCCGGCCCGGTCATCGCCAAGGCCGGCGACCTCGCGGCGCAACTCACCAACTTGGAAGAGCGCGACGTGCTCTTCATCGACGAGATCCACCGCCTCAACCCGGCGGTGGAGGAAATCCTCTATCCGGCGATGGAGGATTACCAACTCGACCTCATCATCGGCGAGGGGCCGGCGGCGCGCTCGGTGAAAATCGAGCTGCCGAAATTCACGCTGGTGGGCGCCACCACCCGCGCCGGCCTGCTCACCACCCCCCTGAGAGATCGATTCGGCATCCCGATCCGCCTCGAATTCTACGATGTCGACGAGCTCGAACTCATCGTCTCCCGTGGCGCGCGGGTGCTCGGCATCGGCATGTCGGCGGAGGGCGCAAACGAGATCGCCAAACGGGCACGGGGAACGCCCCGCATCGCCGGGCGCCTCCTGCGCCGGGTGCGCGACTTCGCCATCGTGGCGGATGCCCCCACCGTGACCCGCGCCATCGCCGACCGCGCGCTCCAGCTTCTCGACGTGGACCCGGCCGGCCTCGACGTGATGGACCGCAAATACCTGACCATGATCGCCACTTCCTTCGGTGGCGGCCCGGTGGGGATCGAGACCATCGCGGCGGCGCTCTCCGAGCCGCGCGACGCCATCGAGGACATCATCGAGCCGTTCCTGATCCAGAAGGGATTCGTCCAGCGCACCCCGCGCGGGCGCATGCTGACCCCACACGCCTACAAGCATATGGGTTTTGCCGTGCCCCGGCGCGATCCGGCCTCGCAGTTCGGGCTGTTCGGGTCGGAGGATCCCGATGGCTGAGTCGCTCGGCGGCGGCGGAGGTTTTCTCCCCGCGGAGGCGAGCCGGCGTGTACGCATCCCCTCTTCCCGCATGCAGGGAGAGCCGGGTGCTGATGTCGGTCGGAAAATCAGATCCTACGCAATAGCCCTTGCCGAAACAGGATGGGTGGTGCGCAAGTCGACATCCGTCCTATGAGCTCCGCATCCTCCCCGGTCCGGATCACCCGCCGCACCGTCGTGCTCGGCCTCGGCGCCGTGGCGCTCGCGGGCAGCGGTACGGCTGCCTACGGAATCGGTATCGAGCCGATGCGTCTCGCCATCACGCGCTACCGGATCACCCCGATGGCGCCGTGGCCAGCGGGACTGACCCTGCGGATCGTTGCCGTCTCCGACGTCCATGCCTGCGATCCCTTCATGACGCCTCAGCACATCCGGCGGATCGTCGAGGCGGCCAATGGCCTTGGCGCCGACGTGATCGTGCTGCTCGGCGATTATGTGAGGGGCATGCATCGGTTCACCGGCATCGTGGACTCCGCCGATTGGGCACCCGTCCTCGGGGCGTTAAAGGCGCCGCTCGGCACCTACGCCATCCTCGGCAATCACGATTGGTGGGCCGATCGCGCCGCCTGCGAGCGCGGGCACGGCCCGACCTTCGCCGGGGAGGCCCTGACCCGCGCCGGCATCCGCCTCCTCGAGAACGAGGCCCTGCCCCTGCGGGTGAGGGGACACGAGGTCTGGCTCGCCGGGCTCGGCGATCAGTTGAGCTTCCAGGGCACATGGTGGCGCTACGGTCTCCCCCGGAAGGGAAGCGACGACCTGCCGGCCACCCTCGCGGCGATCCCCGACGGCGCGCCCTCCATCCTTCTCGCCCATGAGCCGGACATCTTCCCGCAGGTGCCCGTCCATGTGGCGCTGACCCTTTCGGGCCATACCCATGGCGGACAGGTCCGGCTCCTTGGCTACGCCCCCGTCGTCCCCTCCCGGTATGGGCGGCGCTACGCCTATGGCCATGTGCGCGAGCAGACCGACCTCGTGGTTTCCGGTGGCCTAGGCATGAGCGGCCTGCCGGTGCGCTTCGGGGTTCCCCCCGAGATCGTGGTGGTCGACCTGTCCAAGGAGCCCATGGCATGAACCCGGGTGACGATCGGATCGGCGAGGAGGCTCTGCCCTCCAGGACACGAGCGGTGAGGATCACGCGCCGGACGGTTCTCGCCGGCATCGGCGGCATGGCCCTCGCGGGAGGTGCGACGGCCGCCTACGGCGTCGGCATCGAGCCCATGCGCCTGTCGGTGACGCGCTACGCCATCACGCCGAAGGGCCACTGGCCCGCCGGGCTGAAGCTCCGCATCGTGGCGCTGGCCGACATCCATGCCTGCGAGCCGTGGATGAGTGCCGCCCGCATCGCCGGCATCGTCGAGACCGCCAATGCGCTCGGCGGCGACCTGACGGTGCTCCTCGGCGACTACGTCACCGGGCAGAACTTCGTCACACGCTATGTCGAGGCAGCCGAATGGGCACCCGAACTCGGCCGCCTCAAGGCGCCGCTGGGCACCTTCGCCATCCTCGGCAATCACGATTGGTGGGAGGACCGTTCAGCGCAGGCACGAGGGGCCGGCCCAACCATCGCTGGACAGGCCCTGACGCGGGCCGGCATCCGTGTCCTCGACAACGAGGCGATCCGGTTGGAAAAGGACGGGCGCGGGTTCTGGCTCGCGGGACTCGGCGACCAACTCGCCCTGCTGCCGGGCGCCAAGCGCCACGGCCATGCCCGCATCGGGGTCGACGATCTCGACAAGACGCTCGCTGCCGTACCTCAGGGTGCGCCGACGGTCCTGCTGGCGCACGAGCCGGACATCTTTCCGCAGGTTCCGGCCCATGTGGCGCTGATCCTGTCCGGCCATACCCATGGCGGCCAGGTGCGGCTGTTCGGTTACTCTCCCGTGGTTCCGTCGCGTTACGCCAACCGTTACGCCTACGGCCATGTCCGCGAGCAGGCGGATCTCGTCGTCTCCGGCGGCCTCGGCAACAGCATCGCGCCGGTTCGCTTCGGCGTTCCCCCCGAGATCGTCGTGGTCGACCTATCCTCGGAAGCCATCGCATGACCTCTCATCGCATCGATATCCGCGTCTATTACGAAGACACCGATTTCTCAGGTTTCGTCTATCACGCCAATTACTTGCGCTACATGGAGCGCGGCCGCACCGAGCTGCTTCGCGCTCTCGCCATGGAGCAGGTCGACCTCGCGCGCGATGCCGGACTGATCTTCGTCGTTCGGCGCATGGTGCTCGACTTTCTGAAGCCGGCGCGGATGGACGACATGCTCGCCATCATGACCACCGTCGTCGAACTGCGCGGCGCTTCGATGCCGATGATCCAGGAAGTGCGGCGCGGCGACGAGGTCCTGCTGAAGGCCGAGGTCACCGTGGCGGCGGTGCGGGATGGCCGCGCCGTGCGACTTCCGGACAGCCTCCGCCGGGCCATGGCGCAGCGTTTCGCGACTCCGTCGCTTTAGGCTCCGGCAGGGCCGGCCCGGCTTTCGGTCGGCAAAGCGATGTGCCCAGGACAGCGAGACGTCCGGCGAGAGAGAATCCGGCACTTCCTCATGGTTCATTAACCTTGACGGCCGAGGAAGGTGCGGCGTGCATTTTGCGATGCACCTCATACTTTCGACAGATTCACCAGCGATCTGGGGAACATACCGCCCGGGTCAGGTGGAGCGCGGGAGTCGACCTCCCGGTCGACCCGGGACGAGGACGAACGCATGAATCCCGCCGATGCCATGCAGGCGCTGCCGCCGCCGGACATGAGCTTGTTCAACCTGTTCTGGCACGCTCATTTCGTGGTGAAGCTGGTGATGGTGGGCCTGCTCGGCTGCTCCGTCTGGTGCTGGGCCATCATCGTCGACAAGACCCTGCTGTTCCGCCGCACCAAGACCGAGATGGATGCGTTCGAGGAGGCGTTCTGGTCCGGCCGCTCCCTGGAGGAGCTCTACCGCTCGTTCAACGACCGGCCAGCCACCAATCTCGGCGCCCTGTTCGTGGCCGCCATGCGCGAATGGAAGCGCTCGTTCGAGGGCTCCGGCCGGCAGATCCAGAGCCTGTCCCAGCGCATCGACAAGGTGCTCGACGTGACGATCCAGCGCGAGGTCGAGCGCCTCGAGTCGCGCCTGCTGTTCCTCGCCTCCATCGGTTCGGCCGGCCCCTATGTCGGCCTGTTCGGCACGGTCTGGGGCATCATGACATCCTTCACCGCCATCGCGGCGTCGAAGAACACGTCCCTGGCCGTGGTCGCACCCGGCATCGCCGAGGCCCTGTTCGCCACCGCCATCGGTCTGTTCGCGGCGATTCCCGCGGTGCTCGCCTACAACAAGCTGCAGTCGAACGTGTCGAAGGCCCAGTCGCGGCTCGAGGGCTTCGCCGACGAGTTCTCCGCCATCCTCTCGCGTCAGATCGACGAGCGCCTGTCGCTCGCCGCCTGATCCCGCATTCTTAGAAGCATCGAGGCACGATCATGGGCATGGCCCACGGAGCGGCGCAGGGTGGCAGCAGGCGGCGTCGCGCGCGGCGCGGCGGTGCCATCAACGAGATCAACATGACGCCGTTCATCGACGTCGTGCTCGTGCTGCTGATCGTGTTCATGGTGGCCGCGCCGATGATGACGGTGGGCGTGCCCCTCGACCTGCCGCAATCCAAGGCGAGCCCGCTCAACTCCGATTCGACGCCGGTGACCCTGTCTATCCGCCAGACCGGCCAGGTCTTCCTCGGCGAGGCCGAGCTCACCGACGACACCATCGTGCCGAAGCTCGTGGAGACCTCCAAGTCCGGCTTCGAGGAGCGCGTCTTCGTGCGCGGCGACAAGCGGGTGGATTACGGCCGCGTGGCCCAGGTGATGGCGATCGTGACCGGAGGCGGCTTCAAGAAGGTCGCCCTCGTCACCGAGCCGGACCAGAAGTAACGGGCCCGGCGGATCGTGAAGCTTCCCTCCAAATTCCGGGAACCGGGCGTCTGGGTGTCGAGCGGCGTGCATGTCGCCGTGCTCACCGTGGCGCTGATGTCCGTCGCCGCTCCCGCCCTCCCCGACGCCCAGGAAGGCGTGCCGGTGGAGGTGATGACAGAGCAGCAATTCTCGGAACTGACCAAGGGCGAGAAGAACGCCGACAAGCCGATGCCCGATGCCAAGCCCCGCGCCGACAAGGTCGCGGAGAAGGTCGAGGAGCGCGAGCCCGAGAACGCGAAGGTCGATGCGCCCGCGCCCCCGAAACGCCCGGCCGACATGAAGGTCGCCAGCGCCGAGGAGATGCCCCTGCGCATGCCCGACCACGAATCCGAGAAGGAAGCGGCGGAGGCTGCCGCCAAGGCCGAAGCGGCGAAGCTCGCCAAGGAGGCTGCCAAAGCCGAGGCCGCCAAAGCGGCGGAAGCCAAGGCTGCAGCGGAGGCCAAGGCAGAGGCCAAGGCCGCCGCCAAGGCTGAGGCGGCCAAGGCCGAAGCAAAGGCCGAGGCGGTGAAGGCCGCCAAGGTCGAGGCCGAGAAGCGCGAGAAACTCGCCGAGCTCATCGAGCGCCAGGAGGCCGAGGCCATCGCCAAGGCGGAGGCCGCCAAGGCCGAGAAGGCCAAGGCCCTGGCGGAAGCCAAGGCCCAGGCCGAAGCCAAAGCTCTGGCGGAAGCGAAGGCGCGGGCCGATGCGAAGGCCAAGGCCGAAGCACTCGCCAAAGCGGAGAAGGCCGAAGCCGAGGCGGAAGCCAAGGCCGAAGCGAAGGCGAAGGCCGAGGCCGAACGTCAGCAGGCCGTCGCTGAAGCCAAAGCCGCTGCGGATGCCAAGGCCCAGGCCGAGGCGAAGGCCAGGGCCGATGCCGCCGCGAAGGCCAAGGCGAAAGCCATGGCGGATGCGCGCGCCAAGGCCGATGCCGAGGCCAAGGCGAAGAAGCAGGCCGAGCTCGCCGACAAGTTCAGTTCCGGTGACATCAAGCAGCTGCTCGCCTCGCGGGCACCCTCGCAATCCACCGGCGCGACTGGCCACGAGGTCCAGCGCACGGCCTCGCTGGGAGCCGCCAGCGGTACCTCGCAGCGCCTCTCGCCCTCCATGCGCGATTCGCTGATCGGGATGCTGACCCAGCAGATCGAGCGCTGCTACTCGGCGCCCCCCGGCGCGTCGCAGGGCGTGGTGCTGCCGATGCTCGATATCCGCCTCTCGGCCAACGGTTCGCTGAGCACCGAGCCGCGGATCATGCGCGGCGGCGCGAACGCCGTGGACCGTTCCCTCGCCGAGGCCGCGCTCCGTGCGGTGAAGCGCTGTGCGCCCTACAAGATCCCGCCCCAGTTCGCGCCGTACTATGACGACTGGAAGGCGATCAACGCGGAATTCGAGTTCTCGCGGGTGTGATACAGGTCGGTGATCCTTCCTTCGGATTCGTCCAATCCCTCTCCCTCATCCTGAGGTGCCGAAGCGTGAGCGAAGGCCTCGAAGGAGGCTTCCAGGGCCCTCGTGCCGGCTGGAAGCCTCCTTCGAGGCCCGCTGACGCGGACACCTCAGGATGAGGTCGAGGATAGGAAGAACCGACGCTCCCAGAATCCCTGTTCAAGGTTTTCGGAATCTCTTCATGACCGATACTTTCCACCGGCGGCCCGCCTCGCCCCTGGCGTCGCTCCTCGCGGTGCTGGCCCTCGTGCTCGCCTTCGCCGTGCCCGCACAGGCGCAGCTGAACCTGCGGATCGGCGGCGGCTCGTTCCAGCCGATGCCCATCGCTGTGGCCGATTTCTCCGGCGATCCGAGCCTCGGCCTGCTGGTGTCGAGCGTGGTGACCAACAATCTGCGCCGGTCCGGTTATTTCGTGCCCCTGGAGAAGGGGAAGTTCCCTGAGAATCCCGGCTTCGATGCGGTGCCGGGATTCGACAAGTGGCGTGCCGCCGGTGCTCAGGCCCTCATCACCGGCCGGGTCGGGCGTGATCCTTCGGGCAAGCTCAAGGTCGAGTTCCGGCTCTGGGACGTCACCTCCGGCCAGCAGCTCACCGGTCAGCAGTATGGCGCCGACGTCGCCAACGCGCGCCGCACCGGACACCTTATCTCGGACGTGGTCTATACCAAGATCACCGGTCTCGGCGGCTGGTTCGACAGCCGCATCGCCTTCGTCGACGAATCGGGATCGAAGGAGAATCGCCGCAAGCGCCTGATGGTGATGGACCAGGACGGCGCCAATGTCCGTGCGCTGACCAACGGCGAATCCGCCGTGGTGGCACCGCGCTACTCGCCTTCGACTCAGGACATCGCATTCATGACCCAGGCCACCGGCCAGCAGCCGCGTGTCCAAGTGATCAACCTGGAGACCGGCGCGCGTCAGGCCATCGGCCGGATGGATTCCATGAGCACCAGCCCGCGCTTCGCGCCGGACGGTCACCACCTCGTCATGAGCGTGCAGCAGGGCGGCAACGCCGACATCGTCAAGATGGATCTCGGCTCGAAGGCGCAGACGCCGATCACTAACGGCAACGCCATCGACACCTCGCCGACCTATTCTCCCGACGGCGGCAAGATCGTGTTCGAATCCGATCGCGGCGGCTCGCAGCAGATCTATGTGATGGGGGCCGACGGCTCGAACCCGACCCGAATCTCTTTCGGCGAGGGCTCGGCCTCGCAGCCGGCCTGGTCGCCGAAGGGAGACCTCATCGCCTTCACTCGGCAGCGCAAGGGCGGCTTCGCCATCTGCGTGATGAAGCCCGACGGTTCGGGCGAGCGCGTGCTCACGGAAGGCTTCCACAACGAAGGGCCGACCTTCGCGCCCAACGGCCAGTACGTGCTGTTCTTCCGCGATCCCGGCGGCCAGGGCGGCGGCAAGCTCTACATGGTCGATATCACCGGCAAGGTGGAACAGCCCGTCCCGACGCCGTCCTACGCCTCCGACCCGACCTGGTCACCGCTATTGGCTGGGAAGTAGGGGCTACCAATCGGGTTCGAGGCGAGACGGACCGGAACCCGTATCCCGTCTTGCCTCTGTCAGAAGAGCCGACTGTTTGCGCAGGGCGCGCGGCAGCGCGGCCAGGGCCGGATCGTCGAAGCGCAGATGCGGTAGGCGGCTCGTCACGAGGGACGCGACGAGGTGGGCCTGAGCCCGGTCGCGTTCGCGCTTAAGTGGATCACGGTCCTGGCGTCCAGCGAGCCAGAGCTTGTGCAGAGCGAAGGCGCGCGGGTCTGGGACGATCATCGTGAGCGGATATCCGCGGGCATCGATGACCGTGGCTGTCGCTTTGGGGCTGTTGACGAGCCAGGCCAGCCCCTCGATCTCGACGGCTTCCAGGTCCGTCGCCTCCGCGCCGATCCGGCTCCGTCCCCGCTTGACCATGAGGTCTTTCGGTGCCGGCGTGATCAGGTCGACCATGTAGCCATCGCGGTTGATGGCGCGGAAACCGCCCTGTCCCATGACTTCGAAGGAATGGTCGACCCTGCGCAGGAGTCCCGCCACGCCCGTGAGTGACACCTCCGGGGCCATCAATCGGAGGGAGCGGCGTGCGTCGAACAGCAGGTCGACATCGGCCGTTGCGAGGTGTGCTCCGGCGATCTGGACCCCGGCAAAGCGCTCATAGGCGAACAGGGCATTCGTCCCCACCACCTCGATACCTGAGCCGATCAGGTTCGCCCTGCCCAAGGCACGCAGGATGCGCGCTGCGATAAGGGGCAGACGCCCGAGGTTGAGGGCTCGATTGACCGGGGCCATGGCGTCGAGACGTGCGGCAAGACCGGCCATCCTCTCCTGCAGTCTCGTGCGGCCATCATGAAACTGAAGGGCGATCGCCTCTGTCTCCGCTCCGCGCGGCCCCAGGGATTTCCATGCGTCGCGTCGCTTGCGGTAGAGATAGTCCCGTCCGCCAACCGTCTTCCACGACATCGAGCCTGAGAACCGCCGGTCCAACTCTCCCTGCGTCATCGCGTATCCGGAGAAGACCTGTTCGACATCGATAGTCTGTCGTGCCTGATCCCCGCTTAAATCTCTGAAAAACATGAGATTATCCCTCAAGCGTCCGATTTCGGTCTTCGGAGGGATAATGCGCCGATGGCGCTGGAGAAGCCATTGGTCCGACTGCGTTTATTCATTCCGCGACGAACATTCGTCCGGCAAGGAATCATCGCTCACGCTCCGTTGCATCTTGTCTTTCATCACTCCGCCGGCAGCAGCCGGTCCCGCGCCTTGAGGGCCGGGAACAGGCGGCCCCACAGCACTGCCACGAGGATCGTCGCGAGCCCGCCCGCCACCACGGCCGGCACCGCGCCCACAAGAGCGGCGAGCGTGCCGGATTCGAACTCGCCGAGTTCATTGGAGGCGCCGATGAACACCGTGTTCACCGCCGAGACCCGTCCGCGCATGGCATCGGGCGTCTCACCCTGGACGAAGGTCTGCCGCACGTAGACGCTGATCATGTCGGCCACCCCCGTGACGAACAGGCAGGCCATCGAGAGCGGCAGCGAGGTGGACAGGCCGAACGCCGTGATGGCGACGCCGAAGACGGCCACCGCCTGCAGCATCCGCTTACCGGCATGGCGTTCGAGGGGGCGATAGGCCAGCAGGATGGCGGTGACGACCGCACCGGCCGCAGGCATGCTGCGCAGGGCGCCGAGCCCGAGGGGGCCGACATGGAGGATCTCGGCGGCGAAGATCGGCAACAGGGCGGTGGCGCCGCCCAGCAGCACGGCCACGAGATCGAGGCTGATGGCGCCGAGCACCACCGGCTGCGAGCGGATGTAGGACAGGCCGGCCGAGAGGGTGGCCCAGGTGACGGGCGGGCGCTCCGTCACGGCAGCGGGGCGGAAGCGGATCGCGACCACGAGGGCGCTCGCCAGGGCGAAGCTCGCCGCCGCCGCCCCGAACACGGCGGCGGGCCCCAGCATATAGAGACATCCGCCGGCGGCCGGGCCGAGGATCGACGCGCTCTGCCAGAGCGAGGCGTTCCAGGCGATGGCCGAGCCGAACAGAGAGCGCGGGACCAGGGTCGGGAGCAGCGCCTGCAGAGCCGGGTTGGCGAAGGCGCGCGACGTGCCGATGACGACGACGAGGGCATAGATGGGCCAGATCGAACCGGTGCCGGACAAGGCGATGGCGACGAGGCCGAGATCGGCCGCGGCCAGGGTCGCATAGGCGATCGCCGTCACCAGACGCCGGTCGTAGGTATCGGCCACATGCCCGGTGATCAGGGCGGAGAGCATCGCCGGGAAGAAGCTCGCGAGCCCCACGAGGCCGAGGGCGAGGGCCGAGCGGGTCAGGTCGTAGACGAACCATCCCACCGCCACCGCCTGCATCTGATAGGCGAGCCCCGTGAGGAACCGCGCGGCGCCGTAAAGGCGGAAATCGCCGTTGCGGAAGACGGACCAGCGCGGGGCGGCAGGTTCTGTCATGAGGGATGGGCCAAGGGCGTGAAGGGAGAGTCGCACCGCATCGTCTCGACACGGCCGAGGGTGCGACAGTGATGCCGCAGCTACGCCGCATGCGAAGTGCCGCCTTGTCGAATTGCTAATCTATCGGCCGAATAATTGCTGGTCGGTACGGAGCGTCATCGGATTGTGCCAGCATGAACCAAACTAGCCTTGGGCTGAACCCGGAAGGCCAAGCTCAGCTTCCGGCTGACGTTCAAAATATCGTGGCTTCGTCTTCACGCGGCTCGATCCGTGCATTCCACAGGAGCGATATTCCGCAGGTCTGCCACCTGTTTTCGCAGACCTTCCGCCTGGGCAAGAGCTATCGGGCGGCCAAGCTCGCCGCCTGCCTGGAGGCGACCTATTTCGATTCGCCGGGCTATACCGAAGCCACCGGATCCATCGTCCACCTGGACCGGAACGGGGTATTGGACGGCTTCATGGGCGTCATCGCCATGACCATGGTCGTCGGGGAGCGGACCCTGCGTGCCGGCATCCTCAGCGCCTACATGGCCGCCGATCCCGACAACAACCCCGGCATCGGCGTCAGCCTCATCCGGGGCGTCACCGCCCGCGATTTCGACCTCCTCTTCACCGACACCGCCAACCGCACGTCCCTCGATATTGCCCGTGCCACCCGCTTCGTGATCCTCCCGGCACAGAGCCTCGAATGGGTGAAGATCCACCGGCCCGCGGGGACGGCGGCGTATTTCCTCGGCAAGCGTCTGCCCCGGCTCGCACGTTGGATCGTTCCGATCGCCCGCTCGGCGGATCGCGTGCTCCGGCGATTCCTGCCCTCCGGCTCCCCGCGCCCCGACGGTATCGTCTCGCGCCCCATCGCCGCCGCCGATTTCGCGGAGGCCGCCCGTCCCTTCCTCGCTCACTACGATCTCAAGCCGGACCCGGCCGAACTCGGCTGGTTCGTCGACCAGGCCGGTCTCCAGACCAAGTATGGCCCCCTGCGGATCCGCGAGGTGGTGGACCGGATCGGCCGCCGGACCGGGTTGTATCTCCTCTACGCCCGCCGGGACGGCGTCGCCTATGCGCTCCAGATCTTGGCACTGCCCAACCGTGAGGAACTCGTCGTCGGCCAGATGTTCGCCGATGCGGCTGAATTCGGGGCCGTGGCCGTGCGCGGGGCGACCTCACCCGACCTGATGAAGGGGCTCTTCCGCCAGAAGGGCCTTCTCTATCACCACGTCATGGGAACGATCGCCTGGACGCGCGATCCGGAGGTGGCGGCGACGCTTCGCGGCGGTAACGTGTTTCTCGGCGGTATCGCAGGCGAGACCTGGGCCCGGATCGTCACCGAGGATTTCTCGTAACGGGGCGCCGTCCCTACGAGGCGTATTTCACCGTGCAGCCATAGGGCTTCGCGGTTCTGACGCTCACCGCTTTGCCGGCGGCGATCTCGGTGAGGGCAAGGTCCACGTAGTTCTTCGCGGACTTCAGGTCGTCGAGATTGGCGGAAGGCTTGTCGTCGATGCCGCCCTGATAAAGCAGGGTGCCGTCACCCGAGACGATGAACATGTGGGGCGTCGTTTTGGCATCGTAGGCGCGGCCGATCGTGCCGGCGGGGTCGAGGATCACGGCGGTGGGGGAGGCCCCCCGGGTCTGGGTCAGGCGGTTGGCGGCCTGTCCATCCACCGCGCCCTGCTCGCCGGGAGCAGACGAGATGACCGACAGCCAGACGATGCCGGCCTCGGTCCACTTTTTCTGCAGGGCCTGCATCGCCTGTCCGCCGTAATGCTTCATCACGAACGGGCAATCGTGGTTCGTCCATTCGAGGACGACGGTCTTGCCCCTGTAATCCTCCAGCCGGACGGTGCGGCCATCGGCATCCGTGCCGGTGAAGAGGGGGGCGGGTTTACCCACTTGCGGCCCCGCCGCCATCGCCTCGCCGATGGGCAAGAGCCCGACGAGCCCGACGAGCCCGGCGGCGAACGCGGTTGCGAGGATCATCCGGCGGGGCAGGGCCATGGCTGTCACCTTTTCGTGGTCTCGAGGGTGGCGCGGCGGTCGGCGTCATTCGCCGGGATCTTGGAGAGTTCGTCGAGGACGATGCCCGACGTCAGGATCTGCGGCAGCACGATGGGCTCGCCCGTGCCGGTATAGAGCAGGTAGAGCGGCACGCCGCTGCGGCCATGCTTCTCCAGAAGCATGGTGATCTCGGGGTTCTGGTTCGTCCAGTCACCCTTCAGATAGGTCACGTCGCGCGCCTTGAACGCGGCCTCCACGCTTTGGGTGCGGAGCGCCGTGCGTTCGTTGACCTGACAGGTGATGCACCAGGCCGCCGTCATGTTGACGAAGACCGGCTTGCCCTCGGCCACGAGGGAATCGAGGCGGGCCTGGGTGAACGGGATGATGCCCTCGGCCGTCGCATTCTTGCTATCCGCCGAGGCCCGGTCCTGGTCGAGGCCGAAGGTCAGCGCGAGGGTCGCCGCCAGGGCCGCGACGGAGGTCAGGCGGGCGAGCCCGGCGCCGATGCCACCCGCGTGGCGGGCCCGCTCCCAGGCCCAGGCGGCGAGGCCTACGAGGACGAGGCCGATGAGCGCGGCCAGGAGGCCGGCCGAGCCGACCTGCTGCGACAGCACCCAGACGAGCCAGGCCACGGTGGCGTAGATCGGGAAGGCGAGCGCCCCCTTCAGCGTTTCCATCCAGGCCCCCGGCCGTGGCAGGCGGCGGACTGCCGCCGGCCATGTGGTGAGGACGAGGAAGGGCAAAGCGAGGCCGAGGCCGAGGCTCGCGAACACAGTGAGGCTCACCAGCGGTGCCTGCGTCAGTGCGAAGCCTACCGCCGAGCCCATGAATGGGGCGGTGCAGGGGGTGGCCACCACCGTCGCCAGGATGCCGGTGAAGAACGACCCTTCGAGCCCCGCCCGCCGGGTCAGCCCATCGCCGAGCCCTACGATGCCGCCGCCCAGATGGACCACGCCGGAGAGGCTGAGGCCCATGGCGAAGAGCAGGTAGGCGAGGCCCGCCACCACGAGGGGTGATTGCAGCTGGAAGCCCCAGCCGATCCCGGCGCCCGCGCCCTTGAGGGCGATGAGCAGCCCCGCCAGGGAGAGAAAGGCGGCGAGGACGCCGGCGGTGTAGGCGAGGCCGTGAAGGCGCACCCGGGCGGCCGGCTCGCCCGAATGCTTGACGAGGCTCAGCACCTTGATCGACAGCACGGGAAAGACGCAGGGCATCAGGTTGAGGAGGAGCCCGCCGAGGAAGGCGAGGCCGGCCGCACTCCACAGGGTCAGGCTCTCCTCCGACGAAGTGTTTCGCGATGCGGAGTCCGATGCCGTGGGAATCACCCCGGTGGGTGCGGCGGCCGGCGCGTCGCCGATGGCATAGGAGCGCTGGACCGTGCCATCGGCGATCTGCTCGTCGAAGGTGAGGACGCCGGGAAGCTCCGTTGGCGCGGGCTCGCCGGGTGTCGCCCGCGCAAGGCTCAAACGGAACCCCTTGTCGTCGATGGTCAGGGTCTGTGGAGCGGCGTTCTCGATCGCCGTCTCCGAATAGGGGAAGAAGGCCGGTTGGCGGATCGCCTCGGGTTTCAGGCCGGGCGCGTCGGCGGTGAGGACCAGCCTGTCGCCCTCGCTCGTGAGTGTCACCGGCCAGGGCGAGGGAACGGGGAGGGCCGCACGGGCATCCTCGAACAGCAGGACATTGGCGGCCGAGCTTCTCACGCTGGTGCCCGGAGCGGCCACCGGCACGCTGAGCTTCAGATCGGCGGAACCCGGAATGCATTCGCGCTCGCAGACGAGGTAGGTGAGCTTGGCCGTCAGTGTCACGGGCTTGCCGGGCGGAAGCACCGCCGGGGGGGTCACCTCCGCCAGCAGCACCGTCTCGCCCTCGAAACCGAAATTCACCAGATGCGCCACCGGGATCCGGCTCGGCGTCGGCCACTGGATCGCGCCCGCCGTGAAGCCCTGGGGCAGCGACCACGCCACCTCCGGCGAGAGGCCGGAATCGCCCGGATTGCGCCAGTACACATGCCAAAGCGGGCGCATCACCATGCGGATACCGATGGTGAAGGGTTCCCCGGCCCGGATCGCCCCCGGCTCGGCTACGAGGTTCGCCTTGACGAGATCGGCCGGCGGCTTGAGCCCCTGCGCCGAGGCCCCCGTGGCACCGATCAGCGCGAGAAGCAGGAGGGCGAGGGGCCGGATCATCGAAACCTTGAGGCGGAGGAGCGGGGCACCGGACATGGCACCCTGACGCCTAGATATGGCCGTTTGGTGCCGCGGTAAAACCGGCGGCACGCGATTGCCCGCGACGGAATCGCCGCGGTGCAGTGCCTCACGCGAGTCGGCGAGGCTCACAGGAAGCGCCGGGGGTCGAAGGGCGCGAGGGGGATTTCCGGTGTCGCGCCGCCAACGAGCTGGGCGACGAGGCGTCCGGTTCGCGCCGAACCGACGAGGCCCACATGGCCATGGCCGAAGGCGTAGACGACATCCGAGGTCTTGCGCGCCGGGCCGATGCAGGGCCGCCCATCCGGCATGCTCGGGCGATGGCCGAGCCAGACTTTTAGGCGATCGGCCGGTATCGGGTTCGGCAATCCGGGAAACATGGAGATCAGGTGGTCGCGCAGGATCTCGGCGCGCTTCCAGTTCGGAGCCGCCGCCAGCCCCGCGAACTCCACCTGACCGGCCGCACGCAGGCCGCCATTCATGAAGTTGACGATCATCTTGGCATCCGATGCCATGACCGGCGTGCGCGGCCCCGCCTCGGCGCCCTCCACCATGATGTGGTAGCCGCGCTCGCTCTCCAGAGGCAGCGGATCGCCGAGGGATGCGGCGAGGGGCTTCGACCGGGCGCCGGCCGCGACGACGGCGCGGTCGCAGGGGATCTCGCCCTGTTCCGTCGTCACGGCGGCGAGGCGTCCGCCTTCCAGTCGGAATCCTGTCGCACGGGTGGCGACCAGGGTGGCGCCGCGCGCCTGTGCCAGTTCGGACAGGGCGGCGACGTAGCCGCCGGGATCGCGGCAATGGCCGGCCTCCTCGACCACGAGGCCGAACGTGTAGCGCCGATGCAAGGAGGGTTCCCTCTGCCGCAACTCATCGGCCGAGAGTTCGAGCCACGTGACGCCGACCTTGCGCCTGATTGCCCAGGACCGCGCCTCGCGCTCGAAGGCCGCCCGGTCGGGATAGACGTGCAGCACGCCGCGCCGCTCGACGAGCTGCGGGACACCCGCCTCCTCGGCGAGCGTCGCGTGGAGCTTCGGTGCATCGAGGAGGAGTGTCCGCATGGCGCGGGCGGTGCGCTCGATCCGGGGCGTGGTGGCAGCCGCGAGCAGAAACTGCGTGAGCCAGGGCATGACCTTGGGCAGGTAGGCCCAGCGGATCGAGAGCGGACCGAGCGGATCGAGGAGGAAGGAGGGCACCCGCTTCCACATGCCGGGCTCCGCCGGCGGGATGACCGAATGCGACGAGAGCCAGCCGGCATTGCCATAGCTCGACGCCTGCTCGCCGCCGGGCGGGCCGGGATCGACCACGGTAACCCGGTGGCCCGCCCGCAGGCATTCGATGGCGCTCACCGTCCCGACCGCGCCGGAGCCGATGACGACCACGTGGAGGTCCGTCTGGACGGTCATCCGTTCTGTTCCCGTGTGGATATGTCGGTTAGCCTCGTCCTCAAGCGCGGCGCCCGCTGGCCTGCAAAGGTTGCGTCGCCGCCTCGAGCCACGCCCGCGTCTCCCCGTCGAGATCGGCGCTCAGGGCCTGCCGCACCCGCGCGTGATACGAATCGATCCAGGCGATCTCGGCCTCGTCCAGCAGCGAGAGGTCGATGAGGCTGGCATCGTAGGGGGCGAGAGTCAGGGTCTCGAAGCCGAGCATCGGCCGGTCCCCGCCGGGGACCGCGCGCTCCTCCACGAGGACGAGGTTCTCGATGCGGATGCCGTAGGCGCCGGCCCGGTAATAGCCCGGCTCGTTGGAAAGGATCATACCGGGCGAGAGGGCGGTGGTGCCGGTCTTGGCGATGCGCTGCGGGCCTTCATGGACGGAGAGGAATGCGCCGACGCCGTGGCCGGTACCGTGATCGAAATCGAGCCCCGCCTGCCAGAGCGGCGCGCGGGCGAAGGAATCGATCTGCGCGCCGGTGGTGCCCTTCGGGAATATGGCACGCGCGATGGCGACATGGCCCTTGAGCACGCGCGTGAAGCGGTCGCGCATCTCCTCCGTCGGCGTGCCGATCGCGACGGTGCGGGTAATGTCGGTGGTCCCGTCCGCATATTGCGCGCCCGAATCGACGAGGAACAGTTCGCCCTCGCCGACCGTCCGGTCTGTGTCGCGGGTGACGCGGTAATGCACGATGGCGCCGTTGGGACCGCTGCCCGAGATGGTCGGGAAGGAGATGTCCCGCAAAAGGCCGGTCTCGCGGCGGAAATTCTCCAGCGTCTCCACGGCGGCGATCTCAGTGAGGCGGCCACCCTGCGCCTGCCGCGAGAGCCAGGCGAGGAAGCGGGTGACTGCGATCCCGTCGCGATGATGGGCCGCGCGCGATCCGGCTATCTCGCCCGCATTCTTCACCGCCTTCATCAGCGTGATCGGATCCGGGCCGGGATCGATCCGGCCCCCGGCCTGTTCCACCAGTGTCGCCAGGGCCGACGCGCCGGTGGCGGAATCGAGCCTGATCCTGGACGCTCCGGCAGCAAGAGCGGCGAGGGCGGCGTCGAAATCCGTCCGCCCGGCGATGTCCGCAGCGGGCGAGAGCGCGTCCCGCATGGTGGGATCGATGGCCGACGAGGTGAGATACAGGGCGGCACGCCCGGTTCGGGGGACGACGGCATAGCCCAGCGCCAGGGGCGTATGCGCCACGTCGCCGCCGCGCAGGTTGAACGCCCAGGCGAGATTATGCGGATCGGAGATCACAAGAGCGTCGCAGCCGCCGCGCCCGAGCGCTTCGCGGATGCGGCGGAGCTTGGCCTCGACGGAGTCTCCGGCGAGTTCGAGGGGATGCGCCACCACCGCGCCTGCGGGGGCGGCGGGCCTGTCGGCCCAGACCGCATCGACGGGGTTCTCCGCAACCGGTGAGATGCTGGCCCCGGCCTTGGCCGCCGCCTTCTCCAATTTGGCGACGCCCTCGGCGGTGTGGAGCCAGGGATCGTAGCCGAGTACGGCGCCCTGCCTCAGGTGCTCGCCGATCCAGGCCTCGACACTGGTCTCTGCGAGCTGAACCGGGGTGAGGATCGTGGTGTCCACCTGGGCCGGGGCCTGGAGCGTGTAGCGCCCGTCCACCACCAGGGCCGCTTCGTCGGCGAGAATCACGGCGGTGCCGGCCGAGCCGGTGAAGCCCGTGAGCCAGGCGAGGCGCTCGGCATTCGCGGGCACGTATTCCGACTGATGCTCGTCGGCGCGGGGCACCACGAACCCGTCGATCCCCGCCCGCCGCATCGCCTCCCTCAGGGCGGCGATGCGCGTCGCGCCCTCCCGGTGGCTCGGATCGTCGAAGGTCTGGAAGCGGGCGCGGCTCATGGCGCCGAGAGTTACGCGCCGCCGGACGAGGCGGCAACCGCCCTCAGAGCGGGCGCGGTGCCGCTCCGCCGCGCTTGAGCACCAGCGTCGCCCAGCCCTCGATCAAGCCATGCCGGGCGAGGTGGAAGCCGCGATGGCGATAGGTGGAGAGGACGCCGGGCACGTCGCGTTCGATCAGCCCCGAGAGGATGAGCACGCCGTGATCCGCCACCGTCGCCGTGAGGGTCGGCGCGAGGCGCTTCAGGGGCCGAGCGAGGATGTTGGCGAAGACCACGTCGAAGCGCCGGCTCCGGTTCGCGCTCGCGTGCCGCACGCCGGGTCCGACATAGAGCCGGACGAGGCCGCCGAGACCGTTCAAACGGGCATTGCCCTTGGCGGTGGAGACCGCCTCGGGGTCGAGGTCGCCGGCATGGACCGGCTGATGCAGGGCTTTGGCCGCCGCGAAGGCGAGGATGCCGGTGCCCGTGCCCACATCGAGCACATGCGCGGGACGGCCCTGCTTGAGGATGCCGGCCAGCGCCTTGAGGCAGCCCAGCGTCGTGCCGTGGTGGCCTGTGCCGAAGGCGAGGGCCGCCTCGATCTCGATGGCCAGATCGTTGGGCCGCACAGTGTGGCGGTCATGCGCGCCGTGGACGAGGAACCGCCCGGCGCGGACGGGATTCAATCCTTCCAGGGAGGCGCGGACCCAATCCTGCTGATCGATGGTCTCGAACACGGCCGCATCGGCCTGTTTGCCCACCAGGGGGCGGATCAGGTCGCGGACCATCTCCTCGTCCGGCGCGTCGGCGAAATAGGCCTCCAGCCGCCAGGTCTTGCCGTCCTCCGCCTCGAAGGCGGCCACCGCCGTCTCCGTCGGATCGAACATCTCGCCGAGGATGTCGGTCATGGCGCGCGCCGACCGCTCGTCCGTGAGGAGGCGCAGCACATGGGTGGGGCGGTTGGGATGAAGGCCTTCGAGCATGGTGCGGGCTCTAGCATCCGCGGGGATTGCCCGCCACCGTCGCGGAACCGAACCCGAACCTTCGCGTTTTTCTGCGCTTCTCCTGTCGTCCCTGCGGCGTTCGAGGGTGCGGTGTTGAGTACGAACCAGAAGAAAAACATAACCCGGGCCCCCGTGGCCATCGTCGGCAGGAGGACCGCCAGACGCCTCCGTGCGAGCGGAGCCTCGGGTCTGCTCGATTCCGAGCCGCATTTCGAACCGATTCCGGGTTCGATGCTGGTTCTCTTGAGCCGGCTCCATCGCGCCGAACGCCGGATCAAGCCGGAGGACGAGCCGCCCGCGCCCTGAGCGCATGCCCTCATGGGTGGCCGCGATTCGTGCTATCCGCGCTTGTGATTGGCCGGTGCGGTTCGCGAGGATCGGATTGCCGCGAGAGGGATGCGCGTCTCCATGATCCAGGCTAGCGGCATTCGAGGCAAGGGCATGCGCTCCTCCGAGACCGGCGTCTGATTCGCATCCCGTGCTCGATTTCACCCCCGACGAATGGAGCGCCATCGGCCTGAGCTTGAAGGTCGCCTCCGTGGCGACGCTGGCGAGCCTCTTTCCCGGTCTCGGCATCGCCATGCTTCTGGCGCGCGGACGTTTCCCCGGCCGCGCGCTCTTGGACGGTCTGGTCCACATGCCCCTGATCCTGCCTCCCGTGGTGACGGGCTATCTCCTGCTGCTGTCATTCGGGCGGCGCGGCACCTTCGGCGCGGCGCTCGCCGAGGTCGGGATCGTGTTCTCGTTCCGCTGGACCGGAGCGGCGCTGGCTTGCGCGATCATGGGGTTTCCGCTGATGGTTCGGGCCATGCGCCTGTCCATCGAGGCCGTGGACCGGCGCCTCGAACAGGCCGCCGCCACCCTCGGAGCAAGGCCGAGCGCGGTCTTCCTCACCGTCACCCTGCCGCTCGCCATGCCCGGCATCCTCGCCGGTTCGGTGCTCGCTTTCGCCAAGGCGATGGGAGAGTTCGGCGCCACCATCACCTTCGTCTCCAACATCCCCGGCGAGACACAGACGCTGCCCTCCGCGATCTACAGCCTGACTCAGGTGCCGGGCGGGGAGGGGGCCGCGTTGCGCCTCACCCTGATCTCGGTGGCCCTGTCGATGGCGGCCCTCCTTGTCTCGGATCTGCTGGCCCGGCGCCTCGCGCGCCGCCTCGGCGCGGGGTGAGGAGGCCCATGTCCGCCACCCGCGACTCCGCCACTCAGGACTCCGTTACCCTCGACATCGACGTGTCGCTCACGCGGGGGGCCTTCAGCCTCGACGTCGCCTTCACCGCCGGCCCCGGTCTCACCGCCCTGTTCGGCCGTTCGGGCTCGGGCAAGACCACGGTGATCGATCTCGTCGCCGGGTTGGCGCGGCCCGATCGGGGCCGCATCGCGGTGTCGGGCGAGACGCTTCTCGACAGGGAGCGGGGGATCGCCGTTCCGGCCCATCGTCGGCGCATCGGGGTGGTGTTCCAGCAGGCGCGGCTGTTGCCGCATCTCAGCGTGCGCCGGAACCTGGGCTACGGCCGGGCCTTCGCGCGGAGCCGCAGCGACGGGATCGCCTTCGACGGCGTCGTCGATCTCCTCGGCATCGGCCATCTCCTCGACCGGCGGCCGGCGGGGCTGTCGGGTGGCGAGGCGCAAAGGGTGGCGATCGGCCGGGCCCTGCTCAGCCGGCCCCGGCTCCTGCTCATGGACGAGCCCCTCGCCGCCCTCGACGAGGCCCGCAAGGCCGAGATCCTGCCCTATATCGAGCGCCTGCGCGACGAGGCTGGCTTGCCCATCGTCTATGTCAGCCATGCGGTCTCGGAGGTGGCGCGGCTGGCGCGCACCGTCGTGGTGCTCGAGGCCGGCCGTGTCGCCGCCGTCGGCACGGCCGATGCGGTGCTTCGCCGGGCGGACCTCCTTGCCGCGCAGGGGGGAGAGGCCGGCGCGCTCCTCGACATGGTCGTGGGCGAGACCGATCCCGAGACCGGCCTGACGCGCCTGAGCGGATGTGCCGGTCGGCTCTCCGTTCCCCGCCTGACGCGGAGCCCCGGCACGGCGGTGCGCATCCGCGTGCCGGCGCGTGACGTCCTCCTCGCCACGCAGCCGCCGCTGGGTTTGAGCGCACGCAACCTGTTCGAAGGGCACGTCGTCTCGATCCACGCCCTCGGCGAGGCGGCGTCCATGGTGGAGATCGACTGCAACGGCGCCCTGCTGGCGGCCCGCCTGACCCGCGCCTCGGTGCGCGATCTCGCCCTCGCGCCCGGCCGCGCCGTCTACGCCGTGGTGAAAAGCGTCGCCTTCGATCCCCAGAGCGTCGGCACGGCGAGGCCGGAGGCGGTGGAGATCTGACCGCGCGCCGGCCTGATTCTTAAAAAACTATCTATCCCCTTGAGAATTCCTTTCTCATCTTCGTGGACAGTGGTGGGTAATCGGCGGGTTTTAAAGACTGGTTTACCCTCGCCGTCGTTTTTGGTTGCATGCCACGACCACCTTCGAAAGGGCGTGCAATGACGATCCTCAGTATCTCTCCGATGTCGATGCCCACCGTCGCGCCAGTCGCTCCGATCGTGAATGCCCCGGCTCCGGTGCGTAAAGCCGGCCCGGCGACGACGGTCGGCACGCCGTTGGATCCACCCGTGCGCTTCGATGTTCGGCTGGACGACGCACCCGTCGCCGACGATCAGGCGCCGAAGCCCGACACAGAGGCGCCGACGGCCGATGAGCGCCGCATAACGGTGGATCAGGACACCAAGAGCCTCGTTTATCAGGTGGTGGACCCGAATTCCGGTGATGTCGTCGTTCAGTTGCCCGAGGCCACGATCCTTCGAGCCCGCGCCTATGCGGAGGCGACGGCGATGCGGGCGAAGGAAGATCAGCACCCCCTCGATCGAACGGCCTGACGGGAACTGGGGCCGGAAGCACAAGCCGAGGGAGGGTGGGCAAGCAAGGTCGTAGCTCGGGCTACGACCTTTTCGTGGTTGGCCCGTAGAGCCGGCGTCGTTGTTTACAGGAAGCTGAGAGACCCCTCCAGCGGGTTAGCCGAGGAAACCGGCACTGGTTTGCCCGGCGGCCATGGTATCGCGACAGCCGATCCAGCGTGCCGGTATGCGTCGCGAGGCGTACGCACGCTTCCAGAGGGGCACCCTCGTGCGTCAGGTGCGCAGCCCGGCGGCGATCTGGTGATTGATGTTGATGAGGGCCGATAGCTTCTCCGCCTTCGGGTCGATCATCGTGTCGATCATCCGCTTGAAGACGAAGGTCGAGAGTTCGGCAATGCTCGTCTTGATTTCGATCGGCAACTGGCTCTCGGGAGCCGTCGCGGCACCGGCAATGATCGTCCAGACTTTCTGGTTGAAGTTCAGGGCCTCGTTCAACGCTCCCGACTGGTTCTGCCAATCTTCCTGGATCGTCTGGAGCCGGCCCGCTGCCTTGATAAGGACGGCTGCCTCCGCCTCCCGAGGCGACAACGCGGTCTGCGCGACCCGTGCATAGGCACTGGCTCCGTAGGACATGGTCGATCCTTCTCCCGAAGCGGCCGAGCTGATTCGGGCCGCTGGAGGCAGACGTTGACGGGGTAAGGTTAAAATCTGGTAGCGGACGGATTTCGCCCCAATCATGCCGATAAGCTGGCGGAGGACTTGGAGTGAGGTGAATGACCTCGCCTTGTCCGACTGGATCGACCAACACGATGGCGTGCGCTGCAGCAAGGGAACGACGCCGGACGGCATTGTGCAACGTATCAGTTAGATTTTGCGGTCATGCTGCGTCGAAGCAGAGCCGCGCTGCGGGCGGGCACGACTTTTCACAGACATGATGAATTTTCTGCTCGGTACGCTCGCCGGAGGGCTCATCGCCGGGGTCGTCACCATCGTCGCCGTCCGACAGCCCGAGGTCCAGGCCAAGCTCGGCCTCTATCCCGTCTCGTCGGCGCTGCTACTCCCGGCGGCTCCCCCGCGCATCGAGCCCCCTTGCAGTCTCATCCCCGCCCGTCCTCAGAGTGACCAGACCATCGGCCACCCGGACATGCTGTTCTCCAAGCGACGCTTCTGGTTCGTGGCCCCGTGATGGGGGCGACGATCACAGGCTGCTGAGGAGGAACATCACCATCGTCGTCGCCACGGTGGTCGAGAGGAACCCGCACAGAGCCGCCGCGAAAGACGGGCCGGTCGCCGACGAGTGGGCGGCGTGGGACGAGAGCAGGGTGAGATCGCTGTGCTGTGCGGACGCGTTCATGACGGAAGTCTCCCGACGGACAAGCTTTCCGTCGTTCGTGAAGCTGTGACGTGGGGATGGCGGTGCGGCTGTGCGTCGCCGCACCGGACAGGCGAATACAGAAGCACTCCGCAGTAGAGCGGATGCCGATTTGAGTTCGAATTGTCAGTTGGAAGAGGCCAGAACGCAGTATCCGCATCCGGCCTCACCGTTCAGTCGCAGCGATTCACCGATTTGGCGGCCCGCAAAGCCCGCGTTTCGCTGCGAAGATCGATGGCGACGATGCCGGCACCGCAATCCTCGAAGGCTTCCTTCGCGTCCTCGTACCGGTCGCCGACTTCGTCGAGGGTGTCGCAGACCCGGTCACGGTTGCCGAGACGTGCTTCCTCACGAGCCTGGTATCGCAGCGCCGCGGCCTCCTGGATCTTCCGTTCACCCTTGAGGCAGGAGGGAGCCGCGAGGGTGGGGGCGATCATGCACAGCACGAAGCCAAAAGCGGCGATGGGCGTTGCAGGAGCGAAGCGCATGGGAAAATCCGATTGTGCGTCTCGTTGAAGGTGGGCTGTCCGTCTTTCGACCCCGGCGACTCGGTCCGGTCGGTCCCTGATCAAGTTCGAGGCCAGTGATCGGTCGTCATCGTCGAGTCTGCCGTTCAAACGGCGAACTCACGGCGAAGGTTCCGCAGGTTTCTTGCGCTTGCGAGAGGCCAGAATCTGGTCGAGGCGCACCGGTACACAGGCATGGACGTCGACCCCGACATCGTATTGCCGTGGGGCCGGCGTGAGCTTGCCGTGGGAATGGCCGTGGAGATTGAGGGCGCCGCGGCCGATGCCGTTCCAGGTCCGGAACGCGTAATGGCAGAGGACGAGCCGCCGCCCCTCCACGTCGATCTCGGCATAATGGGCTACCGAGGCCCAGTCCCGCAGGGCGAGCGTGCCCGGACCGTCATTGTTACCGACGATCAGGTGCTTAACGCCGTTGAGGGCGCCGACGATCTCGGCGATGCGCGCGTCGGAGGGGCCGACCGCCACGTCGCCGAGATGCCAGATCGTGTCCTCCGGCGCGACCCTCTCGTTCCAGTTGGCGATGAGACCGGCATCGTGGGCCGCGAGGTCCGGATAGGGACGCCGGTCGATGTTCAGCGCACGCCTGTCGCCGAAATGCGTATCGCTGGTGAACCAAACCGCCACGACCCCGACCGGCTCAGCCGCCGGGCCGGAAGCGCATGGGAACGGTGACGGCGAGGCTGCTCACGGAGACGCCGGGAGGAGCCGCCGGCAGCGAACCGCGCACGGCGGCCAGCGCTGCGCCGTCGATGACGCTGATGCCGCTGCTGCTGGCAAGCCCGGCACTGAGGACCTGACCCGAGCGTGAGACGGTGAAGCGCACCACGGCGGTGCCCCCCGCAGTCCCCGCCGCCGCGTTGCGATTCATGCGGCCGTTGATGGCCGAGGCCAGGGCTCCCTGCCATTGGCGCAGGGCACTCGGATCGTTGCCGGAGGCGGACGAGCCCGTGCTCGCCTGCCGGGCGGAGGAGGCCGAACTACTGGGCCCGCCTTCCTGAGCGGCGCGCCTGCTGGTCTCGCGCGCGGCCTTGAGCTTGGCTTCCTTGGCCGCCTTCAGCTTCGCCTCGCGGATGGCCTCGCGCTTGGCCTCCAGTTCCTCCCGGCGCTTCGCCTCGATCTTGGGATCGGGCTTCGGCTTCGGTTTGACGATCTCGACGGGCTTGGGTGGCTTCACCGGCTCGGGCGGCTTGGCCACGACCGGCGGCGGGGGAACGAGGGGCTCGGCCACCTCGGCGGTGGAGGTCACCACCTGCTCTTCCGGCGGCACCTCCGTGATCGTGTCGGGCGTGACCACGGGCTGGGTCTCGTCGGGGGGGATCTCGGCGGTCTCGGGCGGCGTCACCTCTGCCATGTCGGGCGGTTGCACCTCTTCCACCACGTCCGGCGTCTCGACCGGGGTCTCCTGCGCAGGGGGAGGCACTGCCTCCGTCATGGCGGGAGCCGACGGGGCTTCGGCCTCCGTCGATTGCGGCGCCAGATCGATGGTGATCGTGTTCTCGCCGGGGGGCGCCTTGGGCGGCTGACCGAACAGCATCATGCCGGCCAGCACCGCCAGGTGCAGGACGAAGGCCACGAGGAAGGCGGCAGTGAGTCCCGTGGGACCTTTTGGTCCGGGTTCACGTGTCGAAACGAGGGCGCTCATCGGGTCTACCGCGGTGCTCCACTCGCCGCAGGAGCCGCCGGAAGCGCTCCGCCCGGGGATTGCGCGATGAGCGACACCTTGGTGAAGCCGGCCTGGCCGACGAGGCCCATCACTTCCATGATCTTGCCGTAGGGCACGTCCTTGTCGCCGCGCACCAGCATGACCTGGGTCGGGTCTTCCGCCGCCAGCGCCTTCAGGCGCGGCACGATCGTCTCGGGCGTCAGCTCGTCCTTGGCCAGGAACGGCTTGCCTTCCTTGTCGATGGAGATTTCAAGCGGCTTCTTCGCCTGAGCGACCTTGGCGGCCGTGGTCTTCGGCAGTTGCACGGGCACGCCCGTCGTCATCAGCGGCGCCGCGACCATGAAGATGATCAGCAGCACCAGCATCACGTCCACCATCGGAGTGACATTGATCTCAGACATCGGCGCCGAGTCGAGGTCGTCCTCGTCGTCGCCGCCGCCGCTGGCGCGGACCGAACCCATACCCATCGTTCGCCCTCCGGGGCATCGGCGGCCGGCTCGATGGCCCGCCGCATGTCGTCACCGGGCCGCCGCATCCGCGCCGGCCATGGAATGTTCAGAGCGTCGAGAGAGCCGTGCTACTCGGCGGCGGCGGCGTGCGGCACGCTCTTGCGGTCCCGCGCGAGTCGGTTGCCGAGGGTGCCGATGCTCGCGACGAAGGCGGATTGCACCCGGCCGAGATCGTTGGTCAGCTTGTTGTAGGCCATCACCGCCGGGATCGCGACGATGAGGCCGATGGCCGTGGCGAAGAGGGCCTCGGCGATGCCGGGGGCCACCACGGCGAGCGACGTGTCCTGGCTCTGGGCGATGGACGAAAACGAGTTCATGATGCCCCAGACCGTGCCGAAGAGGCCGATGAAGGGGGCGGTGGAGCCGGAGGTCGCCAGAAGCGGCAGGCCGCTCTGGAGGCGCTTGACCCGCAATGTGAGGGCGGCCCGCATGGCGCGCTCGATACGGTCGCGGCGCTCGGCACGGGTCTCGGTGGCATCCTGGTCGCGCCAGGCATCGAGACCGGCCTGAACGATGCCTGCATCGATCCCCGATCCCGTCGCTTCGAGCGAACCGCCGGAGCGGACCAGGGCATCGAAGGCCTTGGCCTGACGCTTGGCGGCGGCGAAGCGGACGAGCTTCTCGAACACCACCGTCCAACAGGCGATCGAGGCGACCACCAGCAGGATCATGACGCTTTTGACGATCGGGTCCGCCTGGAGAAACAGGCCGATGAAGGAGAAGTCGTGGGCGGCAGCGGCCGGCGCGGAAGTCGGATCCATGGCGGGCTCCTCGGGTTTCGTTGGGTGGCGATCGCCGAGGGGCGACCGGATCGGCGTTCGGACGGGCCGTCGGCCCGCCCGCGGGGTCAGCGCGTGAACGTCGCGCTCGTCTTGCTCTCGGTTTCGATCCGGTCGAGGCAGCTCTCGCGGCTGGCCTCGCCGCCTTCGCAGGCGAGGACGTCGTTGAGGAGGATGCGGCCGATCTTCGGGCAGGCGAGGGACGGGAAGTCGAACAGCCGAACCATGGTCTTGCGGTCCTGGATGGGGCCGAGTTCGACGGCGAGGCGCTTCTGCGCGACGCCTTCCGTATCGAAGGCGAAGAGATCGAGCTTGAGGGATTTCAGCGCGGTGCCGCGGCTGTTGTCCACGAGGAGATAGGTGCGGCAGGCCTCGCCCGCCGGCTCGAGCCGGTTGAGTTCGAGCTTCAGGGCGGGAGGCTTCGCATCCTGGGCGACGGCGGAGCCGGCCCATCCCAGCGTGAGGGCGGTGGCCACCAGGGCGGCGCCGACGGCCCGGACGGGAGAAAGAGTTGGGAAGTCGATCACGCAGTGCGCCTCTTTCATAACGGTCCGGTTCTCCTCGGTTGCGGCAGTCCCTGGTCGCCTGCGTCGAAACGCCATGGCAAACGGGAAGCGCCGAGACCCCTGACAGGGCTCGTCTTCGGCGGTTCCTCGGGCAATGAGCGCGACGCTCGCGTTCCGGTGTCGCTCCAGCCTGACCCGTGGCGCCCGGCTTGCGCACCGCCGCATCGTTCGACGTGGCGCGGAGTATCCGAATTGATCCGGCAAGATCAAGCTTTGGGCTAAAAATCAGAGCAGTTCCAAACTGTTACTGCGACGCTCCACGCGGGCATCGTCGATTTCCTAAACGTCCCAAATAAGTTGCCTGATCGTCCCGACCTCTCGCGCTTACTCCCGAACCGCAATCATCCTCTCCACCGGATGCGATGGTGTTCCGGGCGGACCTCTCCCGTTGGGGGGGCGGACGGTGCGAGGAGCCGGCGGTGAGCCGAACCCTTGATGCCGCTTTTCCACATCTCCATATCGCGATGACCGGCAGGCGACCGCCGGGAGGAGTGCTGCAGCAGGCGGGCTCCGACAGTTCGAAGTGCCTCATTCTATCGACCCTTGGGCTTCGCGAAGGACAAGATCACGTGACGACACGGCCTTCTCCGTTCGGACATCCGTTTCTTCTCGGCTTCGACGAGATCGAGCAGGCCCTCGACCGGGTGTCGAAGGCGGCCAATGACGGGTACCCGCCCTACAACATCGAGCGCATTCAGCGCTCCGACGACGAACCCGAGCGACTTCGCATCACCCTCGCGGTGGCCGGCTTCACGCGGGACCAACTCGACGTGATGCTGGAGGAAAACCAGCTCGTGGTGCGGGGCCGCCAGGTCGACGACAAATCGCGCCAGTTCCTGCATCGCGGCATCGCTGCGCGCCAGTTCCAGCGCGCCTTCCTTCTCGCCGACGGCATGGAGGTGGTGGGCGCCGACCTCTCGAACGGACTTCTCTCCATCGACCTCACCCGCCCGGAGCCGGAACGGATCGTCCGGAAGATCGCCATCGCATCCCGCGACGACGTCTAGGAGCGCGACCTATCCACCCGGTGACGGCCCGCGAACGGAACCGCACCGGACCAAGCTCTGCCTCGAAAGGAGGGCATCATGACCGATTTCAACCCGAATCCGATCACCCCGGCCGATCTCGACCCCGCCGAGTTCAACGCCGCCGATCTCGCGGCCCTCGGCGAAGGGCACATCGCCTATGTCCGGCCGATCCGCTCCGACGAGGTGAAGCGGCTGTTTCCGCAGGCGCCTGACCTGACCCCGGGCATGGACCTGTTCGCCCTGCTCTCGGCCAGCGGCAGCCCGATCCTGCTGGCCGATTCGCGGGACGTGATCGTCGCCAACGCGGTGGCGAACGATCTGCACGCCGTGAGCCTGCACTGAAGAACGACCCGCCTCGCGGCTCAGCCGATCTCCGCCACCGCCGCCAGCAGCCGTGCGAGATCCTGCGGCCGTGACAGGCGGTGGTCGCCATCGGCGATGAGGGTGAGGACGGTGCCGGGAGCCGGCAGCCGTTCCACCGTCGCGAGGGCATGGGTGTAGGGCACGTCCGGATCTCGCATGCCCTGCAGGATATGCACCGGGCAGCCCGGATCGATCGGACCGCCGAGGAGAAGATGCCGGCGCCCGTCCTCGATCAGCGCCATGGTGGTGGGCACCGGCTCCGGCCCGTAGTCGGTGGGCCGCATCCACACGCCCTCCCGCTCCATCGTCGCGCGGATATCGGGTGGAAAACGCTCCCACATCAGGGTCTCGGTGAAGTCGAGGGCGGGAGCGATCAGCACCATGCCGGCCAGGGGGGCGTCGCCCCGGAGCGCCCGCGCGCGCGCCGCGAGGCAGGCGATCCAGCCTCCCATCGACGAGCCGACGAGGATGGCCGGCCCCGTCACGGTGGCGCCGAGGACCGCCATGGCGTCTTCGAGCCAGGTCGAGATCGTCGATTCGGCGAACTCTCCCTCCGATTCGCCGTGCCCGGTATAGTCGAACCTGACGAGCGCGCGGCCATGGTCCCGCGCATAGGCGTCGAGGACCATCGCCTTGGTGGCGCCCATATCGGAGCGGAAGCCCCCGAGCCAGACCAGAGCGGGTCCGTCTCCCGCGCGGCTGCGCACCGCGATGCGACGGGCGGCGTCTCCCTTGCCCACGGTGATGAAGGTCGGGGCCTGGATGAGCGCTGAGTCCATGCGTAGTCCCTTTTATCCGGTAAAACCGACATTTGACTGTGATGCAGTCGCATTTCGTTTACCGAGCCGTAAAGCGTGCCCCCGATGCTGGAGACCATGATCGAGACACGAGACGAGTCCCGTCGCCCCTTCGAAGACCATCTTCCGTCGATCCGGCCGTCTCCGGAAGGATGGGCTCGATGAGCGGCGAGGAAAGATTCGGGGCCGGATTCCCTAGCGAGGCGCAACCTCTGGCGGGCGCCACGGTGCTGCAGATCATTCCGGCCCTCGACGCCGGTGGGGCCGAGCGTACCACGGTGGATGTGGCCGCAGCCCTCGCCTCCGCGGGCGCGCGGGCCCTCGTGGCGACGGAAGGCGGACGCCTGGTCGGCGAGATGCAGGCCAAGGGCGGAACCTGGCTTCCATTCCCCGCCGCCTCCAAGAATCCCCTTGCCATGGCGCTGAATGTCGGGCGCCTCGCGCGCCTTTGCCGGCGCGAGGGGGTCCAGATCGTCCATGCCCGCTCGCGCGCTCCCGCCTGGGTGGCCCTCGGCGCCGCCCGGCGGCTGAAGATTCCTTATGTGACCACCTATCACGGCAGTTATTCCGGCCGGACCGGCGTGAAGGTGCTCTACAATTCGGTGATGGCGCGCGGCGACGTGGTCATCGCCAATTCTCACTACACCGCCGACCTCATTCGGATGCTTCACCCCGATCAGGCCGGCAACCGTGTCCGGGTCGTCCATCGCGGCACCGATCTCGCCCAGTTCTCGCCCGGCGCCGTGGCGCCCGCCCGCGTCGAGGCCCTGCGCCGATCCTGGGGGGTGGCGCCGCACCAGCGCGTCGTCCTGCTCGCGGCCCGGCTCACCGCCTGGAAGGGTCAGCGCGTGCTGATCGAGGCCGCCGCTTTCCTGCGCGACCGGGGCATCACCGATGTCGTCTTCGTCCTGGCCGGCGACCCGCAGGGCCGCTCCGCTTACGAGCGGGAACTCGACACATTGATCGAGGCACGCGGCCTCCGCGACATCGTCCTGCGGGTTGGCCATTGCACCGACATGCCGGCCGCCTTCCGGGCGGCTTCGGTGGTCGCCGTCCCGTCCGTGGAGCCCGAGGCCTTCGGGCGCTCGGCGGTGGAAGCCCAGGCCCTCGGGACCCCGGTGGTTGTCTCGGATCTCGGCGCGGTGCCGGAAACGGTGCTCGCCCCGCCGGAAGTGCCGGCGGCCCAGCGCACCGGCTGGCGGGTGCCGCCCGGCGACGCGCCGGCTCTGGCCGAGGCCCTGCTCGAAGCGCTCACCCTCGGGGCCAGCGCGCGGGACGCCATGACCCGGCGGGGCCGCGCCCATGTGGAGGCGCATTTCTCCCTCGATGGCATGGTGGGCGCCACCCTCGACATCTATGCGGAGCTTCTCGCCCGACGCCCGCGCTGACACTGTATGAGCCGGTTCGTGAACCAAACCCGCTCCTGCCTGTTGACACGGGACGCAGTTCGGACATGGTGTCCGCAACCGGATTGCCGGAGCGATTGGTGGCAGGTCTAGCCCTCCGGGCGATGTCCGCAGGCTGCCGTTTCGTCGTTCACTAGGAGATTGAAGCCATTCGTAGACCAATGAGAGCCATGCCGGCCCCGCAGAAGGACGGGCCGCGCGCCAATCGGGACATCCGTGGCGTCCGCGAGGTGCAGCTCATCGATGATACCGGGCAGAACCGCGGTGTCGTCGCCTTCTTCGACGCGCTCGCCCTTGCCGAAGAGGCGGGCCTCGATCTCGTGGAGATCGCGCCGAACTCCGTCCCTCCCGTCTGTAAGCTTCTCGATTACGGCCGCTTCCGCTTCAACGAACAGAAGAAGCAGAACGAGGCCCGCAAGAAGCAGAAGACGGTCGAGGTCAAGGAGATCAAGCTCCGCCCAGGTATCGACAAGCACGATTACGACACCAAGATGAAGGCGGTCATCCGTTTCTTCGAGGAGGGCGACAAGGTGAAGGTCACCCTGCGCTTCCGTGGCCGTGAGATGGCGCACCAGGATATCGGCCTGCGCCTGCTCGAACGGGTGAAGAACGAGACCCAGGAAATCGCCAAGGTGGAGAGCGAGCCGATGCTCGAAGGCCGCCAGATGATCATGATCCTGGCGCCGCGCTGAGGTCGCTTTCGTCCCACCACGGGACATGGACGTTCTGAAAGCCGCTTCCTCGGGGAGGCGGCTTTTTTTTATCGCCTTACAGCCGGTCTCGAATGTCGTGTGATTCGGGGCAGCTTCGTGCTTGCCGCGAGGGTAGGGGGCAGCCTGGGAGCCGCCCCCAAGTCCCAGGATTTATTTCACCACGGACACCTGCGCGTCGCCCACCCGCCTCAGCACGTTCACCGTGACGTCGCTGCCGTAGCGTTGCACCCGCAGGTCGATCCGTGAGTCGCCGAGCTTCAGGTTGAAGATCGAAACGCCTTCGAGGAAGTCCGGGAGGGTGGGGTTGCGCAGGCGGATGCGGTTGCGGTCGTGCTGGATCTCCAAACCGATGCAGGCCGAGAGGAAGGCGAACGGAGCCGCCGCCGCCCAGGCCTGGGGCGAGCAGGCCACAGGGTAAGAGACGGGGCCGCGCTGGTTGCGGCGCATGAAGCCGCAGAACAGCTCCGGCAGGCGCTTCTGGTCCTGGTAGAGGGCGGTGTCGAACATGCCCTGGAAGATACGGGAGGCCTCTGGCTTCAGGTCGTAGCGCGCGAGGCCCATGGCCACCAGGGCGTTGTCGTGCGGCCAGATCGAGCCGTTATGATACGACATCGGGTTGTAGCGGGCCTCGCCGCGCGCGATCGTGCGGACGCCCCAGCCGTTGAATCCGTCCTTCGACAGCAGGTTGGCGGCGACGCTCGCGGCGCGCTCCGGCAGGGCGATGCCGGTGAAGAGGGCGTGGCCGGCATTGGACGAGCGCACGGCGCATTGCTTCTTCGCCCCGTCCAGGGCCAGCGCGTAGGTGCCGATCTCCTCGCACCAGAAGGCCTTGTCGAAGTTTTCGCGAAGGGCCAGCGCCTCCTTGCCGAGGCGGGTGGCGAGGTCGTCGTGCCCGAGCAGTGTGGCGAGCTTGGCCATGCCGTTCTTGGCGGCATAGACGTAGCCCTGGACTTCGCACAGGGCGATCGGCCCCTTGGCGAGCTGTCCATCGGTATGGAAGATCGAATCGTGGCTGTCCTTCCAGCCCTGGTTCTCCAGGCCCTTGTCGGTGTCGCGGGCATATTCGACGAAGCCGTCGCCGTCCCGGTCGCCGTACTCGTTCATCCACGTGAGGGCGAGTTCGAGGGCGGGCCAGATGCGCTTGATCGTCTCGATGTCGCCGGTGACCGCGTAATACTCGTAGGCCAGCATGACGAAGAGCGGCGTGCCGTCGATGGTGCCGTAATAGTGGCGGAACGGCACCTCGCCGAGCATCGCCATCTCGCCGCGCCGGGTCTCGTGCAGGACCTTGCCCGGCTGGGCGTCGGCGGCGGGGTCCACGGCCTTGGCCTGTGTCGAGGCGAGGTAGCGCAGGACGCCCTTGGCGAAGTTCGGGTCGATCCAGAGCGCCATCATCGCGGTGATGATGCCGTCGCGGCCGAACACGGTTGAGTACCAGGGGATGCCGGCGAAGGGGTAGATGCCCTCGGGCGTGCGGCTCGCCAGCATGTAGAGGTCGGCGGTGGCGCGGCAGGCCGCTTCGTTGAACTGGTCGTTCGACGAGATGATCGTGGTGATCCCGGCGGTGAGCTGGCGCAGGTCCCGGCGCGCGTCGCGATAGGCGCGGGCGAAGATCACGCCCTCGCCGAGGCCCTTGGGATGGCGTGCGCCGGCGCTGCTTCCCGCCGCGTGTGACAGGCCGGCGGCGGCGTCCTCGCCGACCTTCTCCGCAGCCGGAGCGCTGGTGAAGGCGCGGTGCGATTCGAAGACGACGCGGATGAACAGGGACGTCCGGCCGCCCGGGGGCAGCGAGACCTCGAACTCGGCGCGGCCCGGCTCGATACGGTGCGGCTTCGGACCGAAATGCAGGCTCGTGGTGCGCACCACCTCGTCGAGACCGACATAGCGAAACTGGACTTCCGATTCGTTCGCCACCTGCACGCTGCGCTTGCCGCGGACCGGCCGGTCCATGCCGCGCACCTCGAACAGGTCGCGGTAATCGGCGTCGAAGGTCACGCCGATCTTGAGCTTCCAATGGCGCGAATCGTAGTTGCGCAGGCCGATCCGGTCGTAGCAGGCACCCTTGAACAGGAACTTGGTGCGCTCGATGGCGATCAGCTCGCGGGGGATCGTGGTCTCGTCATGGGCATCGATGCGGATGTCCGGCGTCGTCATGTCGACGCTCAGCGCGCCGTTGTCGTCCTGCATCACCGAGGAGAGCAGCAGCGGGCGCTGGTCCTCGATGGTGAAGCCGAGGCGCGACAGGTAGCGTGTATCCTGGAAATACAGGCCCTCGGGCCCGGGCAGCACGCCGATATCGCCGTAGCTGTCGAGGACGGCGAAGGCCTCGCCGTATTTCAGGGAGCGTAAGGGGCGCTCCACCAGCGAGGTCTGTGCCTCGATATGGTATTGCGGCAGCACCTCGTCGGCATCCTGGAAACCCTGCCCCAGCCCGTTCGTGCCGCTGTGACCGTCCTGTGTCGTCGCCGTGGAAGTGTTCGCCGCCATGCCTGAACGTCTCCGGGAAGTGGACTGTCGGACCCGCGGTATCGAAGCCGGGCCTCTCCGGCCCGATGTCGCAGATCGTCTCGGGCGCGTCGACGGGCTCGATGAAGCGACGTTCGCTCTCTGGCCCGAAGCGCTGGATCGTCTATCGCGAATCAAAAGGCCGCCGGTCGCGAAAGGGCGATCCAGCGGCCTTCGATAACCGGTACCGGTGGATCTCACGAATGAGGGCCGCCGACTCGGGAGGAGGTTAGCAAGGCTGATGCCGTATGGCACCAGCCTTTCTGCAAGGATTTTCAGGCCGGCATGGCGGCGGCGGAGAGCGACGGGCGGGCCGAGCCGTTCAGATCGCCGTAATGCGGGGTGAACGCCCCGGCGCGCGGCATCTTGATGATGGTCTTCTCGTTCTCGATCAGCTGCTCGTAGACCGCCACATACTTCTTCACCATGCACTCGGCGGTGAACTGCGTCTCGAAGTGGCGGCGCACGCCGGCGCGGCTCATGGTCTTGACCTTGTGTACGGCCGCAATGGCATCGTCCATCGTGTCGCACAGGACGCCGCTGACGCCGTCGGCGATGACCTCCGGTACGGAGCCGTTGCGGAATGCGATCACCGGCGTGCCGGCCGACATAGCCTCGATCATGACGAGGCCGAAGGGCTCCGGCCAGTCGATCGGGAAAGCCAGGGCCAGGGCGTTGCCGAGGAAGTCCTTCTTCTGCTCTTCGTTGATCTCGCCGATGAACTCGACGAGCGGGTGGTGGATCATCGGCTCGATGACCTCGTCCCAATAATCCTGATCGGCCTTGTCCACCTTGGCGGCGATCTTCAGCTTCACGCCGGACTGGATCGCCATCTTAATCGCCCGGTCGGGGCGCTTCTCGGGGGAGATGCGTCCGAGGAAGGCGAGGTAGCCGCCCTTGGCTTCCGGATAATACGGGCAGTTCTCGGACGGCAGGCCGTGATGGATCGTCGCCTGCCAGTTCGAGTTCGACGGCATGGGCTCGCGCTGGTTGTCGGAGATCGACACCAGGGGCATGCCCGTGAAGGTGCGGTAGACCGGCATGAAATCCGGCACGTCGAGGCGACCGTGCATGGTCGTGACGCACTTGTGGTAGAGGTCTTCGAACATCGGATACTGCAGCAGATCGATGTGGAAGTGCAGCACGTCGAACTCATGCGCCCGTTTGTGGACGGTATGCAGCATCGCCAGATGGCTCGCGGTGTGATCGCGGTAACCGAGAAGGCGAAGACCCTCGGGCGTGCAGGCGGCGAGCTTGGCGGACGTCTCGGAATCGCCACTGGCGAAAAGGGTCACGTCATGTCCCTGCCGGACGAGTTCCTCCGTGATCCACGATACGACGCGCTCGGTGCCGCCGTAGAACTTCGGAGGCACGGCCTCCGAGAGCGGAGCAATCTGGGCAATGCGCACGAAACGTCTCCTGTAAGGTCGAATATTGCGACGACCTAACGCCATCCGGCCTGAGTGGGACATGAACGGAACTCACGGCCAAGGTTCTGGTTCCGTGTGCCCCATGAGTGCCGTTCCTCGCTATCTCCTCCGCCCGGATGTCCCCGAAATCCTCGTTTCCATCTCCCCGGACGGGGTCATCGAGCAGGGGCGGGGCCATGCAGGAAACCGGCCAGATCGGGCCTTGGCGGCGACCGCGGGACTGCCGGTCGGGGGACCTGCGCGGATCGGTCGTGTTGTCGGATACGATCCGCCCCATACTTCCTGAGCATGGCCGGATTTGTGCGACGCACGACGCCCTTGTTTCGCTCAAGGGGGTCGTCTAAGCCTCGCGCCTGCGCAGTCTGGCATTGGAGCAATTCCATACCATCCCGGCGCTCGCGAGGCGCTTCGCCCGCCACGAACACGAGAGGTGTCGCATGACAAGCCTGCTGGCGGATTACCTGCCCCTCATCGTTTTCATCGGCGTGTCGTTGTTCATCGCCGTGGCTCTGCTCGTCGCGCCGTTCCTGGTCGCCTACAACAGCCCGGACCCGGAGAAGCTCTCTGCTTACGAGTGCGGCTTCAATGCTTTCGACGACGCCCGCATGAAGTTCGACGTGCGGTTCTACCTCGTCGCTATCCTGTTTATCATCTTCGACCTCGAAGTCGCGTTCCTGTTCCCCTGGGCGATCACATTCGGCGAACTCGGCTGGTTCGGCATGTGGTCGATGATGGCCTTCCTCGGCGTGCTCACGGTCGGGTTCGTCTACGAGTGGCGCAAGGGCGCCCTCGAATGGGACTAGCCGTCCCGTCGACCTGACAATCGCATTGCCCGAAGCCGGATCCCGAGAAACCGATGGCCTTCAGTCCCGACATGACCCGGATCCCCGCCGTCGCACCCGCGCCGAAGGGGATCATCGATCCGAATACCGGCCGGCCCATCGGCGCCGACGATCCGACCTTCCTGTCGATCAACAGCGAACTCGCCGACCGCGGCTTCCTCATCACCTCGACGGACGATCTCATCAATTGGGCCCGCACCGGGTCGCTGATGTGGATGACATTCGGCCTCGCCTGTTGCGCGGTCGAGATGATGCAGATGTCGATGCCGCGCTATGATTGCGAGCGCTTCGGCTTCGCGCCGCGTGGCTCGCCGCGCCAATCCGACGTGATGATCGTCGCGGGGACTCTGACCAACAAGATGGCCCCCGCCCTGCGCAAGGTCTACGATCAGATGCCGGAGCCGCGCTACGTCATCTCGATGGGCTCCTGCGCCAATGGCGGCGGCTATTACCACTATTCCTATTCGGTGGTGCGCGGCTGCGACCGGGTGGTGCCCGTGGATATCTACGTGCCCGGCTGCCCGCCCACGGCGGAGGCGCTGCTCTACGGCGTGCTCCTCCTGCAGAAGAAGATCCGCCGCACCGGCACGATCGAGCGCTGAGGGTCCGGCATGAGCAACGGCATATCGATCCTCGCCCATACCGCGGCCCCGGCCGACGGCTCCCTCCAGGCGCTCAGCGACCATGTCGGGTCGGCGCTCGGACCGGCCATCGTCTCGCGGACCATCGCCTTCGGCGAACTCACGCTGAATGTGCAGGCGAGCGACATCGTCTATGCGCTGACCTATCTGCGCGACGACCCCGCTTGCGCCTTCCGCTGCTTCATCGACATCTGCGGCGCGGATTACCCGAACCGCGAAAAGCGCTTCGACGTCGTCTATCACCTGCTCTCCCTGCGCCATAACGCCCGCATCCGGGTGAAGGTACAGACCGACGACCAGACCCCGGTCCCCTCCGTCATCGACGTGTTCCCGGCCGCCAACTGGTTCGAGCGCGAGACCTACGACCTCTACGGCGTCCTCTTCTCCGGACATCCCGATCTCCGCCGCCTGCTGACGGATTACGGGTTCGAAGGGCATCCCCTGCGCAAGGACTTCCCCCTCACCGGCTTCGTCGAGGTCCGCTACGACCAGGACGAGGCCCGCGTGGTCTACGAGCCGGTGAAGCTGGCGCAGGAATTCCGGAACTTCGACTTCCTCTCGCCCTGGGAGGGCACCGAATACGTGCTCCCGGGCGATGAGAAGAAGTCGGCTTGAACAGCGGAGCGAGGCCATGACCGAGCACAACATCCGCAACTTCGCCATCAATTTCGGGCCCCAGCACCCGGCGGCGCACGGCGTGCTGCGCCTCGTGCTGGAACTCGACGGCGAAATCGTCGAGCGGGTCGATCCGCATATCGGCCTGCTCCATCGCGGCACCGAGAAGCTGATCGAGCACAAGACCTACCTGCAGGCCACGCCGTATTTCGACCGGCTCGACTACGTGTCGCCGATGAACCAGGAGCATGCCTTCTGCCTCGGCATCGAGAAGCTGCTGGGGTTGCAGGTGCCGCGCCGGGCCCAGCTCATCCGCGTGCTGTTCTGCGAGATCGGCCGCATCCTCTCACACCTCCTCAACGTGACCACGCAGGCCATGGATGTGGGCGCGTTGACGCCGCCGCTCTGGGGCTTCGAGGAGCGTGAGAAGCTGATGATCTTCTACGAGCGCGCGTCGGGTGCGCGTCTCCACGCCAACTACTTCCGGCCCGGCGGCGTGCACCAGGACCTGCCGCCGGCGCTGATCGACGATATCGAGGCCTTCATCGACCCGTTCCTGCAGGTGGTGGACGACCTCGACAACCTCGTCATGGGCAACCGCATCTTCAAACAGCGCAACGTCGACATCGGCATCGTCACCGTGGACGAGGCCATGGCCTGGGGCTTCTCCGGGGTGATGGTGCGCGGCTCCGGCATCCCGTGGGACCTGCGCAAGTCGCAGCCCTACGAGTGCTACGAGGAGATGGAGTTCGATGTCCCCGTGGGCAGGAACGGCGACACCTACGATCGCCAGGTCATCCGCATGGAAGAGATGCGGGAATCGGCCAAGATCATGCGGCAATGCTGCGTGAAGCTGCGCGAACCCGCCGGACAGGGGCCGATCGCGGCCACCGACGGCAAATTCGCCCCGCCACCGCGCCGCGAGATGAAGCGTTCGATGGAAGCGCTCATCCACCACTTCAAACTCTACACCGAAGGTTTCCACGTCCCGGCCGGCGAGGTCTACGCGGCAGTCGAAGCCCCCAAAGGCGAGTTCGGCGTCTATCTCGTCGCCGACGGCACCAACAAGCCCTACCGTTGCAAGATCCGCGCTCCGGGTTTCGCCCATCTCCAGGCCATGGACTGGATGTGCCGCGGCCACATGCTGGCCGACGTGTCCTGCGTGCTCGGCACGCTCGACATCGTGTTCGGCGAGGTGGACCGGTGACGGTATTCGAGGTTTCCTACTGATGGCCAACCGCAGACTCGCCCCCGCTTCCGAGCAGCCGGCCTCTTTCGCCTTCTCGCCCGAGAACGCGGACTGGGCCAAAGGGCAGATCGAGAAATATCCGGAAGGGCGTCAGGCCTCCGCCGTGATCCCGTTGCTGTGGAAGGCGCAGGAGCAGAATGGCGGCTGGCTGCCGCAGAAGGCGATCGAGGCGGTGGCCGCCGAACTCGGCATGCCGCATATCCGCGTGCTCGAAGTCGCGACCTTCTACACGATGTTCGCCCTCGAGCCGGTGGGCCGGTTCTGGATCCAGCTCTGCGGGACGGTGCCGTGCGATTCCTGCGGCGCGCGCGAGTTGAAGGATTACCTTCACGAACGCCTCGGTGCGCCCGGCCATGTGAGCGCCGACGGCAACTTCTCCTGGCTCGAAGTCGAATGCCTCGGCGCCTGCTGCAATGCGCCGATGGCGCAGATCAACCAGGATTACTACGAGGACCTGACGCCGGATCTCCTCGGCACGCTGATGGACGATCTGGCGGCCGGCCGCCCGGTGAAAGTCGGTTCGCAGGTGGGGCGCACCTCGTCCGAGCCGAAGGGCGGCGCCGAAACCCTCACAGACGCGACGCTGTTCGACGGCTCCCGCGTGGGCGCCTGGCGCAAGCGCTTCGAGGAGCACGCGGCCGACGACACCACGACCGAGGGCAAATCCGAGGCGGCGTCGTCCGAGCAGCGTGCGGCCACCGATCCGAAGCCGGCCAAGCCGGATGCGGGGCGGGCCTCCGCCAAGCCGCCCACCGACGCACCCGCCCAGCGCTCCGCCGGCGGCGAGGAGCCAGTCAAGACAAGCGACAAGGCCGACGCGGCCGACCCGCACGATTCCAAGGCCCAGCCGGGTCATCCCACGGCCGATGCCGGGGGGGCGGTTGCGCGCGCCGAAGCCGCCGGTGCCGAAGCGGGAACGCAATCGGGCCTGCCCCGGGACGAGCCGCCGCAGCAGCCTCTCGCCTCGGGTGCCAGCGACGATCTGGGGCCGGACGATGCGACTTCGCCTCCGAAGGCCGCCAAGCCGAGGAAGACGACCCCGAACGCCGGCGCTCCGAAGACGGAGGGGAACTGACATGCTCTCCGATCAGGATCGCATCTTCACCAATCTGTACGGCCTGCATTCCCCCGGTCTCGAAGAGGCCAGGAAGCGTGGTGCCTGGGACGGCACCAAGTTCCTGCTGGAAATGGGCCGCGACTGGATCATCGAGGAGATGAAGGCGTCCGGGCTTCGCGGGCGCGGCGGTGCCGGCTTCCCGACGGGCCTGAAATGGTCGTTCATGCCCAAGAAGTCGGACGGGCGGCCGCATTACCTCGTGGTCAACGCCGACGAATCCGAGCCGGGCACCTGCAAGGACCGGGAGATCATGCGGCACGATCCGCATCTCCTGATCGAGGGCTGCATGCTGGCCTCGTTCTCGATGGCCGCGCATGCCTGCTACATCTACATCCGCGGCGAGTACGTCGCCGAGAAGCACGCCCTGCAGAAGGCGGTGGACGAGGCCTATGCGGCCCGCCTCGTGGGCAAGGACAACGTCCACGGTTACCCGTTCGACATCTACGTTCATCACGGTGCCGGCGCTTATATCTGCGGCGAGGAGACGGCGCTGCTGGAAAGCCTCGAGGGCAAGAAGGGCATGCCGCGGCTGAAGCCGCCTTTCCCGGCCAATATGGGCCTCTACGGCTGTCCCACCACGGTGAACAACGTCGAGTCCATCGCGGTGGCGGGCACCATCCTGCGCCGGGGCGGCGCCTGGTTCGCAGGGTTGGGCGGCAAGAACAACACCGGCACCAAGCTGTTCTGCGTGTCGGGCCACGTCAACAAGCCCTGCAACGTCGAGGAAGAGCTCGGCACCACCTTCCGCGAGCTCATCGACAAGCATTGCGGCGGCATGCGTGGCGGCTGGGACAACCTGCTCTGCTCCATCCCCGGCGGCTCCTCGGTGCCCCTGGTGCCGGCCGAGCAGATCATCGACGCCAAGATGGATTTCGACACCCTGCGCGGCCTCGGCTCCGGCCTTGGCACGGCGGCGGTGATCGTTCTCGACCGCTCCACCGACATCGTCTCGGCCATTGCCCGCATCGCCTATTTCTACAAGCACGAGAGCTGCGGCCAGTGCACGCCCTGCCGCGAGGGCACCGGCTGGATGTGGCGCGTGATGCTGCGCATGGCCGAGGGCCGCGCCCAGCGCCGCGAGATCGACATGCTCCTCGACGTGACGAAGCAGATCGAGGGCCACACGATCTGTGCCCTCGGCGACGCGGCGGCCTGGCCGATCCAGGGCCTCATCCGTCACTTCCGCCCCGAGATCGAGAAGCGCATCGACCGCTACAGCGCCAACCCGCACAGCGATCCTGTGCGGATCGCGGCGGAGTGATCGCCATGTCTTTCGGACCGATGTTCGACACCGAGAAGCACGCATGACCAAGCTCATCGTCGACGGCACCGAGGTCGATGTTCCGGCCGAGTACACCCTGCTGCAGGCTTGCGAAGTCGCGGGAGCGGAGATCCCGCGCTTCTGCTTCCACGAACGGCTGTCCATCGCCGGCAATTGCCGCATGTGCCTGGTGGAGTTGAAGGGCGCTCCGAAGCCCGTGGCCTCCTGCGCCTACGCTGTGAAGGATTGCCGGCCCGGCCCCAACGGCGAGCCGCCGGAGATCCTGACGCGGTCGGGAACCACGAAGAAGGCGCGCGAGGGGGTGATGGAGTTCCTCCTCATCAACCACCCGTTGGATTGCCCGATCTGCGACCAGGGTGGCCATTGCGACCTGCAGGATCAAGCCATGGCCTATGGCGTCGATTCGACCCGCTACGGCGAGAACAAGCGGGCGGTCGAAGAGAAATACATCGGCCCGCTGGTGCGGACCGCCATGAACCGCTGCATCCACTGCACCCGCTGCGTCCGCTTCCTGGCGGAAGTGGCCGGCGTGCCGGATCTCGGCGCCATCGGGCGCGGCGAGGACATGGAGATCACGAGCTATCTCGAGAGCGCCATGGGGTCGGAGCTCCAGGGCAACGTCGCCGATCTCTGCCCGGTAGGCGCGCTCGTCCATAAGCCGCAGAGCTACGAAGTGCGGCCCTGGGAGCTGTCGAAGACCGAATCCATCGACGTGATGGATGCGGTCGGCTGCGCCATCCGCGTCGATGCCCGTGGCCGCGAGGTCATGCAGATCGAGCCGCGCGTCAACGAGGACATCAACGAGGAGTGGATCTCCGACAAGACCCGCCACGCAGTGGACGGCTTGCGCGCCCAGCGCCTCGACCGGCCGTATCTGCGCGAGAACGGCCGCCTGCGGCCCGCCTCCTGGGGGGAGGCCTTCGCGGCCATCGCCGCGAAGACGAAGTCCGCCGATCCGAAGCGCGTCGGCGCCATCGTCGGCGATCTCGCCGCCGTGGAGGAGATCTATGCCCTGAAGACCCTGATGGGGTCGCTCGGCGTGACCAATCTCGATTGCCGTCAGGCCGGCGAGGCGATCGACCCCGCCTGGGGCCGTGCCGCCTACACCTTCAATCCCACCATCCCGGGGATCGAGGATGCGGACGCGATTCTCCTGGTCGGGACCAATCCGCGTCTGGAAGCCTCGCTCCTCAACGTGCGCATCCGCAAGCGCTGGCGGATGGCGCCGCTGGCGGTGGGCCTCATCGGTGAGGCCGTGGATCTCACCTATCCCCACACCTATCTCGGCGCCGGCCCCGAGACCCTGGCCGACATCGCCGCCGGCCGGCACAGCTTCGCCGACGTGCTGAAGGGGGCGAGCCGTCCCCTGGTCATCGTCGGGACCGGGGCGCTGTCCCGTCCGGACGGGGCCGCCATCCTCGCGGCGGCAGCCAGGCTCGCCAAGGACGTCGGAGCGGTCACGTCGGAATGGAACGGTTTCGCCGTGCTCCAGACCGCCGCCGCCCGTGTCGGCGCCCTCGATCTCGGCTTCGTGCCGGGGGAGGGGGGGCTCGACTTCGCCGCGATGGCCGAGCCGGGTGCCCTGGACGTGCTGTTCAACCTCGGCGCCGATGAGGTCGAGATCGGTGCCGGCGCCTTCGTGATCTACCAGGGCACCCACGGCGACCGTGGCGCCACCCGCGCCGACGTGATCCTGCCGGGGGCCGCCTATACCGAGAAGAACGCCACCTTCGTGAACCTCGAAGGTCGGGTGCAGACGACGAACCGCGCCGGCTTCCCGCCGGGCGACGCCCGCGAGGATTGGGCGATCCTGCGCGCCCTGTCCGACGTTCTCGGCAAGCGCCTGGCCTTCGATTCCCTCGGCGCCCTGCGGCGCGCGCTCTATGCGGAATATCCGCATTTCGCCGCCCTCGACGCGGTGGCTCCGGCCGACGTCGCCGACACGGTCGAGACCCTGGCGGGCCTCGGCGGCGAGGCGAGCCGCTCGGCCTTCGCCTCGGCGGTACCGGACTTCTATCTCACCAACGCCATCGCCCGCGCCTCGCGCGTGCTGGCCGAATGTTCGAGCCTCGCGCGGACGCGCGGGCTCGAAGCGGCGGAATAGGGGCTGCCGACCATGCTGGAAATCGTCGGCACCGTCCTGCTTCTGGTGCTCAAGAGCTTCGTGCTCCTGGCGCTGCTTCTCGTCTTCATCGCCTATGCGCTGCTGGCCGATCGCAAGATCTGGGCGGCGGTGCAGCTGCGGCGCGGCCCCAACGTGGTCGGGCCCTGGGGCCTGCTGCAATCCTTCGCCGATCTCCTGAAGTTCGTGCTGAAGGAGCCGGTGATCCCGGCCGGCGCCAATAAGGCGTTGTTCCTGCTGGCGCCCCTGGTCTTCGCCACCCTGGCCCTGGCGGGCTGGGCAGTGATCCCACTGGCCGAAGGCTGGGCCATCGCCGATCTCAATGTCGGCATCACCTACATCTTCGCGATCTCGAGCTTGGGCGTCTACGGCGTGCTGATGGGCGGCTGGGCCTCGAACTCGAAATACGCGTTCCTCGGCGCGCTGCGCTCCGCCGCGCAGATGATCTCCTACGAAGTGTCCCTCGGCTTCGTCATCATCTGCGTCCTGCTCTGCGCCGGATCGCTCAACCTCTCGCGCATCGTCATGGCGCAGGACACCTCGCTGGGCATCCTCGGCTGGTACTGGCTCTGGCTGTTCCCGATGTTCGTGGTGTTCTTCATCTCGGCGCTCGCCGAGACCAACCGCCCGCCCTTCGATCTGCCGGAGGCCGAATCGGAGCTCGTGGCGGGCTACATGGTCGAGTATTCCTCGACGCCGTACCTGCTGTTCATGCTCGGCGAGTACGTGGCGATCATGACCATGTGCGCGCTCGGGACGGTGCTGTTCCTCGGCGGCTGGCTCTCGCCGATCCCGTTCGCGCCCTTCACCTGGGTGCCGGGGCTGATCTGGTTCGCCCTGAAGGCGAGTTTCCTGTTCTTCATGATCGCCATGGTGAAGGCCATGGTGCCGCGCTACCGCTACGACCAGCTCATGCGCCTCGGCTGGAAAGTGTTCCTTCCGCTCTCGCTCGTCTCGGTCGTCGTCGTCGCCTTCGTCCTCAAGCTCACCGGCCTCGCGCCGGGGGCATGATGCAACGCATAAGGGAGATCGCGCCATGAAGCTCGATCAGGTCGCCAAGGGTCTGCTGCTGAAGGAGTTCGTGTCGGGGTTCGCCCTCGCCATGCGCTACTTCTTCAAACCCAAGGCCACGATCAACTACCCTTTCGAGATGGGGCATCGCGGTCCACGCTTCCGCGGCGAGCACGCCCTGCGCCGCTATCCCAACGGGGAAGAGCGCTGCATCGCCTGCAAGCTGTGCGAGGCGATCTGCCCGGCGCAGGCCATCACCATCGAGGCCGGGCCCCGCCGCAACGACGGCACGCGGCGCACCACGCGCTACGACATCGACATGGTGAAGTGCATCTATTGCGGCATGTGCCAGGAGGCCTGCCCGGTGGATGCCATCGTCGAGGGGCCGAACCTCGAATTCTCCGTGGAGACCCGCGAGGAGCTTCTCTACGACAAGGACAAGCTGCTCCTGAACGGCGACCGCTGGGAGCGCGAGATCGCGCGCAACATCGCGGTGGACGCGCCATACCGGTGATGACGGGAGCCCCGGCGGTTGTGCGCCGCAGGGGTGGGTTCTATAGACGGGCGGCCTGCACGGGCTGGTTTGAATTTCGGCAGAAGGGGCCGTCCTCGGGACGGCTGATCTCCATAGTCGCATGAGTGCAGCCGCAGCCTTCTTCTACCTGTTCGCCGGCATCGCTATCGCGTCCGCGTTCATGGTCATCACCTCGCGCAATCCGGTCGCGTCGGTGCTCTTCCTCATCCTGACCTTCGTCAACGCGGCGGGCTTGTTCGTCCTGATGGGCGCCGAGTTCCTCGCGATGATCCTCGTGGTGGTCTATGTCGGCGCCGTCGCCGTTCTGTTCCTCTTCGTCGTGATGATGCTCGACGTGGATTTCGCGCAGTTGCGCCAGGGCTTCCAGCAATACCTTCCCGTGGGAGCGCTGATCGGGGCCGTCTTCCTCATCGAGCTCCTGCTCGTGGTGGGCTCCTGGACGATCGATCCCGGCCTGATGCAGGCGCCGCTGGGTCCGCTCGCCAATGTCGAGGGCGTCACCAACACCCAGATGCTCGGGCGCGTGCTCTACACGGATTACGTCTTCTACTTTCAGCTGGCCGGGCTCATCCTGCTGGTGGCGATGATCGGTGCCATCGTGCTCACCCTGCGCGACAGGCCGGGCGTGAAGCGCCAGAACATCTCCGTGCAGAACGCGCGGACGCAGGAGATGGCGGTGGAGACCCGCAAGGTGCCCTCGCGCCAGGGTGTCGAGGTCTGATGTCGGCTCTGCAGAAGGATCAGCGCTCATGATCGGCTTGAGCCATTACCTCACGGTGGCGGCGATCCTGTTCACGCTCGGCGTGCTCGGCATCTTCGTGAACCGCAAGAACATCATCGTCATCTTGATGTCGGTGGAGCTCATCCTGCTCGCGGTGAACATCAACCTCGTGGCGTTCTCCACCCATCTCAACGACATCACCGGCCAGGTCTTCGCCCTGTTCGTGCTCACGGTGGCGGCGGCGGAGGCGGCCATCGGGCTCGCCATCCTCGTCGTCTTCTTCCGAAACCGCGGCTCCATCGCGGTGGAGGACGTGAACATGATGAAGGGCTGATCTTCCCCCAAGCCGAGCCGCGCGGCACCCCGCGCGATCCCATTGACGAGAATGGAGCGAGGCCGGTCATCCGGCACGCTTCCGGAGGCCGGGCCAGCCAGCGATGTATCACGCGATCGTCTTCTTCCCGCTCATCGGCGCCCTGCTCGCGGGCCTGTTCGGCCGCCAGCTCGGCCCTCGCGTGTGCGAGTACATCACCACCGGCTTCCTCGCCTTCTCCGCCCTCCTGTCCTGGGGCGCCTTCTTCGAGGTACCGGGCTCGGACCACGCCACCCGCGTGCAGGTGGCGACGTGGTTCACCGCCGGCGACCTCGTCGTCGACTGGGCTTTCCGGATCGACACGCTCACCGTTGTGATGCTGGTGGTGGTGACGACGGTCTCGACCCTCGTCCACCTCTACTCCGTGGGCTACATGGCGGAGGATCCGCACCGGCCGCGCTTCTTCGCCTACCTGTCACTGTTCACCTTCGCCATGCTGATGCTGGTGACGGCCGACAACCTGGTGCAGATGTTCTTCGGCTGGGAAGGCGTCGGCCTCGCCTCCTACCTGCTGATCGGGTTCTGGTACGAGAAGCCCTCGGCCAACGCGGCGGCGATGAAGGCCTTCATCGTCAACCGCGTCGGCGATTTCGGATTCTCGCTCGGCATCTTCCTCGTCTTCGTCCTGTTCGGTTCCGTGGCCTTCGACGGCATCCTGCCGCGCGCCGCCGAGTTCAAGGACGCCACCTTCCACTTCCTCGGCTACGACTGGAACGCCATGACCCTGGCGTGCCTGCTCCTGTTCATGGGCGCCATGGGCAAGTCGGCGCAGTTCATGCTCCACACGTGGTTGCCCGACGCCATGGAGGGGCCGACCCCGGTCTCCGCCCTGATCCATGCCGCGACCATGGTCACCGCCGGCGTGTTCATGGTGGCGCGCCTGTCGCCCCTGTTCGAGGTGGCGCCCAATGCCCTCATCGTGGTGACCGTCATCGGCGGCATCACCGCGTTCTTCGCGGCCACGATCGGCATGGTGCAGAACGACATCAAGCGGGTCATCGCCTACTCGACCTGCTCGCAGCTCGGCTACATGTTCGTGGCGCTCGGCGTCGGCGCGTATTCGGCCGCTGTCTTCCACCTCTTCACCCATGCCTTCTTCAAGGCGCTGCTGTTCCTCGGCGCTGGCTCGGTCATCCACGCGATGCACCACGAGCAGGACATGCGGAACATGGGCGCTTTGCGCCGCTACATTCCCTTCACCTCGGCGATGATGACCATCGGCACCCTGGCTCTGATCGGCTTCCCCTTCACCGCCGGCTACTACTCGAAGGATGCGATCATCGAGGCGGCCTACGCTTCGACGCGGCCGGGCCACACGCTCGCCTTCCTGGCCACCGTCGTCGCTGCCCTGATGACCTCGTTCTATTCCTGGCGTCTGTTCTTCATGACCTTCGAAGGACCGGCGCGCTGGGCGGGCCACGGCGCCGCCCATCATGACGACCATCACGCGGCACCGGCCTCGGCGCAGGCGCACGCGGCGGTCCAGGCGGACGGTGCGCCGGGCCATCACGAAGGCGTCGCCCATGACGACAAGGGCCACGACGTCGAGCCCGCCTCGCAGAGCGCCATCGAGCACCACGACCATGCGCACACGCCGCATGAGAGCCCGCTGGTGATGACGATCCCGCTGGCGATCCTCGCCTTCGGCGCCCTGTTCGCCGGTCTGATCTTCAAGAACCGCTTCATCGGCGAGGGCATGGAGTCGTTCTGGGGACATGCCCTCGGCCATGGCCCCGACAACCACATCATGCACGACATCCATTCGGTGCCGGCGTTGGTCGCTTACTCGCCCTTCATCATGCTGGTGATCGGCTTCCTGCTGGCCTTCTGGATGTATATCCGCCGGCCGGAACTGCCGGGCCAGCTCGCCGCGCAGCAGCCGAGCCTGTACCGGTTCCTGCTCAACAAGTGGTATTTCGACGAGCTCTACGACCGCATCTTCGTCCGGCCGGCCAAGAACTTCGGCAAGTTCCTCTGGAAGGAGGGCGACGGGCGCGTCATCGACGGGCTCGGCCCCGACGGGATCGCCACCCGCGTGCTCGATGTCACCCGCGGCGTGGTCCGGCTCCAGACCGGCTACGTCTACCACTACGCCTTCGTCATGCTCATCGGCGTCGCCGCGATCATCAGCTGGTACATGCTCACCGGCCTTCCGAAGGTCGGACACTGATGTCTCGCGCAAAGACGGTCGCCAACCCGTATCGGAGTGCCCGCTAGATGTTCGGCCTCGGCATTCTCTCAGGCCTGCTGATCGTACCGCTCTGCGGCGCGGCCTTCATCCTGTCCCTCGGCGATGAATCCGAGAGCGTGAAGCGCAACGCCCGCTGGGCCGCGCTCGCGACCACCATCGTCACCTTCCTCCTCAGCCTCGTGGCCTGGGGCCGGTTCGATCCGTCGACATCGAGCTTCCAGCTCGTGGAGACCCACGGCTGGCTCGCCGAGACGATCAAGTTCAAGCTCGGCGTCGACGGGTTCTCGATGCCGCTGATCCTGCTGACCACGTTCCTGATGCCGTTCTGCATCGGCGCGTCGTGGCTCTCGGTGAACACGCGGGTGAAGGAGTATTTCGTCGCCTTCCTCGTCCTCGAGACGACGATGATAGGCGTGTTCCAGGCCCTCGACCTCGTGCTGTTCTATCTGTTCTTCGAAGCCGGACTGATCCCGATGTTCCTCATCATCGGCATCTGGGGCGGCAAGCGCCGGATCTACGCGAGCTTCAAGTTCTTCCTCTACACCCTGCTCGGCTCGGTGCTGATGCTCCTCGCCATCATGGCGATGTACTGGCACGCCGGCACCACCGACATTCCGACCCTGCTGCACACCCGCTTCCCCGTGGGCATGCAGTACTGGCTGTGGCTCGCCTTCTTCGCCTCCTTCGCGGTGAAGATGCCGATGTGGCCGGTCCATACCTGGCTGCCCGACGCCCACGTGGAGGCGCCCACCGCCGGCTCGGTGATCCTCGCCGGCATCCTGCTCAAGATGGGCGGCTACGGCTTCATCCGAATTTCGCTGCCGATGTTCCCGGATGCCAGCGCCTATTTCGCACCGATGGTCTTCGCCCTCTCGGTCATCGCGATCATCTTCACGTCGCTGATCGCGCTCATGCAGACCGACATCAAGAAGCTCATCGCCTATTCGTCGGTGGCGCATATGGGCTTCGTGACCCTGGGCCTGTTCACCCTCAACGAGCAGGGCATCCAGGGCGCCCTGTTCCTGATGATCTCGCACGGCATCGTCTCGGGCGCGCTCTTCGTCTGCGTCGGCGTGGTCTACGACCGGATGCACACCCGCGAGATCGCGGCCTATGGCGGCCTCGTGAAGCGCATGCCGCTCTATGCTGCGGCGATGATGGTGTTCACCATGGCCAATGTCGGCCTACCCGGCACGTCGGGCTTCGTCGGCGAGTTCCTGGCCATGATGGGGGCCTTCAAGGCCAACCCCACCGTCGCCTTCTTCTCCGTCTTCGGCATCATCCTCTCGGCCGGATACGCCCTGTGGCTCTATGCCCGGGTGATCTACGGCAAGCTCGAGAAGCCCAACCTCCAGGGTATCCTCGATCTCGACCTGCGGGAGAAGATCATCATCGCGCCGCTCGTCGCCCTGACGATCTATTACGGCGTGCATCCCGCGCCCATCCTCGACACCTTCGCCCCCTCCACGGAGGCGCTGATGCAGAGCATGAAGACCGCGCTCTCGAACACGCAGACCGCGGCGGTGATCCCGCCCGTGGCGCGCTGAAGGTCTACGTCAGATGACCGCTATCCAGGCCGTCCTGCCCTCGCTTTCGCCGGTGATGCCGGAGCTGATCCTCGCGATCGGCGTGCTGGGGCTGATCCTCTACGGCGCCTTCCGGGGCGAGCGCTCTGTCGAGACCGTCAATGTCGGCGCGCTCATCCTGCTGATCCTCGCCTTCTTCGTGGTCGTGTCGCAGTCGGGCGCGAAGGTCACGACCCTCAACGGGTCGTTCATCGTCGACAATTTCTCGAAGGTGATGAAGGCGCTGATCCTGCTCGGCTCGGCGGCCACGATCCTGCTGTCGCGCGACTATTTCCAGCGCGAGCGCATCGACCGGTTCGAGTTCCCGATCCTGATCGTGCTCTGCACCATCGGCATGATGGTGATGGCCTCGGCCAACGACCTGATCGCCCTCTATCTCGGCCTCGAACTGCAGTCGCTGGCGGCCTATGTCATCGCCGCCTTCCACCGCGACAACCTGAAATCCACGGAAGCCGGGCTGAAATACTTCGTCCTCGGCGCCTTGTCGTCGGGGATGCTGCTTTACGGCTCGTCGCTGGTCTACGGCTTCACCGGAACCGTCTCCTTCCCCGGCATCGTCTCCGCGCTCAACGACAATGCCGGCATCGGCATCGTGCTCGGCATCGTGTTCGTGGCCGCCGGCGTCGCCTTCAAGATGTCCGCCGTGCCGTTCCACATGTGGACGCCGGACGTCTACGAAGGGTCGCCGACACCGGTGACGGCGTTCTTCGCCTCGGCGCCGAAAATGGCTGCCGTCGCCATGACCGTGCGGGTCTTCATCGGCGCCTTCCCGGATGTGACGTCGATCTGGCAGCAGATCATCGTCTTCGTCGCCATCGCTTCGATGACGCTCGGCTCCTTCGCGGCCATCGGCCAGCGCTCGATCAAGCGCCTGATGGCCTATTCCTCGATCGGCAATATCGGCTACGCGCTGATCGGCCTCGCCGCCGCCTCGGAGGAGGGGATCCGCGGCGTGGTGATCTACATGATCATCTATCTCGCCATGACGCTCGGCGCCTTCGCCGTGCTCCTGTCCCTGCGGCGCGGCGGCCAGATGTACGAGACCGTGGACGACCTTTCCGGTCTCTCGCGCACGCATCCGGTCCTGGCCTTCTGCCTCGCCGCGATGATGTTCTCGCTTGCCGGCATTCCGCCGCTGGCCGGGTTCTTCGGCAAGTTCTACGTCTTCGCCGCCGCCATAAAGGCCGATCTCGTCGGTCTCGCGGTGATCGGTGTCGTCACCTCCGTGGTCGGCGCGTTCTATTACCTGCGCCTCGTCAAGGTGATGTATTTCGACGAGCCCCAGGCCCCGTACGAGACCATGGCGCCGGGCCTGCGCATTGTGCTCGGCCTGTCGAGCGCGGTGGTGGTGCTGTTCTTCCTCGTGCCGTCTCCTCTGGTCAGCGCGGCGGGGGCCGCGGCCAAGTCGCTGTTCTAGGATTGTGTCGGGATATCGCCTCGGCCCGGCGGCCAAGGCCGCCGGGCATCGTCTTCACGTTCACGAGAGCCTAGGCTCCACCAACACCCAGGCGATGGAACTCGCGCGCCAGGGCGAGAGGGGGCCGCTCTGGGTCGTCGCGCTCCGGCAGGAGGCGGGGCGCGGCCGCAGGGGAAGCACCTGGGCCTCCCTGCCCGGCAACCTCACTGCCAGCCTGCTCTGGCCGGTCTCGGACGTCGATCCGGTCCAGGTGCCGAGCTTGGGGTTCGTGGCAGGCGTCGCGCTGATCGCCGCTCTGAAGCGAACGATCACATTACCTCATCCTGAGGCGCCGGAGCGCAGAGGAGGTCTCGAACGAGGACGCCAGTTCTCGCGCGATCCACTGGAGCCCTCCTTCGAGGCCGCTGGCGCGGCATCTCAGGATGAGGTCGGCGGTGGGGAAGTTGGTGGTGCGAGCCCCTTCCGGCTGAAATGGCCCAACGACGTTCTGGTCTCCGGCGCGAAGCTCGCGGGTCTGCTTCTGGAAGCGGAGACTCATGCCGGCGGGCGCAGATCGGCGGTGATCGGCTTTGGCGTCAACGTCGCCGCGTCACCGCAGGACTTGCCTTATCCCGCGACAAGCCTCAGTCAGAGTTCGTACGAAACGCGCGCCGAGGATCTGTTCGATTACCTGTCGGACGAGATCGTCGCTGCAGCGCGACTCTGGAGCCGGGGCGGCGGATTCTCAACGATCCGCCGGCTTTGGCTCGACGACGCCGCCGGGATCGGCGCACCGGTCTCGGTGCGGATCGGCGGCGAGATCGTGCAAGGAATTTTCGAGACGATCGACGAGGCGGGGCGGCTCGTCGTCCGATCGGATGATGGGACGCGACGGACCGTGACGGCGGGCGAGGTGCATTTGGGTTCGGCCGCGACGGCGGCTTGAGGTTTGACAGTGATGACGACAGGGCAAGACGAACTCGTCTTCGTGCCGCTCGGCGGCGTGGGCGAGATCGGCATGAATGCGGCGCTCTACGGCTTCGGGCCGGAGAAGCGCCGGAAATGGATCATGGTCGATTGCGGGATGGGCTTTGCCGGGGAAGAGGGCTTCCCGGGCATCGACCTGATGTTCCCCGATCTCAGCTTCATCGAGGAGCGCAAGGACGACCTCCTCGCCATCTTCATCACCCATGCGCACGAGGACCATATCGGCGCCATCGGTGAGCTGTGGCCCAAGCTCAAGGCGCCGGTCTACGCCACGCGCTTTGCCAAGAACCTGCTCGAGGCGCGCCGTCTCAGCGAGCCGGGCGCGCCGAAGGTGATCCTGCGCGAGATCGCGGCCCACAAGCCGGTGACCGTCGGCCCGTTCGAGATCGAGTACGTTCCGGTCTCGCACTCGATCCCGGAATCGAACGCGGTCGCCATCCGCACGGCGCATGGCCTCGTCCTGCATACGGGCGATTGGAAGCTCGACGCCACGCCGATCCTCGGCGACGTCACCTCGGAAGCCTCGTTCCGCAAGCTGGGCGACGAGGGCATCCTCGCCATGATCAGCGATTCGACCAATGTCGTGCGCGAGGGCCGCAGCCCGAGCGAGGCCGAGGTCGCCGCCACCTTGCGCGAATTGATCGCCGAAGCACCTCACCGGGTCGCCGTCACCACCTTTGCCTCCAACGTCGCTCGCATGCGGGCGGTGGCCGAAGCGGCACGCGATTGCGGCCGCGAGGTCATCGCCGTCGGCCGGGCCATGGACCGGGTCATCGGCGTCGCCCGCGAATGCGGCTTCCTCGACGGCCTGCCCGATTTCCGTTCCGCCGACAGCTACGGCTACCTTCCCCGCGACAAGGTGGTTTGCCTGCTCACCGGCTCGCAGGGCGAGGAGCGCGCGGCGCTGGCCCGTGTCTCCCGTGACGATCATCCCGACGTGACGCTGGCTGCGGGCGACCGCGTGATCTTCTCGTCCCGCGCCATTCCCGGCAACGAGCGGGCGGTCGGCGCGATCATCAACGACCTGATCAATGCCGGCATCGAGGTGGTGACCGACCGGACGAAGCTCGTCCACGTCTCGGGCCACCCGCGCCGCGACGAGATGGCCGAGATGTATGCCTGGACCCGGCCGAGGACCGCGATCCCCGTTCACGGCGAGGCGCTGCATCTCGACGAGCACGCCCGCTTCGCCCTGGCCCAGGGCGTCGGCAACGTGGTCAAGGCCCGCAACGGCAGCGTCGTGCGCCTCGCCCCCGGCACGCCGGAGATCGTCGAGCACGTGAAGGCCGGCCGCCTGTTCAAGGATGGCAACATCCTGATCGACGCCAAGGACCGCGCCATCCCCGAGCGGCGCAAGCTGTCGCAATCCGGCGTCGTGTCCGTCGCCATCGCCATCGATGTCCAGGGCGAGGTTCTGGGCGAGCCGGCCATCGACATCATGGGCCTGCCCAATCGCGGCAAGAACGGCCAGCCGATGCTCGACGTCGCCGTCGAGGCGGTGACGCGCACGCTCGGTGGCCTCTCTAAGCAGAAGCGCAAGGATGCCGAGGCCGTCGAGAAGGCGGTCGACCGCGCGATCCGCTCGGCCGTGAACGAGGCCTGGGGCAAGAAGCCCGCCTGCCACGTGCAGGTGGTGGAGGTGTGAGACAAGCAGGGGCGGAACGGCGGATGAACCCGTCCTTCCGCCCCACACCCTCATCCTGAGGTGTCCGGAGCGTAGCGAAGGCCTCGAAGGAGCCCTCCAATGCGCGTTGCGATCACTGAAGGGCTCCTTCGAGGTCGCTGGCGCGGCACCTCAGGATGAGGGGGATGGGTAGGATCACAAGAACCAAAAGAGGGAGCAGACCATGATCGGACGCCTGAACCACGTGGCCATCGCCGTGCGTGACCTCGATGCGGCCTGCGCCATCTATCGTGACACCCTCGGCGCCACGGTCACCGAGCCCCTGCCGCAGCCGGAGCACGGCGTCACGGTGGTGTTCGTGAACCTGCCCAACAGCAAGGTCGAGCTGATGTCGCCGCTGGGCGAGGGCTCGCCCATCGAGAGCTTCGTGGAGCGCAACCCGAATGGCGGCGTGCACCATGTCTGCTACGAGGTCGACGACATCATCGCCGCTCGCGACAAGCTGAAGGCCCAGGGCGCCCGCGTCCTCGGCACCGGCGAGCCGAAGATCGGCGCCCATGGCAAGCCGGTTCTCTTTCTCCACCCGAAGGACTTCCTCGGTACCCTCGTCGAGCTGGAGCAGGTGTGAGCGGCGTGAACGCCCTCGTCCGGACCGTCTCGGCGACGGTCTGGCGCACGCTGGCCACCATGGTCGTCATCGTCTCGGCCGTGGCGGCTCTGGCCGTGGTGTTGTTCAAGCTGACGGTGTTCGGGGCCTTCGCCCTGTATTTCGTGGTGTGGTGGACGCTGCTCTTCGTCATCCTGCCGCTCCGCAATCAGGTCGAGACCGATCCGTCGCGGATCGTGCCGGGGCAGGATCCGGGGGCGCCCGCGGCGCCGCGTCTGCTCGAGAAGGCGATCTGGACGACGTTGCTCGCCAGCCTCGTGTTTCTCGTGGTGATCCCGATCTTCGAGCTGTCGGGGCTGTAGCGCCGCGATCGGGTGGCGGACCGGTTCGGCCTGCCCCCATATCCGCGAGTCCGCTTCGGCCATAAAAAAAGCAAGGCGCGAGCCTTGCTTTTGAGACGACAGATGACGTGTCAGCCTATTTTATCTCACGCATTTCTGACGGCGTGGCGGCTGAAATTTCCTCCCGAGACTCGGACCTCGCGCTGCCTCTCCGGGCGTCGCGACCATCACGGTGGCGCTTATAGGAACTGGATTGCGCATTGTCACGCCTCCGGAGATGATTCCTGGCGTTTTTTTGCAAGACTTGGAGGGTTTGGGCTCCATTTTCGCCTGCGACCCGGTTCCGTGACCATGCGGGGCTTTCGCTAAGCCGCACGGCGCTTGTCTTTTCTCGATGCAATGTGTTGTGTGCCCCGCAACGATGCGCGGTACGATCGCGCTCCAAAACGATCCAGGGTTCCCGATGCGTCTCTCCCGCTATTTCCTGCCGACCCTGCGCGAGACGCCCAAGGAGGCGGAGATCGTTTCCCACCGCCTGATGCTGCGAGCCGGCCTGATCCGTCAGGAAGCGGCGGGCATCTATGCCTGGCTGCCCCTGGGCCTACGCGTGCTCAACAGGGTCTGCGCGGTGGTCCGCGAGGAGCAGGATCGGTCCGGCGCCATCGAGTTGCTGATGCCGTCGATCCAGTCGGCGGAGTTGTGGAAGGAATCCGGCCGCTACGAGGCCTACGGCAAGGAGATGCTGCGCATTTCCGACCGGCACGACCGCGAGATGCTGTTCGGCCCCACCGCCGAGGAAGTGATCACCGAGATCTTCCGCGGCAGCGTGCGCTCCTACAAGGACCTGCCGAAGAACCTCTACCAGATCTCCTGGAAGTTCCGTGACGAGGTGCGGCCGCGCTTCGGCACCATGCGCTCGCGCGAGTTCCTAATGAAGGACGCCTACTCGTTCGATATCGATCAGGCGGCGGCCCGGCACGCCTACAACAAGATGTTCGTCGCCTACCTGCGCACCTTCGCCGGCCTCGGCCTCAAGGCGATCCCCATGCGCGCCGATACCGGCCCGATCGGCGGCGATCTCAGCCACGAATTCATCATCCTGGCCCAAACCGGCGAGAGTGAGGTGTTCTGCGACAAGCAGTATCTCGATTTCGATGTCCCGCCGGTGACCACCGATTTCGACGACGTCGCCGGCCTCCAGGGCACCGTGGACCGTTGGACCTCGCTCTACGCCGCCACCTCAGAGATGCACGAGCCCGCCGCCTTCGCCGAAGTCGGCGAGGACAAGCAGATGGCCGCGCGCGGCATCGAGGTTGGGCACATCTTCTATTTCGGCACCAAGTATTCCGAGGCCATGGGCGCCAAGGTCACCGGGCCGGACGGCGTCGACCGCCCCGTGCATATGGGTTCCTACGGTATCGGCCCGAGCCGGCTGGTTGCGGCGATCATCGAGGCCTCGCACGACGAGGCCGGCATCATCTGGCCGGATTCCGTGGCGCCCTTCGACGTCGCCCTCATCAACCTCAAGACCGGAGACGCGGCCACCGACGCGGCCTGTGCCGAGATCCAGGCCAACCTCGAGGCCAGCGGCCTGACGGTGCTCTACGACGACCGTGACGAGCGTCCCGGCGCCAAATTCGCCACCGCCGACCTCATCGGCCTGCCCTGGCAGGTCGTGGTGGGGCCGCGCGGCCTCGCCGAGGGCAAGGTCGAGATCAAGCGGCGCTCCGGCGGCGAGCGCGAGAGCGTGGCTCCCATCGATCTGATCTCGCGCCTGAAGCGGAGCTGAGGCCGGTATGGCTCTGGCAGAGACGGTGAAGGAACGGCTGGCGGGTCTCTCCGGCCTGTTCAAGCGCGGCAGCACGCCGCCCTTCGCGGCCTTCGAGTGGATCATCGCCGGGCGCTATCTCCGCGCCCGGCGGCGCGGCGGCGGCGTCTCCGTCGTCGCCTTCTTCTCCGTCCTCGGCATCACCCTGGGGGTCGCCACCCTCATCATCGTGCTCTCGGTGATGAACGGGTTCCGTACCGAACTGCTCTCGAAGATCGTCGGTATCAACGGCCACGTCTTCGTCACGCCCATCGACAAGCTGTTCACCGATTACGTCGATCTCTCCGACCGCCTCTCCAAGGTCGCCGGCGTCCGCTCGGCGATTCCCCTTGTGGAAGGTCAGGCCTTCGCTTCATCGCCCTATGGCGGCAGCGGCGTCCTGGTGCGCGGCATCAGGGGCGAGGACATCGATTCCATCGGGTCCATCGCCAAGACCATCCGGGGCGGCACGCTCGACGGGTTCGACGACGGCACCGGGGTCGCCATCGGCCGGAGGCTCGCCGAATCGCTGGGCCTTCAGGCCGGCGACCAGATCACCCTGTCCACGCCTAAGGGCGCGACGACACCGTTCGGCACCGCGCCGCGCACCAAGGCCTATACGGTCAAGGCGATCTTCGAGATCGGCATGACCGAGTTCGACGCTACTTTCGTGTTCATGCCGCTGGCCGAATCCCAGGCCTTCTTCAACCGTGACAGCGACGTCAGCCTGATCGAGGTCTATCTCGACAATGCCGATGCGGTGGCGCAGCTGCGGCCGGATCTCGAGATGGCGGCAGAGCGGCCCGTCCTTCTCACCGACTGGCGCCAGCGTAACCGAACCTTCTTCGGGGCGCTGGAGGTGGAGCGGAACGTGATGTTCCTCATCCTCAGCCTGATCGTCGTGGTGGCGACCCTCAACATCGTCTCCGGCCTGATCCTGCTGGTGCGCGACAAGTCGAGCGACATCGCGATCCTGCGGACGATGGGGGCGACCCCCGGGACGGTGATGCGGGTCTTCCTCATCAACGGGGCGCTCATCGGCGTGGTCGGGACGCTGGGCGGGCTGGCACTGGGCACGCTCATCACCCTCAACATCAAGCCGATCCAGCGGGTGCTGTTCCCCTCCGCCTGGGACCCGACCGTGCGGTTCCTCGCCGAGATCCCCGCCGAAATGAATTCCGGTGAGATCACGGTGGTGGTTCTCACCTCCATCGCCCTGTCGCTCGTGGCGACGCTCTATCCCTCCTGGCGCGCCGCCCGGCTCGATCCGGTGCAGGCCCTGCGTTACGGCTGAGGGGAGATTCAACCATCATGACCACCTCTGCCGACGAGGCCGGTGCGCCGCCGGTCCCGGCCCTGTTCTTCGCCAAAGTCGAACGCCGCTACGCGCAGGGAACGGGAGCCCTCGACATCCTGCGCGGCGCCGATCTCGCGATCTGGCCCGGCGAACTCGTGGCCCTGGTGGCACCCTCGGGGGCGGGTAAATCCACGCTGCTCCACCTCGCCGGACTGCTGGAAAGACCGGACGGGGGCGAGGTCTATATCGGCGGCCAGCCCACGGCGGCCATGCCGGACGCCGAGCGCACCCGCTTTCGCCGCGAAGAGATGGGCTTCGTCTACCAGTTCCACCACCTCCTGCCGGAATTCTCGGCCTTGGAGAACGTGGTGATGCCCCAGCTCATCCGAGGCCTCGGGGCCAAGGAGGCCAAGGCGCGCGCCACCGAGCTCCTGAGCTTCCTCGGCCTGAAGGAGCGTCTGGTCCACCGCCCGGCCGAATTGTCGGGCGGCGAGCAGCAGCGCGTCGCCATCGCGCGGGCCGTCGCCAACGGCCCGCGCCTGCTGCTGGCCGACGAGCCCACCGGCAACCTCGATCCGCACACGGCGGCGCATGTCTTCGGCATCCTCGTCTCGCTGGTCCGCGCCTCGGGCCTCGCCGCGCTCGTGGCCACCCACAACATGGAGCTCGCCGCCCGCATGGACCGGCGCGTCACCATCCGGGACGGGTTGATCGAGCAGCTGGCCTAAGGCCGGACCGCCCTGCCTCCGTCACCGCCGGCGGGGCGCCATTTGCTCGATCGCGTCGCAGGCGGCGGAGACCCCGTCCAGCCCGTCGAGACGCATCCTCAGATCTCCGCAGGCTCGAGCCACCTCGGCCGAGGCCAGAAGACGGCGAAGTCGCCGCGCGCCGCGCGCGGGCGTGAAACGGCGACGGCTCAGGCTCGTCCCGGCGCCGAGGCGCTTCACCCGCGCCGCCTCGTCGAAATGGTCGAACGCCACCGGCACGATCATCTGCGGCGTGCCGGCGGCCAAGGCCTGCGCCACGGTGCCGATCCCGCCATGATGGATCAACGCCGCCGACCGGGGCAGCAGGACGCTGAGCGGCGCGTAGGGGACATGGATCAGGGGCTCCGGCAGGGACTCGGGAACCTGACCATGCTCAGGAGCGAGGAGCACGCCCCGCCGACCCAGACGCTTGCAGATGGCGAGGGCGGTTCGGAAGAAGCCCGATGCCTGGCGCATGGCCGATCCGTAAGTGAAGACCAGGGGGGCATCCCCGCCCCTCAGGAACCGCGTGAGGCGGGGCGCGAGGCAGTCCGTATCGCCGAAGCGATCCGCGATGGGAAAGCCCACATGCATGGCCTGCCGGGGCCAATCCGGCTGCGATGCCGCGAACCAGTCGGGAAAGAGCAGCAGGACACGGGAGGGGCTGTTCCACCAGTAGCGCAGCCGACGCACGGGTTTGAGGCCGAGTTCCTGCCGAAACGCGTTGACGGTCGGCAGGGCGGCCGGACCGATCACGTATTTGTCGGCGCCCCGGCCGACCCAGTGCCGAACCCGGGACGGGGTCCAGGCGGGAAGCGGCACGCCCGGCAGGATCGGGGAGGCGTAGCGGCTCTCCATCAGCAGTGGCATCGCGTGGATCGTGATGACGGGAAGGCGCAGCTTCTCCTGTGCCACGCGTGCGCCGAAGGCCAGCGTCGAGGCGACCACGATCGAGTGGCCCTTGCGCGCGTTCGTGGCGATCCAGCGATAGGTCTGCTCCGTGGCGGCGGCGATGTTTCCGAACAGGGCGGCGGCCCCCCGGCGCGGATGCCAGAGCTCGGGATCCGCGGTGATGCGGCGATAGTCGCAATCGTCCCCGAGGGAATGGAAGGGCAGGCCGATCCGCGCCGCATGATCCGCGAAGGGGGCGGGGGCGGCCAGGATCACATCTTGTCCACGACGGAGAAATTCAGCGCCGATGGCCAGAAACGGAAGGATGTCGCCATGGGAACCGATTGCGACCAGGTGTATTCGCATTCGACCATTCACATAGGATAGCGAAAATGGCCAAGAATGGGGTGCTGTCCGCGGTTCTTCGCCCTGATTGACCTTTCAAGTGCTTCAGATTCGCATGGGTTGCGCGGGGAGGACTATTTGTCTCCTTTCGCACAAAGCCCGGCGGGCGATCGTGAGGGTCCCCCGCCCGGTGTGAGGGGAGCATTTCGGGGGGCGGAGGAGACCGTCGAGGCCGGAAGCATGGCGGCAGCCGCCGCGCCGAGTCCGCTTGTTAACCGCGCGCTAACCACATCACGAGCCGGCCGTAACAACCGCTTTACACAGAACAAAACAAGAACAAAGATCGTCACGTCAACGAGAGGCGATCACAATGCTCAAGCGGATGATCCTGACCGGCGCGGTGGAATTCATGGCCTTCGGGTTGCTCTCCGGCGCGTTCGTCGTCTGGGCGGTGGCGCTGGCACCTCTGCGGTAGGGGGCCTGCCTTAACGTTCGGTGAGCTTCAGCTCGATGCGGCGGTTGCGGGCGTAGACGTCGTCACCGGTACCGGCCTCGATGGGCTGGAATTCACCGAAGGCGGCGGCGAGCAGGCGCTGGGGCGGGATGCCCCTTCCCGCCATGTACTGCACCACGGCGATGGCGCGGGCGGCCGAAAGCGACCAGTTCGACGGGAATTGCGAACTGGCGATGGGACGGGCATCGGTATGCCCGTCGACACGCAGGACCCAGGGAATGTCCGCCGGGATCTGCTTCGACAGATCGAGGATGGCGGTAGCGATCCGGTCGAGTTCGGGCGCCGCCTCGGGCTTCAGGCTCGCTGAACCCGCCGGGAACAGCACCTCCGATTGCAGGACGAACCGGTCGCCGACCACGCGGATGTCGCTGCGGTTGCCGAGGATCTGGCGCAGGCGGCCGAAGAAGTCCGAGCGGTAGCGCGCGAGTTCCTGAACCTTCTGGGCGAGGGCCACGTTCAGCCGGCTACCGAGATCGGCGATGCGGGCCTGGCTCTCGCGGTCGCGGCTCTCGCTGGCGGCCAGCGCGTCCTCCAGGGCGGCGAGCTGGCGGCGCATGGCGCCGATCTGCTCGTTGAGGAGATCGATCTGCGACGCGGCGCGGGCATTGGTGGCGCGCTCGGCCACCAGCTGCTTGTCGAGCTCGCCCTGGCGGTTGTCGCCGCTCGCGGCGGCGCCGGCCTGTTCCTTCAGCTTGTCGCGCTCGGCCTCGGTGCCCAGCAGCGTGGTGCGCAGGTTCGAGGCCTTCTCCTCCTGCGCCCGGCGGGTGGAGCGTTCCAGCGCCAGGAGGTCGGTGAGGTCGGCGATCTGCCGGTTGAGCCGGTTCAGCACCGAATCGCGGCCCGTGATCTCCTGGGACAGGAAGAACTGCCCGACGACGAAGATCGTCAGCAGGAAGACGACGGCGAGCAGCAGCGTCGCCAGGGCGTCGACATAGCCCGGCCAGACGTTGAGGCTCCGGTCCCGGCGCGTGCGCAGCGAGGCCATCAGGTCTTCTCGCGGCCGAGCCGGTCGAGCACCTGCTTGAGTTCACGTTCCCGCGTTGCCTGAGCCTCGACCCAGTCGCGGATCATCTGCTGCTCGGCCCGCATGTGCTGGACGAGCCCCTGGATGCCCTCCGCGAGGTTGGTCATCGCCTGGGTCGCCACGCGGCCGTTGGCGCCCTCCGAGATGATGGCCGACAGCCTGTCCACCGCCTCGGTGAGTTCACGGGCCGAGGCCGGCTCCTGCGCCGCCACAGGAGGCGCCGCCGCGGCCTGCTCCTCGCCGGAGACCAGCCAATCTTCCAGTTCGTTGTGGAAACGGGCATGGGCCTGGCCCGCCTGGAGATCGAGGAAGCCGGTGACGAGCGAGCTCGACAGGCCGAACAGCGAGGCGGAGAAGGCGAGGCCGATGCCGGAGAGCGGCTTGGCGAGGCCGTTCTTCAACTCGTCGAACATCGCGCTGGCCTCGCCGCCGCCGCGCATGCTCTGGATCACGCTGCCCACCGCGCTCAGCGTGTCGATGAGGCCCCAGAAAGTGCCGAGCAGGCCCAGCAGGATCAGCAGCCCGGCGATGTAGCGCAGGATCTCGCGGCCCTCGTCGAGGCGCGCCGCCACGGTGTCGAGATAGGAGCGGATGCCGGCCTGCGTCGTGCCCTCGCGCCGCGCCAGGATCGCCGGGGAGAGGGGCGCCAGGAGCGAGGGCGGCTTGGCCGAATCCTCACCGGCCGCGACCGCGTTGACATAGGCGACCTCGCGGAAGAGGCGGATCACCTGGCCGAAGGCGAGCAGGATGGCGATGAGGAGGACGCCGAGGATCAGCCCGTTCAACCCGGCATTGGCGCGGAAGGCCGGCGTGATCTGTCGGAACAGGACGAAGGCGAGAAACCCGACCAGGGTCAGGAAGACCAACATCCGGATCAGGTAGATGCCCGGGCGGCTCAGGGGGGCAGTCGCGGAGCGGGTCGCCATGGGATGTCGGGGACTCTCTCTGCGCGGGCTCGCGAAACGGGCGGGTCGACCGTGCCCGCACCTTGGCTTCATGCCCCGCTGCGATCAAGCCGCAGTGAGGCTCATCACCAGCTCAAGGGGCCTAATCCCAGGAGCGAGGCCAGGTTTCTTCGAGATGCGGGCCGAGGCGGACCGCCGAGACCATGGTGGCGAGTCCCGTCGCATTGTCGGTCTCGACGGCGATCCCGCACAACGTGCCCTTGCCCTGGGCCGCTTCCAGGCGCGCGCCGGGGGTCTTCTGCAGGAAGCGCCTCAGGGGCTCGTCCTTCTGCATGCCGAGGATCGAATCGTAATCGCCGCACATGCCAGCATCCGACAGGTAGGCGGTGCCGCCGGGGAGGATGCGGTGGTCGGCGGTGGGGGTGTGGGTATGAGTGCCGACGACGAGGCTGGCGCGGCCGTCGAGGAAGTGCCCGAAAGCCTGCTTCTCGCTGGTCGCCTCGGCATGGACGTCGACGATGACGGCGTCCGCCACCTCGCCGAGGGGACAGGCGGAGAGTTCGCGCTCGGCGGAGGCGAAGGGATCGTCCAGCGCGTCCATGTAGATGCGGCCCATGACGTTGAGGACGAGGACGCGGCCGCCCCCCCGCGTCTCCACCACGGTGGCGCCGCGACCCGGAGTACCGGGCGGGTAGTTCGCCGGGCGGACGAGGCGCGTCTGCCGCTGGATGAAGACGAGGGCTTCGCGCTGGTCGAAGGAATGGTTGCCCAGCGTCACCGCATCGGCGCCCGCCTGGAGGAGTTCGTCGCAGATCGCCTCGGTGATGCCGAAGCCGCCGGCCGCGTTCTCACCGTTGATGACCACGCAATCGAGGCGCCAGCGCTCGCGCAGTTTCGGCAGCCGGTCCATCACCGCATTGCGGCCGGGGCGGCCCACCACATCGCCGAGGAAGAGAAGTCGCATGTGTCGGTGTCAGTCCCGGACGAGCGGGACCGGTCCCGCTTCGGTGATGAGATGGTCGAGGGGCTGGTCGTGCGGCTCGGAGGGCACGGTCCCCACCTCCTGGACGGAGAAGGCGATGCCGATCGTCAGGACCGGGCCGTTGCGGGAGAGCCGCTCGATGGCCTGATCGTAATAGCCGCGCCCGTAGCCGATGCGATGCCCGCGCCGGTCGAAGGCCGCCAGCGGCACGATGAGGGCGGTGGGATCGAGGGGCGGAAGGTCGTCGCGCGGCTCGCTGAGGCCGAAGGAGCCCGGCACCAGCGCTTCTCCCGCCCGCCATTCGCGGAACACGAGGCCATCCGGCGTCACCTTGGGGAGGGCGACCCGCTGGCCACGCGCGAACAGCATCTCGATGAGGGGAAGCGGATCGACCTCGCTGCGGATCGCCCAGAAGGCACCGACGACCGCCGCATCGGCCAGGGCCTCGACCCGCATGACGCTCTGCGCGATCCGCAGGCCGCCGGCCCGGCGGGTCTCGGGATCGAGTCCGTCGCGCCGGGCGAGGGCGTGCTTGCGAAGCTCGGCTTTCAGGGCGGAGAAATCAGAGTGCGGAGCCACGTGAGCCGTTGGAGTTGCGATCCCGGGAAACCTACAGTGTAGGTGGGCGCCGTGTTGGCCAAGTCCAGGGACAGGGCCAGGGACAGCTCCCTGGGGAGTCGATAAGGCCCCGGGGAAAAGTACTCCTGACGAACCCCGCAGCACCGCTCGACTCATGTAGCGTCGGCGGGCGTTTCGCGCCAGGGGGGAGGGGCGGGCAATCGTTCGCGGAACGCTCATCCCGCCGCCAGCGCATGTGCCAGCCGCTCGATCCTGTCCGCCGCCCGGCCGAGCCCTTCGGCGATACGGGCCTCCTCGTTGGCGCGGAGGGAGTCCGCAGTCTCGACGCGCTTCCGGAGCGTGACCGTTTCGGCCTCGAGATCCGCCAGGCGACGCTTGAGCTCCGCGAGTTCGTCCCCCTGGGTGAGGGCAGCCATCACATGCAGGCGCATGTCGCCGATCTCGCCGAAGGATTTCCTCATGTCGGTGACGCGGGTGTCGAGTTCTGCGGCCAGAGCCGAGAGATGCGCCTCCTCGCCTTCGGCGCAGGCCATCCGGTAGCTCTTGCCGTCGATGGTGACGCTGATCTGGGGCATGTCCGACAGGGCTGGTGTGAGAGGTGGCAGACTAGCGTGCGACGCGGGGGCGGGCCAGCACGCCCTCCACCGCTTCGATCGCCCGCCCCAGGCGGTGGCCGACATCGCTCGTGGTCGCCTCCACCGTGGCGAGGCGCGCGCTGGCGGCGTCGAGTTCCGCCGCGAGGCGCGCGCGATCCTCCGCCATGATCGCGAGCTCCGTTTCCAGGTCGCCCGGTTCGCGCTCGGCCTCGAGGCGATGGGCCACCGAGGCCTCGAGGCGGGTCAGGACCGTATCGAGCCGAGCAAGGGCATGGTCCACGTTCGGCCGGTCTGGCGTCTGGCTCATCGTTCTACCTTCCGCCGGATCATGAAGGAGCTGGCGCATCTGTTTCGGAAACGCGGATTTGTAGCCAAACCTCTGTCGATCCGCGCGCGAAATCGACGCTTTGCCATCATATGCGGGGAAGGAAAACGAATCGATCGGGCAAAACCTTTGCCAGCGGTTTCCCCCATGTTAGAGACCGCGCGCCCCTCGAACCGACCGCCGGATTGGAAATTCGAGCCTGTGACCCGTTCGGCCATCGATCCCGCATCGGTCCTTTCGCGGACGCATGAGGGTCCGAGGATGGGCCAATCGGTTCATCTGACGTTCAACGGTGCACATGACACAGCGACGCCGAATGGCGGCTCCGCCCCTCCGGCCCGCTGTCTCGCTCTTGCTGCTTACGGGTTCCGCGAGGTCGGCGCCCGGTACATAGAAGGATTCACGCCGTGTCGGTGAAGGTTGCCATCAACGGGTTCGGACGCATCGGTCGCAACATCCTGCGCGCCATCCACGAGGCCGGCCGCAAGGATATCGAGGTCGTCGCGATCAACGATCTCGGCCCCGTCGAGACCAATGCCCACCTGCTGCGCTTCGACTCGATCCACGGCCGCTTCAACGCCAAGGTCGAAGTGGACGGCGACTTCATCGTCGTCGACGGTCAGCGCATCAAGGTCACCGCCGTGCGCAACCCGGCCGAGCTTCCGCACCGCGAACTCGGCGTCGACATCGCCCTGGAATGCACCGGCATCTTCACCTCGAAGGACAAGGCCAAGGCCCATCTCGACGCCGGCGCCAAGCGCGTCATCGTCTCGGCCCCCGCCGACGGCGCCGACCTTACCGTGGTCTACGGCGTCAACCACGATCAGCTGACCGCCGATCACCTCGTGATCTCGAACGCGTCCTGCACCACCAACTGCCTCGTGCCGGTGGCCAAGGTGCTCAACGATCTCGTCGGGATCGAGCGCGGCTTCATGACGACGATCCATTCCTACACCAACGACCAGCCCTCCCTCGACCAGATGCACAAGGACCTCTACCGGGCCCGTGCCGCTGCCCTGTCGATGATCCCGACCTCCACGGGCGCGGCCAAGGCCGTCGGCCTCGTCCTGCCGGAGCTGAAGGGCAAGCTCGACGGAACCTCGATCCGCGTGCCGACCCCCAACGTTTCGGCCGTCGACCTCGTGTTCACCGCCAAGCGCCAGACCTCCGTCGAGGAGATCAACAACGCGATCCGCGCCGCGGCCGACGGTCCGCTGAAGGGCGTGCTGGCCTATACCGACCAGCCCAACGTCTCCATCGACTTCAACCACGATCCTCATTCGTCCACCTTCCACCTCGACCAGACCAAGGTGATGGACGGCACGTTCGTGCGTATCCTCTCCTGGTACGACAACGAGTGGGGCTTCTCGAACCGCATGGCGGACACCGCCGTGGCGATGGGAAAGCTGCTCTGAGAGCAGCGCTTCCGGGCGGCCCGTGGGCCGCCCGGGATGCCTCGTGAACGACACCCTTTGATCGACCAGCACTGGTGCGTCCGACATGACCGAGCCTTCGCCGACCCCGTCGACCGGAACCAGCTTCATCCCGGGCGCCAAGACTTCTGATAGTAAGACTTCCGAGAGCACCGCGCTCTCGGGTGCGGCGCCGTCGCCGGTACCCGAGACCCAGGCGATCGCCAACCAGCAGGCGACGCCGCCGCTCGTGGTCGTCAAGGCCGAGCCCCTGGCTCAATCCGCGCCCGCCCCATCCTCGCCCGGCAGCGACCAGCTCGCCCGCATCGAAGACAAGTGCGCGCGGATCGAGGACAAGTACGCCCGCTCCGAGGCCCTGCTCTCCCGCGTCGAGGAGAAGATCGAGGGGGCGACCACGCGCATGAGCGAGGCAGCGCGCCAGTCCGACCTCGCCGCCCTGCGCAGCGAAGTCCGCGCCGTCGCCGACCGCACGCGCCGGCTGCCCGGTTCCGGGGCCCTGGTGCTGACGGCGATCATCACCGCCGTGCTCACCGTGGTGCTGACCATCGCCGCCCAGCGCTTCCATCTCGACGGGCTCATCACCCCGCGCTGACATTTCTCTCGACGACACTGAAGGCCAGGATGACCGCTTTCCGCACCCTCGACGATGCCGGCTCCCTCCAGGGCAAGCGCGTGCTTCTCCGCGTCGACCTGAACGTGCCGATGGAGGGGGAACGCGTCACCGACGCCACCCGTATCGAGAGGATCGTCCCGACGATCCGCGAGATCGCCGATGGCGGCGGGCGTGTGGTGCTGCTGGCGCATTTCGGCCGCCCCAAGGGCAAGCCGGTGGGGGCAGATTCGCTCAAGCAGGTGGTCTCCGCCCTGTCCGACCGTCTCGGCCGCCCGGTCGCCTTCGCCGAGGATTGCATCGGCGAGGCCGCGTCCTCGGCCGTCTCGGCGCTGAAGGACGGCGACGTCCTCCTCCTGGAGAACACCCGCTTCCACTCCGGCGAAGAGACAAACGAGACCGGTTTCGTGGCGGCGCTCGCCGCCAACGGCGACGTCTTCGTCAACGAGGCCTTCTCGGCCGCCCACCGCGCCCATGCCTCGACCGAGGGCCTCGCCCATGTGCTGCCGGCCTATGCGGGCCGGCTGATGCAGGCGGAGCTCGACGCGCTCACCAAGGGGCTGGAGGCGCCGAGCCGCCCGGTCATCGCATTGGTCGGCGGCGCCAAGGTCTCCTCGAAGATCGACCTCCTGCAGAATCTCGTCGCCAAGGTGGACATGCTCGTCATCGGCGGCGGCATGGCCAACACCTTCCTGCACGCTCAAGGGAAAGCCGTCGGCAAGTCCCTGTGCGAAAAGGATCTCGCCGAGACGGCGCTCCGCATCCTCGACGCCGCCGCTTCCGCCAAGTGCCGCATCATCCTGCCCGTGGACGCCGTGGTCGCCGCCGAGTTCAAGGCCAACGCGGCACATGAGACCGTGGGCGTCGACGCCGTGTCGGAGACCGGCATGATCCTCGATGCCGGCCCGGCCTCGGTGGCCGAGATCGATGCCGCCATCGACGAGGCCGCCACCCTGGTCTGGAACGGTCCGCTCGGTGCCTTCGAGTTGACCCCCTTCGACGCCGCGACGGTGGCGGCGGCCCGCCACGCGGCCGAACGCACCAAGGCCGGCAAGCTCGTCTCGGTGGCGGGTGGCGGCGACACGGTGGCCGCCCTCAACCATGCCGGCGTCGCCGACGACTTCTCCTACGTATCCACCGCCGGCGGCGCGTTCCTCGAATGGCTGGAAGGCAAGGTCCTGCCCGGCGTCGAGGCCCTGCGCGTCAAGGGGTGACCGGCTCCATCCCAGGTCCCATCACCTCATCCTGAGGCGCCTGAGGCAGCGGGCCTCGAACGAGGGGTCCGGCATCCTCCGGGCGAACCGGAGGGCTCCTTCGAAGCCTTCGCTGCGCTTGGGCACCTCGGGATGAGGTGTTTGGCTGGGATCTTGGGATGACGACACAGCGTTCTGTCGCCGAAGTCTTCGCGATGGAGTTGCGGCGGACCCGGTAAGGTCCGACAAGGCAGACGAATTGTCAGCGGATGGCGGCCCACGGGTCGGCCCCATCGTTTTTAGGAGACACCAATGGCACGTATCACCCTGAGGCAGCTCCTGGATCACGCCGCCGAATACGAATACGGCGTTCCGGCCTTCAACCTGAATAACATGGAACAGGGGTTGGCCATCATGGCGGCGGCGGATGCCACCGATTCGCCGGTGATCCTGCAGGCGAGCAAGGGCGCGCGCGCCTATGCCAACGACGTGGTGCTGGCCAAGCTCATCGACGGCCTCGTGGAGATCTACCCCCACATCCCCGTCTGCATGCATCTCGACCACGGCAACAACGAAGCCACCTGTGCCACGGCGATCCAGTACGGCTTCACCTCGGTGATGATGGACGGTTCGCTCAAGGCCGACGGCAAGACCCCCGCCGACTACGCCTACAATGTCGAGATCACCGGCAACGTCACCCGCATGGCCCATTGGGCCGGCGTCTCGGTGGAGGGCGAGCTCGGCGTGCTCGGCTCGTTGGAGAGCGGCCAGGGCGAGGCCGAGGACGGCCATGGCGCCGAGGGCGTGCTGAGCCACGACCAGCTCCTCACCGACCCGGAAGAGGCGGTGAAGTTCGTTACCGCTACCAAGGTCGACGCGCTCGCCGTCGCCATGGGCACCAGCCACGGCGCCTACAAGTTCACCCGCCAGCCGGACGGCGACGTGCTGGCCATGAACGTGATCGAGGAGATCCACCGCCGCCTGCCGACGACTCACCTCGTCATGCACGGCTCTTCCTCGGTGCCGCAGGACCTGCAGGACATCATCAATTCCTACGGCGGGCAGATGAAGCCCACCTGGGGCGTGCCGGTGGCCGAGATCCAGCGCGGCATCAAGCACGGCGTGCGCAAGATCAACATCGACACCGACAACCGCATGGCCATGACCGGCCAGATCCGGAAGGTTCTCACCGAGAACCCGGCCGAGTTCGATCCGCGCAAGTATCTGAAGCCCGCCATGGATGCGATGACGAAGCTCTGCCGCCAGCGTTTCGAGGAATTCGGCACCGCCGGTCAGGGCTCGAAGATCCGCCCGATCTCGGTCTCCGAGATGGCCAAGCGCTATGCCAACGGCTCGCTCGACCCGAAGATCGGCGCCGCCTGAGACCCTGTTCCGTGGTACCGGATCGCATCCGGAACCATGCCGTGACGCGGTGATCTCGCATCGCCTGTCCCCGAGACGCGGAGCCCGCGCCTCGGGATGATGCCGTTAGGACGACAAGAATGGCCGAACCCCGCACCCGCCTCGCACTCCTGTCCCCCCATCGGGTGGATTCCGACCGGGCCGATGCCCTCGCCGAAGCGCTGACCGCCGCCTGCGCGGCGGGGGACGTGGCGGCGGTGCTCCTGCGGCTCGCCCCGGCCGACGAGCGCAGCCTCGTGAACCTCGTCAAGCGGCTCGCTCCGGCCGCGCAATCGACCGGCGCCGCCCTGGTCATCACCGTGTCCGATTTCGCCGGCGACGTCGTCAGCGTGGCCGCGCGTGGCGGGGCGGACGGGGTTCATCTCGACAAGGCGCGGGACGGTGCCCTGCAGGATCTGCGCGAACGCCTCAGCGACGGTCGAATCCTCGGAGCCGGCGGGCATGAGCAGAAGCACGCGGCGATGGAGGCCGGCGAGGCCGGTGTCGATTACGTGATGTTCGGGGGGATCTACTCGGACGGGATCGCGCCCGATGCCGATACCGTGCGCGAGCGCGCGGAATGGTGGGTCGAAATCTTCGAGACTCCGTGCATCGCCGTGGCCCATGATCTGGCCCAGGTGGACGGTCTCCTGGCGACGGGGGCCGAGTTCCTCGGGCTGGAAAGCCACCTGTGGATGGGAGAAGGGGCGGATATCGCCGCCATCCAGGCCTTGGTCGCGGCGTCGGAGGCCGATACGTGAGGCGGGTCCGCCGGGCCGCCTTCGCCCTCGCCCTGGCGGAGGGACTGGCGTTCGCTGCCTGTGCCGAAGCGCCGAAGGTGATGCCGACCGACCCGGCCGGCCCCCAATCGCTGACGCCTCGCCCCAAGGAGACGTTGAAGGGGCAGCTGCGAGAACTCCCGACGCCGTATTCCATCGGCGCGACCGGCGCGGTGCCGCCCCGTTCGAAGACCGAACCCGACATCGCCTTCGGTGCCTACCAGCGCGGCCAATATACCACCGCCTTCCGCGAGGCGACGAAGCGGATCGCCGCCGACAACAAGGACGCTGCGGCGATGACGCTGCTCGGCGAGCTCTACAACCAGGGCCTCGGGGTCAAGCAGGACCCGGTGAAGGCGGCCGAATGGTACCGTCTGGCCGCCAACCAGGGCGACACCCACGCCATGGCCTCCCTCGGCCTGATGTCGATCGATGGCCGTGGCGGCACGAAGGACCCGAAGGCCGGGCGCCGCTGGCTCGAACAGGCCTCCGCCAAGGGCGACACCACGGCCGCCTACAACCTCGCCCTGATCCTGATCGGCACGGGAACCGAGCCGGACGAAGCCAAGGCGGCCGAGTTGTTCCGCAAGGCGGCCGAGGGCGAGATCGGCCCCGCCCAGCACGATCTCGGCGTGCTCTACCTCCAGGGGAGGGGGGTACCGAAGGATCCTAAACAGGCGGCCGAGTGGTTCCGGCGCGCCGCCGATAACGGCGATCTCGCCGGTGAGGTCGAGTTCGCGATCCTGCTGTTCAACGGCATCGGTGTCGAGAAAGACGAGGCCCGCGCGGCCCGCTACTTCCTCCACGCGGCGTCGCGCGGCAACGCCATCGCGCAGAATCGCGTGGCCATCCTCTATGCCCTCGGACGGGGGATGCAGAAAAACCCTGTCGAGGCGGCGGCCTGGAATCTCGCCGCCGCCGCCCAGGGGCGCTCCGACCCGAAGCTCGACGAGACCCTCGCCGGCCTCACCGCCGAGGAGCGCGGCCGGGCCGAGCGACTGGCCGAGGCGCGGATGAAGGTGGAGTGATACCAGTCGACGATGGGGAGACCTCATCGTCGACTTCCCGCGCGCGGCTTGGTGCGGACGATGCGGCATCCATGGGCGCCTGCGCGCGTTTCTCCTCTGCCCCGCATCGGCGAGGGGTGAGGCGGGCGGCAAACATGCTATGGCCGCGCAAGACCGTTCTTTGAATCGACCCGGACCTTTGCATCGATGATCAGCTCACCCCTCATGACCGTCATGGTCGACGCCGTCCGCAAGGCCGCCCGTGGCCTCAAGCGCGACTACGGCGAGATCGAGAACCTCCAGGTTTCGCGTAAAGGCCCCGGCAACTTCGTCTCCGCCGCCGACCGCAAGGCCGAGGAGGTGCTGCGCGACGCCCTGATGAAGGCGCGTCCCGGCTACGGCCTGATCCTCGAGGAATCCGGGAATATCGAAGGACAGGACAAGAGCCATACCTGGCATGTCGACCCCCTCGACGGCACCACCAACTTCCTCCACGGCATCCCGCATTTCGCGATCTCGGTGGGTCTCGAGCGCGAAGGCCAGATCGTCGCCGGCGTCATCTACGATCCGGCCAAGGACGAACTGTTCGTGGCTGAGCGCGGCAAGGGCGCCTATCTCAACAACCGCCGCCTGCGCGTCTCCGGCCGGACCGATCTCGCCGACGCTCTCGTCGCTTATGGCTCGCCCTATCTCGGGCGCGGCGATCACCCGAAGCTCCTGCGCGAAGTGGCGGCGGTGATGGCGGTGACCGGCGGTGCCCGCCGCTTCGGCTCGGCCGCCCTCGACCTCGCCTACGTCGCCTGCGGCCGCTCGGACCTCTACTGGGAGCGTGACCTGCAGACCTGGGACATCGCGGCCGGCATCATCCTGGTCCGCGAGGCCGGCGGCTTCGTCACCAGCGCCGATGGCGGTGCGGAGCCCCTGGCCGCACGCTCGGTGGCCGCCGGCAACGAGAGCCTGCACGGCGACCTCGTGAAGCTCCTGCGCCGCGCCAACGCCTGAAGCCCGAGGCCCCGGCTTTCCAGCCGGGGCGCGGCATATCCTAACCCGCTCCGATCCCGACATCTCCTCGCGAAAGCCGCCCGAATGGAAGCCCGCCGCCACTCCGCGCTGAAGGATTCGATCCGCTCGATTCCGGATTACCCGAAGCCCGGTATCGTCTTTCGCGACATCACCACGCTCCTGAGCGATCCGCGCGCGTTTCGCCGTGCAGTCGATTCGCTGGTCCATCCTTTCGCGGGCGGGCGGATCGATCAGGTAGCGGGAATCGAGGCGCGGGGCTTCATCCTCGGCGGCGCGGTGGCGCACCAGCTCTCCTCGGGCTTCGTGCCGATCCGCAAGAAGGGCAAGCTGCCCCACAAGACCGTCTCCATCGCCTACGCGCTGGAATACGGCACCGACGAGATGGAAATCCACGTGGACGCCATCAAGCCGGGCGACAAGGTGCTGCTGGTGGACGACCTCATCGCCACCGGCGGCACCGCCTGCGCGGCGGTGAACCTGCTGCGCCAGATCGGCGCCGAGGTGGTGGCTGCCTGCTTCGTCATCGACCTGCCCGAGATCGGCGGAGCGCAGAAGCTGCGCGACCTCAATGTGCCGGTGCGGACGTTGATGGAATTCGACGGGCATTGAAGGCACGACGCGTCCTTCTCTCCTGTGCGGGAGAAGGGGGCCCGCGCCAGCGGGTCGAATGAGGGGAGCGCCACCTTCGGAGAGGTCTTATCCTCTCCCGCCTGCTTTGCAGGCACCCTCTCCTGCAGGGGGGAGAGGGTTTTTCGCACTACGCCGCGAGGCTTTCGAACAATCCGCGCCCGTCGACCCCGCCGATGAGACCTTCGACGAAGTTCTCCGGGTGCGGCATCATACCGAGCACGTTGAGGTTTTCGCTGTAGATACCGGCGATGGAGTTCAGCGAGCCGTTCCGGTTGGCATCCACGGTCAGGTCGCCCGAGGCGTCGGAATAGCGGAAGGCCACGCGGCCGTCGCCTTCGAGGCGGGCGACCGTGTCGGCGTCGGCGAAGTAATTGCCCTCGCCATGCGCCACGCAGACGTCGATCACCTGGCCCTTGGCATAGGACGACGTGAAGCGCGTATCGGCACGCTCTACCCGGAGCAGTTGGCGGTGGCAGATGAAGCGCCGGTCGACGTTGCGCATCAGCACGCCCGGCAGGAGGCCGGATTCGCACAGGATCTGGAAGCCATTGCAGATGCCGAGCACCAGACCGCCGCGGGCGGCGTGGTCGCGGACGGCATCCATGGCGGCGGCGCGTCCGGCGATGGCCCCGCAGCGGAGATAGTCTCCGTAGGAGAAGCCGCCCGGAAGCACCGCGAGGTCGGTGCCGGCCGGCAGCGCCGTCTCGGTGTGCCAGACCTTGACCACCTCCGCGCCGGCGAGGCGCAGGGCGCGGGCGACGTCGCCGTCGCGGTTGGAGCCGGGGAAGACGACGATCGCGGCGCGCATCAGACGATCTCGATCTCGTAGTTCTCGACAACGGTGTTCGCGAGCAGCTTCTCGCAGGCGCTCTTCAGCGTCGCTTCGGCGCTGGCCGGATCCGTGTCGGCGATCTCGACGTCGAACACCTTGCCCTGGCGGACACCCTCGATGCCGGAGATGCCGAAGGACGAGAGAGCGGATTCGATCGCCTTGCCCTGAGGGTCGAGCACGCCGGTCTTCAGGGTGACGATGATGCGGGCTTTCATGGTCTCGGACTCGGTGCTGTGGCTCGACCCGTCAGGCGATAGTCGGGAAATGCCGACCATGCAACGCGGCTGCCCCATCGCGGCGGGGATGTTTCCCAGCCTGTTCCAGCTCCGTCAGCCGCAAGAGCGATTCGGGATTATGTCGTGGATCAGCGACGGGCGGCCGGTGCGGCGGCGCGAATCGGCTCGATGCTCACCGCACGGCGCCAGAGCTGGACCATGATCCAGACGGCGATCGCACTGAACAGGACCATGAGGACATGGCCCACGGTATCGCCGAGATCGAGCAGGCCGGCGAGCGCCCAGCCTGCGGCGATGGCGACGGCGAAGACTTCGGTGCCCACCAGCACCATCATGCTGACGATCGTGATCAGGTTGCGCGTATTCACGGGGATGCATCTCCGTCGACCCCGGAGCAGCGATTGCGGCGGGCGGCCGGAGCTTTACAGCGCCAGTCCGGTCCCGCGCAACATCGCGGCGCCGGGGTCGTCGTCAGGGACGGGTCAGCGCGGCGCGCGCTTGGCGAGGATACGCTGGAGCGTGCGCCGGTGCATGTTGAGGCGGCGTGCCGTCTCCGAGACGTTGCGGCTGCACAATTCATACACCCGCTGGATATGCTCCCAGCGCACGCGATCGGCCGACATCGGGTTTTCCGGCGGGTCGGCCCGCTCGCCCGGCTGCGCCATCAACGTGCCGTGGATCTCGTCCGCATCGGCGGGCTTGGCGAGGTAATCGAACGCGCCGAGCTTCACGGCGGTGACGGCGGTGGCGATGTTGCCGTAGCCGGTGAGGATGACGCCCCGGGCCTCGGGCCGCTTCTCCTTCAGCCGCGCGATCACGTCGAGGCCGTTACCGTCGCCGAGGCGCATGTCGATGACCGCGAAGGCGGGTGCACGGTTCTCCACCAGGGACACGCCCTCGGCCACGCTCTCGGCCACCTGAACCTCGTAGCCGCGGGCTTCCATCGCCCGCGCCAGGCGGGTTGAGAACGGCCTGTCGTCGTCCACGATCAGCAAGGTGCGGTCGGCATAGGCCGCCAGCGGATCGGATTCCGACGTCTGCAGCGCATCGGCGGCAAGCCCCGGACTTACACTCTGCGTCAGCATCCGACGCTCCTCCATTTTCCAAAACCGAGTTGTTGGCAACTTATATAGGGGCCGGACTGCGTTCGGTCAGGGGCACCTCGGCGTTGAATTCCGTGCCGCGCCGGGGAAGCGTGTCCCGCTCGAAGATGTGGCGCGCCCAGGATACGCGGACCACGGCTCCGGTTGCTTGGTGGCCCGACACGTTGGAGAGCGTAAGCTGCGCGCCGGAGCGTTCGATCAGGGTCTTTGCGATGAACAGACCGAGGCCGAGGCCGGCGCCGACGCTGTTCCCGCCGCGCGTTTTGTCGGGGCTTCGGGTGGTGACGTAGGGCTCGCCCGCCCGCAGCAGGATCTCGCTGGAGAAGCCCGGGCCGTCGTCGCTGATCTCGAGGGAGACCCGCTCGGCGGTCCAGCGCGCCTCGATGACGACGCGGCTGGTGGCGAAGTCCACGGCGTTGTCGACGATGTTGGCGAGGCCGAACAGCACCCCCGGATTGCGCCGGCACGCCGGCTCGATTCCGTCGCCCCGGCTGGTGACGTCGAGCGCGATGCCCATGGCGCGCTGGGGCGCCACCAACTCCTCCACGAGATGGCTCAGTGTCACGGTCTGGAGGATACCGGCTTCGTCCCCGTCGAGGGAGGTAAGCTTCGACAGGATGCCGCGGCAGCGGTCGACCTGGTCGCGCAGGAGGTCGAGGTCGTCCTTCACGGCGGGTGAGGCCGTGGCGGCGAGCTGGCGCGTGAGTTCCTTGGTGACGAGCATGATCGTGCCGAGAGGCGTGCCGAGCTCATGCGCCGCCGCCGCCGCCAGCCCGTCGAGCTGCGAGAGGTGCTGCTCGCGCGCCAGAACGAGTTCCGTGGCCGCGAGGGCCTGGGCGAGCTGCCGGGTCTCGTCGGAGACCTTCCAGGCATAGACCCCGGTGAAGGCGGTGCCGAGGAGGATCGCCGTCCACACTCCCGAGACGTAGAGGAACGGGAGTTCGAGCCGCCCGTCCGCGAACCACGGCAGCGGCCGGTGGATCAGCGCCAGCATGGTCGCGAGCCCCACCGCCAGGAGCCCCAGCGCCAGGGTCCGCTCCGGGGGCAGGGCCGTGGCCGAGATCAGCACGGGGGCGAGGAAAAGCAGCGAGAACGGGTTCTGCAGGCCGCCGGTGAGGAAGAGGAGGGCGGCGAGCTGGATGATATCGAAGGCGAGGAGAAGGGCCGCCGAATCGTCGCTCAGGCGGTAGCTCGCGGGAAACCGGATCCGCAGGGCGAGGTTCAGCCAGGAGGATGCCGCGATGACGAGGAAACACCAGCCGAAGGGCAGGGGCAGGCCGAGGCCGAACTGCGCGCCGACGACAGCCGCGCTCTGCCCGGTGATCGCGAGCCAGCGCAGGCGCACGAAGGTGTCGAGCCGAAGGTGCCGGGCATCGCGGACGAAGCCATTGGTGCTCATGTCGATCATGTCCGCTCAACGATAGCGCTCGACGGCTGCGAATCCATGGTTCGCCCGCCGATTGCGCCCATCCTTGCGCACTCCGCACCTGTACGAATGTCCCGAACCGAACGTTTCGCGAGGCGCGGCGTTCTCTACCGCGCCGGGTCGCGCTGGTAGTCGAGACGCGGGACGACGAGGGAGGGGCGGATATGAGCTTGGCCTACACCTGGTATGAGTTCGGTCGTATGATGACGGCGCCGGCGCGCCTCGCGGCCGACATGGTCAAGCACAGCCTGGAGAATCCCGCCAACCCGCTCGCCTACTCGCCCTATGCGAAGTCCATGGCCGCGGCCTGCGAGATGTTCGAGCGCGGAACCCGGCGCTACGCCAAGCCGGCCTTCGGGCTCACCGGAACCTGGATCGACGGGGCGAGCGTGCCCGTGAGCGAGCGGGTGGTGTGGGAGAAGCCGTTCTGCCGGGTCGTGACCTTCGACCGCTCCTTCGCGCGCGGCCCCTCCGAGCCGCAGCCCAAGCTCCTGATCGTGGCGCCGATGTCGGGGCACTACGCCACGCTCCTGCGCGGCACCGTGGAGGCGATGCTCCCCAATCATCAGGTCTTCATCACCGACTGGACCGATGCGCGCCTCGTGCCGATCACGGAGGGGCGGTTCGATCTCGACACCTACATCGACTACCTGAAGGAGATCTTCGTCGCCCTCGGTCCGGACCTTCACGTCATGGCCGTGTGTCAGCCGGCGGTGCCCGTGCTGGCCACCGTGGCGTTGATGGAGGCGCAAGGCACGATGCCGGTGCCGCGCTCGATGACCCTGATGGGCGGCCCCATCGACACCCGCCGCTCGCCCACCGCCGTCAACTGCCTGGCGCAGGAGCGCGGCACCGCATGGTTCGAGCGGAACTGCATCACCATGGTCCCGCTGGCGTATCCCGGTGCCCTGCGCAGCGTCTATCCGGGCTTCTTCCAGCTTGGCGGATTCATGGCGATGAACCTCGATCGTCACGTCAACGCCCATACCGAGATGTTCGATCATCTCGTCACCGGCGACGGCGATTCCGCCGAGAAGCACCGGGACTTCTACGACGAGTATCTCGCGGTGATGGACCTGACGGCGGAATTCTACCTTCAGACGATCAAGACCGTCTTCGTCGACCACGCCCTGCCGAAGGGCGAGATGCTCCATCGCGGCGAGCGGGTGGACCTCACCGCGATCCGGACCTGCGCGATCCTCGCCATCGAGGGCGAGAACGACGACATCTCCGGTGTCGGCCAGACCAAGGCTTCCCTCGACCTGACCCCGAACCTGCCGCCCGAGCGCAAGGCCTATCACCTGCAGGAGCGCGTCGGCCATTACGGGGTGTTCAACGGCTCACGCTATCGCACGGTCATCGCCCCGCGGATCGCCTCCTTCATCCGCGAGATGCAGGCCTTGCCGGCTCTGGAGCGACGACCGGCGGCGTAGTGCGGGATCGGCCCCCGCAAAAGTTCTGGACGTGACCCACGCCCCGATGGCGGCGGCGGGAGGCTGCCGCTAAGCTGACGCCATGAGAGTCGCCCTGCTGCGCGGGTCCGATCCCGACCATATCGACATCCTTCACGAGGGCGCGAAGCTCCGCGTCTCCCTGCGCCGCCGCCCGGCGGCCCGCAGGCTGACCCTGCGCGTCTCGAGCGCCACCGGCGAGGTGGTGATGACCCTGCCAGCCCGGACGTCCCTCGCCGTGGCGCGCACCTTCGCGGTCAGCCATGGCGGCTGGATCGCCATGCGGCTCGCCAAGGTTCCGGACCGTGTGGCGTTCGAGGCGGGGGCGGAACTCCCCCTTCGCGGTGTCGGCCATCGCATCGTCCACCGGAGCGAGCGCGGCGGCGTGACCCTGGTCACGGAGGAGGAGGGCGGTCCGGTCCTCTCCGTGGCGTGCGAGGCGCCCCACCTGCCGCGCCGGGTCAGGGATTTCCTGGAGCGGGAGGTCCGCAAGGATCTCGCCCAGGCGGTGTCGGTCTATACGGAGAAGTTGGGTCAGGGACCGAAACGGATCACCATCCGCGACACCCGCTCGCGCTGGGGCTCCTGCACCGCGCGCGGAGAGCTGAACTTTTCCTGGCGCCTGATCCTGGCGCCGCCCCTGGTGCTCGATTACCTCGTGGCCCACGAGATGGCCCATTTGCGCGAGATGAACCATTCCCAGCGGTTCTGGTCGCTGGTGGGATCCCTGTGCCCGCATGTGGACGAGGCCGAGCGCTGGCTCAAGCGCAACGGCGCCAGCCTCCACCGCTACGGCTGAGGCAAGGGCCGGGTCCGACCCTTGCCCAATCGTGACCTACCCGCGTGCGCGCAGAACCCGGCGGCGCTCGACCTGCTCCACCGGCCAGGTGGGACGGGCGTCCACGTCCCCCGGCCGCAAGGTGCGGGGGGCGACGCTGTCGCAGACTTCGCGCTGGCGCAGGATCGTCGGGTTGCCGAACTCGTCGAGGCGACGGACATACCCGCCGTCGCGGCAGAAGCCGGCGATCTCGGCCGAATTGGAATTGATCCGGCCCCCCGGCATGCGCCGGATCGGCCGGTGCTCGACCACGAGCGGCCCGTCGCGGTTGAGCGACCGCTCCACATAGGTGGTCTCGTCGACGGGCAGGGACTCGGCCGAGGCGGGAGCGATCCCGGCGAGGATCAGGAACGCGGCGGTAGCAGGAAATCGCATGGGCTCGGTCCGTTGGCGCTTGGGGCTTTGCCCCGTGAACTAGGGCGTCATCCTGGGTAACGATAGTCCGTGAGAGTAAACTAGTGGTCACGCTTGACACAGAATAGCCGCGCATGGTCGGAACACCGCGGGTTTCATCGGGTGCCCCCCAGCCATGAGGGGTGAGGCGAGAGGGATCGGCGCGTGGGTTTTCGAGCAATGCTGGGGCGTGCGAGGCGGGTCGCCGAGGATCGGGCGACCTCTCTCGGGCGTCCGGCGCGGATCGGTCTGATCTGCATGGCCGCACTCGCCGGCATGGGGCTGGCCGGGGGCGGCCGTGCCGAGGCACAGGGCATGGTGCGCAACACCTTCGGGGACTGGCAGCTCCGCTGCGAGACGCCGGCGGGGGCGAAGGCCGAGCAATGCGCCCTGGTCCAGTACCTCGCCGCCGAGGACCGGCCCAACCTCACCCTCGTCGTCATCGTCCTCAAGACGGCGGACAATCGCGGCTACCTGCTGCGCGTGGTGGCGCCGCTGGGCGTGCTGCTGCCCTCCGGGCTCGGCCTGAAGATCGACAAGACCGATGTCGGCCGGGCCGGGTTCGTGCGCTGCCTCACCACGGGCTGCGTCGCGGAGGTGGTCATGGACGACAACCTCATCAAGCAGTTCAGCGCCGGGGTGCAGGCCACGTTCATCGTGTTCCAGACCCCGGAAGAGGGGGTCGGCATCCCCCTGTCGATGAAGGGCTTCGGCGACGGGTTCGCCAGCTTGAAATAGGCCTGTTCCGGCGCCCCGCGCCGGCGATTCAGCGGGATCTGAGGATGCGGACACGCGCGAAAACGGTCGGGATCGCCCTGATTGCGGGATTCCTGCCCTTGGCGGCCACGATGCCCGGGGCTGCCCTGGCCGAGGACGGGAACTGGTTCACCAACATGCTGAAATACGGCGGGACCACGGTTCCGCCGTCTCAGCCCGCCGACCTCGGCGAGGTCTATTGCCCCACGGTCGACGTCGCGGAGAACGGCGCCGCCCTGCGCAGCTATGGCGGCCGGGCCGACGACAATGCCAGCCTGCGCAGCCAAATCACTCTCGGTCGTCTCGCCCGCGAATGTGTGCGCCTGGCCGATGGCTCGGTGAGCGTGAAGGTCGGCGTCGAGGGGCAGGTGCTGCTGGGGCCGCAGGGACGGCCCGGACGGTTCGAGGCCCCGGTCTATTTCACGATCAAGGCCGGGGACCAGACCATCGTCGCGCGGGCGCGCAAGGTGGCGGTGTCGATCGGACCGGGCGAGGCGCAGGGCCTGTTCACGGTGATCGAGGAGAACCTCGTGGTGCCGCGCCCCCTGAGCGAGAGCTACGAGATCGGCGTCTCGCTGCACGGAGCGCCTGGCAAGGCTGCGGCGAAGCGCAAGCGCAAGCCCGCTCCGACAAGTGCCGCCGCCCCCGCAGAGGCGGCACCCGAGGCGTCGCAATAGCGCTCCGCCATGCACTCTCCCGTCGATGCGCCACGAAAAAGGGGCCTCCGCTCGCGCGGGGCCCCTTTTTTAGGTCGTCTCGGTGAAGTCTTTTACTGAACCAGGCGCGGGCCGCCGGACTGGACCTTCTCGTTCTCGGACATGATGCCGAGACGCTTGGCCACTTCCGTATAGGCCTCGATCAGGCCGCCGAGATCCTTGCGGAAGCGGTCCTTGTCGAGCTTGTCCTGGCTCTTGATATCCCACAGGCGGCAGGAATCCGGGGAGATCTCGTCGGCCACGACGATCCGCATCAGGTCGCCTTCCCAGAGGCGGCCGGTCTCGATCTTGAAGTCCACGAGACGGATGCCGACGCCGAGGAAGAGGCCCGACAGGAAATCGTTGACGCGGATGGCCAGAGCCATGATGTCGTCGATCTCCTGGGGCGTCGCCCAGCCGAAGGCGGTGATGTGCTCTTCCGACACCATCGGGTCGTTGAGCGCATCGTTCTTGTAATAGAACTCGATGATCGAGCGCGGCAGCTGCGTGCCTTCCTCGAGGCCGAGGCGGGTGGCGAGCGAGCCGGCGGCGACGTTGCGCACCACCACCTCGAGGGGGATGATCTCGACTTCGCGGATCAGCTGCTCGCGCATGTTGAGGCGGCGGATGAAGTGGGTCGGCACGCCGATATCGTTGAGGTGCTGGAAAACGAACTCGGAGATCCGGTTGTTCAGCACACCCTTGCCGTCGATGACCTCGTGCTTCTGCGCGTTGAAGGCGGTGGCATCATCCTTGAAATGCTGGATGAGCGTTCCCGGCTCGGGTCCCTCGTACAGGACCTTCGCCTTGCCCTCGTAGATGCGACGGCGGCGGTTCATAGGCGTATACCGTGGTTTGAGGAAGTCCATGGGCCGTGACTCCTTCGGACAGTCGATGTGCGGAATCCGCGGCGTGGCGGCCTCGATGAGACCGGGCCGCGAGAACACATCGTTTGTCGAAAGCCTCGACGACCGTGGCGCAAACTACCCGAAGCGGGTTTGCAGTACAACGCGTCCGCCCGCAGCCCGGCCTTGCGGTACGAGTCGGATACGCATGACGAGGCAAGCGCCGTCCCGTCAGGCCGCGACGGTCTTGTCCGGATAGCGGCAGAGATCGGCGATGAGGCAGGTCGGGCATTCGGGCTTGCGCGCTTTGCACACGTAGCGGCCGAACAGGATCAGCCAATGGTGGGCGTTCAGGCGGAACGGCTCCGGCACGATCGCCTCCAGTCCCGCCTGGACCTTGTCCGTCGTCGCCGCGACCACGAGGGGGATGCGGTTCGAGACCCGGAAGATATGGGTGTCGACGGCGATGGTGGGCACGCCGAAGGCGACGTTCATGACCACGCTCGCGGTCTTGGTGCCGACACCCGGCAGGATCTCGAGATGCCCGCGCGAGGCCGGCACCTCGCCGCCATGCTGCTCCAGCAGGATGCGGGACAGGGCGATGACGTTCTTCGCCTTGGTGTTTAACAGGCCGATGGTGCGGATGAAGCCGCGCACCCGTTCCTCTCCCAAGTCCAGCATCGCCGCCGGCGTATCGGCAATGGCAAAGAGGGGTGCGGTGGCGAGGTTCACGCTTTTGTCGGTGGCCTGGGCCGACAGTACCACCGCCACGAGAAGCGTGAACGGGTTGAGATAGTCGAGTTCCGCCCGAGGTTCCGGGTTGGCGGCACGCAGCCGCGAAAAGATCTCGGTGACCGTCTCTGCATCGGCAGGGGAGGGGACCGTCTTCACCCCGACTATGAGGGGGGCGGCGAGGGTCGCCGCCCGTGTGGCCTCCTTCGGCGCGGGCGATGTCGTCGCGGTCACGGACTTCTTGAGGGGCTTCGACTGTCGGGTCTTCATCGGTGGGTTATATGTGTCCCACGGAGAGCGGCAACACGGTTCGCGACATGATCCCATCCCATCCCGACGGGCTCGACCCGAACAGCATCGATGTCCCGGTATTTCAGGCAACCATTCGCCCGCATCAATCGCTGACCTATCATGGCTTTCGGAACGTCATGATCGGCTGCGGCGTCGTCTCGCTGGTGACGTCGATCGCCTGTGTCCAGGCGGGGTTCTGGCCGGTGGCGGGCTTTTTCGGCCTCGATATGATCGCCCTCTACGTGGCGCTGAAAACGAGCATCAGGCGCGGGCGCTCCTTCGAGGAAGTGATGATTTCGCCCATCGAGGTCATGCTCGCCCGCGTGACCCATCGCGGCGAGCGGCGTGAATGGCGCTTCAATCCCCTGTGGACCAAGCTGACCAAGGTCGAGGACGAGGAGTACGGCCTCCAGACCCTGACGCTGGTCTCGCGCCGGGAATACGTGGTGGTGGCCCGCGATGCATCGCCCCCCGTCCGTGAGCGGATCGCCGAGGGACTGACGCGGGCACTGGCGGATGTGAAGAGGGGGTACTGAGGTTTGCCCCCGTTGCTCCTGCAACTCGCCCTCGTTCTCGTCGGCTTTGCCGGTTCCGCGATCGCCGCCCCCATCGGATCGGTGGAGGTCCGCTTCATCGAGCCGGACAAATACGTCGACGCCAATAACCGGTTCAGTTCCGGCCTCGGGTCCGAGGCGACACTGGCCGAGCTACGCCGAGTCATCGAGCAGGTGACGTCACCCTTCCTTGCCCCCGGCGAGCGTCTTGTCGTCGAAATCTTGGATGTGGACTTGGCGGGGTTTCCCAATCCGGGTGCCAATTTCCCTTACGGCCTGCGAGTGGTCACCGATGCGACCCCGCCGTCCTTTCGCCTACGCTACACGCTGACGGACCGGCGTGGTCGGCGCATAGCGTCGAACGAGGAGCGGGTGAGCGATATCAACTTCCTGCTCGGTGCCCGCTCCGCACAATCGGGCAGCTTTCCCTATGAACGCGAACTGCTCCGGGAATGGGCGCGACGCCGGTTCGCGAACCGGCGCTGAGCGGACGCCCGGCCGGGCCAATCGACGGATGAGGCCGGATCGAGGGCACCGAAGGGGAGGGGAGACGGCATGACGAGCCGGCTCGGAAATTTCGCA
>NZ_AQVT01000001.1:430000-490000 GCF_000376345.1 Methylobacterium sp. 88A
GGTTCCTGGCGCGGACTCTCCTGACGATGAGCATCCTGCCGGGGCGCTTCCTGACGTGAGGTGTCCTGGGGCGTCACATCCTGCTTCGGCTGAGCATCGCCGCCCTGAAATTCGCTGCGAGGGTTCTCGTAGCGGGAGCCGTCGTTGCGGCCTTCGTTACGACCCTGGGCACGATTGAAATCGGCACGGGGCTGGTCCTGCCGAGCATAATCCTGGCGCGCCTGGTCAGGCCTTGCCTGCTCGTTCCGCGGCTGCTCGTACCTCGTGTTTTCTTGCCTCGTGTTTTCTTGTCTCGTGTTTTCCTGCCTGTTGCCCTCGCCCCGGAAGGAATCCTGCCGGTTGTAATCCTGCCGACCACCGTCGTTGCGGTTTCCGTCGTAGCGAGAGCCCTCCTGGCGGCCGCCATCTTGCCTGTTGCCGTCTCGATTGCCCTCGAAACGCTGCGGGCGATCGTTGCGGTTCTGGAAGCGCTCCCGGCGTGGATGACGCTGATCCGACGGCGAGTCTTGCCGTGTATCTTGCCGGGTATCCTGGCGGGGCTCGTAGGATTGCGGCTGAGGCTGTGGCTGAGGCTGTTGGGCCGGATCGCCGTATTCCTCGTTATAGCCGTTGCCGTAGCCGTTGGCGGCATAGCCCAGGCTCGCGCCCTGACCCTCATCGTCGCCGTCGTCGTCATCGTCGTAGCCGTTACGGGCATACCCACCATTCTGCTGGCGGTTCTGCTCCTGGGCACCCGAGATGATGCGGAAATAATGCTCGCCGTGCTGGAAGTAATTCTCGGCGGCCACCGGGTCGCCACTGGCTTGCGCATCGCGCGCGAGCTGGGCGTATTTGTCGGCGATGTGCTGCGCCGTCCCGCGGATTTTTACATCCGGCCCGTTGGACTCGTAGGAACGCGTCAGCGGATTGGGACCTTTGGGGCGGTTGCGACCGCGCATCCGTCTATTCTGGTTTGGTCTCATCGGTCTCGATTGACCCTCGTTCAAATCGGAGCGTCTGATGATGCGGCGGGGCTACGGGCGAAGAAGGAGAACCCGTTTCGGGCACTTCCTAGTCCTCGTAGGATCCGGTCGGTGGTTCCGCGATCGATTTTGCCGTGCTCGCCGTATGTCCGGTCAACCGATTCCTGCGCTCACAGTGCGGCGCTCATCGGTCGTCTGGCACTCAATTCATCAAGCTTCCACACGGCGTCTCGTGCGTATCGGCTTGATGGTGGGGAGATCGTCTAAAAGTATCGCGTGCTAGACGCCGCCGACACTTCTACCTCGATCCGCCTTGACGGATCGTTCGCGACCTGACTGTGACACTAGCGACTCCCCAAGCCCACAACAAGCTCTTTTTCATCTCCTGTCGTCGTTGGCTGTTGGCGGACGTCCGGCCAGCGTGACGACACGGGCGTGGCCGGCCAGATCTTGTCTCATGGACCCCCGTGCGAACCCCGCCTCGCGGCCGATCCTCAATACGTCCTCGGCCTGATCATGGCCGACCTCGAAGACGAGGGCTCCGTCCGGGGTGAGCAGGGGACGACCGTCCGTCGCCCCGCTCACTTCCCTCACGATCCGTCTGTACGCCTCGAGTCCATCCTCGCCACCGTCGAGGGCGCCGAGCGGATCGTGGCAGCGGACTTCCCTGGACAAGGTCGAGATGATCGCGCTCGCGATGTAGGGCGGGTTCGAGAGGACGACGTCGAACGGCTTGCCGAGGGCGGAGCACCAATCCCCCGCAACGAAGGCGGCCCGCCTCCCGACACCGTTGATCCGGGCATTGGTCCGGGCGCAGGCGAGCGCTTCGTGCGAGCGGTCGAGACCCACTCCGAAGGCCTGTTTCCATTCGCTCAGGAGCGAGACGAGAATGCAGCCGGACCCGGTTCCGAGATCGAGAAGGCGGAGGGGGCGGTCGCGGGCGGGGTGGAACGCCAAAGCGGCATCGACGACGGTCTCGGTATCGGGCCGTGGTACCAGGGTCGCCGCGTTGAGGATGAACGGGAGGCCCCAGAACTCCCACTCGCCGAGGATGCGCGCCACGGGCTCGCCCGCGAGCCGTCGCCGCATCGCTTCCCCAAGCCGCAGGGCACCCTGCTCACCGATGGGCTCCGCACCGGAAAGGGCGAGTTCTGTCGGCGTGATGCCGAGGACGTGGAGGAGGAGGAACCGGGCATCGCTTGCCCCACCGTCGATCCCGGCTTGGGAAAAAGCCGCAACGGCGTGGCGCAAGGCCTGCGAGCGGGACTGCCGAGGATCGATGCCGCCACTCACCGCGCCGTCTTCGGTCACGCCACGTCGCGTGCCGCCAGGCTCGTTCACGCCAGGTTCGTTCACGCCATGCCTTCGGCAGCCATGAGTTCCGCCTGGTGCTCGGTGATGAGGGCATCCACGAGCTCGTCGAGGGCCTCTCCCGCGAGCACCTCTTCCAACTTGTAGAGGGTGAGATTGATGCGATGGTCGGTGACCCGCGCCTGCGGGAAATTGTACGTGCGAATGCGCTCCGAACGATCGCCGGAACCGACCTGCGACTTGCGGTCCGCGGCCCGGACGGCGTCCTTTGCCGTCCGTTCGGCATCGTAGAGCTTGGCCCGCAGGAGCGACATGGCGCGCGCCCGGTTCTTGTGCTGCGAGCGCTCTTCCTGGACGAAGATGACGATCCCGCTCGGCATGTGGGTGATGCGGATCGCCGATTCCGTCTTGTTGACGTGCTGGCCGCCGGCACCCTGCGACCGCATCGTGTCGATCTTCAGATCGGCATCGTTGACGACGATATCGACCTCCTCGGCTTCCGGCAGCACCGCCACCGTGGCGGCGGAGGTGTGAATGCGCCCTTGAGCTTCGGTGTCGGGCACGCGCTGGACACGGTGCGCGCCGCTTTCGAATTTCAGCTTGGCGAAGACGCCCTTGCCCTTCACCTCGGCGATGACTTCGCGGTAGCCGCCGACGGTGCCTTCGCTCTCGGAAATGACGTCGACCTTCCAGCCCTTCAGGTCGGCGTATTTCGCGTACATGCGGAACAGGTCGCCGGCGAAGAGCGCGGCCTCGTCGCCGCCGGTGCCGGCGCGGATTTCGAGGATGGCGCTCTTCTCGTCGGCGGCGTCCTTGGGCAGCAGGATGACCTGGAGCGCCTTGTGGGCGGCCTCGAGCCCCGCTTCCGCATCGGGCTTCTCGGCGGCGGCGAGAGCGCGCATCTCGGCATCCCCCCCCGGCTCGTCGATGAGGGCCTCGATCTCGGCGAGGTTCGTCGCCGCGGCGCGGTAGGCGTGGATCGCCGCCACCACGCCGTCGAGTTCGGCCAGTTCCCTGGACAGCTGAACGAAGCTGTCGGAATCGGCCGAGCCGGCGCTGAGCGTGGCGGTGACGATGTCGTGCCGCGTCAGGATGGCGTCGAGACGGTCTGAAGGAATAGGGGTCATCGCCCGGAGGATACTCTCAACTGTGGAAGACGCATGTCCGACGGACGTGCCGGGTCCGCGGGGGTGGTCGTGGCTCTCGGCAAGACGCCGTCACGCTCGCTAGATAGGCACGCCCTGCGCCTTGGCGAAGGCCGTGAGGACCGGCCTCAGGGAGGCGCTGTCGCCCGCCCGCTCGATCTCCGCATCGATGAGGGCGGTGACGGCGGCCGCATCGAGGGCGAGCACCATCGCCTTGACCGGGCCGATGGAGGCCGGCGACATCGACAGGTTGCGGAAGCCGAGGCCGATCAGGGCCATCGCCTCCAGGGGCTTGCCGCCGATCTCGCCGCAGATGGTGACGGGGCAGCCGGCCGCGGTCGCCCGCTCCGCGATGAGGCGGAAGGCGCGCAGGGCCGGGATGCTCAGCGTGTCGAACCGGTCGGCGACGCGGCGGTTCTCGCGGTCCACCGCGAAGAGGAACTGCATCAGGTCGTTGGAGCCCACCGACAGAAAGTCGGCGACCTTGGCGATCTCGTCGATCTGGAACAGGAGCGAGGGCACCTCGACCATCACCCCGAGGCGGCAATCGCTCGGCAGGACGTGGCCGTGGCGACGCAGATGCGCCTTCTCGCGGTCGACGATGGCCTTGGCGCGGACGAACTCGTCCACCGTGGCCACCATCGGGAACATGATCTTGAGGGGCCGGCCCGACGCGGCCCTGAGAAGCGCGCGCAGCTGCACCCGCAACAGGGCGGGGCGGTCGAGGCCGATGCGGATGGCGCGCCAGCCGAGGGCCGGGTTCTCCTCCTCGAGGGCCGGCATGTAGGGCAGGATCTTGTCGCCCCCGATATCGAGGGTGCGGATCGTCACCGGCAGGTCTCCGGTGGCCGAGAACACCGCCTCGTAGAGCGATTGCTGCTCGGCGGCGGACGGCATCCGCTGCGCCACCATGAACTGCAGCTCGGTGCGGAACAGGCCGATGCCCTCCGCCCCGGTTTCATGGAGATGGGTCAGGTCCACCAGCAGCCCGGCATTGAGCTGCAGGCCGATGGCGACCCCGTCCGTGGTGACGGCCGGCAGGTCGCGAAGCGCCCGGTACTGTTCCTGGCGGCGCGCGCGCAGGCGGACCTGCTCGGCATAGGCCGCCTCGATCTCAGGGCCGGGCCGGACCTGGATCTCGCCGGTGACCCCATCGACGATGATCGCATCGCCCGCGTCGCACAGCGCCGTGGCATTGGCGATCTCGCCCACCGCCGGGATGCCCAGCGCCCGGGCGACGATGGCGATGTGGCTCGTCGGGCCGCCTTCCTCCAGCACCACGCCGCGCAGGGACGCGCGGTCGTAATCGAGGAGGGCCGCCGGCCCCATGGAGCGGGCGACGAGGATCGCGTTCTCGGGGAGCTCACGATGCGTGCCGTTGCCCTCCGTGCCGATCAGCGTGCGCAGCAGGCGATTGGCGAGGTCGTCGAGGTCGTGCAGCCGGTCGCGCAGATACGGATCGCTCTGCCGCATCATCCGGGCGCGGTTGTCCGACTGGACGCGCTCCACGGCGGCCTCCGCCGTGAGGCCGGAATGGACAGCCTCGCGCATCCGGCGCAGCCAGCCCTTGTCGTGGGCGAACATCCGCACGGTCTCCAGCACCTCGCGCGATTCGCCGGTGCCGATAATGTCGCCGCGCTCCACGAGTTCGTCGATGGCCGAGCGGACCTCGCCGATGGCCTCCTCCAGGCGCTCGACCTCGCGCTCCAGGTTCTCGGCGATGAGCTGCTTCACGATGATGCGCGGCTCGTGCAGCACCACGTGACCGAGGCCGATGCCGTCGGCGAGGGCCACGCCGCGCTGGCTCACGGCGCGGCGCGCGGCCGAGCCCGCGCCCGGTGCCAGGGATTGCAGTTCACCCGAAGCGATCATCTCGGACAGCACCATCGCCGTCGTCTGGAGCGCCTCGATCTCTTCCTCCGAATAGACCCGGTAAGTGAGGTTCTGCACCACGAGGACGCCGAGGGTGTTCCCCGCGCGCAGAAGCGGCACGCCGAGGAAGGCGTGGTAGGCCTCTTCCCCGGTCTCGGGCCGGTACGAGAAGGACGGATGCGACTGGGCGTCCGAGAGCGAGAGCGGTTCGGCGGTCTTGGCGATGAGGCCGACGAGGCCCTCGTCGGCCCGCATCCGGGTCAGGTGGACGGCCGAACGGTTCAGGCCCTCGGTGGCAAACAATTCGAGCGTATTGTCATCGCTCAGCACATAGACCGAGCAGACCTCGGCGATGACGTTCGCCGCGATGAGGGTGACGATACGATCGAGACGTGCCTGTGGACTGACCGGCTCCGCCATCGCTTCGCGGAGGCGGCGCAGCAGCAGGCGCGGGCCTCCGGGCGCAGCAGGCATGGTCTCCTCGATCCGAATTCAGTCCCCCGAGGCCCGCCTGCGCAAGTTTCGTGCGCGGCGACGGGGGCGGCGCTCAAGCCTGATCGAGGCCGTATAGCGAGTGGAGCGTGCGCACGGCAAGCTCCGTGTAAGCCGCATCGATCAATACGGAAAACTTGATTTCCGACGTGGTGATCGCGCGGATGTTGATTCCCTTCTGCGCGAGCGCCCTGAATGCCTTGGCGGCGACGCCCGCATGGCTGCGCATGCCGACGCCGATGGCCGAAACCTTCACGACATCGGTGGCGCCCTCGATCTGGGCGAATTCGATGATGCCGCTCTGGGCGTCGAGAATCGTGCGGGCGCGGTCGTAATCGGCGGACGGGACCGTGAAGGTCATGTCCGTGGTCGACTGGTCGCCCGACACGGTCTGGATGATCATGTCGACGTTGATGTTGGCGTCCGCCAGCGGCCCGAAGATCGCCGCGGCGACGCCGGGACTGTCCTTGACGCGCCGGAGGGTGATCTGCGCCTCGTCCTTCGAGAAGGCGATCCCGGTGATGATCTGCTGTTCCACGATGTCGTCCTCGTCGCAGATGAGGGTGCCTGTGCGGGCGTTGTCGGGCGGGTCGAAGCTGGAGCGCACCGTGGTCGGTACGCGATGGACCATGGCGAGTTCGACGGAGCGGACCTGGAGCACCTTGGCGCCGAGGGAGGCCATCTCCAGCATCTCCTCGAAGGTCACGCGCTCCATGCGCCTGGCCTTCTGCACCACGCGCGGGTCGGTGGTGTAGACGCCGTCGACGTCGGTGTAGATGTCGCAGCGCTCGGCGCCGATGGCGGCGGCGATGGCCACCGCGCTGGTATCCGAGCCGCCCCGGCCGAGCGTCGTGACGCGGCCGGTCTCGGCGTGAATGCCTTGGAAGCCTGCGATCACGGCGACTTCACCGCGGGCGAAGCCGGCATCGAGATTCTTGGGGTCGATCGCCTCGATCCGTGCCGAGCCATGGGCATCGGAGGTCTCGATGGGGATCTGCCAGCCCTGCCAGGAGCGGGCCTTGATGCCGTTCTTCCGGAGCGCCGTGGCGAGGAGGCCCGCGGTGACGAGTTCGCCCGAGGCGACGACGGCGTCGTACTCGGCCTCGTCGTAGAGCGGGTTGGCGTCCTTGACCCAGGCCACGAGTTCGTTGGTCTTGCCGGACATGGCCGAGACCACGACGGCGACGTCGTAGCCGGCCTCGATCTCGCGCGCCACGTGGAGGGCCACGTTGCGGATACGGTCCACGGTCGCCACCGATGTGCCGCCGAACTTCATCACCAAACGGGGCATGTCGGGTCCGCGTCGATCCATTCCAGAGCCGGCTGTCCGCCGGGAGCACGGCGCTTTATCGGCTTCGAGCCGGAGCGGCGTCCCGCCGCTGTACCGGCCGGTGCTTCGGCGGGTACAAGGGCACTTCGGACGTGTCAACAATCGGGCATGCAGGCGGGATGGCCCGCATCCGGGTCGGAAGGTCAGGCGAATGAACCCAGCGGCATCTTCTTCCATCGACGCCGAGGAAGTCGCGCGCTTCGAGGGCATCGCCGCGACGTGGTGGGCCGAGGACGGGCCGATGAAGGTGCTGCACCGGTTCAACCCGGTGCGCCTCGCCTATATCCGAGACGCGATCTGCCGGGAATTCGGCCGCGACCCGCGCATGCCCCACCCGCTGAAGGGGCTGACCATCGTCGATGTCGGCTGCGGCGGCGGTGTCCTGTCCGAGCCCCTGGCGCGCCTCGGCGCCACCGTCACGGGGCTGGATCCGGCACCCACCAACATCGCCGTGGCGCGTTCCCATGCGAAGGCCGGGGGCGTGGCGGTGGATTACCGCTCTCAAACCATCGAGGAGGTGGTGGCGGCGGGCGAGCGGTTCGACGTCGTCCTGATCATGGAGGTGGTGGAGCATGTGGTCGACATGCCGGCCTTCGTCGCCAGCGCCTGCCAGGCGGTGAAGCCGGGCTGTCTCCTGTTCGCCGCCACCCTGAACCGCACGATGCGCTCCTTCGCGCTGGCCATCGTCGGAGCGGAATACGTCCTCGGCTGGCTGCCGCGCGGAACCCACGACTGGAACAAGTTCGTGAAGCCGGACGAACTGTCCCGCGCCATCGCACGCGGCGGCCTCTCCGTCACCGATACCACCGGCGTCGTGTTCAATCCCTTCGACGGGAGCTGGCGGCCCGCCCGCGACACGGCGGTGAACTACATGGTCGCGGCCGCCCGTCCGGCCTGAACCGGGTGCGCCCCTCCTCGTTGACCACGCGAATCGACGAGGAGACATCATGCTGGAAAAGCTTCCGCACGCGGTCGGCGCGGCCCTGTCGGGCCTGAAGGCCGGGTTCGACACAACCGCCTACCACCAGGATTTCGGGAGCGTGCCCGAGACGATCTCGCTGACGAGTCCGGCCTTCGCCGACGGGGCGAGCCTTCCTGCGCGCTTCACCGCCGATGGGCCGGGCGACTCGCCGCCGCTGTCATGGAGCGGCCTGCCGGCCGGTACGAGCCGCATGGTGCTTCTGGTGGAGGATGCCGGCAGCCCGACTCCGAAACCCCTCGTCCATCTCATCGCCTGGAATCTCGCCGCGAGCGAAAGCCTTCCCGAAGGCGCTCTCGCCAGTGCCGCCGGTGAGGGATCGCAGCATGACCTCGGGCAGAACAGCTTTCTCAAGGACCAATGGCTACCGCCGGACCCGCCCACCGGACATGGCCCCCACGCCTACCTGTTCCAGATCTACGCCCTGGATGCTCCGCTCGATCTGCCGGCGAGTCCGGGACGTGCCGCGCTCATCGAGGCCATGACGGGTCGGGTCCTCGCCAAAGGTTGCCTGACCGGACTCTACGAGCGCCGCTGATGCCGCCGCTTGCGCCGATGCCGCCAATCGGTGCAAGCGCGCTCAAGCAAAAGGCGCTGCGGCTCAAGGGAGGATCGGCATGAAGGCTTTGCTCTGCACCAGACTCGGCGGCCCCGAGGATCTCGCGATCGCCGAGGTGGCCGATCCGGTCGCCGGTCCGGGTGAGGCCGTGGTGCGGGTGACGCTGGCGGCGCTGAACTTCTTCGATACGCTCATCATCGCAGGGCGCTATCAGGTGAAGCCCGATCTGCCGTTCTCGCCCGGCGGCGAAGCGGTCGGAATCATCGAGGCCATCGGAGAGGGCGTCGAGGGTTTCGGGATCGGCGACCGCGTCATCGTCCACCGCACCTACGGCACCTGCGCCGAGCGCATCGCGGTGGGCACCCGGCATCTCACCGCCGTCCCCGATGCGGTGAGCGACGAGCAGGCGGCCGGTCTCACCATCACCTACGGCACCTCGCTCCACGCCCTGTGGGATCGCGCGAAGCTTCAGCCCGGCGAGACGCTGGCGGTTCTCGGCGCTTCGGGCGGCGTCGGCCTCGCCGCGGTGGAACTCGGCGTGATCATGGGCGCGAAGGTCATCGCTTGCGCCTCCTCGCCGGACAAGCTCGCGGTGGCGCAGGCGCACGGCGCCGAGTTGGGTCTCGATTACAGCGCGGACAATCTGCGCGAGGGGTTGAAGAAGCTCACCGAGGGACGGGGCGTTGACGTGATCTACGATCCCATCGGCGGCGACTACGCCGAACCTGCGCTCCGTTCGCTCGGCTGGAAGGGGCGCTACCTCGTCATCGGCTTCGCGGCCGGCGACATCCCGCGCATTCCCCTCAACCTCGCTCTCCTGAAGGGCATCGACATCCAGGGCGTGCATTGGGGCGTGTTCGTGGAGCGCGAGCCCGAGGCCCACCGGGCGAACCAGGAACAATTGTTGGCCTGGGTGGCGGAGGGGCGCCTCAAGGCCAAGATCCACGGCACCTATCCGATGAGCGACTACGAGAACGCGCTCGGCATCCTCAAGCGCCGCGAGGCCGTGGGCAAGGTGCTGCTGCGGCCGTGAGTCGGGCAAGCCCTCCTCCCCCTTGTGGGGAGGAGTTGGAGGTGGGGGTGGTGGGGTGACCCTCAGAGTGTGGAGGCTGGCGGAGCCACCCCCACTCCTGACCTCTCCCCACAAGGGGGAGAGGGACGCGCTCTGCCTGCAAAAGCAGATGTGTGAATCCGGTAGCCGCCTGCGGGGAGAGGGGATGCGCACTGCCCCTCAATGGAAGTCCCGGCTGCGGTAGACGCGCCGGTCCGGCGGCGCCCCGAAATCCGTGGTCTCCGGTGGGAGGGGGAGACCGCCCTCCCGCAGGGTCCGCAATTCCTCCGTCAGGTCGCGGAACTGCTCGGCCAGGAGATGGACCACCAGCCCCGAGCGCTGGATGCGCCCGCGCACGGCGATGAAGCGGGCGCTCATGGCGATGCGCCGGTTGGCCTCGAAGACCTTCTTCCAGACGATGACGTTGCAGATGCCGGTCTCGTCCTCCAGCGTCAGGAACACCACGCCCTTGGCGGTGCCGGGGCGCTGCCGGGTGAGGACGAGGCCCGCCACCGTGACGCGGGCATTCTGGGCCCATGAAGGGTCGTGATGCGCCGCCGCCGGGATCGCGCCGATGCGGGCGAGGCGCGCCCGAAAGAACGCCACCGGATGGCCTTTGAGCGAGAGGCCGGTGGAGACGTAATCTTCCGCCACATGCTCGGAGAGCGCCATGGCGGGCAGCTCCACCGCGGGCTCTGCCCGGAACAGGCCGTCATCGGCATGGAAGGCGAAGAGCGGCATCGGCGCATCGAGGAGATGCGTGCGCCGGTCGGTGGGGACGCCCCGCGCGGCGCTGGCGCGCGTCGAGGTGCCTTCCAGTGCCCTCACCGCCCAGAGGGCGGCGCGGCGGTCGAGGTCGAGGGAGCGGAAGGCGTCGGCCTCGGCTAGGCGCTCGAGGGCGTTGCGGGGCAGTGTCAGGGCGGCCTGCAGGCCCTCGACGCTGGCATAGCCGTTCCCGCGCAGGGCCACGAGCCGGGCCATGCCGGCTTTCGGCAGGCCGCTCACCTGGCGCAGGCCGATGCGGACGGCGAAGCGGCGCTCCGGCCCACGCTGCTCCGAGGCCGGTTCCAGGGTGCAGTCCCATTCGCTGGCATTCACGTCGGGGCCACGCACCTCGACCCCATGGGCGCGGGCATCCCGCACCAGCTGGGCCGGCTGGTAGAAGCCCATGGGTTGCGAGTTCAGGATCGCGGCCAGGAAAACGTCCGGGTGCCGGCATTTCATCCAGGCCGAGGCGTAGACCAGCAGGGCGAAGCTCGCCGCGTGGCTCTCGGGAAAGCCGTAGGTGGAGAATCCCTCGATCTGCTTGAAGCAGCGCTCGGCAAAGTCGCGTGGATAGCCGCGCCCCACCATGCCCTCGATGAACTTGGTCCTGAAATTCACGATCAGCCCGTTGTGCCGGAAGGTCGCCATGGCCCGGCGCAAGCCGTCGGCTTCAGACGGGGTGAATCCGGCCGCCGTGATCGCGATCTGCATGGCGTGCTCCTGGAACAGGGGCACGCCGAAGGTCCGCTTCAACACCTCCTCGAGTTCGTCCTTCGGCCCGTGCTCGGGGGAGGGGGACGGGAAGACGACGGGCTCCTCGCCCGAGCGCCGGCGCAGGTAGGGATGGACCATGTCGCCCTGGATCGGACCGGGGCGCACGATGGCGACCTGCACCACGAGATCGTAGAATTCCTTCGGCTTCAGGCGCGGCAGCATCGACATCTGCGCCCGGCTCTCGACCTGGAACACGCCGACGGAATCGGCCTTCGACAGCATCGCGTAGACCTCCGGCTCCTCGCGCGGGAGGTCGGCCAGGGTCTCGTAGGCGATGCCGTGATCCTCGCGCAGGAAGTCGAGGCCGCGCCGGAGGCAGGTGAGCATGCCGAGCGCCAGCACGTCGACCTTGAGGAGGCCGATCGTGTCGATGTCGTCCTTGTCCCATTCGATGAAGGTACGGTCGGCCATCGCCGCGTTGCCCACCGGCACGGTCTCGTCGAGACGCCCTTTCGTCAGCACGAAGCCGCCCACATGCTGGGACAGGTGGCGTGGGAAGCCGATGAGCTGGATCGCGAGGTCCACCGCCTGCCGGATCGCCGGGTTGGCGGGGTCGAGCCCGGCCTGCGCGATATGCTGGTCCGGCAGGCCGTCGCCCCATGAGCCCCACACCGTGTCGGCCATCATGCCGGTGATGTCGGGGGTGAGGCCCAGCACCTTGCCGACCTCGCGGATCGCGCTGCGGGGCCGGTAGTGGATCACCGTGGCGCAGATCGCCGCGCGGTCCCGCCCGTAGCGGTCGTAGAGATACTGGATCACCTCCTCGCGACGCTCGTGCTCGAAATCGACGTCGATGTCGGGCGGCTCGTCCCGGCTCTCGGAGATGAAGCGGGCGAACAGGAGCCGGATCTTGGTCGGGTCCACCGCCGTGATGCCGAGGCAGTAGCAGACCACCGAATTGGCCGCCGAGCCGCGGCCCTGGCACAGGATTCCACGGTTCCGGGCGAATTCGACGATGTCGTGGATGGTGAGGAAGTAGCGGGCGTAGTCGAGGCGGCGGATCAGGTCGAACTCGGTGCGCAGGGAGGTTTCGACCGTCTCCGGGATACCGTCCGGGTAGCGCAGTTCGGCCCTTTGCCGGGTCATGTATTCGAGATGCCCCTGGGCCGTCCGGCCAGGGGGAACGGGCTCGTCGGGATACTCGTATTTCAGCTCCTCCAGGGAGAACCCGCAGGTCTCGGCGATCTCGATCGTGCGCGCGATCGCTTCCGGGTGGTCGGCGAAGAGCCGGGCCATCTCGGCGGGCGGCTTCAGATGGCGCTCCGCATTGGCTTCCAGGCGATAGCCGGCCTCGACCAGGGTGCAGCCCTCGCGGATGCAGGTGGCGACATCCTGCAAGGGGCGCCGGTCGGGGTGGTGGTAGAGCGCATCCGAGACCGCCACCATGGGCGCGCCGAGGCGCACCCCGAACCCGGCGAGGCGGCCGAGCCGACGCCGCTCGTCGCCGCGATAACGATGGCTCGCGCCGAGAAAAACGCGGCCGGGGGCCGTCTCCGCCAGGGCGGCGAGATGGCGGGCGAAGACGGGATCGTCCTCCTCCGGCGGGAGCGCGATGAAGACCTGCCCCCTTGCCGCCGCGAGCATGTCCGGGACACCGAACCGGCACGCGCCCTTCTCCGAGCGGCGGTTGCCGTCCGTGAGCAGCCGGCAGAGCCGTCCGTAGCCGTCTCGGTCCATCGGATAGGCGACGGCTTCGAACCCCTCCTCGGTGACGAGACGGACCCCCGGCAGGTAGCGGATCGTCGGTTCGCCCGTCTTCTCCCGGCGCTTGGCCTCGGCATGGCCGCGCACCACGCCCGACAGCGTGTTGCGATCGGCGATGCCGATGGCGTGGAGCCCGAACTCGGCGCCCTGCGCCACCATTTCCTGCGGATGCGAGGCCCCGCGCAGGAACGAGAAGTTCGTGGTGACCGCGAGCTCGGCATAGGGCGGGGTCATGCGCAGAATGATGGGCCGTTCGCGTGATCCCCTCTCCCCGCGAGCGGGGAGAGGGCCGCGACGACCCCGTCGTCGGCGCGGCGAGGCGGCAGCCGAGGGTGAGGGGGGGCGTCCGAAGGAGACTCGTCCGGAATCTCCCCCTCACCCTCGCTCCGGCTTCGCCTCCGCTCATCGCAGGCACGGCAAGGTGCCCGCGATCCTCTCCCCGCCCGGCGGGGAGAGGGGAGGGCGCTCATCTCGGCCCTCACGCGAACAATCCCTGCACGAACCAGCGCGCCGCCGTTTCAGCCGTGTGGAATCCCTCCCGGTAGAGCCAGAGGCGCCGGCCGGATTCGTCTTCGACCACGTAGTAATCCCGGGCGGGGGCAGGGGCGTGCCACCAGGCGTCGGCGATGCGCTCCGGACCCTCGGCATGGGCGATCCGGTGCAGGCGCCGCCGCCAGCGGAAGCGCTGGGGTGGTCCGTCGGGGGCGAGCGAAAACACTTCGTCGGCCGCCTCGCTGCGGGATAGGAGGACGAGGGGACGGGATGGCATGCCGCCCTGTGGCCGGGTGCCGACCCGCTCGGGCCACCGCATCTCGATTCTCCTCACCCGCCACGGCTCCAGGGCATCGGCACGTTCGGGGATGTGGCTCGCCCGTGGACTCACGCGGATGACCCTGGCCCCGATGCGTTGTCTGAGGGCGTCGGCGAGGCGGGCGGTCCCGCCGGTCTCGGCCTCCCGGTCGAGGCCCGTCTCGGCCAGGGCGCCCTGGCGTGCCTCCAACCGGCCGATGCCGGTCACGTCGAGCCGCACGGTCTCGAAGCCGAAGCCGGCATCGAGGGCCGGCCCGAGCCGGTCGAGGCGCAGATCGAGCAACCGCCCGACCTGGGTCGGGCAGAGAGTCGGTTCCGACAGGCCGAGATCGAGGCTGCGCTCGATGCCGTCGACCCGGTAGAGGCTCAGCCGCAGGGATCGCGCGCCCAGGCCCGAGGCGGCGAGGCGGGGGGCGATCTCCTGCATCAGCCGTATGGCGGTGGCGACGATGATCGCCTGATGTCCGATCGGATCGAGAAAACCCCGACTCGCGCCGAAGGCGGCCGGCTCCCCCAGGGAGACCAGCGGCTCGGGCCTTCTCCCCAGCGCCTGGTCGAGGCGCAGGAGCAGGGTCTCGCCGAAGCGTCGGGCCAGGGGAGGGCGGGCCGCCTCGGCCAGCGCCCCAATCCGGCGCAGGCCGAGGCGGCGGAGGGATTCGGCGATGGCCGGCTCGATCCGCAGGGCACTCACGCAGAGGTCGCGCAGGGCCGGTGCATTGCCCCCCCGGGGCACGACGACGGGACGCGTCGAAGCACCGTGGCGGGCGAGCGCGAAGGCGCAGGCCGGCGTGTCGGCCAGGGCCAGCCGGGCGGGGATCGCATTGGCCGACAGGCGGGCGGCGAGGTCGCCCATCAGGGCGTCTTCCCCGCCGAACAAGTGGCTCGCCCCCTCCACGTCGAGAAAGAAGCCGTCTCCGCCTTCCCCCGGCCCGAACGGCGCCACCATGGGTGTATACCGCTTGGCCCAGAGGCAGAGACGCGCGAGGGCGGCGGCATCGGCCTCCGGGTTTGCGGGATGGACGGCGATGCCCGGCCCGATCCGGGCGCGAGCCCGTGCGAGGGGCTCGCCCGGACGCAGGCCGAGAGCCCGGGCGGCGGCGTCGACGGCCGTGATGCGCAGGCCTCCCGGCCCGATGGAGGCCACGACAGCGGGGGAGACCGCGTCATCCTGCGCGGCCCGAGCGCGCCTGAGGCGCGTCAGCGGCCACTGCTCCAGCCAGACCGAAACGATGCGCGGCATGATCCCACTCCAGAAGCCAATTCCCCGTCCGTCCGTTGCGACAGCGGTCGAGCCGCGCCCGCCAGCATGGCCGCTCGATGCAGCCGAACCGGTCCCGCATGGCCGCCCCCGAGCCGATCCGCCAGCGGGTCGCGGCCATGTTCGGGTTCTCCGCCTGCGGTGGCCGCAGGACGAGGAGGAGGCGGGAGGCCGCCTCGCCCGCCAGATGCAGCCGCCGGCTCTGCTTCAGCGGAAGGCCGGCATCCACCAGCCCCGCCACCGCCCTCAGCCCCTGCGAGCGCAGGGCCTCCTCCACGGCGCGGTAGGCATCCGCGTCGCTCTCGACCTCCAGGATCAGCAGGCGGCCCGGATCGAGGCCGAGCCCGGCGAGCCCATGGCCGTAGGGTGTCGGGTGCCCCTTGCCGATGACGAGGAGAGCCTCCCCCTCCACCCGCGCGAGGTGTCGGGCCATGAGGGCGAGGGTGAAGCCCAACGCCGCCGCCTCGTCGCCCTCGGATTCCGGGGCGATCTCGTGCGGTCGGCCAAGGGAGAGCCCTCCGCCGGGAAGGCCGGAATCGATATGGGCGATTCCCAGAGGCAGGGCCTCGACGGACAGGACGTCGGCCTGTCCTGCCCCGTGGCCGCGCAGGGCGTCCAGAGCGATCCGCCGGCGCCGCTCGAGCCCGTCCGTCTCCGTTTCGCCGTCATCGCGCATCTTCGTCGAGCCAAATCCATCCTGTCCGTCCCATCACCGGACAATAAGAACAAAACAAGAACAATCTCAACCGGTTTCGGGGGGATGCAAAATTCCTGAGCGGCTACAGCCGCTTCCCCTGTGGACGGCTGTGGACGAGTGTGGATGGAGGAACGGTCGCGAGACGGCGGGACGATCCGGGCCGGGCTTGACCGCATGACCGGACCCGGCATTGTCCCTCCGCCGTGCCGGACCCCCGGCGCATCAGCCTGGAAAGAACCCATGCGCCTCGACCATGCCGCCAAGTGCCCGGCCCCGACAGGCTTCATGGCCAAATCATTGATGGGATTGATGATCCTCGCCGGGCTCGCGGCCGGTCCGGCAGCGGCTCAGGCGCCCGGCCAGGTCAGTCCCGGCCAGCCCGGCGGTGGGATGAGCGCCGCCCCTGCGACGGATGCCGCCGCGGCTCCGGGGCCCAGGGCGGCCAGGGCGGCCAGGCCCAAGCGGGTCGTGGCGCCGTCGCAGCCGATCCAAGTCTACGATGCGCGGATCGAGGCGGGGGATCTGCGGATCTCCGGCAGCGTGCGCAAGGCCGGCACCGTCGTGATCCTCGACGAGGACATCTCGGTGATGGCCGATTCGCGCGGCCGATTCCTGTTCCGCCTGCCCTATCGGCCCGCCACCTGCGTCGCGGCATTGAAGGCCGGCGAGGACGAGAGGGAGGCCGTGGTGGCCAATTGCGCGCCGGCCGGCGAGCCCGGACCCAAGGGCGATGCCGGCCCTCAGGGAGAACCCGGTCCCCAGGGTCTGGCTGGGCTGGCCGGTGCGCCGGGTGTGGCGGGGCCCGCAGGCGAGGCCGGGCCGAAAGGGGAGGCGGGACCGAAGGGCGAGGCCGGACTCAAGGGGGAGACAGGCCCGCAGGGGCCGGTCGGCCCCAAAGGCGATGTCGGCCCCAAGGGGGAAACGGGTCCCAGGGGGCCTGCCGGTCCTCAGGGCGAACCGGGATCGGCGGGCCTCACCGCCAGTGCCGCCAACTCCACCCTGCGTCCCGTCCGCAACGAGAATTGCTCGTCCGGTGGCTGCGAGTTGAGCTGTGCCAGTGGCGAGGCCTTCGTCTCGGCCTATTGCCTGTCCTCGGGCAGCCCGTCCTTCGCCAATGGCGGCGCCAGCGCGTCCTGCCCGTCCGATGCCAAGGGCATGGTCGGGTTCTGCACGCGGTTATAGGACCGCGCCGGCTTCATCGAGCCAGTCCATCATCCCGGCGGCCGCCGCGCGGCCGCTGGAGAAGGCCCCCTGCAGCAGGTAGCCGCCGGTGGGGGCTTCCCAATCCAGCATCTCGCCGGCGACGAAGACCCCCGGCCGCGCTTTCAGCATGAAGCGGTGATCGACGGCCTCGAAGGCGACGCCGCCCGCCGTGGAGATCGCCCGCTCGATCGGACGGGGGGCAAGGAGGCGCAAGGGAGCCGCCTTGATCAGGGCCGCGAGTTCGCCCGCCGAGGATGGAAGCGCGCGACCGGCCGCCTCGCGCAAAATTCCCGCCGCCACGGGGTCGAGCCCCGCATCCTTGCGCAGACGCGTGGCGAGGGAGGCGCCCTGTTTGTGCGTCGCGAGGCGTCGCATCAGCGCATCCTCGGTGAGGTCCGGTCTCAGATCGAGCACGAGACGGGCTTCGCCGCGCTCCTCGATCGCGTCGCGGATGAGGCGCGACAGCGCGTAGACCGCCCCGCCTTCGATCCCGTCGGCGGTGATCATGGCCTCGCCGCGTACGCTCTCCTCGCCGAGCCTGAGCGCGACGCGCTTCAGGGGCGTCCCGGCGAAACGTTCGCGGAACACGTCCGACCATGGCACGGTGAAGCCGACATTGGCGGGTTTGAGCGGCGAGACGGCGATGCCTGCCCCGGTGAGAAGCGGGACCCAAGCCCCGTCCGAGCCGAGCCGTGGCCAGCTCGCTCCGCCAAGCGCCATCAGGGTCGCCTGGGGGGCCACCGTGACGCGCCCGTCCGGCGTCTCGAAAGCCAGGCTTCCATCCGCCTCCCAACCGAGGAAGCGATGACGGGTGAGGATGCGGACGCGGGCTGCATCGAGCCGCCCCAGCCAGGCCCGCAGGAGCGGGGAGGCCTTGAAGCTCTTTGGGAATACACGGCCGCTCGACCCGACGAAGGTCGGCTGGCCGAGCCCCTCGCACCAGTCCCGCAAGGCTTGCGGAGGAAACGCGTCGACCGCTTTCGCGAAAGACGAATGCGCCGGGTGGTAGCGGCGGTGGAACGCCTCCAGCGGCTCGCTATGCGTGAGGTTGAGGCCGCCGCGCCCGGCGATGAGGAACTTGCGCCCCACCGAGGGCATCCGCTCGTAGATCGTGACGCGGTGACCGGCCTCGGCCAGAATCTCGGCGGCCGCCAGCCCGGCCGGGCCTCCGCCGATCACCGCGATGTCTCGTGACGTCAATCCTGTCATGGACGTTGGGAGGCCGTGGCGGAGCCCGGCTGTCAAGGGCGGAGGTCGGTTTGTTGGCTCAACCTGCCTCGGCGGCGACCAGGGCGAAGGTGAGGACGTCCACCGAAGCCGCTCCTCCCCGCAAGAGCACCCGCGAGGCGGCATTGGCGGTGGATCCGGTGGTGGTGACATCGTCGATGAGCAGAACCCTTCGCCCCTGGAGCCTGGGCTTCGCCGATGCGGGGACCCGAAACGCGCCCTGGAGATTCGTCGCCCGCGCCGCGCGGCTCAAGCCTACCTGCGAGCGCGTCGCCTTCACCCGGGTGAGAAGCGAGGTCTCGCAGGGCAGGGAGGCGATGCGGCCGATGCCACGGCCGAGGAGAGCGGCCTGGTTGAAGCGGCGGCGCCAGAGCCGGGTCCAGTGCAACGGCACGGGAACGAGGCAATCGGCCTCCCTCAGCAATTCGGCGCCCGCCGATGCCATCATCCGCGCCATGGGGGCGGCGAGATCGAGCCGGTCCTCGTATTTCAGGCGGTGGACGAGATCACGCGCCACATCGTCGTAGAGCGCGACGGCCCTGGCCCGCCCGAAGACGGGGGGATCGGCGATGGCGCGCGGGGACAAGAGAAGGCCGAGCCCCAGATCGACGGGAAACGGCGTGCCCAGGTGCGGGCAATAGGGCTGTTCGATGAGGCGCAGGCTCGACCAGCAGCGGGGGCACAGAGCATGCGGATCCGCGGTGGCGGCACCGCAACCGGCGCAGGTCGGCGGATAGACCAGGCCGAGGGCGCCCGCCGAGATCGAGCGGACACCCCGCCGGAGAAATTGGGCAGCGGACACCATGCCCCTTGCTTAGGCCCGGCTCGTCGCTTCGCGAAGACCTTACGCAAGATTGTCCCGGCGAAGCGACGTCCGGAAAGCGGCGCCCTACTGTGCGGCGGGCTGCTGGCCCTGGTTCTGCTGCTTGTCCTTCTTGTTGGCCCTGTGGTGGCCGATGGCGCATCCGGCCGCCGCCCCCATCTTGCCGTGTCCGGCCATATGGCCGGCGATGCCGCCCACGAGCGCGCCCTTGATGCAGCCCTTGGCTTCGGCGGCCCCACTCAGCGCGAAGGCCGTGAGGGTGGACAAGGCGATTCCCGTCAGAAGTCGAATCATGAATCCGGTCTCCGGTTTCCGTTATGATGCGCCAACCTCCCGCCGCTCTGCCCCGTTCCGGCTGGCAGGATCACGTTTTCGCGCCAGCTATAGGAGCGAGATGACCCATCCACCGCCCCTCTTCGACACGGCCCTCGCTCGTCTGCGCCTCCTGCGCGCCACCCGTGCGGGCTATGCCGACTTCCTGCTGGCGCGACTCGCCGAGGATCTCGACGATCGTCTCGCCGCGGTGCTGCGCCCCTTTCCCGAGGCGCTCGACCTCGGGACGCCGAGCTCCGCCCCCGCCCGCCATCTTCTGCGCTCCGGCCGCGTCGGCGCCGTCACCCGTGTGGCGCCACTGGCCGAGACCGGCGATGGACTCGGCCTCGTGATCGGCGATCCGGAGGCGCTGCCGCTGGCGGCGTCCCGTTTCGATCTCGCCCTGTCGCTGCTGGCCTTGCAGCACGTCAACGATCTGCCCGGGGCGCTGGCCCAGCTGCGGCGGGTATTGAAGCCCGACGGGCTGTTCGTCGGCTGTCTCCTGGGTGGCCGCACCCTCACCGAGTTGCGCCAGTCCTTCGGGCAGGCCGAGGTCGAGATCGAGGGGGGGATCAGCCCGCGCGTGGCGCCCTTCGCCGAGGTGCGCGAGATGGGCAGCCTGCTCCAGCGCGCCGGCTTCGCCCTGCCGGTGACGGATGTCGACACGATCACCGTGCGCTACGCCGATCCCTTCGCCCTGATGCGTGACTTGCGCGCCATGGGCCTCACCAACGTGCTGACCGAGCGCCGCCGCACGCCCCTGCGCCGTGACACCCTGATGCGGATGGCCGCGATCTATGCCGAGCGGTTCGCCGATCCCGACGGGCGTCTGAGGGCGACGTTCGAGATCCTGTGGCTCTCCGGCTGGGCGCCGCACGAGAGCCAGCAGAAACCGCTGAAGCCCGGCAGCGCCAAGTCCCGTCTCGCCGACGCCCTTGGCGTTCCCGAGATTACGCCCGGCACGACCAGCGATCCTTGAGGAGACGACGATGAAACAGCCCGGCCCGGACCACCCCATCACCATCGAGACGAGTCACCAGCGCGTCCGCGTCATCCTCGCCGGCACCGTGATCGCGGAATCCGGTGCCGCCCTCGTCCTTCGCGAGGCGAGCTACGGGCCGGTCTATTACCTGCCCCGCGCCGATGCGCGCTGGGAGCATTTCACCGCCTCGGCGCGCAGGAGCCACTGCCCCTACAAAGGCGAGGCCAGCTATTACACGCTGACGGTCGGCGATACGGTTCGGGCCGACGCGGTCTGGAGCTACGAGACTCCGTTTCCCGCCGTGGCGGAGATCAAGGATCATCTCGCCTTCTATCCGGATCGGGTCGACGCCATCGAGGTGGGCTGAGCTCCGTCACAGGCGGGATTGACCGGCCTTCTCCCAGAAGGCCGATTTCCGCCCGTGCGCCTTGCGCAGGGCATCCCGATAGGCGGCGTGGTCAGGCGTGAGGTCGCCTGGTTCGAGCCGCTGCGCCAGGGCGTCGAGGGTCAGGAGGTGGCGGGCGCCGTAACCGTAGGCGCTGGAGCGGCCCTTGCTCAGCATGTCGTCGATCATGCAGCGGTAGAGCAGGCTCGCCGCCTTCGGGCTCGCCTCTTCCAGAGCCTCCGCGGCGGGAGCGAGGATCTCATAGCGGTTGCCGTCCCATGTCGCGGCCTTGTCGATGACGAGGCGCGCAGCACGGTCGAGCTTGGGCCAGTGCACGAGGAAATGCAGGGCGCGGTAGAGGTCGGCGTGAGAGGCCGCATGGTCGAAGGCGCGTTCCAGCGCCTCTTCGTCCTCGAAGTCGGGCAGCTTGGCGACATAGTCGCGCAGCATCTCGGGGTCGAGACGGGCTTCGAAACAGGCCCAGCGCTTTGCCTGCGCCTCCTCTTTGCGGCCGAGAGCGTCGAGGATGCGGATTTCGAGGGAGGCGCGCTCACGCTGGGGCGCGTCCGGGTCGAAGCTTCCCGTCAGCATCTGCTCGCGGGTGACGACGACGATTCCGCGCCTCTGCGGCCGTCCGATCCAGTCGAGCGCCTCGGCGGCGCGGTTCGCCGAGAGCAGACGCTCCGCCACGGCCACAGTATTGGGATGATCGGGGGAGATCGCCTGTTCCAGGGCAATGAAAGCCTCGACGTCGCCGCGCCGGTCGGCAAGGGCCTGGCGCATCCGCAGCAGGCGCATGCGCTCCATCTTCCGGTCCCAGCCCTGCGTACTCAAGGCGGTCGAACGGGCTGCCGGCTTGCCCGATGCCTTCGGTTCCGGCGGCGTCGCCGATGCGAGGGCCGCGTCGACCGGCGCCAAGGCCGTATCGGGCAGCCCATCCACCACCGTGAGCAGCAGGGCATCGAGGATGCCGAACCCGTCCGTCTCCAGAAGCGGCACCAGTTTCACCGCCAATCGGGCGGCGTCCGCCGGCGGAAGCCGAAGCGCCAGATCGGCGGCGGCATGCGTCGCCCGTTCGTAGACGCCCACCACCTGGCCGCTCGAATCATCGACGCGCTCGAGCACGCCCTGCGCCCCGCCGAGGAAACGGATCAACCGGTTGAGGGCGGCGTCCACGTCGAGGGGAGCCAGTTCCGAGACGATGGTGGAGATCGTGGCGTCGAGATCGGCGGCGAAGGCGCGCCGTTTCTGCCAGTCGATATAGCCGTGGGCCCGCTCCAGGGCGATGAGCCGCCGGTCGATCAGGGCGGCGACGGCATCGGGGCCCTGCAATCCGGCGATCGCGGCGGTGACGAGCTTCTTGAAGGCGGGATTGCGCGCGGTCTCGTCGAGGACGAGGCCGATCAATCGGTCGAGCCCCAGCGGCGCCAGGGTCTCGGGCGACGGCGTGGTCTTGCGCGAGACGCGCTTCGGCTTCTCCGCCGCCACCGCGCTCGGCTTGGGGGACGTCTTTACCGCTGCCTTGCGCGCCATGCTTCTCGTCTCCCGCCTCCAACGGACAACCTGTGGCGGCCGGGCTCTGCCATCAAGGCCCGAGAAGATCGACCAGGAACGGAATCAGCGGCGCATCGGCCGGGGGCATCGGCTGGTCCTTGAGCGCGCGCGGGCGGACCCATTTCAGCGCCTGCCCCTCCATGGAACGGGCCATGCCCTCCCAGCGTCGGCAGACATAGAGCGGCATCAGCAGGTGAAAGTCGGGATAGGCGTGGCTCGCGAAGGTCAGCGGGGCGAGGCAGGGTTCCTTCACCTCGATCCCGATCTCCTCGCGCAATTCGCGGATCAGGGTTTCCTCCGGCCGCTCGCCCGGTTCGACCTTGCCGCCGGGGAACTCCCAGAGACCGGCGAGCTGCTTGCCCTCCGGGCGCTGGGCCAGGAGGACGCGGCCATCCGCATCCACCAGGGCGACCGCCACCACGAGGAGGATGCGGAACGGAGACGCCGTCACGGCAGAATCGCGAAGCTGGCCGAGATCTCGGCACTCGTCTCGATCGTGCCCGCCGCGAGCGGCACCGGCACGCCGGAGCGCTTGGACCGCATTGGAGGCGCCGCCATCGCCATCGGCATCCCGCCGCCCTGGGGCGTCGTCTGGATCGACAGGGGCGGTCCGAGCTTGACGCCGGCGGCCTCGGCGAGGCGTCCGGCCTGCGCCATCGCATCCTTCATGGCCGCCACCTGTACGGTCGCCTCCGCCGCATTGGGGTCCTTCAGGCCGAACGCCACGCCCTCGATCCGGTTGGCGCCCGCGTCCAAAGCCTTGCGCATCAGCTCGCCGAGCTTGCCCATGTCGGCCAGGCGCACCCGCACGCTGTTGGCGGCGCGGTAGCCGTCGGGCTTCTCGGTGGTGCCGCCGTCGGGCTGGCGTACCTCCCGCGTCGCCTGGGTGAGAACGACCGCCGTCGTGCCGATATCGCTCTCGCCGACGCCGAACCCGGCCGACAGCGTGATGAGCGCGCGAACGACGGTGCTCGCTCCGTCGAGGGCGGCGGCCGGCGTCGCGCCCCTGGCTTCGATCCCGATCTCCACCGAGGCGAAGTCCGGCGGCGTCTCGGCGCGGGCGCGGCCCGTCACCACGATGCGGCTCTCGTGCTTGGCCTTATCGTCGTCCGCCAGGGCGGGGATCGCGAGGGCGAGCGCGAGGCTCGCCACCGCCGCCCGGTGGAGGAGGCGCCTCACGAGCGGTAATCCCCGTTGATCTCGATGTAGCCCTTGGTCAGGTCGCAGGTCCAAACCCGCGCCGTGCCGTCGCCGAGACCGAGGTCCACCGTCACCGAGACGTCCGATTCGCGCATGACGGCGCTCGCCGCCGCCTCGCTGTAATCCGGGTCGCGGGCGCCCTCGCGGGCGACGCGGACGTCGCCGAACCAGATCGCGAGACGATCGCGGTCGGCGGGCTCTCCGGCCTTGCCCACCGCCATCACGACGCGGCCCCAATTGGCGTCCTCGCCGGCGATGGCCGTCTTCACCAGGGGCGAATTGGCGATGGACATGGCGATACGATGCGCCGAGGCGTTGCTCGTCGCGCCCTTCACGTTGACGGTGACGAACTTGCGCGCGCCCTCGCCATCCTTGGCCACGAGCTGCGCCAGTTCGATCAAGAGGTCGTCCAGCGCCGCGCGGAAGCCCGAGAGGCGGGCGTCGCCCGGATCGGTCACGGGTGCGTTGCCGGCCGCTCCCGTGGCGAACAGCATCAGCGTGTCGGAGGTGGAGGTGTCGCCATCCACCGTCACGCAGTTGAAACTCGTCTGCGTGCCGGCGCTCAGAAGGGTCTGGAGCACCACCTGCGGCAGGGCCGCGTCGGTGAAGACGAAGCTCAGCATCGTCGCCATGTCGGGGGCGATCATGCCCGCGCCCTTGGCGATGCCGTTGATCGTCACCGTCGTCCCGTCGATCGTCGCCGTGCGCGTGCCGAGCTTGGGGAAGGTGTCGGTGGTCATGATCGCCTGCGCCGCCGCCGCCCAGGCTTCGGGGCCGGTCTCGGTCCGCGAGGCGCAATCCGCCAGTACGCCCTCGAATTTCGTCGCGTCGAGCGGTTCGCCGATGACGCCGGTGGAGGCGATGAAGATCTCGTCGGGCCGGCATCCGGCCGCCTCGGCGCCGATCTTGGCGGTCAGCGCCACGGCGTCCCGGCCACGCGAGCCGGTGAAGGCGTTGGCGTTGCCGGAATTGACGATCAGCGCGCGGGCGCCTTCGCGCGCCAGCGCCTCGCGACACCAATCCACGGGGGCCGAGGGGCATTTGGAGCGGGTGAACACTCCCGCCGCCTGCGTTCCCGGCTGCATCGCGAGGTAGAGCACGTCGGTGCGCCCGGAATAGCGAATGCCGGCCTGCGCGGTGGCGATGCCGACACCGCCGATGGGGGGAAGCTCGGGCACGCTCGTCGGGGCGAGGGGCGAGACGGGGGTGGCTTTGGCTGATGACATCGGTCGGTCGGGCTCCGGCTGTCCGCCGCGAACGGTGGCGTCCCACGGCGGCGCCGTGTTGCCCTGTGCGCTGCCGCCCCGTCAACCGCCGGAGCGGAGGACGCGCCGCCGGTCCAGGGAACAGTCGAGCCTGAGAGGAATTCCCTTGATACAGGTCGCCTACTGGCACAGGCTCCTTGTCTTGCGAGGCCATCGCATCCTACGATGCTGCGTCGCACAGTGATCGCAGTGCCGGTGGCGGCTCGTGCCGATCCAGGCATGTCCCGACAGGAACAGGAGTTTCGATCATGGAATCGACGGCTTCCACCGGAGGAGCCTATGGCGTTCAGGTTCTGATCGCCGGACGACAGAAGCATTGGCGCGACGAGGTCGCCTCGCAGATCCGGCGCGCCGGTTACTCGGCGACGACCGTCGATTCGGGTGTCGATGCGATGACTGTCCTGGCGCTCGGCCTGCCGGTCGACGTGCTGGTGACCGATATCAGCCTCAAAGGCGAGTTGTGTTCCACCAAGCTGGTCCTGGAGGCACGCGCATTGCGGCCCGACCTGCGGATCGTCTTCGCCAACGAGCCGTCATGCGATCCTCTGCCCGACGTGATCGACGAGGGGGCCGACGATGTGTTCGTCACGAACGAAGTGAGAAACGATGCTGTCGCCAGCACCGTGCGCGAGGCTCTCTGCACGCGCAACTGAGGCGGGCTGGCCGAACCTGGGATTTGAACGAGAGAGGCGGCCGAGGCAACGATGTCTCGGCCGCCTCTCTCGTTTGATGACCGCAACCGGGATGCGCGGCGAAATCGATCTCAGGGAGACGTCTTGCTCTCCGCCGGCTTGGTCTCGGACGCCTTCGTGTCCGCCGGCTTCGTGTCGCCGGAATTGGGCTTGGCCTGGCCGAGATAGACATATTCCGGTGCGGCGCGGAGCTGGTCCTTGTTGGTGTCGATCGTCGCCTTCAGCGTCTTGTCGTCGACGCGGGTGAGCTTCAGGGCGCTGGGGTCGACGGCAACGTATTTCGTGCCGATGCCGAGGAAGCCGCCGACGCCGACCACCCAGGCCTTGATGGTGCTGCCCTCGTCGAGAACGATGTCGGCGATCTCGCCGATCGTCTCGTTGGCGCCGTTCTGGATCGTCAGGCCGATCAGCTTGGACGTGACCCGGTCCGTCGGCGTCTGGGCGACGAAGGTCGGACGCAGATCGTTGCTGAGGGTCGCGGGGGCCGCCGGCACCGGTGCCGTGCCCGCATTCTGCGGTTCCGTCGTCTGAGCAGCGGCGATCGTCGCTCCCGCGAAGACGAGGGGCGTTGCGAGGGTCGCTGCAAGCAACAGGATGCGCATAGGGCGTGTCTTTCCGCTCTGGGTTCGGGGGTCGAACTCGGTCCTCGCTCAAGCTGAGCCCTTGCGAAAGGTTCCACCGACGTAGCGCCCGATGGTGGACAGGCCGGAAGAGCGGACTAGTTTCAGCTGAGCCAGGGATGAGCCGATTCCCATCCTCGGCTCTGCAAGGGAGCGACCCTCGATGACCCTACTTCGCCGACAGGCCCTGTTTCTTCTCGGCACCGTCATCGCCACCGGCGCGCGCGCCGCGACCAGCGACGGCAATGCGGGGGCCTTCACCTTCGAGAAACCGGAGGGCGGGCTGATCGCCCTCAAGGATTTCGCCGACAAGCCGATCCTCATCGTCAACACTGCCACCGCCTGCGGCTTTGCCGGGCAGTTCTCCGGGCTTCAGGCTCTGTGGACGCGCTTCGGCGGGCGCGGCCTGACGGTGATCGCCGTGCCGTCGCCGGATTTCGGCAATCAGGAGCCCCTCGACGGCGTCGCCATCGCCGAGGCGGCCCGCAAGAATCACGGCGTCACCTTCCCGGTCGCTGCCAAGACCCATGTGCGCGGGCCGCAGGCCCATCCGTTCTATCGCTGGGCCGCCGCCGAGAAGCCCGGCTCCACGCCGAATTGGAACTTCCACAAATACCTCGTCGGCAGAAACGGAAGCCTGGTCGGCGCCTATCCCTCGTCGGTCGAACCCAACGATCCCCGTATCGTCACCGCCATCGCAGGTGAGCTGAGCCAGAGCTGACGCCCCATGGGCGCGTCATCGAGGGATGTCGCGGGGTGGGAGAAACGAATCGGCCCGCTCAGGTCTCACGGCGCGCCGCCGGACCTCCCCGCTTGGTGAGCGTTCGTAGGCGGGTTGGGCGCGCGGTGGGGCAGCCGAGGGGTAGTTCGACGCGAACGGATTGGCCGGCACGCGCTCGGGGCTGCCGAACAGGCTTCCGCCCGATTGGGCAAAGGCCGCCGGACAGGCGAGAACCGCGCAGAGGGACGCAGCAGGCAGGAGAAGGCGCATCGCCGGATCTTTCGCATTCCATTCGGTCGTTGACGCCATAGCCCGGCTTCCCACATCCGGCGAGGCCCACCGGACGGGCCGTGATCCGCCGGCCCGGAAGGAAGGCAGAGATGGACCCTCACGAATTCGAGCATGACGGCACACGTTACGAGGTGCACTTCGAGCGGGTGGCCGAGGGCTGGATCTGTAGGATTCTCCGGGAAGGCGGAGATGCCGCCCATATCATGGCGTTCCCTGACGGAATCGGCTTCGACCAGAGAGAGGTCCGGGAGTCTCTGATTGCCGGTTGTGAGGCCGCCGTGGCCGTCCTGGACCCTATTCCGCCCACCCGGCACTGAGCCTGCGACGGAACCTCGGACAGCCCCGCTCCGTTCGCCATGCCGAGCACGTGGCGCAAGAACGCAGGCGCCGTGAGGAGGAACCCGCATGTCCGAGATCACCTATCGCATCGTCGAACACGATGGCGGCTTCGCCTACAAGGTGGGCGACGTCTTCTCCGAGACCTTCCCCAGCCACGACGAGGCCCTGCAGGCTGCCCAGGCCGCAGCCGCCGAGCAACAGGTGCCGGGCTCCACGGAAGGCATCCGCTACCAGGACGGCAAGGGCGACTGGCACGACGAGACCGCCCAGGGCAACGACCGTCCCACGGCGAAGGTCGTCGATTAGTCCACCCCCAGCCCGCGCCGGCCTCGTCCTTCCATCGGGAGAGTCCGGCGCGGGCTGAGGTCCGGACCGGACGAGTGGATCAGACACCGGGTACAGGGACGGTCGCGTCCGGTGTTCCAAGCACCATCCGAACCGAGATTTCCGTCTTGCGCGGTCCGGGTTCGTTGCGGATCGCGAAGAGCGGCGCCGATACTGCCTTCATCGCGTGACCTCCATGGTCGAGACCATGACGCGGGGCGTGGGGTTCATCCCGCCTTGGCGATGGGTGGTTTCTGGTTGACGCTCCAATGGGCGGCGCCCACGCGTCGTATGGGGCTTCCATCACCGTTGCCGGCCTTGCCGTTGCGACAGGTCCGGTTCCGGCCCGTGCCCTTCGCCTCGTAGAGAGCCATGTCGGCCGCCTCGACCAGTCCCCCGGCCGTGACCGCGACGCCGCAGCTCGTCGCCACCCCGATACTGACGCTGACGAAGCCGAGATCGTCGCTCCTGTTTCCGTGCAGGAGGCCCTTCTCGGCGACGCTGCGTCGGAACCGTTCCGCGAATCCAAAGGCTTCGTCGGGGTCTCTGGTGTGCATGAGGACGGCGAATTCCTCTCCGCCATAACGGCACACGAACGCCCCCGAGCCCGCGGCCGTCTTCGCCAGGAGTGTGGCGACCTCACGCAGGCAGGTGTCGCCGGCGCCGTGGCCGTAATGATCGTTGAAGAGCTTGAAGTGGTCGACGTCGATCAACATCACGGCGAAATGCCGGCCGGCCAGGCTGGCCTCCCAGAACTCCGAGAGCTCGCGGGCGAAAGCCCGGCGATTGGCGATGCCGGTGAGGGAATCGGTGGTGGAGAGGTGGGCGAGGGTGGTGTTGTCCTCGGCCAGCCGCTTGGCGCGCAGGGTCTCGCGCAGGTTGACGAGATAGTCCCGGCGGTTCGCGGCTTCGATCCTGTAGGTGGCGACGAGGCTGAAGAGGATGCCGGTCATCATGTCGAGACCGAGGACGCCCCCCACGGACGGAACGATTTCCGGCTTGAGGCACAGCCCCGCCACCACGGCCACGGCCGTGATGCCCGACAGGAAGCAGGCCCAGAAGAACCGCAGGGGCAGGGTGATGTTGGCGAAGAGGACGCTGAGCCAGATCGTTGCCGTGGTCAACGAGACCAGGGGACCCGTTCCCATCCAGAAGATCAGGATGGGGATGCCGCTGGCGGCGAGCATGCCGATTCCGCCGATGGCCTCCCGAACCGGCCCGCTGACCCGCCCCACCGCCCAGATGATGAGCAGAGCGAGCGGAGTCATCGCAAAGACGCGCAACCCGACATTGAGGAGGGCCAGGTCCGGCGTCGTCACGAAACCGGCGATGTTGTAGATGTGGAAGACCACCATGCCGAGGATGATCGTACGACGAATGTCGCGGATGCGCTTTGCGCGCGTGTCATCCTCGAAACGCGCTTCGAGATCGGAGTCGAAGGCGAGCTTCAAGCTCTGCGTGTGCAACTGCCGGTCGATGGCGTCGAGCATGCGCACGTCTTCGCAGACGCTCGAGGCATCGAGCGCTGGTTTCACGTCAATATTCAAGCGGCAAATCGATTGTTCAGTCACGCGATGCGTCCACGGCTCACCGCCATTCGCCCCGAAATCACCCTGGCCCAAGCCTTGGACCGCACGATCCTAAACAGCGAAATCGCTGTTTCGTCCCATCGCCGGGTCAAGCATGACCCCAGCGTGGACGAATATACATAATGACGCTGAATTTTTCTGAAAACGATCGATCAAAATGAACCGATTTCCTACAACCGTAAATAGAATTCAGTCCGCCTTCGGGTCGGTTGCGCAGGGAAGATTTGCGCTTTGCACCCAACCTCGTGCATCTCCCGTTGAACGCTTCGCCGGCCCGAATGTGCCATGCGGATTCGTCACCCCTGGAGATTGCCTTGCCGCCTCGTCAGCCCGACCACGAGATCGATCCGCTCTTCATCGAACGCCGCTCGCCGCGCGCCTTTACAGGCGAGGCCGTGCCGGAAGCCGAGTTGCTGCGCATGTTCGAGGCGGCGCGATGGGCGCCGTCGGCGTATAATTCGCAGCCCTGGCGCTTCCTCTACGCCCTGCGCGACACGCCCGACTGGCAGGTGTTCTTCGACCTGATCGTGCCCGGCAACCAGAAATGGGTGAAGGACACCGGCGCCATCGTCATCCTGGTCTCGAACACGCAGATGAAGGTCGGCGACGAGCTGAAGCCGTCCTGGAGCCATTCCCTCGATGCCGGCGCGGCCTCGGCGAATTTCCAGCTCCAGGCCATTCGCCAGGGCTGGCACGCGCACGGGATGACCGGCTTCGACCGGGAGCGCACGATCACGGCCCTCAACGTACCGGAGACCTACCGGGTCGAGGCCGCCTATGGCGTCGGCCGCATGACCAAGGCCGCCGATCTCACGGAGGAGCAGACCGCGAAGGAGAGTCCGACCGGACGTCGTCCGATCACGGATTTCGTCTTCGCCGGCGGCTTCCGAACCGCCGGGGAGTGAGGTCTCCGTCGTGCTGAAACCGGCCTCCGATTACGATGCCCTGGTGTCGGGCTTCGCCTGGGACATCCCCGAGCGGTTCAACATCGGCGTCGATGTCTGCGACCGCTGGGCCGGGATCGAGCCGGATCGCGCCGCGATCCACGACGTCTCGTCCTCGGGGGCGGTGACGACGACGTCCTTCGGAGACCTGAGCGAGGCGTCGAACCGCCTCGCTCACGCCCTCGTCGGGCTCGGCCTGCGCCCGGGCGACCGCGTCGGGGTGCTTCTGCCCCAATCGGCCGCCGTCGTGGTTGCCCATGCCGCCGCCTACAAGCTCGGCGCCATCGCCCTGCCGCTGGCGGGCCTGTTCGGCCCGGAGGCGCTGGAATACCGCCTGTCGGATTCCGGCGCCGTCGCGCTCATCACCGATGCGGCGGGACTGGCGAAGATCGAGGGCATTCGCCACGCCCTGCCGGCCCTCGCCCATCTCGTCTGCCTCGACGGTGCCGCCGAGGGCGTGCACGCCTATGCCGACCTGATCGGCTCGGCCCAGGCCGGCTTCACGGCCATCGACAGCCGGGCGGACGATCCGGCCCTGATGATCTACACGTCAGGCACCACCGGCCTCGCCAAGGGGGCGCTCCACGCCCATCGCGTGCTCCTCGGCCATCTGCCGGGCTTTGCCATGATGCACGACTTCCCCCCCAAATCCGGCGACCTGATGTGGACGCCGTCCGACTGGGCCTGGGCGGGCGGGCTCCTCAACGCGGTCTTGCCGAGCCTGCATCACGGCGTGCCGGTGGTCGCGCGGGCCACCGCGCGGTTCGCGCCGGAGACGGCCCTGGCGCTCATCGCCGAACTCGGCATCACCACGACCTTCCTGCCACCCACCGCCCTCCGGATGCTGCGCGGCGTGCCCGACCCGCGCGGGCGGTTCGACCTCTCACGCCTGCGCAACATCGCCTCGGCCGGCGAGGCCCTGGGGCCCGAAACCTTCGAATGGGTCCGCGGCGAACTCGGCCTCACCATCGGGGAGGCCTATGGCCAGACCGAGTGCAATCTCGTCCTCGCCTCCTGCAAGGCGGCGGGGATCGCGCGCGCCGGCTCCACCGGCCGGCCGGTGCCCGGCCACCGGGTGATGATCCAGCGCGCCGACGGCAGCGAGACGGCCATCGACGAACCTGGTGAGATCTGCGTGTCCCGGCCCGACCCGGTGATGTTCCTCGGCTACTGGAACCAGCCCGAGGCCACCGCCGCCAAGTTTCGCGGCGAGTGGATGCTCACCGGGGACACCGCCCGGCGGGATGCGGACGGCTACGTCCATTTCATCGGCCGCGAGGACGACCTCATCACCTCGGCGGCCTACCGCATCGGGCCGGTGGAGATCGAGGATTGCCTCCTGCGCCATCCGGCGGTCGCCTCCGCGGCGGCGGTGGGCAAGCCGGACCCGCTCCGCACCGAGATCGTCAAGGCCTTCGTGGTCCTGCGGGAAGGGATCGCCGCGAGCGACGCCCTGGCCGACGAGATCAGGGCCTTCGTCCGCTCGCGCCTCTCCGCGCACGAATATCCGCGCGAGATCACGTTCCGCGAGTCCCTGCCGATGACGACTTCGGGCAAGATCATCCGGCGGCAGTTGCGCGACGAGGGCTGAGGCTCATCGACCGCTTGAGCGCGCCGAGGACGATCTCGTCGGGCGGCCGGATGCCGGGCAGGTCATCGGAAATGACTTTGGGGGCGGGTCAGGGACCGGGTGGAACGGCCCCGTCCCTGGCTTCCTGCAGCCGGCGAACCCATTGCCAGAACGGGTCGTCGCTCGCCTTGGCGAAACTGTCCGGCGCCGCCGGTACGATCTCCGAGACCGTTCTGGGTATCGTCACGCCGTAGGTCGTCGTCAGCCAATCCCGGAAGGGCGGGTTGTCCACCTCCATCTCGTAATCCGGTTCGTCCTCCGGCTCCGCGTCGGGATGCGCGAGCCCGGTCCCCAACTCGTTGTGCCCGATGGCCAGAAGCCGGAGGAAATCGAGGGGCGTCTGCCCGAGCACGCAGAGGCCGTCGCCTTCGGATCCGAGATGGACGATGCGCTGACATCCTTCGTCATCGAGCCAGAAGGCCGCGTAGGAACCGTCCGCACCCGTCCGGGCGAAGGGGATCAGGCGCGCGGCAGTGTCCGGGTTTCCGAACCAGCCCTCGGCGTAGGAGCGGGCCTCGTCCTCCCGCTCGACCCGGAACAGAACGACCGCGCCCCGGTAGGGCGGTTCCAGCGGCTGAAGCGTCCCGAACATGTCTCCGGGCACACGCTGGCTCTGGTGCAGAAGGCCCCGCTCCTCGATCCAGTCGAACAGGGAGGCGATCTCCGGCGGCAGCGTGAAGCCGGCCGGCAGGCGTGCGCGCATCTCGTCGGTGAAGCGTCCCATCCGCTCTTTCCTTCCTGTCCCGCGAACCCAATCCCAAACCGGTGCAGCCTGGAACACGTATAAAGACATCTTTATGTCTTGATTGCTTCGCGCCGGTTCGCCTGCTATAGGCCTCGCCACAACGAAGCGAGAGACGGAGAAGCGACCCCATGGCCCAGGATTACATCGTCAAGGACATCGGTCTGGCCGATTACGGCCGCAAGGAAATTTCGATCGCCGAGACCGAGATGCCGGGCCTGATGGCCACCCGCGAGGAATACGGTCCGTCGCAGCCCCTGAAGGGCGCGAAGATCGCCGGCTCGCTGCACATGACGATCCAGACGGCCGTGCTGATCGAGACCCTGAAGGCGCTCGGCGCCGACATCCGCTGGGTCTCGTGCAACATCTACTCGACGCAGGACCACGCCGCCGCCGCCATCGCGGCCGCCGGCATCCCGGTCTTCGCCATCAAGGGCGAGACGCTCACCGAGTACTGGGACTACACCTCCAAGCTGTTCGACTGGCATGACGGCTCGATGCCGAACATGATCCTCGACGATGGCGGCGACGCCACCATGTTCGTCCATCTGGGTCTCCGCGCCGAGAACGGCGACACCGCCTTCCTCGACAAGCCCGAGTCGGAAGAAGAGGAGATCTTCTTTGCCCTCCTGAAGAAGAAGCTCGCCGAGAAGCCGAAGGGCTGGTTCGCCGGCCTCGCCGATTCGATCAAGGGCGTCTCGGAGGAGACCACCACGGGCGTGCACCGCCTCTATAATCTCGCCAAGGAGGGCAAGCTGCTCTTCCCGGCGATCAACGTGAACGACGCCGTCACCAAGTCGAAGTTCGACAACCTCTACGGCTGCCGTGAATCGCTGGTGGACGGCATCCGCCGCGGCACCGACGTGATGATGGCCGGCAAGGTCGCCATGGTCGCGGGCTTCGGCGATGTCGGCAAGGGCTCGGCCTCGTCGCTGCGCCACGCCGGCTGCCGCGTGCTGGTCTCCGAGGTCGATCCGATCTGCGCCCTCCAGGCCGCCATGGAAGGCTACGAGGTCGTGACGATGGAAGATGCAGCGCCCCGCGCCGACATCTTCGTCACCGCCACGGGCAACAAGGACATCATCACCCTCGACCACATGCGGGCGATGAAGGACCGGGCCATCGTCTGCAACATCGGCCATTTCGACAACGAGATTCAGGTCGCCGGCCTGAAGAACATGCAGTGGTCGAACATCAAGCCGCAGGTGGACGAGATCACCTTCCCCGACGGCCACCGCATCATCCTCCTCTCGGAGGGACGCCTGGTGAACCTCGGCAACGCCACGGGCCATCCGTCCTTCGTGATGTCGGCCTCGTTCACCAACCAGACGCTCGCCCAGATCGAGCTCTGGACCAACCCGGGCAAGTACGAGCGTCAGGTCTACACCCTGCCCAAGGCCCTCGATGAGAAGGTGGCGATGCTCCATCTCGAGAAGATCGGCGTGAAGCTCTCGAAGCTCCGTCCCGATCAGGCCGCCTATATCGGCGTCTCCGAGAACGGCCCCTTCAAGCCGGACCATTACCGCTACTGATCGGACGGGCGGGAGGCGACTTTCGCCGGCCCGCGAATACGGAATGAGAAAGGCCCGGCGTCTCGCCGGGCCTTTTTCGTCACACTCGCCGCGCCGAGGCGGTGCCGCGAGTGTGTCCTTTCTGCGCCGATGTCCGGGCAACCGGTCGGCAACATGGTGAACTTAAGCTTAACCCTCTTCCGGCAGGATTCCGGCTCGCGCTAGTGTGGGGTGATTCCTCATGTGGAGGTAACCTCGCAGCCGCCTTTCGAGGCGTGTCGCGGGTAGGGCGCAGTTGCGCCTCAGCGACGATTCGTAGGGGCGGTACGTGTCATGAGGGTCGATGAAACGGCACGCCTGTACGGGCGTGTCGCCGCTGCCGTCGTCTCTGTCGCGGTCGGTTTCGCGACGGGCATCGCGATGATGAGACAGGCCGCGGCGGCCTCCGCCGATGGAGCGCCCGCGCCGGTGCCGAGTGCGTCGACGCTCGGCTCCGGCTATGCCGGCGAGCAATCATCGTGGGGCTTCGGGCTGCCACTGCACATGCACAACGCCACCGGCCTCGCGATCCTCATCGGTCTCACGGTTTTCGCGACGATCCTGTCCCTGCTGCATTTGCGCGAGCGCGGGCGGTGGACGCGGCGCGAGCGCGCCCTCATCGCCGACCTGGATACCCTGCGCGGCTCCGAGGACCGGGCCGAGATGCTGCTCAGCTCCGAACGGCAGGTCATCGTCACATGGTCGGGGCGCGGCGAGGCCATCATCGAAGGCGACCTCACCCTCGCCTTCGACGGCAACCGCGTGAAACCCGGCCCGGCCGGGCTCATCCTCGCTTTCGGAACCTGGCTTGTGCCGGCGGATGCGGGCGCGATCGAAGCCTCCCTCGATGCGTTGCGCGAACGCGGCGCCGGGTTCCGGATGACGGTGCGGGCGCAATCGGGGCGGATCATCGACGCGCACGGGCAGCCCCTGGCCGGCCGGGCGCTGCTGCGCCTGCGCGAGACCACCGAGGAACATCGCGAACTCGCCGAATTGCGCGAGACCCTCGACGAGACCAAGCGCGGCTTGTCCGCCCTCGCGAGCCTCCTCGACGCGATTCCCCAGCCGGTCTGGCGCCGGAACCGCGATGGCAGCCTGGCCTGGGTCAACACGGCCTATGTCGCCGCCGTCGAAGCCGGAAGCCGCGAGACGGCCATCGCAGGCGGGATCGAACTCCTGGACCGTCAGGCGCGGGACCTCATCGCCCGCAGCGATGGCGACCGGACGGCATCCGGGGGCAGGGCGGCAAAGCGCCTGTCGGCGGTGGTGGCCGGCGGTCGGCGCATCCTCGACGTCACCGAGGCCGTCATCGATTCGGGCCGCGTAGGCATCGCCGTGGACGTCTCGGAACTCGAGAGCGTCCGCGCCGACCTGCAGCGCCAGATGGATGCCAACGTCCGCACCCTCGACCAGCTTCCCACCGCCGTGGCGATGTTCGACGCGCGCCAGCGGCTGATCTTCCACAATGCCGCCTATCGCCAGCTCTGGAGCCTCGATCAGGCCTTCCTCGATTCCGGCCCCCTGGACGGCGAGATCCTCGATCATCTGCGCGCCGCCCGGAAGCTTCCCGAACAGGCCGATTTCAAGGCGTGGAAATCCGACGTGCTCGCCGCCTACCGCGCCGTGGAGGCCAGCGAGACCTGGTGGCATCCGCCCGATGGACGCTCCCTGCGTGTGGTCGCCGATCCCAATCCCCAGGGCGGCCTGACCTACCTGTTCGACGACGTCTCCGAGAACGTGAAGCTCGAATCCCGCTACAACGCCCTGATGCGGGTGCAGGCCGAGACCCTGGACACGCTCAAGGAACCGGTGGCGGTGTTCGGCGCCGATGGCCGCCTGACTTTCGCCAATCGTGCCTTCTCGACATTGTGGCGCCTGGAGCAGGAGACCCTCGGCGAGCGTCCGCGCGTCGATGCGGTGATCGATGTCTGCCGCAAGTTGTCGCCGGACGAGGAGCCCTGGCTCGACATCCGTGGTGCCATCACCGGCCTCGAGAGCCGGGCGGGCCTCACATGTCGTCTGGAGATCGTGGACGGCACGGTGCTCGATTGCGCCGCTCAGCCCCTGCCGGAGGGGGCGACGCTGCTCACCCTCATCGACGTCACCGCCAGCGTGAACGTGGAGCGGGCGCTGACCGACAAGAACGACGCCCTGGAACGGGCCTCGCAGCTGCGCGACACCTTCGTCCACCACGTCTCCTACGAACTGCGCTCGCCGCTGACCAACATCATCGGCTTCACCCAGCTTCTCGGCGACGAGACCGTGGGTGCGCTCAACGAGCGCCAGCGCGAATATTCCGATCACATCATGCGCTCCTCGGGGGCGCTCCTCGTGATGATCAACGACATTCTCGATCTCGCCTCGATCGATGCCGGTTCCCTCGAACTCGCCCGCGAGGTCATCGACGTCCGGGCGACGGTGGAGGCGGCCGCCCGCGGCCTGGAGGACCGTCTGGCCGAATCCGCCATCAGCCTCGATCTCGACATGCCCGCCGACATCGGCAGTTTCGTCGCCGACGGAAAGCGCGTGCGGCAGATCCTGTTCAACCTCCTCTCCAACGCCGTGGGCTTCTCGTCACCCGGTCAGGTGGTTCGCGTCACGGCCCACCGGACGGAGACGGAGCTCACTCTGACCGTGCGCGACGAGGGCCGCGGCATGCCGGAGGACGTCGCCGCGCGGGTGTTCGACCGTTTCGAGAGCCGTACCCTCGGAACCCGCCATCGCGGCGTCGGCCTCGGCCTCTCCATCGTGCGCTCGTTCGTGGAGCTCCATGGCGGCCGGGTGGAACTCGCATCGAAGCCGGGGAGCGGCACCCGCGTGACCTGCACGTTTCCCGTGAACGTCGCGGAGCCGAAACGCGCGGCGGCGGAATGACGCCTTCGACCGACGGGCATCGAGGCCACGGCGACGAAATGTCCGCCGCGGAGCTTTCCCCGGACGTCAGACCCATTCCACCGTTGGCATCACTCCGACTTCGCCCCGCGACCTCATCGCCCCCGATCCATCCCCGGTGAAAACGATGTTGGCCCGGTTGCGCCGCTGGCCCGCACATGCGGCACCCCTTAGAGTGGTTGGCGATTTTGATTAAGGGTGCTTGCGTTAGATCGGCGGCGCGCCTCACGTCTCGGCCACTCCGTGGCCGGGCTTCGAGGCCGCAGTGCAAATGGCGCGGACGGAGGATGTGGCGGTGAGTGAGGACGGTTCGGGCGAGCCCCGGCGCGAGACCAAAGCCGCCTGGGCCTTCGTCCTTCCCGACGAGGGCGCCACGGAGGATCTCGGCCGCTTTCTCGCGGAGTTCCTGCTGCCGGGCGACATCGTCGCCCTGTCCGGCGGACTCGGCGGCGGTAAGACCACCCTTGCGCGGGCGCTGATCCGCGAACTCACGGGCGAACCTGAGCTCGAAGTCCCGAGCCCGACCTTCACCCTGATCCAGCCCTACGAAGGCAAGAACGGCCGGCAGATCGTCCATGCCGACCTGTACCGCCTGCGCGGGCCGGACGAGCTGGTGGAACTCGGCTTCGACGAGATGACCGAGACCGCGATCACGCTGGTGGAATGGCCCGAGCGCCTCGGCTCGCGCGACGGGCCGATCCTGTCCGTGGACCTGTCGTTGCGGCCGGAATTCGGTGAGGGCTCGCGCTTTGCCCGCATCGACGGCCAGGGCGGCATGCGCGCCCGCATGCAGCGCGCCCGCGCCCTCCGCGCGCTCCTCGACCGCAGCGGTTGGGACGAGGCGGAGCGCATCCTCATGCAGGGCGATGCGTCCTCGCGCGCCTACGAGCGTCTGGTGAAACCGGACGGGACCAGGGCCGTGTTGATGATCTCTCCGGCGCGGCCGGACGGGCCGCCGGTGCGCAACGGCAAGCCCTACAGCGCCATCGTCAAGCTGGCCGAGAGCGTCCACGCCTTCGTCGGCGTCGACCGTGGTCTTCGCGCCCTCGGCTTCTCGGCACCCCGCATCTACGGCGAGGATCTCGACGAGGGCCTGCTCATCATCGAGGATCTCGGCTCGGAACCGGTGGTGGATGCCAATGGCCCGCGCCCCGAGCGCTATGCCGAGGCGGTGCGCCTCCTGGCCAAGCTCCATGCCACCGAACTCCCCGGGGTTCTCCCCGTCGCCGATGGGGTCGACCACGTCCTGCCGCCCTACGATCTCGAAGCGCTGCTGTTCGAGACCGAGCTCCTGCCGGACTGGTACTGCCCGTCGGTGCTCGGGACCTCCCTGCCCGCACCCGCCCGCTCCGAATTCGTGGCGCTCTGGGCTGAGGTGCTGCGCGGTGTCGAGCCGGAACGTCCGACCTGGACCCTGCGCGATTATCATTCGCCGAACCTGATCTGGATGCCCGACCGCGAAGGGCTGGAACGCATCGGCGTCATCGATTTCCAGGACGCGGTGCTCGGCCACCCCGCCTACGATCTCGCCTCCCTGCTGCAGGATGCCCGGGTCGACGCCACGGCCGAATTCGAACTGCGCCTGCTCGGCCTCTACGTGCGTGAACGGCGCAGTCGCGAGCCGGATTTCGACATGCAGGGCTTCGCGCGGGCCTATGCGGTGATGGCCGCCCAGCGCGCCACCAAGATCCTCGGTATCTTCGCCCGGCTCGACAAGCGGGACGGCAAGCCGGCCTATCTCGCGCATCTGCCCCGGATCGAGGGCTATCTCGCCCGCAACCTCGCCCATCCGGCGCTCACCCGCATTCGCCTGTGGCACGAAGAGCATCTGCCCCATCTCGTGGCCAAGGAGCCGGCGGAGGAGGGCGAGGCCTGAGCCCGCGGAAGGCGGGCGCCGGCGACCGAGGCCAGCGAGAAAGCCAGGGCAAGCGCGTCGAGCGATTGCCCTGCGGGGCCGCGCTTTCGGGCTTGACCCGAGGAGCGAGTTCCCCACGATGCCGCCGCACCCGATGCCATAGCCCTCGCCCCCGAGACGCCGACGGAATGTCCGACAGCCCCGTATCCGCCATCCAACGCGCCTTCGTCCTCGCGGCGGGCCTCGGCAAACGCATGCGGCCGATCACGGCGACCGTGCCCAAACCCCTTGTGGAAGTGGCTGGCCGCGCCCTGCTCGACCATGCCCTCGACAGGGCGGCGGAAGCCGGGATCGGGGAGGCGGTGGTCAACGTCCACTACCTCGCCGACCTGCTCGAAGGTCATCTGGCCCGTCGCAGCACGGCGCCGGCGATCCGGATCTCCGACGAGCGCGACGCCCTCCTCGAGACCGGAGGCGGCGTGAAGAAGGCCCTGCCGCTTCTGGGCACGGACCCCTTCGTCGTCCTCAACTCGGATTCGTTCTGGCTCGAAGGGCCTCAGCCCAATCTCGGCCGGCTCATCGACACCTGGGAGCCGGAGCGGATGGACATTCTGCTCCTCGTCGCACCCACGGCGACGAGCCTCGGCTACGAGGGCAAGGGGGATTTCGTGATGAATGCCGGTGGCGCCCTCCAGCGTCGCGGCGAGCGTGAGGTGGCGCCCTTCATCTATGCCGGTGTCGCCATCCTCAAGCCCGAACTCTTCGCCGGCACGCCGGAGGGATCGTTCTCTCTCAACCTGCTGTTCGACCGCGCCATCGAGCGGGAACGCCTGTTCGGCCTGCGCCTCGACGGCCAATGGCTTCATGTCGGCACCCCGGAGGCGATCGAGGCCGCCGAGGCGCGGGTGAAGGCGAGCGCGCAGGTGCAGTGAACGTCAGGATCGGAACGACGACATGACGGAGTCCCGCGTCTTCACGATCCCCCCCGGCGCCTCGTTCCTGCCGACCCTCGCCGACGCGCTGATCACCGGCCGCCTCGTCGGGGACGTCGCCGGTGATCCCTTCGCCCTGGCCAGCGTCACCCTCTATCTCCCGACGCGGCGCGCGACGCGGGCCCTGTCCGCGATCCTGGCCGAGCGGCTCGGCAGCGCGCTCCTGCCGCGCCTGATCCCGCTGGGCGAGGCGGACGAGGCCGAGCTCGACGTCGCCGCCAATCCGCTCATCGAGAACGGCTCCGACCAGCTCGCCCCGGCGATGCCGCCCCTGGAGCGTCGGTTGATCCTCGCCCGCCTCGTCCAGGCCTGGGCCGAGACCGTCGACCGCAAGCTCCTCCCCATGGGCGACGACGTGCCCTTCCTCGTTCCCTCCTCGCCGGCGGACGCCGTCTATCTCGCCTCCGATCTCGAGAAGCTGATGGACGCCCTCACCGTGGAGGGCGTGGCCTGGACCGAGATCGCCAGCGCGGTGGAGGCCGAGTACTCGCATTATTTCGGCCTCACCCTCGATTTCGTGCGCATCGCCGCCGAGAACTGGCCCAAGATCCTCCACGACCGCGCCTTGAGCGATCCGGTGGCGCGCTCGCGCACGCTCATCCTCGCGGAGGCGACGCGGCTGATGCGTGACAAGCCCGGCGACCCGGTCATCATCGCCGGTTCCACCGGGTCGGTGCCCGCGACCGCAAAGCTGATCGCGGCCGTCGCCACCCTGCCGAGGGGGGCGGTGGTGCTGCCGGGCCTCGATACCGATCTCGACGAGGCCGGTTGGGACGCCATCGAGACGGGGGAGGGGGCGGATCGCGAGATCGCCCATGGCCATCCCCAGGCCATCCTGCATCGCCTTCTCGGCTCCGGCTGCCTCGCCCTCGGTCGCGAAGCGATCACGGCCCTTGGGGAGCCGACGCCTCGGGACCGGGCACGGTCGGCGCTGCTGTCGCAGGCTCTGCGCCCGGCCGAGACCACCGATGCCTGGTCGGAGCTGTCGCCCGAGGCGCGCCGCGACACTGCCGATACCGGAATGGCGGGCATCGCGGTGATCGAAGCCGCCGACGAGCGGGAGGAGGCCCTGGCCGCCGCCATCGCCCTGCGCGAGACCCTCGAGACGCCCGGCGCCACCGCCGCCCTCGTCACCCCCGACCGGAACCTCGCCAGACGGGTGGCGGCCGAACTCGCGCGCTGGGGGATCGTCGCCGAGGATTCTGCCGGGGAGGCGCTCTCCGTCAGTCCGGCCGGGCGTCTGGCGCGCATGGCGGCCGAGATGGCGGCGGACCTGCAGCCGCATCGGGTGATCGCCCTCCTCGCCCATCCGCTGGTCCGCCTCGGCATGACGCGCGACGAGGTCCGGCGCGGTGCGGCGGCCCTCGAGATCGGTGCCCTGCGCGGGCCGGCGCCGGCTCCCGGATTCGACGGATTGCGCCGGGTGCTCGCCGACCGGCGGACGGCTGCGGGACGCATCCCCCGCGCGCAGCGCCGCCTCGCCGACATCGACTGGGATCTGGCGGCCCGGATCGTCGACCGGCTGGAACAGGCTTTCGACGGTTTCCTCCGGCCGGAGGAGGGCGGCAGGGTCGATCTCGTCGCCCTGGGGCGCAGCCATGCCGCGGTCTTCGAGCGGCTGATCGCGCCCGCCGAGGGGGACGAACCCGCGGAGGACAATTCGATCTGTGTCCTCGACACCCTGTTCGACGACCTGTCCACGTCGGAACCGGGCCTGTTGCCGGGAATGCCCCTCGATTACCCAGCCTTCTTCACGGCGCTCGCCCGCGAGCGGGTGGTGACCTGCGGCGGGATACGCCCCCATCCCCGCCTGCGGATCCTCGGCCTCCTCGAAGCCCGGTTGCTCGATGCCGACCGCATCGTGCTCGGCGGCCTCGACGAGGGCGTGTGGCCGATGAAGACGGTGACCGACGCCTTCCTCAACCGCCCCATGCGCGAACGCATCGGCCTCAATCCCCCCGAGCGGCGGATCGGGCAGACCGCCCATGATTTCGTCCAGGCGCTCGGCTGCCACGATGCCGTCATCACCCGCTCGGCCAAGCGCGAAGGCGCACCGACGGTGCCCTCACGCTTTCTCCAGCGGCTCCAGGCCTTTGCCGGCGAGGCCTGCTGGGAGCGCGCCCGCGAGAGGGGGCGGCGCTTCCTCGGCTACGTCGCCGCCCTCGACAAAGGCGCCGGCCCGGTGCCGGCGCGCCTGACCCAGCCGAAGCCGAAGCCCGACCCGGCCCTTTTTCCCCGGACCTTGAGCGTCACCGAGGTCGAGACCCTGGTGCGCGATCCCTACGTCATCTTCGCCCGCCACGTGCTCGGGCTCGATCCGCTGGAGCCCGTCGCCGGGCGGCCCGGTGCCAGCGAGCGGGGGACGCTGATCCACGCGATCCTCGGCGACTTCGCCGAGGCCCATCCCGAGATATTGCCCGAGGACGCCGCCGAACGCCTGAACGCCCTGGCGCAGGCGGAATTCGCCGATATCGCCGACACCTTTCCCGAACTCTATGCCGAGTGGTGGCCGCGCTACGGCCGGATCGCCGCCGAATACCTGGACTGGGAGGCCGAGCGTCGTCCCGCCCTCACGCTGGTGCGGCCGGAGATGTCGGGCCGGTGGGCCCTGCCCATGGGCAAGGAGGTCTTCACCCTGCGCGGGCGGGCCGATCGGATCGAGCAGCGCCGCGACGGGACCGCCTGCATCGTCGATTTCAAGACCGGCCAGCCGCCCAGCAACAAGGAGGTCTTCGCCGGCTTCTCGCCCCAGCTCACCCTGGAGGCGGCGATGCTGAAGGCGGGCGCCTTCGAGGGCGTTCCGCGCAGCGAGGAAACGCCGGACCTGCTCTACGTCCACGCCACCGGCGGGCGGAACCCGTTCACCCCCCTCCCGGTCAAGCCGCCGCGCGGCGACCCGCGGACCCTGGACGCCATCGTCGAGGAGCACGAGCGACGCTTCCGCGGCCTCGTCGCCCGCTTCATGGCCGGCGACGCGGCCTACGTCTCCCGTCCCTACCCGAAATTCGCCAAGTCCTACGGCGACTACGACCACCTCGCCCGCGTGCTGGAATGGTCGCTGGCGGGGGAGGGCGAGGGGTGAAGGTTGTTTGGAACGGGCGGGCGCCCGTTCCGCGAGCCGTCTCACGACAAAGCCCATGAACCGGTCCGGCTGCGCGATCCGGTTCGGTCCATGGGCCGGCAATTGCCTGATGTCCTGCTCGATGCAGGCGCCGTTTCTAGAACAGGAAGTTGCCCTCGGTCAGTGATTGGTACGCGACGTCGAGCAGGATGATCTTGTCCGAAGGGGCGGAGTCACCCTCGAACGTGATCACGATGCCGGTTCCGCCCCGGTATGACCTAAAGGTCATGTCATCCATGCTGGCGGCGAGGCTGCTGACGTCCAGCGTGTCCTCGAGCCCGTCGAACTTGCGGATGACGTCGCGACCGTCGCCGTCGGTGAACACGAACGTGTCCGCGCCCGCGCCGGCGAAGAGGGAGTCCCCGCCCTTACCGCCCATCATAACGTCGTTGCCCTTCCCGCCCTGGATGCGGTCAGCGCCCGATGTGCCGACGATCAAGACACCGATGACCGACGTGTCACTCTCGGCAACGCTCTGCGAAAAAATCTTCGTGCCCGTCTCGACGCTCGACATGTCGAGCACCGCGCCGTCGCGCACATAGACCTTTTCGATGTTCTGGAACGTGGTGGTGCTCAGTTCGACGGGGCTGCCGGCATTGACGAACAGAAGGTCCGTGTCCGCCCCTCCATCCACCTTCGATGGCGAGGCGCTGATGACGAGCCGGTCGTCGCCACGCCGACCGAACAATTCGTCAGGACCGCCATTGCCGTTCAGCGTGTTAGCGTCGTCGGTTCCACTGAGGACATCTTCGGACGTACTGCCGATCAGATTCTCGAACGAACTATAAGTATCGCCCTCCGCATCGCCGCCGAAGCCGACGTCAAACAGGAGATCGACCGTTACACCCGCGCTGGATTGCTGATAGCTCAACGTGTCGTTGCCGGCGCCTCCGAACATGGAGTCGCTGCTGGCGCCCCCTTCGATGACATTGTCCCCGGTATCTCCGACGAGAATGTCGCTCCAGGCGCTGCCGAGCAAATTTTCGAACAACTGAATGTTATCTCCCGAAGCATCGCCATTGGAAGCGGTGTTCGTCGAGAGATCGATCGTTACGGCGTCGAAGGAATGTTGATAGCTCAGCGTGTCGCGGCCATCCCCCCCAGACAGGACGTCGCCAAAGCCACCGCCTTCGATGACGTTGTTCTTGGTGTCTCCAATTATAGTATCGGTGTAATCGCTACCACGGATATTCGAGATATTGGAAAAAGTTTCAGAAAGGATTCTATTTGAGTGATCCGTGCCGATGTTGCTGGCCATGTTTACGATGACACCGTAAAAATTACCCTCGCTGTCGGCTTCGTACTCCTGGAAATGCTCATAACTCAGGGTATTCTTCCCGGTGCCTCCATCGATGTTGTTCGAGCCGAGGCCGCCCTCCAGCGTATCGTTGCCGCCGCCACCGTTCAGGACGTCATCGCCCGCCCCCGTGAGAATCACATCCCCATAATCGCCCCCGGTGATCCTCGCCGTATAGGCGAAGTCGCTGGTGTCGCCGAAAATGCCGATTCGGGGCGTGGTATATCCAACTTCACCAAAGACGGTGTCCAATCCCGGCCCAGAGAAGGCATAGACTAGAGAATTACCGAAGCCTTCATATCCGGCGATGGCCGTGCCGGGGCCGAAATCGATTGCACGGACGCCGGCGGCCATCTGGGAGCTGAATATGAAGTCCGAGTTGTCCGATTTATAATCACCCTCATAGGTAAATCTAAAAAACGCCACGTCCAGCCCCTCTGCAACGAATCATATTGCGATTAAACAAGCCTAGACTGGCAGCAATAGTTTAAAAAATATTTAAAATACTCGTCTATACGACTACATCGTAAGTTAAACATCCTTTTTATAAATATATATATTAAAAAACTTGATTTACTAAGAAAAAAATCAGAATAGATAGTTTTTTGTCGAGTAAAATTATATAGATGACAGTCAAGTCCATGAAACCGTGATCCGCTTAATTGGACATGACACGTCTCTTGCGATTCGGCGGCGGGGGGAAGGCAAGCCTTCGACATCGCCGCACCAATCCACTGCCTGATCGAGGCCATGGCAAATGGCGCGCTACAACGGACGCCCAGCGCCGAGCGGATGCCGCCGGTACTCTCAACGCCCTTCCGTTTACTGCCGGATGCCGGGCATGTTGCCCGACGAACCCGATGAACTCCGTGGATCGCGGAGAGTGCGCCTCACCCGGGCATCCGTTCCGTCCCATGGTTCGGGCAGAGATTCGCCTCCACGGTGATGTGCGAGAGCCCGTCCAGATCGGCCAGCTTCGCCTTGTACGTCGCCGGTTCCTGCGGGTGGTCGGAGACGAGGGAGACGATCAGGCCGGTATGGCCGGGGCCGAGGCGCCAGAGGTGGAGATCGGTGATCGTGTCGCCGTTCGTTTCCAGCCGCGTCCGCACGGAGTGAGCGAGCCCCCGATCCGGCACCGCATCGAGCAGCGTCGCGCCGGCGGAGCGGATCAGGGACCAGGACCAGGCGACGATGACCGCCGCGCCCACCAGTCCCATGGCCGGATCGAGCCAGGCGATGCCGAGATAGCGACCCGCCAGCAGGGCCGCGATGGCCAGCACCGATGTCAGCGCATCGGCCAGGACGTGGACATAGGCCGCCCGCAAGTTGGTGTCCCCATGGTCGCCATGGCCGTGCCCCTCCTGATGGCCGTGCCCCTCGTGATGGGCGTGGTCGTGCCCGTCGCCGTGGAGCAGCCAAGCGCTGGCGAGGTTCACGAGGAGGCCGAGGATCGCGATCGGCAGGGCTTCGCCGAAGGCGATGGCCTGGGGGCTGTTGAGGCGCAGCACGCTTTCATAGCCGATGGCGAGCGCGATCATGGCGAGGATGATGGCGCTGGCGAAGGCCGCGAGATCGCCGAGCTTGGCGGTGCCGAAGGCGAAGCGCGGGTCGTCGGCATGCAGGCGGGCGAAGCGATAGGCCAGGGCCGCGATGCCGAGGGCGGCCGCATGGGTGGACATGTGCCATCCGTCGGCGGTGAGGGCCATCGACCCGAAAACCGTCCCGCCGACGATCTCGGCGACCATCATCGCCAGGGTCAGCCCGACGACGAGGACGGTTCGGCGCTCGTTGCGCTCATGCGCGTGTCCGAGGAAATCGTGGCGGTGCTGCCAGGTCTCGATGCTGTGGCTGTGCATGAAGGGGGTGTCCTGAAAGAATCGTCCAGCCGAACATAGGGTGCTTTGGCGGGGCGATCATCCTTCTCTATGGGGAGAGGGAGCCAAGCCCGGAGCAGACAGGTTGCCCTTCGTCGTCGACGATCTCACCAAGGCGAGCCAGCGCCGCGCCGCCGATCCCCTGGCCTCGGCCTGGGTCTCCGCCAATGCGGGGGCGGGAAAGACGAAGGTCCTCACCGACCGGGTGGTGCGCCTGCTGCTGAACGGGGCGCCGCCCGCCCGCATCCTCTGCCTTACCTTCACCAAGGCGGCCGCCGCCAACATGTCGATCCGGGTGTTCCGGACCTTGGGCCGCTGGGTCACACTGGACGATGCCGCGCTCACCGCCGAACTCACCGAACTGACCGGCGAGTCTCCGGCACGCCGGACCCTGAAGGCGGCACGGCGCCTGTTCGCCCGTGCCGTGGAGACACCGGGCGGCCTCAAGATCGAGACCCTGCACGCCCTCTGCGAGCGGCTCCTGCACATGTTCCCGTTCGAGGCCAACGTGCCCGCCCGCTTCCAGGTGCTCGACGAGAACCAGGCCGCCGACCTGTTCGCGGCCGAGACCGACCGGGTTCTCGCCCTGGCGATGACCGGCCGGAACCCCGATCTGCGCTCCGCCTGGGACCGGGTCGGCCCGGAGGCCACGGGCGATACGCTCCGCGCGATCCTGCGCGCGGCCATGCGGGCGCAAGCGACGTTCGACGGGACGGACGGTCTCTCCGGACCCCTCGCCGCCCTGTCGCGCTCCCTCGGCCTCTCGGCCGGCGAGACGGCCGATACGGTCCTCGACCGCATCCTCACCGGGGGGCTCGACGATTGGAGCGGCCTCGCCCAGCGCCTGCGCACCGGAAAATCCACAGACGAGGGGCTCGCCGACAGGCTGGTCGCGGCGGAGGCGACCCGTGAGGCTGCCGCCCGGCTCGACCTCTACCGGTCGGTGTTCTTCACCGAGAAGGGCACCCCGAAGGCGGACAGGAGTCTCGGCACGAAAGACATCCCGGCGGAGGTTAAGGAGGCGCTCCTCGCCGAACGCGACCGGCTCGATCCCCTGTTCGACACCTTGCGGGCGGCCAAGGCCCTGGAGCGGACGCAGGCCATGTTCGTCCTCGTCGCCGAGATCCACCGGCGGGTCGAGCGTCAGAAGGCGCGCCTCGGCGCCCTCGATTTCGACGACCTGATCCACAAGGCCCTCGATCTGCTCTCGCGGGTGGACGCCGCCTGGGTCCTGTACAAGCTCGACCGCGGCATCGATCACGTCCTCGTGGACGAGGCGCAGGACACCAACCCGCGCCAATGGGACATCCTGCGCCGGATCACGGCCGATTTCGCCAGCGGCGAGGGCGCTCGCGAGGGGCTGCGCACGCGCTTCGCCGTGGGTGACCCGAAGCAGTCGATCTACAGTTTCCAGGGGGCCGAGCCGCGCGAGTTCGCGACCGTGCATCGCGAATGGCGCGCGGCCTCGAAGCAGGCGGGCCTCGCCTTCGAGGACGTGACGCTGAACGTGTCGTTCCGCTCGACGAAGGGCATCCTGCGCGCGGTGGACGCCACCTTCGCCGTCCCCGAGCATTACCAGGGCTTGTCCTTCGACGACGCGGCCGTGGGCACGACGCACGAGACGGCCCGGCGGGACGCGCCGGGCGTGGTCGAGATCTGGCCCATCGAGGTTCCGGCGCAGGAGGAGGAGCCCGACGCCTGGGCGGCCCCGGTGGACGCACCGGAGGCCAACGCGCCCTCCATCGTCACGGCGCGGCGCGTGGCGCGGGCGGTGAAGGCCTGGACCACCACCGGTGACGAAGGCGGGCGCGTGTGGCGTCCCGGCGACGTGCTCATCCTGGTGCGCAAGCGCTCCGCCGCCTTCGAGGAGGTGATCCGTGCCTTGAAGGTCTGCGGCGTCCCCGTGGCGGGCCAGGACCGCCTGGACATCACTGCCCATATCGCGGTGAACGACCTCGTCTCCATCGGCCGCGCCGGCCTGCTGCCCGCCGACGATCTCACCCTGGCCGGCGCCCTGAAGACGCCTCTCGTCGGGCTCGGCGACGACGACCTCGTCCGCATCGCCGCCCGGCGCGACGAGAGCGAGACCCTGGAGGACGCCCTGGCCCGCCATGCCGCGGCCGGCGACCCGGCGGCGATACGGGGGCATGAGGCCCTCACCCTGTGGTCCGACCTGGCGGCCCGGCATGGGCCTTTCGGGTTCTATGCGAGCCTGCTCGGGCCGCATGAGGGGCGGATGCGGCTGGTCTCCCGCCTCGGTGGCGAGGCGGGGGATGCCATCGACGTGTTCCTGATGAAGGCCGCCGAGGCCGAGCAGGCCTCCGAGGCTCCCTCGCTGGACGGCTTCCTCACCCGCTACGACATCGCTCCGGGACGGGGCGCCAATGGTCTGACCGTCAAGCGCGATCTCGAATCCGGCCGCGACGAGGTCCGGGTGATGACGATTCACGGCGCCAAGGGGCTGGAAGCCCCCGTCGTCGTCATGATCGACGGCTGCGAACCCCTCGGGCGCAACGATCCGCATCTGCTCGCCATGCCGGGGGGGCGTGACGAGGCGATGCCGCCGGTCTGGGCCGGATCGAAGTCCCAGGATACGCAGGCCGTCGCCGACGCCCGCGAGGCGCATCAGGCCCGCGCCCGCGAGGAACACAACCGTCTCCTCTATGTGGCGCTCACCCGTGCCGCCGATCGCCTCACCCTGGCGCCGTATCGCGGTCACGAGGAGCAGGGCGAGACCGCCTGGTGCGAGATGGTCCGGAAGGGGCTGGAACAGGCGTTCGGGCCGGGCGAATCCCTCGAGGCCGCCTACGGTCCGGTGCTGCTATGGCGGGACGGGCTTGTACGACCCGCTGTGGCCGCTTCCTCGCCCCCTTCGGAAGCAGCATCGTCGATCCCCGGATGGTTGAGGACATCGGCGGGGTCGGAGGTCGAGGCGGCGCCGCCGGTCAGCCCCTCCGGAGCGCTCGGCGCCGCGGATGGTCAGCGCACGGTGCCGAGGCGGCAGGCCAACCCGCAAGCCCGCCGTCGCGGCATCCTGATCCACTCACTCATCGAACATCTTCCGCGCCTCGATCCCCATCAGCGAGCGAGCGCGGCCTCCGCCTTCGTGAAGGCGCGGGCGCCGTCGCTTCCGGCGGCGGACCAGGACCGGCTGGTTTCGGATGTTCTGAACCTCGTGAACGATCCCGCCCTCGCCGTGCTCTTCGACGGCGACGCGAGGGCCGAGGTCACGATCTCGGGGCATGTCGGCGTCGGGGGCGTGTCGCGACCGGTCTTCGGACGGGTCGATCGCCTGAGTATCCGCCCCGAACGGATCGTCGTGGCGGATTTCAAGACGAGCCGGCCGCCATCCGACCGTGCTCCCATTCCCGAAGACGAGGCGGCGCAGATCGCCCTCTACGTGGCGCTCCTGCGGGACATCTATCCGGGGCGTCCCGTCGAAGCGTTGCTGGTCTGGACGTCCGGTCCGGTCATCCGCCATCTTGGCGAGGCCGACATCGCGTCGGCGCTCGCCTCACTCTCCTCCCGCCCGGCTCACACCGCGATTACGGCGTGAGCTTGAGGATCTGTCCGTCCGGACCGTCCGTCACCGCATAGACCGCGCCATCGCCGGCGACCCTCACGTCGCGGATACGGTGATCGAGGGGGATGCGCTCCTCGGTGACCACCTTGTCGCCGTCGAGCTTCAACGCGACGATGCCGCCGCTCACGAGTCCACCGACGAGGAAGGCGTCCTTCCAGGCGGGGAACAGGGTGCCCGTGTAGAGCGCCATGCCGGACGGGCCGATCACCGGATCCCAATAATAGACCGGCTGGACCGTGCCGCCCGCCTGGGTCTTTCCCTCGCCGATCTTCTCGCCGCTATATTCGATGCCGTAGGTCACTTCCGGCCAGCCGTAGTTCAATCCGGGCCGGGGGCGATTGAGCTCGTCGCCGCCGCGCGGGCCGTGCTCGACGGTCCAGAGGCGCCCCTGGCTATCGAGGGCGGCGGACTGGATGTTGCGGTGCCCGTAGGACCAGATTTCGGGTTTGGCCTTCTCGCCGCCCGTGAACGGGTTGTCCTTCGGCGCATTGCCGTCGGTGTCGATGCGGAAGACCTTGCCGAGGCCGCTGGTGAGGTCCTGGGCCTGGACGCGCGGTCCCTTGTCCGAGCGCTCGCCGACTGTGACGAACAGCTTGCCGTCCGGCGCGAAGACGAGGCGTGAGCCGAAATGCTTGTCGCCCTCATAGGACGGCGTCTGGCGGAAGATGACCTTCACCTCGTCGAGACGACCGCCGTCCTTCTCCTCGATGAGCTTGGCGCGGGCGACCGTCGTGCCGTTCCCCTTGTCGCGCGGCTCGGAGTAGCTGACATAAATCAGACGGTCGGAGACGAAGCTCGGGCTCAGCGCCACGTCGAGCAGACCGCCCTGGCCCCGCGCATCCACTTTCGGCACGCCGGCGATGGGCTGGCCGACCGTGCCGTCCTTTGCGACGATGCGCAGCTTCCCGGCCTTCTCCGTGACCAGCATGCGGCCATCCGGCAGGAACTCCATGGCCCAGGGACTGTCGAGGCCCTTGGCGACCACGGTGCTCTGGACCTTGGTGGCCTCGAGGGGCTTCGGTGCACGGGTCTGGTTGGGCAGCAGGGGTTTGTAGCCCGTATTCGCGGGCGCCGTTTCGGCGGGCTCCCCGCCCGTGGCCTCGTTCTGGGGCGCCGCGAAGGACTCGCCCCCGATCCGCGGTTGAGGCGTTCCGGATTTGCCATCCTGGGCGAACGCACCGGTGCCGAGGCTCAGGGCGGCGAAGGAGGCAAGCAAGGTCGGAGAGATGCGCGTCACGTGGTGATGTCCTCCATGGCCGGCGTTGAGGGCACCGGCTCTCGGCCTGTTTCGGGGCTCGATCGCCGGATGGCGGCCGAGCCCGTTTGGCACCGGCTCGTCATGGGCATGCGTGCTGGGACGCTCGCCGCGAGGATTACCGGTCACGCTGGGAGATGGGGCGAAGCGACGGCTTTGGCGAGGGGCAAGGAGAATCATGCGGGGGACAGGCGGCCGGGGCGGTCCCGCGCAAGCGCGGTGGATGAAGAGCGGTGGATGATGCATGCGAGAATCGAACGGCTGTCCCGCCCTTGGCATCTTACGCCTTGACCGTCCCGGTTCACGTCGCCAACTCTCGCTCTCAAGCCGGCGCAGGCCTCGTCTCGCCGACCGTGCAATGGGAAAGGGATCGCAATGGCGACGGTAAAAGTGACCGACGCGAGCTTCGAGCAGGACGTTCTCAAGTCAGCCGAGCCCGTGGTCGTGGATTTCTGGGCGGAATGGTGCGGCCCCTGCCGTCAGATCGGCCCGGCCCTCGAAGAGATCTCGGCCGACATGCAGGGTCGCGTGAAGATCGCCAAGGTCAACGTGGACGAGAATCCCGGTATCGCCGCCAAATACGGCATCCGCTCGATTCCCACCCTCCTGATCTTCAAGGGCGGTGAACTCGCCAGCCAGAAGGTCGGCGCGGCGCCGAAGGGCGATCTCTCCCGCTGGATCCAGGCCAGCGCCTGAACGCTGGCGATCGACCATCGTGAAAAAGCCCGGCCTCGGAAGGCCGGGCTTTTTTTATGTCCGGTGGTGCGCACCGGCCGGTGCGGACCATGGTTCGGAAACGAAAAAACCCGGCCATGAGGCCGGGCTTCTCCGTTTCGAGACCTGTGTCGACGTTGCGACGTATCGGCTTAGTACGAGCCGAACTTGTAGTTCAGACCGGCGCGGACGACGGCGAACTCGCTCTCACGAGCGGTGACCGAGCGGCTGAGGACGAGCGAACCGTTCGGGTTCAGCACCGAGCGCTCCGAGGGGTTACCCTTGTTCTCGAGGTTCACGTACAGACCTTCGACCTTCAGCGTCACGGCCGACGAGCGGAAGAAGTTCAGGAACGAGTCGACGGGCATGGCGTACTCGATACCACCACCAGCGGTGTAGCCGGTGCGGAAGTCGTCGCGGCCGGTGCCGCCGTCGCCGTAGGCGAAGCCGCCGGTGCCGTAGAACAGGACGCGGTCGAAGGCGTAACCGACGCGGCCACGAACCGTGCCGAAGAAGTTCATCTCATTGCCCGGGATGCGGACAGAGGTGGGGCTGGTGAAAGCGCCGGCGGCGGGGCTGATGGTGCCCGTCACGGAGCGGCTCTTGTTGCCGAAGTCGGTGTACTGGGCGTCAGCTTCGAGACCGACGACGAGGCCCGAACCCGGGGTGAACTGGTAGTTGTAGCCGACCTGGCCACCGCCAACGAAGCCTTCGAGCTCGTTACCGCCGGTGGTCGAGACGACCACGGGGGTGCGGGTGAAGGAGTTCAGCACCGAACCACCCGGCAGGGCGTAACGGTTGCTGTCGCTGCCGGCGTCGAAGCCGTAACCGGCGTTGATACCGAAGTAGGCGCCCGTCCAAGTGAACACCGGCACCGGCACGAAGACCGGCGGCGCAGCGCGACGCGGAAGGTCGGCGGCGGTTGCCGCTGCAGTGAGGGCCGTGAAGGCCGCGAAAGAGGTGAGAAGCTTTTTCATCGTTGATCCCCAGCGAGTTGCCCGATCCACAATCAAACTAGTCGATTTCGGGCAGCCGAGATGTAGCGCAGGAGCCACACCCGATATCCGATGCCACAAGTGTGGCCGGTTCGGTGAAAAGCGGGGATTGTCGCGATGTGTCGCCCGCTGATCCTAAGCAAGGACGCTGTGTTCGTCACGTCCGGCCGCTGCCGGAGACCCTCGTCCGGCATGGTTGTCCAAGACAAACGATGCGGTAACCCTGTTCGACGAGGGCAAGGACTCGTCCGGCAGAATCACTTGCCTTCCGCCAGGAGACCGCCTCCCACCCGACGCGATCAGGTCGGAGGCGTACCGTTGGCGGTGAGGACGTTGCCCGCGAGATAGAGCGAACCACAGATCAGGATACGTGGCGGCCGCTCGAAGGCGATGTCGGCGAGGCTCTCCAGGGCGGCCTCGACGCTGGAGGCCACATAGGCGGTGAGCCCCACATCGGCGGCGATCTGGGCGACCTCCTCGGCCGGCCGCGCCGCCATCTGGCCTCCGATCGGGACCGCGATCAGGTGGCGCGCCAGCCCCACGAAGTTGCGCAGGAAGCCTTCCGCGTCCTTGGTGCCGAGAAGGCCCACCACCAGGATCAGCGGCACGTCGCTGCGCTCGCCGAGATCCGCCATCGCCGTCGCGAGAATACGACCGCCATCGATGTTGTGGCCGCCATCGAGCCAGAGCTCCGCATCGTTCGGTGCCATGTCGGACAGGCGGCCGCGGGTGAGCCGCTGGAGGCGGCCCGGCCATTCGACCTTGTTGAGGCCGGTCTCGATGGCCTCCACTCCGATATCGCCGAAACCGGCCGCGCGCAGGGCCGCGATGGCGGTGGCGGCGTTGGTGAACTGATGCCGTCCGTTGAGGCGGGGCTGGGGCAGGTCGAACAGGTCGAGCTCGTCCTGGTAGACGATGCGGCCGCGCTCGGCATGGACCGAGAAATCCTGGTTCCCGACCCGGATCGGCGTGGCTCCGATCTCCTCGGCGATGCGGCAGAGCACCGAATCCGCCTCTTTGTAATCCTGGGCGGCGATGATCGCCGGGCAACCGCGCTTGAAGATGCCCGCCTTCTCGGTCGCCACCGCTTCGACGGTGTCGCCGAGATACTCCGCATGGTCGCGCCCGATCGGCGTGACAACGGCGGCCGCGGGATTGTCGATCACGTTGGTGGCGTCGACCCGGCCGCCGAGCCCGACTTCGAGCAGGAGCACGTCGGCCGGGGTCTCCGAGAACAGGAGGAAGGCCGCGGCGGTGGTGATCTCGAACACCGTGATCGGCTCGCCCGCATTGGATGCCTCGCAGCGGGCGAGGGCGTCGGCGAGCTGGTCTTCGGGCACATAGCTGCCGCCCCCCACCGCACCGATGCGGATGCGCTCGTGGAAGCGCACGAGATGGGGCGAGGTGTAGACATGCGCAGCGAGGCCGCCGGCTTCGAGAATCGCCCGCATGAAGGCGATGGTCGAGCCCTTGCCGTTGGTGCCGGCCACATGAATGACCGGAGGCAGCTTGCGTTCCGGGTGCCCGAGCCGTTCGAGCAGGCGCTGGATCCGGCCCAGCGACAGGTCGATCGTGCGAGGGTGAAGGGCCAGGAATCGGGCCATCAGCGCGTCGGAGGAATCCATGGATCGGCTCGCCGTATAGCGTGTGGGCTCAGGCCGGCTCGGCAACGGCGCCCGCGCCGGCCGGTGCCGCCGCAGGCTGGTTCATCAGCAGGCCGCAGAGTCGTGAGATCGTGTCCTTCAGGGCATGCCGGTGCACGACCTGATCGACCATGCCGTGTTCCTGCAGATACTCGGCGCGCTGGAACCCGTCGGGCAGTTTCTCGCGGATCGTCTGTTCGATGACGCGCGGCCCGGCAAAGCAGATCAGGGCGCCCGGCTCGGCGAGATGGACATCCCCGAGCATGGCGTAGGAAGCGGTGACGCCGCCCGTTGTCGGGTTGGTGAGCACCACGATGTAGGGGAGCTTCGCCGCTTTCAGCCGGCGCACGGCCACCGTCGTGCGCGGCATCTGCATGAGCGACAGGATACCCTCCTGCATGCGCGCGCCGCCGGAGGCCGAGAACAGAATGTAGGGCGTGCGCTTGTCCAGCGCCGTCTCGGCGCCGCGCACGAAGGCCTCTCCCGCCGCCATGCCGAGGGAGCCGGCCATGAAGGCGAAATCCTGCACCGCCAGGGTCATCGGCAGGCCCGAGACCCGGCCGAAGCCGATCTTGAAGGCGTCGGGCATCCCGGTCTTGGCACGGGCGTCCTTCAGGCGGTCGGCATAGCGCTTCTCGTCACGGAACTTGAGCGGGTCGGCGGCCACCTCCGGCAGGGGCACGTCGATCCAGGTGCCCTCGTCGAACATCATCTTCAGGCGCGCCTGCGCACTCATCTTCAGATGATGCTCGGACCCCGGGATGACCCAGTGGTTTCCCTCCACCTCCTTGTGGAACACCATCTGCCCGCTATCCGGGCATTTGACCCACAGATTCTCGGGCGTCTCGCGCTTGAACAGGGTCTTGATCCTGGGGCGCACGACCTCCGAGATCCAGTTCATGGGTTCAACCATCGTCGACTGACCGTTCTTGAGGGAAGGGGTCTCGGATGAGCCGGGGATCGGCTCGCGGACGGATCGTTCCGGTGTGGTTCTCTCAGGCGGTCCGGCCGCGCACGCCCTCGGCCAGTTCGCGCACCAGTTCGCTCACCGTCTCGACGGCGTCCCGGCCGTCCACCACCGCCCGGTGGATCACGTCCACGAGGGCGGAGCCGACGACCACGCCGTCCGCGCCCTTGGCGATCGCGGCGGCCTGGACGCCCGTCCGGACGCCGAAGCCGACCACCACGGGCAGGTCCGTATGGCTGCGGATACGGCCCACCGCCTCGGCCACCCGACCGAAATCGGGTGTCGCCGTGCCGGTGATGCCGTTGATCGACACATAATAGACGAAGCCGGCCGTGTTCGCGAGGACGGCGGGGAGGCGGCGCTCGTCGGTGGTGGGCGTCGCCAGCCGAATGAAGGCCAGTCCCTTGGCGAGCGCCGGCAGGCAGAGTTCGTCGTCCTCCTCCGGCGGCAGGTCGACGACGATGAGCCCGTCGATCCCCGCCGCGACGGCGTCGTCGAGAAACCGGTCGACGCCGTAGGCATGGATCGGGTTGTAATATCCCATCAGGATCACCGGGGTTCCGGAATTGTCCTCCCGGAAACGGCGGACGAGGTCGAGGGTCTTGACCAGATCCTGGCCGCCTGCGAGCGCGCGCAACGCCGCCGCCTGGATTGCCGGCCCGTCCGCCATCGGGTCGGTGAAGGGAAGGCCGAACTCGACGATGTCGGCGCCGGCCTGCGGCAGCGCCCGGAGGACCTTCAGGGAGGTCTCGGCATCGGGGTCGCCGGCCATGACGTAGGTCACGAGGGCGGCGCGCTTCTCCGCGCGGCAGCGGGCGAAGGTGGCCTCGATGCGTGTCTTCGTGGAACCGGCGGTGTCCGGCTGCGAAGAGGTCTCTGACGAAGAAAAGGTCATGGTGCCTGCGTCTCGCGGCCTGGCCTCGGGGGAGGGACGGCCCAGGTACAAGCCGTCGCGCCTACACCATCGCGGCCTGCCCGTGAAGCGCGGCGCGCCAAGCTGTCCGGCATCGGCTATGAGCGTGACGGCACCGATGCGGGGCGAGGGATGTCGTCCGTCGCGGCAAGGAAGCCTTAAGCTCCTTTCGAAAGCCGTCCTTCAATCTCACATGCGAATGACAGGAATGGAGTGGGAGCGGGAACCTCGGCGTCATCGCCAGTCTGCGCGGCGGTTCGCCCTGCGGCGATCCGCTCGGGCCGCCCCACGGAGAGGTCGATGATCACCCTGGAGGTCGCTCTCGCCATCACCCTGTTCGCGGTCCTGGCCACGGCGAGCCTGGTCGCCCGAGGCCTGCGACGGCCGGCAGGCGACGCGTCCGAGGTCGAACGTCTCCAGGACAGCATCTGGCGGATGTCCGAGAGCGAGGAGCGCTACCGCGCCCTCGTTGAGGCGACCACCGACGTCATCGTCCAGCGGGACACGCAAGGGCGCATCACCTTCGCCAACGATGGATTCGGGCGTCTCTTCGGGGTCGAACCGCTGACGCTGCTCGGCTCGACGGTGGACCTCGAAATCCTGGACCAGGGACCTCGGCAACAGCAATCCGACGGCGTCAGCCGCGTGGAGATGCAGGTGCGCCCCGTCGACGGCATTCCGCGCTGGTTCTCCTTCATCGAGACGCGCGTCACCGGTCCCGGAGGGCGCACGCAATGGCTGCGGGCGGGCTCGGACATCACCGAACGGATCGAATCCGCCCGCTCCCTCGACGAGGCACTCCACCGCGCCGAAGCGGCCAACGTCGCCAAGTCGCGCTTTCTCGCCACCGTCAGCCACGAGTTCCGCACGCCGTTGAACGGCATTCTCGGCATGGCCGACCTCGTCCTCGAGACCGGCCTCGATGCCGAGCAGCGGACCTACGTGGAGGCGGTGCACACGTCGGGCCGGGCCTTGCTGACCCTCATCGACGGCATCCTCGATTTCTCGCGGATCGAGGCGGGACGCCTCGACCTGTCGGCCGAACCCTTCGATCTCCGGGCGGTGGTGGAAGGCGTGGTCGAACTCCTGGCGCCCCGCGCCCAGGATAAGGGCATCGAGATCGCCATCGACGTCGCCGACGACGTGCCGTCCGAATTCATCGGCGATGCGGACCGTGTCCGGCAGATCGTGGTCAATCTCGCGGGCAACGCCATCAAGTTCACCAATCAGGGCGGGGTCGGCGTCACGGTGACATGGGTCGCGCAGGAGATCGTCCTGGCGGTCTCGGATACGGGGGCGGGTATCCCCGCGGCGCGCATCCCGATCCTGTTCGAGGAATTCGAGCAGGGCGACAACAGCGCCAGCACGCGCCATGAGGGAACCGGGCTCGGTCTCGCCATCAGCCGGCGCCTCGCCTCGCGGATGGGGGGACACATCGACGCGCGCTCGGTCGTCGGCCAGGGCAGCACCTTCACGGTCCATTTGCCCCTGTCGGTCGGCGCTGCGTCGGAGGATGCGCTGCCGCCCGTCTCGCTGCAGGGGCGGAAGATCCTGATCGTCGCCGATTCTCCCTATCAGGCGCCGTTCCTCGCCCGGCGCCTGTCCCGATCCGGCGCGTCGGCGGTGGTGGTGCCGACCGTCGAGGCCGGACTCGATACACTGTCGGGCGTGCCCTTCGATGCGGTGATCGCCGATCGCGCCCTCGGCGACGCGAGCGTGCGCAGCCTCGCGGCGGAAGCCAGGCGGCGCGGCGTGCGCTGCAGCCTCATTCTGCTGTCCCCCTTCGATCGGCGGGAATTCGGTGCGCCGGGGGCGGCGGGCTTCGACAGCTACCTGATCAAGCCGGTCCGGGCGCGCTCACTGTTCGACAGGCTGCTGGCGCCGAGCTCCTGGGTCGAAGCGACCGGCCCCGTGCCGAAACCGGTGCCCGACGACGGCGCGATCCCGGCGGACAAGGACGGCGCGCGCGCGGGGGAGGGCGTCCACGTGCTTCTCGCCGAGGACAACCCGATCAACGCCCTGCTGGCCACCAGGGCGCTGGAGCGTCTCGGCGCGACGGTGGTTCTGGCGCGGGACGGATCCGAGGCGCTGGCTCGGCTCGACCATCCCGCATCCCGGTTCGACCTCGCCCTCATCGACATCCGCATGCCGGGAATCGATGGGCTGGAAACGGCGCGGCGGCTGCGTGCCAGCGAGGCCGAGCACCATCGTGCGCGGCTCCGGCTGGTGGCGCTCACCGCCAATACCGGTCGCGAGGACGAATTGGCCGCGCGGGAGGCCGGGTTCGACGAATTCCTGGCAAAACCCCTCGACCTCAAGACTTTGCCCGCCCTCCTCGAACGCCGTGCCGTCACCGCGGCCTGAGAGGCAATTCGCGTTGACAGGGGGCGGCGAGCGAGCGAACACGGGCCATGCGCGCACCAACCTCGCCACCATCGGATGCCGCGGCACCCGTGCCGACATCGCAGAGCAGGGATGGTCTCGTGGCCTTGGCCGTGGCGGCCGTCGTGGTGGTCACCGTCCTGATCGGCACGTTCGCGCCCGCCTCGCACGGGCGTTCAGGACCGGTTTCTCCGGCGACCGATGCGTCCTGCGCAGAATGGAGCGACGGCTGCACGGTCTGCCGGCGCGACGGGGAGGGGATCGCCTGCTCCATGCCGGGCATCGCCTGCGTTCCCAAAGCAGAGCTGTGCCAGCGCCATTCCGGGGGATGACCGGGTCGTCCGTTCCGATCCGCCTTCGCTTCGCGCCGAGCCCCAACGGGCGCCTCCATCTCGGACACGCCTATTCCGCCCTGGTGAACGAGCTGTTCGCCGCGCGGCTCGGCGGCGACCTCATCCTGCGGATCGAGGATATCGATCCGGTGCGCTCGCGCCCGGACCTGATCGCCGCCATCGCCGACGATCTCGCCTGGCTCGGGATCGCGTTCGGCGGTTCCGTCCGGCGTCAGTCCGAGCATCTTTCCACTTATAGCCGTGCCGTCGACGCACTCCGCTCGCGTGGCCTCGTCTATCCCTGCTTCTGTAGCCGCGCCGCCGTGATCGCGGCTGCCGGGCCGGAGCCGCCCCGCGATCCGGACGGGGCGCCTCTCTATCCCGGCACGTGCCGCCTCCTTTCCCAGGACGAGCGGGCGTCACGCATCGCGGCCGGCCTGCCGCATAGCTGGCGGCTCGACATGAACCGCGCCCTCGCGCAGGCTCCGGGGCCGCACGGCTTTTCCCGCCTCGACGCCGGTTGCGTGGAGACGAGCCACGTCGCCGATCCCGCCCGCTGGGGCGATGCGCCGATCGCGCGGCGCGACGTGCCGACGAGCTACCACCTGTCCGTGGTGGTCGACGATGCCGTCCAGGGAATCAGCCACGTGGTTCGCGGAGCGGACCTCGCGGCCTCGACCGACCTGCATGTCCTGCTTCAGGCCCTGCTCGGTTTTGAGAGCCCGGCCTATCATCACCACGCCCTGATCCTCGGCCCCGACGGGACGAAGCTCGCCAAATCGCGCGGCTCGGAATCCCTCGGCGATCTGAGGGCGCGGGGCGTCACCCCGGCGGAGATCCGCCGCCGGCTCGGATTCGGGTGAGGGGAGGGGGCTCAGCGCGGGGCGTCGCGCTGGGCCATGGCGACGCCGGTTCGGGATTTCTGCAGCGTGGCCTCGATCTGCTCGCGCTGGCGCGTGAACTCGGTGAGCATCCGCCCGTCGAGTTCGCGTCCGCGCGGCACGCGGATCTTCATCGGGTCGACGAAATGGCCGTTGATGATGACCTCGTAATGCAGGTGCGCGCCGGTGGAGAGGCCGGTGG
>NZ_AQVT01000001.1:500000-697500 GCF_000376345.1 Methylobacterium sp. 88A
TCATCGACAATGCGGTGAAATATGGCGGCGCCGGCGGAACGGTGCGTGTCACCGCCGAAGAGCGCGGATCCGGCATTGCGGTCATCGTCTCCGACAATGGTCCGGGCATTCCAGAAGAGGCGCGCGGGCGCGTCCTCGGCCGGTTCGTCCGACTGGAGGAGGCGCGCTCCCTGCCGGGCTTCGGGCTCGGGCTCAGTCTCATCAACGCGGTGGTCCGCCTTCATCAGGGCACACTCGCCCTGGAAGAGAATCGGCCGGGACTTCGCGTCGTGATGACCCTCCCGACCTGAGAGGGTTCGCAAAACTCCCGGTGACGGCCGGTTCTCGCTCACGGCACGACGGCGCAGCCGAGACGTTTTTTTAGAGATACGAAGCAGGTTCGCTTTGGCGAGCCCATGCTCCATCGGGTGGTCGACATCCGGCGGAGGGAAGCGACGGCCTGGCTCCGCTCTGGACTCTTAGCGGGTACTGGGAAGGTCCGCTTCGGGGCTACTTCGTGGATGCCAGCCTACGATCGAAGCGGGTGGATTTCAGCTGGTCTGCTTACGGGCAGTTCAAGCCTTACAGCGGACGTAGACGCCAGATAGATGGGCGATCCGTCGCAAAAGCACCTTCTTGGCAACGATAGAAGTCAAAAGCGTGCTGCGACACCGCCCATGATCGTGCGCGGCGTACCCGGTGTAGCGTAACGGTTCTGGAAGGCGCGGTCGTAGTAGTTCGTGTCGAGTAGGTTGTCGACATTAAGATAGACCCGCACCTGCGGAGTGATCCAGTAGTACGTGATTAGGTTGACGACCGTGTATTCCGGCAGGCGGAAGGTCGAGAGGGCGGTGCCGGCCACGCGCTGACCGACATAAGTCACGCCACCACCAAGACCAAGCCCCCGTAACTCTGCCCCTTGGAACTCGTAGACGCTCTGCAGGGCGAGGGTGTCGGCAGGGATGTTGGCGATCCGCGTGCCCACGGGCAGCGTGTTGTCGCGGCTCACGGCGGCATCCGCATGGGTGTAGGTACCGATCACCCGCCAGCCGGGTGCCAGATATCCAGCAACGGTCAGGTCGAAGCCCCGGCTGCGCACCTCGCCCGCCGCTACGCTGAAGTTTGGATCGACAGCATCGGCCGTGAGGACGTTGGTGCGCCGAATGTCGAACAGAGCCGCCGTGGCGCTCAGTTGTCCGTCAAGCAGGCTGAGCTTGGTGCCGACCTCGTAGCCCTCGCCTTGCTGGAAAGCGAAGGGGCGTCCCGAGCGATCCGTGCCGGTATTCGGCAGGAATGAACGACCGTAGCTGCCGTAGACCGAGACCTCATCGGTGAGATCGTAGGTGAGGCCGAAGCGCGGGGTCGCGACCGTGTCCTGCAGGCTCGTGGTGCGGCCGGTGCGGTAGTCGGTGGAAACGAGGCCTAGGTTCTCCACGCGCAAGCCCAGAAGGGCATGGAGGCGTGGGGTGAGGTCTATCTGATCCTGAACGTAGCCGCCGAAGCTCTCGGTGTTCTGCAGGAAGTTGGTGATCGAGGCGAGAGGAGGCCGGGCGGATTGCCCGTAGCGGGGCGTGAGGAGGTCGAGGGTAAAGGGGAAGAGGTTCGCGTTCGAGCGGTTGAAGACCTCTCGATAGCGGTACGTGTCGTACTCGAAGCCCATCAGCAGAGTATGGCGGAATGGGCCGGTCTCGAACTTGCCCGCGAGGTTGAGCTGTAGGTCGAGATCCGACCAGCTCAAGTCGCGATGCTCGAAAGTTCGGCGCAGGGTGCGCCCGTCGCTGAGGACGTTCATGGCGCCTACGCCGTCGCCGACGAGGCTCCCACCCAGCGCCTGGACCCCAGCAGTTACCACCCAGTCCTGATCGAGCTTGTGCTCGATGCGGAGCTGGCCGAGGGCGTTGTCGTTGCGCACCGGCGGGATGCCAGGCTCGCCGATGAAGCGGTTGCGTGGCAGGGCGCGGATGTTGCCGTTGATTGGTACGACGCCCCGGTCGAAGGTCGCGGCCGTGCTGACGAACTCGCCCTCCAAAGTGACCGTGGTGTCGGCGGTCGGCTTCCAGGCGATGACAGGAGCGAGGTAGAAACGATCGCTGTGCACGAAGTCGCGGAAGCTGCCGTTGTCCTCCACGGCGCCGGTAACGCGAGCGAGCACTCGGCCTTCCTCGTCGAGGGCGCCAGTGGCGTCGAAGGTGCTTCGCTTCTGGTTGAAGCTCCCGAACTGCGTGCCGATCGCGAGGGCGCGCTCAGCCAATGGCTGCTTGGTCACGATGTTGAAGGTGCCGCCGGGATCGCCACGTCCGTATAGGAAGGCGGACGGGCCCTTCAGCACCTCGATCCGCTCAATGGCGACCACGTCCGGAGAGGGCGGGTAGCCCCGGTTGATCGGGAATCCGTTGCGGTAGTACTCGCCCGTGTTGAAGCCGCGGATGGTGAACTCCGTCAAGCCAAGGCCTGCAAAGTTGTTGGCCCGGCCGACGCCGGCAAGATCGAGGGCGGTGTCGACCCGCGTTGCGGCGGCGTCCTGCAGAACCCGATCCGGCACGACGACGATCGTCTGGGGCACCTCCCGTATCGGCGTGTCGGTGCGAGTCGCGCTGACGCTATCCCGTGCAAGGTAGCCATCGACATTGCGTGCTGTTCCGCCCGCAGGCCCTCCGGTGCCTACCACCGAAAGTTCGTCGAGCTGAACCTCTTGTGAGGCATCTGCGGCGAGCTGGGCTACGGCCGAACTGGGCCCAAAGCTGACCAACGAACCCGATTGCGCCACAAGCACGAAGGCAGCGGACGCGGCCAACGTAGTGCTTCTTTTAGTCATTTTTCTCGGCACGATCACGAACGCAAACCAACTTGAATCAATTCCGTCCGTTACGGTCCAGAAACACACGCGGTCAAGCTCGCAGGGATCCGAGCACACACGTCTAGCTTTGAGGTATTCGAATGTATCTCAGGCTAGGTCTAGAAGCGTTATAATCTGTCGCGTCTCGCAGGAAGTGTGTTGCATGCGCGTAACAGCGGTGAAGTTCGTTCGCGGGCCAGCAGTCCTGTTTGTCTTGCATTCGGTTTGTAGCGGCATCCCGTCTGCGTACCTCTAGCGAACAGCGCAACCGCTGGACGCCCTTACGGACGGATGGCTGCTTTTAGGAAGTGCTCATAGATGGCCGTATGACCGACTGGGGTCGGATGCGGAGCGTCCGGTCTCGGCCGCCCCCCACTGAAGCCCGCTTCCCACCCTGCACAGACGCTCAAGGCGGGTACCCTCCGTCAGATTTTCACCACGAGCTTGGGCTCTTGAGATGTCGCGCGTTGTCTGACGTGAAACCAGTGCCCGCTTTTGCTGAACCCGCTGAGCCGGGAAAGGACAGCCCGTGACCGAGGAAGCGCCCTTGACCCAGCGCCTGACGAGGGCGCCCGTGCTGATGGATCCCGAGCGTGCGGTGGCACGGCTCGAGGAGGTCGAGGCTGCGTTCGCCCATCTCGACGGGGCGGGACGAGCTTTGCTTCTCGGCCTTGCCGACCATTCTCCCTTTCTCTGGCAGCGTGTGGTGCGGGACCCCGGGCGCGTTGCCGCGATGCTGGAGAGGCCGCCCGAACGCGTGGTGGCCGACCTCATCGCCCGGCAGCGTTCCGCCGCACGCAGTGAGAGCGGAGAGGTCCGCGATCTCGATGCCGTCGCCGCCGAGCTTCGACGCAACCGCGGTGACCATGCTCTTCTGGTGGCCCTGGCCGATATCGGCGGGCTCTGGCCCCTGGCGACGGTGACCCGCGCCTTATCCGATTTCGCCGATGCTTCCGTTCATGCGGCGGCCGAGTCTCTGTTGTTGCAGGCGGCCGAAGCCGGGCGGTTTCACCCCCATGACGTTTCGAACCCGCAGCTCAAATCCGGACTCGTCATCCTCGGCCTCGGCAAGCTCGGGGCCGGCGAGCTCAATTATTCCAGCGACATCGACCTCGTCGTGTTCTTCGATCCCGATATCGCGCGGTTGAAGGAAGGCCTGGCTCCGACGCCGTTCTTTTCCAAACTCGCGCAGGGGATCGCCAAGCTGCTGCAGGAGCGCACCGCCGAGGGTTACGTCCATCGCGTGGATTACCGCCTGCGCCCCGATCCCGGATCGACGCCGACGGCCATCTCGCTGAATTCGGCCTATCTCTACTACGAGAATCTGGGCCAGAACTGGGAGCGCGCCGCCTATATCAAGGCGCGCGCGATCGCCGGCGACATTGAGGCGGGCGAACACTTCCTGACGGGCTTGCGGCCCTTCGTCTGGCGCAAGTATTTCGACTTTGCCTCCATCGCCGACGTCCATGCGATGAAGCGCCAGATCCATGCCGTGCGCGGGCACGACACGATCGCGGTCGCCGGGCACGACATCAAGCTCGGGCGCGGCGGCATCCGCGAGATCGAGTTCTTCGTCCAGACTCAGCAACTCGTCTTCGGCGGGCGACGGCCGGACCTGCGCGGCCGCCGCACCATCGCGATGCTGTCGGCGCTCACCGAGGAAGGCTGGATCGACGCCACCGCGCGCGACGAACTGGGGCAGGCCTACGATTTCCTGCGTACCGTCGAGCACCGCCTGCAGATGGTGAATGACGAGCAGACGCAACGATTGCCGACCGAAGAGGCCGGCCTCGAGAGCTTCGCCCGTTTCGCCGGTTTCGCCGATGCCAAGGCCTTCGAGACGGAGCTGTTCCATCACGCCCGGCGGGTGCAGGCGCATTACGCCCTGTTGTTCGAGGCCGAACCGGACCTGTCGGCTTCCGTGGGGAATCTCGTCTTCAGCGGGACGGACAACGATCCCGCAACCCTCGCCACCCTTCGGACCCTGGGCTTTGCCGATCCCGAACGCGTGGCCGAGACGGTGCGCGGATGGCATTTCGGTCGTCGCCCCGCCGTCCGCACGGCGCGTGCCCGCGAGGTTCTCACCGAGCTCGTCCCGGCCTTGATGCAGGCCCTCGGCGGCACGCCGAACCCCGATGTGGCCCTGGACACCCTCGACCGGGCCTTCGCGCGCATGCCGGCGGCGGTGGAACTCCTCACCATCCTGCGCTCGAACGATTGTCTGCGCCTTCTCTTCGCCGACCTGTTGGGAAGCGCTCCGCGCCTGGCCGAGACCGTCGCCTTCAGCCCCCATGTCCTCGACACGGTCATCGACCCGGCCTTCGTCGTGCCGAAAGTCGATGCCGAGGACATCGCCGCGCAGTATCACGGGCTCGTCGGCAAACCGGCGGCCTATGAGGATTTCCTCGACCGCAGCCGGGACGCCGCGCGGCAATTGCGCTTCGTCACCGGCGCGCGACTGCTCACGGGTATCCTGTCGCCGCAGGCGGCGGGGCGGGCCTATGCGGGCATCGCCGATGCCGTCGTGGCGGCAAGCCTCGATGCGGTCTCACGCCAGTTCTTCGCCGAGCATGGCGAGGTGCCCGGCGGGCGCTGTGTGGTCCTCGGCCTCGGGCGGCTCGGGGCCAACCAGATGACGGCGGAATCCGACATCGACCTCGTGGTGCTCTACGATTTCGATGCCGAGAACCGGACGAGTCTTGGGCCGAAGGCCATCGACGCGGTCATGGCCTACAACCGGCTGACGCAACGCCTCGTCGCGGCGCTGACGGCGCTGACCCGGCGCGGCGGTCTCTACGAGGTCGATCTTCGCCTGCGTCCCGGCGGCGGGCAGGGGCCCGTGGCGGTGCAGATGCGGAGTTTCCTTCCCTATCAGCAGGAGGAGGCCGATCTGTGGGAGCACATGGCGCTCACCCGAGCCCGGGTCGTCGCCGGGGATCGGAGTCTCGGCGACGAGGTGATGGGGCAGATCCGGACCATCGTCGGGCTGAAGCGCGAGACGGCGGAGGTCTATCGCGCGGTGCGCGACATGCGTCGGGTCGTGGCCAGCGAGAAAGGGTTTTCGGGGCCGCTCGATCTCAAGCTGGCGCCCGGAGGATTGCTCGATCTCGATTTCATGGCCCAGGCCCTCACCCTGGCCCATGCCGAGAGCCATCCCGGTCTCGTAGGCCTCGACGCATCCGCCGTCTTCGCCGAGGCTGGTAATCGGGGCCTTCTGCCGGTGAACGAGGCGCGGCGGCTCGGCGAGGCCTATCGCCTCTTCGACGACGTGCTCCATTGGCAGCGTCTCATGGGTGAGGCGGACTCGAAGGCGGGCGCGTCGGTGGCGCTGACGCGGCTCGCCATCGCCATGGGCCTGCCGGATGCCGCGACCCTGGCGGCGGAACTCGATGAACGCCGCGCCGAGGTCAGGTCGCTGTTCGAGCGGCTGCTCGGTTGAGCCTTGCAGGCCCGCTTTCGCGGGCCTGCGGCACCGGAATCGGACCCATCTACCGCTTCGTCGTTAATCGCGTCCGATGGCGGTCGAAAGGGGGGTGCTATGGCGGTGGATTCAGAGGAGATGACGCGCCTTGGCCAGGGCCACGAGGTCGTGCTGCGGCCGGGCGCCGATATGCTGGATCACCTCCGCCGCCGCCAGCGCTCCGAGCCGGGCGCTCGACACGTTGTCGAGTCCGCGGGCATGACCGGCGAGGAAACCCGCCGCGAACAGGTCCCCGGCGCCGGTCGTATCCACCACCTCATGCACCGGCGCGGCCTCGATGGAGCGGATCTCGCCGCCCTTCACCACCATCGCGCCCTCGGCGGACCGGGTGACGAGGCCGAGGAGATGCATGCCGCGCTGGTTGCGCTCGTCGCGCAAAGCTTTGAGGGCCGCTTCTTCGTCGTCCGTCTCGTAGAGGCTCTTCAACTCGCCAATATTGGCGAACAGAATATCGATGCTGCCGTCGCGGATGAGGCCCAGGAACTCCTCGCGATAGCGGCCGACACAGAACGCATCCGATAATGTCAGTGCGACGGCGTTGCCGGCATTGTGGGCGATCTTGGCGGCCTTGCGGAACGCCTCCTTGGCCGCCGGCGGGTCCCACAGATAACCTTCGAGATAGACGGTGCGGGCACTCGCCACGGTGGCCTCGTCCACATCGGCCGGCGACAGACCCTGGCAGGCGCCGAGATAGGTGTTCATGGTGCGCTCGCCGTCCGGCGTCACCAAAATGAAGCAGCGGGCGGTGGCGGGGCCTTCCGGCGCGGCCGGCACGGCGAAGGAGACGCCCGTCGCCTTGAGATCATGGGCGAAAAGGCCACCGAGCTCGTCGTCGCGGACCTTGCCGATGAAGCCGGTCTTCGCGCCGAGGAGAGCCGCGCCCACCGCGGTGTTCGCGCCAGAACCGCCGGAAACGATGGTGGCCGGTCCCATCACCGAGAACAGGCTCTCCGCCCGGTCCTCGTCGATGAGCTGCATGGCGCCCTTAGGGACGCCCTGCTGTTCGAGAAATTTTTCATCCGTCCGGGCGATCAGGTCGACGATGGCGTTGCCGAGGACGAGAAGGTCGAGGGGAGCGGACATCGGACATCCTGTCTGGCGCTGGCGATGCCGCAGGCTGTGGCATCGCACCCGGAGAGGGTCAAGCGAGGGAGGTCGTCACGGGTCCGCGAAGACGCCCCCTATTGCAGCGCCTTCACCTCGCACTGCGCGTAGTCGCTACTCGCCTTCACATAGGCGTTCAGCGCCTTCACATAGGCCTCGGCCAGGGGACGATAGGCCGCGATTTGCAGGTTGTAGGCTTTCACCGTGTCGTTGAACGTGTAGGCCTCCCAGCCGGGGCATCCGCCTTTGGCGTCGAGGCAGGCGGGCTTCGCGGGCGCGGTCGGCTTCGTCGGGCGTGTCGCCGGGTCCGGCGGCACGGCCTTCGTGCATTCCGCCATGGCGAAGGACGGCAGAAGGGCTGTCAGGACGAGAGCCGCTCCAAGAAGCCTGACACGCATCGCTGGAATTCCCTCACGTTCCAAACGCCCACTCACCGAGACGGTGCTGAGCTTGTGCGCGAGGGATTCGCCTGTCGCAAGCACTCAGCGCGCCTGGACCGCTTCCCGCCCGGACTGGTGGGGGACAGGCCTGCCCTTGCCGCCCCCACTCATGGCGGGCCGCATGAGGTTGAGCAGCGGCAGAGCGATGCCGCTGATGAGCACCCACCAGGCCGGGCGCAGGCCATCGTAGAATTCGAGGTTGGCTCCGAGCACCGCGCTGGCAGGCACGCCGCTCTTGAACCCGTACCACGCTGCCTCCACCAGGGCGGTGACGAGGGAGGCCGCGATGGCGAGGCCGAGCAGGGTGATCGCGTTCATCGGCAGGCGGAAGCGCTGCATTTCCCGCCACCCCATGAGCAGAAGAAACAGGCCACTCCAGTAGACCGGGGCCGACACGTCGATCTTGGCCTGAAGGAAATAGTGGAACAGGCCGAGCACCGCGATGACGTAGACGGATTTATGCAAGCGCGGCCAAGCCTTACTGAGACGGCGGATCATCCCGTCCGTGGAGGTGATTCCCAAGACGGCAAGGCCCAGCAGAGCCACGAAGCCGATGGTGAGGTAGAACCGCGAGACGATCTCGCTCACGACCTTCGACAGGATGAAATTCTGGTCGACGATGTAGAGGCCGAGATGGACGATGCCATAGGCAAGGACGGTCAGCCCGAGCATGCGCCGGACTAGGATCAGCTTGGGATAGTTCGCGATCCGCCGCAGCGGCGTCACCGCCAGGGAGAGCAGCAAGAATCGCACGGCCCATTCGCCCGTACCGTGGATAAGGGCGGTGATCGGCTTCGGCCCGAGGGCGTCGAACCCATAGGCGGCGGCGAGCCAGAGGCCGGGCGCCAGCGCGAACAGGAATGTCGCGAGTTTCAGGCCCGAGACGCGGCCAGCACGGTCATACCAGGGAGCGGAGAAAGTGGGTTTGGCAGGCATCAGGGTCCGTCAGCGAGTAAGTCTTCGCCCTCAGATAGGCGAGCGAGGGGACGAAATGGGGTGGCCCGGCCACACGTTCGTGCGAGACCGCCTTGTCCATTCGTATGACTACCGCCGAAGGTTACCTATCCGCCGTACCGTCGCGGCGCATCTCCGGGGCCTCCCGTCGCCCCGCCCGGATGTGGTAAAGCCCGCGGCGCCCCAGCCAAAGCCGTGAAACGCGTTCATGCCAGCTTCCGCCTTGCCCGACCCGATCGATGCCATGAGTGCCGAGGAGGCTCGCGCCGAGCACGCTGCCCTGTCGGAGCAGATCGCGGAGGCCGACCGGCTCTATCATGGAGAGGATGCGCCCGAGATCACGGATGCGGAATACGACGCCCTCCGGCGTCGCCTTGAGACGATCGAGACCCGCTTTTCGGATCTCGTCGGCACCGGACAGGCAAGTGCCACTGTCGGCGCAAAGGCCTCGGAAAAGTTCGCCAAGGTCCGGCATGCGATGCCGATGCTGTCCCTCGGCAATGCCTTCGCGGATGAGGAGGTCCACGATTTCGTGGCCCGGGTCCGTCGCTTCCTCAACCTGCCCGATGAGCCGCTCGCCTTCACCGCCGAGCCGAAGATCGACGGCTTGTCCCTCTCCCTACGCTATGTGGAGGGTAAGCTTGTCACGGCGGCCACGCGCGGCGACGGCGAGGTCGGCGAGGATGTGACCGCCAACGCCCGAACCGTCTCCGGCATCCCCGAGACGCTGGCGGGGACGGACTGGCCGGAGATCTGCGAGGTACGCGGCGAGGTCTATCTCTCGCACGCGGATTTCGCCGCCATCAACGCTCGCCATGAAGCGGCAGGAAAGGCGCTCTTCGCTAATCCTCGCAATGCGGCGGCCGGGTCCCTGCGCCAGCTCGATTCCCAGATCACCGCCTCGCGGCCGTTGAAATTCTTCGCCTATGCCTGGGGTGAGATGTCGGAGATGCGGGAGACGACGCAGCACGGCATGATCGCGGCCTTCGCCTCCTGGGGATTCGCGGTGAACGACCGCACGGTGCTTTGCGCCGACGCGGATGCGATGCTGGCGCATTACCGCGCCATCGAGGAGGATCGCGCCGGTCTCGGCTATGACATCGACGGCATCGTCTACAAGGTCGACGATCTCGCGTTGCAGCGCCGGCTCGGCTTCGTCTCGCGCAGCCCGCGTTGGGCGCTGGCGCATAAGTTCGCGGCGCAGAAGGCCTTCACGATCCTGGAGGCCATTGAGATCAATGTCGGCCGGACCGGGTCGCTCAATCCGCTAGCGCGGTTGAAACCGGTGACGGTTGGCGGCGTCGTTGTCTCGAATGCGACCCTCCATAACGAAGGGTACGTTCAGGGCGTCGGCGGCGACGGTGAGCCGATCCGCGACGGGCGAGACATCCGCGTCGGCGATACGGTCGTCGTCCAGCGCGCCGGCGACGTGATCCCGAAGGTGATGGATGTCGATCTTGCGCGGCGACCGCCGGATGCGACGCCCTATGTCTTTCCGGAGACCTGTCCCGCTTGTGGCAGCCGCGCCGTCCGCGAGGTCAATCCGCGCACCGGACAGCGCGATGCGGTACGCCGCTGCACTGGTGGACTCATCTGCCCGGCGCAGGGACTCGAGCGCCTGAAGCATTTCGTCTCGCGCAACGCCTTCGATCTCGAAGGCTTCGGCCAGACCTATATCGAGGTGCTGTTCGAGGCCGGGCTCATCAAGCAGCCCGCCGACTTGTTCCGCCTGGAATTCGCGCCGTTGAAGGAGGCCATCGTCGCCCGTCGCGAAGCGCTCTCGGCCGAACGCCGCGCCGAGGGCGAGCCACTGCCGAAAAAGGCGAAGAAGAAGGGTGACGACGAGGACAAGGCGATCAAGAACCTGCTGGCCTCCATCGACGAGCGCCGCAGCCTGGCCCTCAACCGGTTCCTGTTCGCCCTCGGGATTCGCCACATTGGTGAGTCCACCGCCAAGGCCTTGGCCAAACGCTTTCCGGATATGCCGAACCTGATGCAGGCCCTTGCCGCCGCTGCCGCCGCTCAGGCCGGACCGGACTGGCTCGAACTCTCGACGGTACCGAGGGTCGGCCCGACGACGCGGGACCGGTTGCTCGAATTCGGCTTCTCAAGCGAGGTGGAAGGCGGCGAGGTCGCGACGGGTCGGCGTCCGACTACGGCGCAGCGTGCGAACCTGATCGCCCATTACGGTGACGAGGCCGCCGTGGAAGCAGCTGTGAGCCGCGCCCGCGAGCAGCGTCCCGGCGATGCCTATCGTCTCTTCGCCGACGATGGCGAGATCGGTCCCGTCGCCACGGATTCCCTCATCGCGTTCTTTGCCGAACCGCACAATGCCGATGCGGTCCATGCCCTGATCCAAGAGGTGAAGACCGAGCCGATGGCGGCGGCGGCAACCGCAACGGCCTTCGCCGGCAAGACCGTGGTCTTCACCGGCTCCCTGGAGCGCATGACCCGAAGCGAGGCCAAGGCGACGGCCGAGCGTCTCGGTGCCAAGGTTTCGGGCTCCGTCTCGGCCAAGACCGATCTCGTCGTCGCTGGGCCGGGGGCGGGCTCCAAGCTGAACGACGCCGAGAAGCATGGGGTCAAGGTCGTGAGCGAAGAAGATTGGCTCGCCATGGTTGAGACGGCGTGACCACGCTCGCCATCGACTTCGAGACGGCCAATGAGAGGCGCGACAGCGCCTGCGCGGTTGGCCTCGCCTGGATCGAGGGCGGCGCGGTGGTGCGACGTGAATCACGCCTGATCCGCCCGCGCGAGATGCGGTTTTCTCCGGGCAACATCCGGGTCCACGGTATTCTGCCAGCGGATGTCCGGCAGGAACCGGAATTCCCGGACGTGATGGCGGAGTTCCTACCCGACCTCTCGTCCGGGCTGGTCCTCGCCCATAACGCCGGGTTCGACTTGGGCGTGCTACGCGCCTCGCTCCACACCTATGGCATGGCAGTTCCGGCCTTCGCTTCGCTCTGCACCCTTCAGATCGCGCGAAGAGTGTTTCCCGCGTCGGAAGGTTGCGGCCTCGGCAAGGTGGCCGCCCGGCTCGGTATCCGCTTCGAGCACCACGATGCGGGCGAGGACGCCTATGCCTGCGCGGAGATCGCCCTGGCGGCGGCAAGGGAGCATGGCGCGCCCGATATCACCGCCCTAGCGAGGGCGATCCATCTCCCGATCACGCAACTGCCGGCCGGCTATGTCGAGCGGGAAACGCGATCGTTCGGCGCGCCCGGCCCGCAGATCGCGGCGATGCGGTTTTCCGTGCGGGGAAGTCGTGGCACACTCTACGCGGTGACACTGGAGGACCGCCCAAGCGGCTCGCGTCTGCGCTGCACTTGCATGGCTGGCCGCTACGGCGTCGCCTGCCGCCATACCAAAGCACTACTCGTCGGCGACATCACCGATCTCGTATCTGGCAACCACGCGGACGTGGTCGCTCTCAGCCGGATGTTCGACGAGACTGCAATGCCGCGGCCCCGCGACATGTGACCGTTCAGATGACCTTGAGCAGGGCGTCGACGCCGGAAATCTCGGTCTTGGCCGGGGATTCCTCGACGTTCAGGACGCGCACCACGCCATCATCCACCAGCATGGAATAGCGCTTCGAGCGCGGGCCGAGCCCGAACCCCGCACCGTCCATGTCGAGGCCAATGGCCTTTGCGAACTCGGCATTGCCGTCGGCGAGGAACTCGATTCCCTCGGCGTTGCTGGCTTTCTGCCAGGCTTCGAGCACGAACACGTCGTTGACCGAGGTGACGGCGACGGCATCGACGCCGCGTGCCTTGATCTCTTCCTGCTTCTCGACGAAGCCGGGCAGATGATTGCGGTGGCAGCTCGGCGTGAATGCACCGGGCACGCCGATCAGGACGATGCGGCGCCCCTTGAAGATGTCGTCGGTGGTCTTCGCCTCGGGCCCCCCGGCGCCGCTCACGCGAAAGGTCACCTGGGGAAGGTGGTCGCCAACCTGGATCGTCATCCGTCGTCGTCTCCTCAGATCGCCTGGAGCCCATGCCCGGTCTTGAGGACCGGTTCTCGTTACCGCGCGTGGCCCCATGGACCAACGGCGCCATGATGGCCCCCGGTGGGCGAGAAGGGTCTACCCCGAGCCCATGGGTGTGTCGAGGAGGGCCTCGTAGAAGCGGGCGCCGTCCACATTCCTTCTGCGGGTCGCGACCCGATCAAAGCAGAATGGAGAGTTGGCCACCCTCAGCCTCAACGAGTCCGCGCTGGACAAGCCAGCCCACCCAGGTAGCATGATGCAATGCGACAAGATCCGGATTCAGCCTATCTCGACGGCCAGTTCCTGGTGGCGATGCCCGGCCTCACGGACGAGCGCTTCGCAAGATCGGTGATCTATCTCTGTGCTCATTCGGCGGACGGCGCGATGGGGATCATCCTCAACAAGCCGGCCAACGATCTGAACATGCCGGATCTCCTGATTCAGCTTGATATCGCCAGCGAGGACGATGCGATCCGCTTGCGCGAGAGGGTCGGCCATATTCCTGTGCTTATGGGCGGTCCGGTGGATGCCAAGCGCGGTTTCGTGCTCCACACCGACGATTTTCACATCGACCAATCGACACTCATCATCGACGACGGGATCTGCCTCACCGCCACGGTGGAAATCCTGCGTGCCATCGCAAACGGTGCCGGACCCGCGAGCGCGGTGCTCGCCCTCGGCTATGCCGGATGGCAAGCCGGGCAGCTCGAGAACGAGATCCTCGCCAATGGCTGGCTCAACTGTCCGGCCGATCCGGCCATGATCTTCAATTCTGCGCTCGACACCAAGTACGAGCGTACCTTGCGAAGCAATGGCATCGATCCAGCGATGTTATCCTTCAGCGCAGGCCGGGCCTGACGGACCGGCCTGAGGGGGTCATTCCCCGATTGGCGAGCCGTCGCTGTCCGGGTTCATCCCTTCGACCGCCGGCTTCGGCTTGCGCGGCCGAGGCGTCGTGCTCGCGGTCGGTGTTGCCGTGCTGGCACCGAGACGCGCGGCAAGGGAAAGGGCGCGGGCTTCGGTGAAACGCACGTTGCAGAAACCATGGGCGCCCTCGCGGGCATAGGTCCGGCAGGTCTGCTCCCGGTCTGAGGAGAAAGCCGCCTGTTCGGTGACGATGGTGCGGACGTCCTGCCCGCGGGCGCGCTGGGTCATGACCTTGTAATTGTCCCGAACCGCCTTGTCGGCGACGCCTCGTCCGGAATCGAATTCCGCGGAGCGGGGAATCAGCGTCGCGGCAGCAGGCCCCCACAGGCCGACTGGCGTGGTGGCACAATCGGCGGCCGTGAAACTGCAGACCCGGTTGCTGCCCAGCGGCGTAACCAGCACGCTGCCTTCCAGGATCTCGAACCGGAGCGGGCATTCACCGCCCGCGATCTCGTAGCGCGCCACGCCCTGAGGACGACCCTCTGAGGAAAGGGAGATCGGCGATCCGCCCGAGAGCGGAACCTTGCAGGTCTCGTTCGGCTGCGAAACCTTGGTGCCGGGCAGCGTGATCCGTGCCGTTGCCGCGCCGCCGGCTCTGTCGATCTTGAGGCTGCCGGTCAGGCCGTTCAGCATGAGTTCCTGGCCGAGAATGTTGTCATCGCTCGGCGTCTTGAGAACGACGGGTCGCAGGGGAGCCGGAGCAGCCTTCGGAGCCTCCGGCGCAGGTTCTCCCGGCGCTCCCGGCGGCAGCAGCGTCCCAGGCTGAGGCGATCCGGTCGGAGGCACACCGCGAGGTGGCACCGGAGGCTTGGCCGCCTTGCCGATGCCGAACAGCTCCTCGAAAAAATTCTGCGCGTCCGCTTCGTTCGCCGGGAGGGCGACGAGGGGCAGGACGAGAAGGGCGGGGAGCAGGCGTAGGCCTCGGGACGGACGCATCAGGTCTTTCATGCCTCTGGAACTCGCAGCACCGGACCGGTGAACAGTGAACGTGCAGCGGGCTCTCGTTCTCGCATCAGCTTCTTCGAAAGCGGGTATCATATCTGGGGCTGAGGCTTCGTAAGGCGAGCCTGCCTTCGATCCGCGTTGACGGTCCGAAAGCTGGTCTGCCATCCTCGAACCTAGCATGTGATCGATGGCGCTGCCGTGGCGTCCCTGCAACATTTTTGAGGTCCAAGGCGCCGGATACTAGCCATTCCAGACGCAAAGGTCTTGGTCGGCGAGGGAGATAGGATCGGCGTGGCCGTTCGCGGTGCTTCGCCTTGCGGCTCCGCATCACCCTTCTTATATCCGGCGGGACGCGGGATTAAGACCTGGATGAGCGCGTTTCAGGCGCTTCGGCTGGTTCGAATTCCGCTCTCACAATCTTTCGTTCTTCACCGCCATGGGCCGGGCCGCTTCGGGGCTCGGCGGTCTGCTTGACCAAATGACATGAGAGGGATCCCGCCATGGGTAAAGTAATCGGCATCGATCTGGGCACCACTAATTCCTGCGTGGCCGTCATGGAAGGCACGCAGCCCAAGGTCATCGAAAACGCGGAAGGCGCGCGCACCACGCCGTCCATCGTCGCTTTCCTCGACGACGGCGAGCGTCTCGTCGGCCAGCCGGCCAAGCGCCAGGCGGTCACCAATCCCGAACACACGTTCTTTGCCATCAAGCGTCTCGTGGGCCGCACCTACGACGATCCGATGACGCAAAAGGACAAGGGTCTCGTGCCCTATAAGATCGTTCGCGGCGACAACGGCGATGCCTGGGTCGAGGCCGACGGCAAGAAGTATTCCCCCTCGCAGATTTCGGCCTTCACGCTTCAGAAGATGAAGGAGACCGCCGAGGCGCATCTTGGCCAGCCGGTGACGCAGGCCGTCATCACGGTTCCCGCCTACTTCAATGACGCCCAGCGTCAAGCCACCAAGGACGCTGGTAAGATCGCCGGCCTCGAAGTGCTGCGCATCATCAACGAGCCGACGGCGGCTGCTCTAGCCTACGGCCTCGACAAGAAGAAGACCGGTACGATCGCGGTCTACGATCTCGGTGGCGGCACTTTCGACGTGTCGATCCTGGAAATCGGTGACGGTGTGTTCGAGGTGAAGTCCACCAATGGCGACACCTTCCTTGGTGGCGAGGACTTCGACAACCGCGTCGTCGAGTACCTGACCTCCGAGTTCAAGAAGGAACAGGGTATCGACCTGACGAAGGATAAGCTCGCCCTCCAGCGCCTCAAGGAGGCCGCCGAGAAGGCGAAGATCGAGCTGTCCTCGGCGACGCAGACCGAGATCAACCTGCCCTACATCACGGCCGATGCGACGGGGCCGAAGCATTTGGCGCTGAAGCTCTCTCGCGCCAAGTTCGAGAGCCTCGTGGACGACCTCGTCCAGCGCACAATCGAGCCCTGCCGCAAGGCGCTCAAGGATGCTGGCGTCTCGGCCTCTGAGATCGACGAGGTGGTTCTGGTCGGCGGCATGATCCGCATGCCGAAGATCCAGGAAGTCGTGAAGTCCTTCTTCGGCAAGGAGCCCCACAAGGGCGTCAATCCGGATGAGGTCGTGGCCATCGGCGCTGCGGTCCAGGCCGGTGTGCTCCAGGGCGACGTCAAGGACGTGTTGCTTCTCGACGTGACCCCGTTGTCGCTCGGCATCGAAACGCTGGGCGGCGTCTTCACCCGTCTGATCGACCGTAACACCACGATCCCGACGAAGAAGTCGCAGACCTTCTCGACGGCCGAAGACAACCAGAACGCTGTCACCATCCGCGTCTTCCAGGGTGAGCGCGAGATGGCGGCTGACAATAAGATGCTCGGCCAGTTCGATCTGATGGGCATCCCGCCCGCCCCGCGCGGCATGCCGCAGATCGAGGTGACCTTCGACATCGACGCCAACGGCATCGTCAACGTGACGGCCAAGGACAAGGCGACGAACAAGGAGCACCAGATCCGTATTCAGGCTTCAGGCGGTCTGTCGGATGCCGACATCGATCGGATGGTGAAGGACGCCGAGGCCAATGCCGAGGCGGACAAGAAGCGTCGCGAGTTGGTCGAGGTGAAGAACCAGGGCGAAAGCCTCATTCACGCCACCGAGAAGTCAGTGAAGGAGTATGGCGACAAGGTCTCGGCCGATGACAAGGCTGCGATCGAGACCGCCATGACTGCCCTTCGTACGGCTCTTGAGGGTGACGACATCGAGGTCATCAAGTCCCGCACTACGGATTTGATGCAGTCGTCGATGAAGCTGGGCGAGGCTATGTACGCTGCGAGCAGCCAGACGCCCGAAGGCGGGGCTGAGGGTAGCGAGGGCCACGAGGCGAAGAAGGACGACGTCATCGATGCCGACTTCCAGGAAGTCGATGACAAGGACCAGAAGAAGCGGGCATAACGCTCGTCTTAGAGAAGGAGGGGGACCGGAGCGATCCGGTCCCTCGTCATGTCTGGTGGGATGACGGTGTGGCCCTCCGTAGAGGCGGGCGCGCCGGGGGACGTTGAGGGCGGGTATGTCGAAGCGGGACTATTACGAGGTTCTGGGCGTCTCCAAGACTGCGACAGACGGCGAGATGAAGGTCGCCTTCCGCAAGCTCGCCATGGCCTACCACCCGGATCGCAACCCCGGGAACGCCGAGGCCGAACTCAAGTTCAAGGAAGTCAACGAAGCCTACCAGACGCTCACCGACGGGCAGAAGCGTGCGGCCTATGACCGTTTCGGCCATGCCGCATTCCAGCAGGGCGGAGCCGGCGGCCCGGGATTCGGGAACGAGTTCGGCGACTTCATGTCGGACATTTTCGACAATTTCTTCGGCGACGGCCGTGGTGCGGGTGGCGCTGGCGGTGCGCGCGGTGGACGTGGTGGCTCGACACGCGAACGTGGTGCGGATTTGCGCTACAATCTCGAGATCTCCCTCGAGGATGCGTTCGCCGGTAAGACCGAGACGATCACGATGGCCACTGCCGTTACCTGTGAGGTCTGTTCCGGCAGCGGTGCGAAAGCCGGCTCCAAGCCCAAGCCGTGTCAGACTTGCGGCGGCTACGGTCGCGTGCGCGCGGCGCAAGGGTTTTTCGCCATCGAGCGTACGTGCCCGGCCTGTCACGGACGCGGTGAGATCATCGACAACCCGTGCGGCAATTGTTCCGGCGCAGGCCGTGTCACTCGGGAGCGCACGCTTTCCATCAACGTACCGGCCGGCGTCGATGACGGCTTGCGGATCCGTCTGGCCGGCGAGGGCGAGACCGGCCTGCGCGGTGGCCCCGCCGGCGACCTCTACGTCTTTCTTTCGATCAAGCCGCACACGTTCTTTCAGCGGGATGGTGCCGATTTGTTTTGCCGCGTCCCGATCTCGATGGTCACCGCTGCCCTGTCTGGGGAGATCACCGTGCCCGTAATCGACGGATCGCAGACCGAAGTCCGCATCCCGGCAGGCACGCAGACGGCCAAGCAGTTCCGGATCAAGGGCAAGGGCATGCCGGTTCTTCGGTCCCGCGATGTCGGCGATCTTTATATTCAGGTGTTCGTCGAGACGCCTCAGAACCTGTCGAAGCGTCAGCGTGAACTGCTTCAGGAGTTCACCAGCACGGCATCGGACGAGAACCACCCTGAAAGTGCGGGGTTTTTCTCCAAGGTCCGCGATTTCTTCGATGGGTTGAGCGGCGTTGCGCGGTCGTGACGCTCCGCGATCTCACAGGCGGCGGATCGAAACGGCCTGGCTCCCGTTGTGGCTGTGGCGGCGCTGCATCGTCGCCAGTAGCACGACGCGTTGCTCCCGCCCTATGCTGAGCTTCGATCTTGACGGGCACCGGCTTTCGTCGTCTAGCCTTGAGTCCCCATGCGTGATCTGAGGACATTGGATCTTGCCTCCGCTCCATCGACCCAGTGCTAAAGTCTATGCCGCCACCGGATCGGTCCGTGAACGGCGGGAGCCGCTGGAAGATGAGGCGCGTTTTCTGCGATCTTGGTTCGAGCGGCCGCTTGTCACCGGCTCGGTGACGCCGTCGGGTAAGATGCTTGCCCGCATGATGGCGTCCTACGTCGACCCCCGCGTGCCCGGCCCCGTCATCGAGCTCGGTCCCGGTACCGGTCCCGTCACCGAGGCCCTGATACGTCGTGGCATCGAGCAGGAGCGGCTCGTCCTAGTCGAGTACAATCCGGATTTCTGCAAGCTGCTGCAGAAGCGCTTTCCACGCGCCACCATCCTGCGCGGTGACGCCTACAACATCCGCGCGACCATCGGCGACCTTCTCACCGAGAAGGCTGCGGCTACCGTTTCCAGCCTGCCTCTGTTCACCAAGCCTTTGGAACAGCGTCTCGATCTTCTGAACGCCACACATACGCTCATGCATGCGGGCTCGCCCTTCGTGCAGTTCACCTATGCGGTGGTGCCGCCGATCCCCGAGCGTTGCGATGCGGGCAGCTACACGGCCAGCCGGTCCAGCCGAGTTTGGCTCAACCTGCCGCCAGCGCGAGTCTGGGTCTACCGCCGTCCCTGAGGGACCGCCGCAGAACGTCGCCTGAAGACGTGGCTCATCCGCGGTTCAGCCCATCGCTCCTACCGTTCGATCACTGCGCCGGGATCGCCCCGGCGTCGCAATCGATGGAGACTGACATGGCGTTTCGCCCATTCGCACAGCGGACGAGGGGTTGGCTCGCAGCCGCAGCACTCGCCCTCGGCGTCATCGGCATCGCGCCGGGTATCGTTCAGGCGGCACCGCTTGCTCCGGCCGTTGCCTTGGCCGAGCCAGCGCAGACGGGCATTGTCCCAGTCCAGTATGGCTGGGGCGGTCACCACCACCACCATCGCAGACACCATGGCTGGGGTGGACATCACCGCCATGGCTGGGGCGGTCACCGGGGGTACGGCTGGGGCGGTCATGGCCATCACGGATGGCGTCCGCGTCACCATGGCTGGGGTCACCACCACCATCATCACCATCATGGGCATCGCCACGGCGGACACTACCGCTTCTAGTGGAAAGGCCCCGGCAGGTTCATCCGCCGGGGCCTCGCTCTTTGTTCTCCCATCGCGGCCGGTCGGATGGCGGATGGTTCGAGGGATCGATCTCACATCGGCTTTCCACGTTCGCAATTGGTCGGCAAAGCCAGTCGATCCCCGGAATGGACGCGCGCGGCGTCGTTTCACAGCGCGTGCCGGCTGCCGAGCTCTTCAGGCTATCCGCTCGATGATGGCCAGTCGCGGTAAAGGGGTGTTGGGTGTGATCCGGTAAGCAGCCCGCAAAGCTCTTTCGGCGGAATCGGCTTGGGTTTCGTTGCGGGCATGGACAATACCGAGAAGGTCGGCGGCATCTCCGGGACGGGCCAGAGATGAAAGACCTACCGCCGGGTCGATGCCGTCCTGGGGCCGAGTGCGCCCGCCGCCCAATGCGATGACGGCAAGCCCGATCTCGCGGGTCTCGATCCGCGAGACGACGCCAGTCGTGAGAGATCTCACCGCGCGGACCACCGGTGCGACGGGGCGATACCGGTCGGCCTTCTCGATGAAATCGGCAGGGCCACCCAACGCGGAAACCATGCGCCCGAAGATCTCGGCGGCCCGTCCGGAATCGCGGGCGTCTTCGACCTTTCGGGACGCCTCGGCGATGTCCGTGGCGAGCCCGCCGAGCACCAGCATCTCGGCGCAGAGCGCCACGGTGACGGCGTGGAACGCTGGTTCGCCGGAGCGACCGGTGAGGTAATCCACGGCATAGGCCACTTCGAGGGCGTTGCCTGCGCTGGAGGCCAGGGGCGCGTCCATATCTGTGATGAGCGCAACGGTCCTCAGGCCGGCACAGTTGGCGACGGCGACGATACTTTCGGCGAGAGCCCGTGCTTCATTGGTCTCCGCCATGAAGGCGCCGGAGCCAGCCTTCACATCCATCACGAGGCCGCCGAGACCCGCCGCGAGCTTCTTCGACAGGATAGACGCCGTGATCAGGTCGAGGGATTCCACCGTGCCGGTCACATCGCGGATGGCGTAGAGGCGCCGATCCGCCGGGGCGAGATCGGCCGTCTGTCCGATGATGGCGCAACCGATGGAACGGGTGACGCTGCGGAAACGGTCGAGACCAGGTGTGGCGTCGTAGCCGGGAATGCTTGCGAGCTTGTCGAGGGTGCCGCCGGTATGCCCGAGGCCCCGGCCGGAGATCATCGGCACGTAGCCACCGCAGGCGGCGACCATCGGGGCGAGGGCGAGACTCACCGTATCGCCGACGCCCCCGGTCGAATGCTTGTCGAGGACAGGGCCGGGCAAGTCCCAATCGAGCACCGTTCCCGAATGGGTCATCGCCCGGGTCAGGGCCACGCGCTCGGGCAGCGACAGGCCGCGGAAGAACACCGCCATCGCGAAGGCGGCGGCTTGTCCTTCTGTCACCCGCCCGTCAGTGAGACCCGAGATGAAGCCGGTGATCTCGCCATCCGTGAGTACGCGTCCGTCCCGCTTGGCCCGGATCAACTCCTGCGGCAGCATCAGGCGCGCTTCCGGAGGCTTTGGGTCAGCGCATCGTGCAGGCTGCTCGCCCCGATGCGGAAGGTCTTCGGTTCGACCCAGTCCGGTCCCATGATCCTGTCGGCTATGGCAAGATACAGGGCGGCATCGGCCACGGTCCGTAATCCGCCCGAGACCTTGAATCCGACAGGTCGCCCGCTGTCCCGGATGGCAGCGAGCATCGCTTCGGCGGCTTGCGGCGTTGCGGAGACGGCGCTTTTGCCCGTTGAGGTCTTGAGGAAATCCGCTCCCGCAGCGATGGCGAGTTGGCTTGCTTCGGCGATCTGCATGACGTCCGGCATCGCTCCGGATTCGAGGATCACCTTGAGGATCGCGCGACCGGAGACCTCGCGCACGGCGGCGATCATGTCAGTTGGCGTCCGCGCGTCGCCAGCAAGGAACGCCCGATAGGGTAGGACGATGTCGATTTCATGCGCTCCGTCATGCAGCGCCTCGGCGGTATCTTCCGCAGCGCGCTCGATATCCGTGCCGCCTGCGGGAAAGTTGATCACCGTGGCGATGCGGACGGGCGTACCGGCCAGCAACGCGACGCAGCGCCCGATATGCTGGGGCCAGACGCAAACCGCGGCGACGCAGCTCGCTCGGGCCTTTCCGCAGAGCGTCGCAATAGCCTGATCAGAGCAGGAATCGCCGAGATCGGTGAGATCGAGGAGAGGAAGGGCGCGCCGGGCAATGGCGGAGTCCAAATTATGGGGATCGACGATCATGCTCCTTTCCTACAGCCGTGCGACGAACGCGTCGATGAGACGGGCGAGATCGAAAGCAGCGGCGGCCGCCGCGCGCTTGGTCTCGTCGTGATGCGGATCGCCGTCTCCGATTCCGGCGGCGATGTTCGTGACGACGGAGATCGCCGCGACCTTCAAACCGAAGAACCGGGCGAGGATCGTCTCCGGCACGGTCGACATGCCCACGAGGTCGGCGCCGAGGCGCCCCGCCATGCGGATCTCGGCCGGGGTCTCGAAGCTGGGGCCCGAGAACCATGCATAGACACCCTCGTGCAATGGGATCCCGCAATCCTGCGCCGCTTCGTGGAGGGTCTTGCGGGCCGCTGCATCGTAGGCGCCTACCATGGGGACGAAGCGGTCATCGCCCGTCTCGCCGATCAGAGGATTGAGGCCAGACAGATTGATGTGGTCGCTGAGGGCCACGAGGCTGCCTGGCCCCGCCTGCGCCACCAGCGATCCGGCCGCGTTGGTGAGGAGAAGGAGCGGGACTCCGAGCGCCTTGGCGACGCCCAGCGGCACCTTCATGACGGCAGCGTCGCCGGTCTCGTAGGCATGGCTCCGCCCCTCGAAGACCAGCACGCGGCGCCCGGAGAGGCGCCCAGCATGGAGGGTGCCGCCGTGACCCGTCACGCCGGGAGAAGGAAAGCCTGGAATGTCGGAATAGGCGAGGGAGAGGCCGTCTTCGAGCTTGCCGGCGACGAGTCCGAGGCCCGTGCCGGTGACGATGGCGGCAACGTAGGGACCGGTAAAACCGTGGCCCCGGACGGTGTCGGCGGCGAGCGAGATGGCTGCGTCAGGCATCGGCGAGCATGTTCTTGCGGTGCAGATTGTCTGGGCCGAAGGAATCCGGCAGCAGCGCCTCCAGGGTGAAGCTCTGGCGGATGCCCTCCGGACCGGCGATGTGGATCGGCGTTCCGGGTGCGGCGAACTCCCTGATCCGCTGGCGGCAGGCGCCGCATGGCGTCACCAGATTCGGGCCGTTTCCGATGATGAGAATGGCGGTTATGGCGCGCCCGCCGCCGGCGATCATCGCCGCGATGGCGCCTGCTTCGGCGCAGGTGCCGACGGGGTAGGCGGCGTTCTCGACGTTGCAGCCGGCATGCAGGCGGCCGTGCTCGTCCCTCAGGGCGGCGCCGACGGGGAAGTCGGAATAAGGCGCGTAGGCCAGGGACTTAGCAGCCGCGGCCGCCTCGAACAGAGCCGCGAGGTCCGCGCCGATCGTGTCCGTCATCGTATCGGATCCGGTGGGAGGGTTCACGTCCCGTTAGAACAGGAACGCCACCCCCCTGTCGAGCGCCATCGGCCCCCCTGTTCGAGCGCCATCGGACGCCCTTTCGAGCGCCATCGAACATCATCGACATGGCGCCGCCACGATCCTAGAACGCTCCTTCGATGGTCTCAGTTGGGAAGCGGGCGAGACATGCTGGGTCGGTTCGAACGCAAGGCCTCCGGCGAGGCGACGGTGGAGTATGGCGACGGCACCATGCGCATCGTGAAGCCAGGCAGTTTCGTGCGCTGCGCGGTGACCGGCGAGCCGATCGCCCTCGACAGCCTTCGCTACTGGAGCGCCGAACTGCAGGAGGCCTACATCACGCCCGAGGCGGTGATGAAGCGTCTGGCCGAGCTGGGACGGTCGCCGGGCTGAACGCCTCGCCCGCGCGGCGCAACTGGGCGAGGACGCTCCCCTCGTCGTCAAACAGAAGGGTGACGCCCAGTGCCGTCACCCCGGCGGCGAAATCCGCCGGCAGGCGCACCATGTCCTTCTCCGTCGTCACCAGCATCGCGCCGAGGGCATCGGCCCATGCCGCGAGGCCGGCCAGATCCGCGGCACGATAGGGATGGTGATCCGGAAAGGTCCGGGTCTCGATGACGCTCGCTCCGGCCTGGGCCAGGGTCTCGAAGAATTTTCGCGGTCGACCGATCCCGGCGAAAGCGAGCACGGGCTTTCCCGCGACGACTGTCGGCGCGGTCGGAACCAGCCTCGCCCGATGGACCGGCAGCCTCCGCGACGCCGCCTCCACCGCCAATGCCTCGCCCTGGGCGCCTTCGCCGATGACGACGAGGCCGTGGACATGGCGCCATTGCCGCGCGAGCGGTGCCCGTAAGGGGCCGGCCGGGAAGGCCAGGCCGTTGCCGATGCCGCTACCCGCATCGACCACCGCGAGGCACAGGTCCTTGGTGAGGCTCGGATTCTGGAGCCCGTCATCCATCACCACCACATCGGCACCGAGAGCCCGGCAGAGCCTCGCCCCTTCGGGCCGGTCGCGGGCGAGGATCGTGCGGGCGCCGCGCGCGAGGAGAAGCGGCTCGTCGCCCACGTCCAGTGAGGTGTGCCGGCTCGGATCCACCGTCACCGGGCCGGCGAGGCGCCCGCCATAGCCACGGGTCAGGAAGGCGGGCTCCGCGCCGATCCTTCTCAGAAATGCCGCCACAGCGAGAGCCGTGGGGGTCTTTCCCGCCCCGCCCAGGGTGAAGTTGCCGATGCAGATGACGGGGCATGCCGCCCGCTCGCCAGCGCGGTCCATGCGGGCGGCGACGCGGGAGCCATAGAGATGGCCGATGGGCGCCAGGAACCGGCCCAGGGGATGACCGGGGGCATCCCAGAAGGCCGGGGGCCGCATCAGGAGCCGGCCATGGCCGCGAGCTTCATCTGGGCGATGAAGGGATCGAGAATCGCGAGGGTTCGCTCCACCGCCCCTTCGAACGGCCGCAGGGCGGCGTTGCCGGCCTCCGCCATGGCGCGGGATCGGGGCGTGTCGTGGAGGAGGTCGCCCACGGCGGTCGCCAACTCCCCGGCATCCGCCACCATCATCGCCCCACCGGCCTCGTCGAGGGCGCGATAGACCTGGGCGAAGTTCTGGACGTTCGGCCCGTGCAGGATCGCCGCGTGGAGGCGGGTCGGCTCGATCGGGTTCTGGCCGCCACGCCGCGTCATCGAGCCACCGAGGAACACCAGAGGTGCGAGGCGATAGAACAGGCCCAGTTCCCCGAGCGTATCGGCGACGTAGAGATCGACGCCGCCATGGGGGCGGCCGCCACGCGAGCGCAGGGCGCTCCGCAGGCCGACGGCGGCGGCGCATTCCGCGACCTCCCCGCCACGGTGGGGATGGCGCGGCACGACGATGGTCAGGAGGTTCGGGAGTCGCGCCCTGAGGGTCGCATGGGCCTCGGCCACCATGGCATCCTCGCCCGGATGGGTGCTGGCCGCGACCCAGACCGGCCGGTCGCCGACGACGTCGCGCAGATAGGCGAGCTGCTGCTCGTCCGCCGGGGGTACGGCCGAATCGTATTTCAGGTTTCCGGCGACGCTCACGCGGGGCGCGCCGAGCCTTTCGAAGCGCTCGGCATCGTCCTTGGTCTGTGCGAGGCAGATGGCGATGCGCGAGAGCAGGGCTTCCGCCGTGCGCGGCGAGCGCGCCCAGCCCTTGAACGAGCGTTCCGACATCCGGCCGTTGACGAGGAGGAGGGGGATGCCGCGCTGATGCAGGGCGATGACCGTGTTCGGCCAGATCTCGGATTCCGCCACCAGCGCCAGATCCGGCTGCCAATGCTCGATGAAGCGCTCGATCCAGCGCGGCGCGTCGAGGGGCATGTATTGATGCACCGCGCCCGCCGGCAGGCGCCGGCCGATCAGTTCGGCGGCACTGCGTGTCCCCGTGGTGACGAGGACGCTGAAACCCCGGGCGATCATGCCGTCGATCAATCCGACGAGAGAGAGCACCTCGCCGACGCTGGCGCCGTGCATCCAGGCCAGGGGCCCGACGGGGCGGGCTCGTCCGGGAAGGCCACGTCGCTCGGACAGGCGGCCGGGGTCTTCCTTGCCCTTGCGCGAGCGCCAGGCCAGCAGGCCGGCCACCGCCGGCTCACCCACATAGAGCCCGTAGCGATAGGCCTGGAGGGCGATGGTGAGGGGAGGCGTCTTCACGCAAACGGCCCGAGGGCGAGGGAGCCGGCCACCGGATCGACGACCCGGTCGAGGCGGCCGACGAGGGTGTAGGCCCGGTCGTGGACCCGGTTCATTTCGTTCTCCAGCCGCTGGCGCAAACGCTCCAGTTCCTCCGGTTCGACGTCGCGCGGGACGAGGACCGGCTCGCCGAAGACCATGGCGCCCCTGCCGAAGGGCAGCCCGAAACAGGCCTGGTCCCAGCTGTCGAAGCGCAGGTGCCGGCTCGTCACCACTGCGACGGGAATGATCGGCCGGCCGGAGAAGCGTGCCAGGGTGAGGATGCCGACGTCGCATCGGCGCGACACCTTGGGCACATCGGCGCTGAAGGCGACGCTCTCGCCGTCCTTCAGGGCGCGGATCATGGCGCGCAGGCCTTCCGCCCCACCCTTCGCCCGAATGTCCCGCACGGCGCGGCCACGGGCTCCGGAGGCCCGGATGACGCGAACCCCCATCCGGGTGAGGGCGATGGTGTTGATGTTGCCGTCCGCCGAGCGCGAAATGATCGTGGCGATCCGGTCCTGCGGCCGGCGCATGAACGAGATCATCGTATGCTGGCCGTGCCACATCCCGGCGATGAACGGCGACAGTCCGTCGAGCCACCGGTGCGGCTCGGCCGGCTCCACCGTGAAGCGGTTGGTGGCGCGCACGAGGCGCAGGTAGTGATAGGCGGCAAAGCCGAGGCTTTTCTGAACCGGTGGAGACCGGCCGATGCGTTTGAGAAGGCTCATTCACTCGGTTCCACGGGCCACCGGATCGGCCATCCGTCCAGTCGGTGACCGAGACGTCCACGCCCGGTTGCGCCGCCGGCGCATCCGTCGAACGTCGCCCGCTCGGGAGCCATACCGGTCCCGCAGGGTCTAACGCCGTTCGAATTGCCCGCGCAACCATGCCGGGACCGCTTCACCCCGTCCTTCCCCGCCGCTCGATCTTCACATGCGTGAGAGCGTCGCGGCGGGAGCGAGGCCGCTTCAAGCCGAGCGCGTCCCTCTCCCCCCTTATGGGCGGAGGTCAGGAGTGCGGGTGGTTTGGCCAGCCTCCGCACGTCGAGGGTCGCCCGACCACCCCCACCTCCAACTCCTCCCCACAAGCTCGACGGATCTCGGGCAGGCCCGAGATCCGCTGGGCAGGAGGGCAGGGCGGCGCATTCCGCGAGATGCGTGACTATCTGGGGAACGACGCTGTGGGTGTCGAAACCTGTATGATCGTTCCCCCGGATCAGATGGCGTCGGCCCGAAATCGAAGCGCCGGCCGAAAAGGGTCGAGGCTTGACGCGGTAGCCGGGAGTGACGAAGGCGGGCGCCTGTTTCGAAACGGAGACCGATGTTCCGCCTCGCTCACCTCACCGATCCGCATGTCGGCCCCATCGCCCGTCCGCGCCTGCGCCAGCTTCTGAGCAAGCGGGCCACCGGCTATGTGAACTGGCGGCGCGGGCGCAGCCGGCACCACGACATGGAGATTCTCGCGGCGCTCGTGGCCGATCTGCGGACGCAGCCCCACGATCACGTCGCCTGCACGGGGGACCTGTGCAACATCGGCCTGCCGAGCGAGTGGGCGACGGCCAGGGACTTCCTCCAAGCGCTCGGCACCCCGGACACGGTGAGTTTCGTTCCGGGCAATCACGACGCCTATGTGCGAGGCTCGCTCGAGGGGCTGTTGAAGGCCTGTAGTGCCTGGACCTCGGGCGACGACGGCACCGACGGGGTGTTTCCGTATCTCAGGCGGCGCGGTCCGCTCGCCCTCATCGGAGTGTCGTCGGCCATTCCGACGAAGCCCTTCGTCGCGAGCGGCCGGCTCGGCCCCCCTCAGATCGAGACCGTCGAGGCCATTTTGACACGCTTGGGCCGCGAGCCCGAACCGCCGTTTCGTGTGGTCATGATCCATCATCCGCCCCAGCCCGGGGGCGCCTCGCCGGGGCGCGAATTGAAGGATGCGGAGACGTTCACCGCGATGATCGGACGTGCCGGCGCGGACCTGATCCTGCACGGGCACAACCATGTGGGAAGCATCAGTTTCGTCCGCGGGCCGGACGGCACCGGCGTCCCCGTGGTCGGCGCTCCCTCGGCCTCGGCGGTGTCGCATGGCGGCGCGTTGCACCGTCGTGCGAGCTATCATGTCTATGCGGTGACCAGAGCGGACGACCGCTATGTCATCGAGGCCAAGGAACGCGGCCTGACGGAGGCCGGGACGATCGCCGACCTCCGGGTGTTGAAGCTGACGCGGCGATGATCGCTCATCCGCCGGCTGCGCCGGATCAGGCCGTCATTGCCACGAGGGGGCGTTGCGCCTGACGGGTGATGCTGGCTTGATACAGCTCGGCCTGGAGCCGGGTGAGGCCGCTCACGAGGGCCGTCGGCCCGCGATAGACCGTATAGGTGCCGTCATGGGTCGGTTTGACGTGAATCGTCTGGGACATGGCGTGTCTCCCGGCCTCAACGAATCGGTCGATTCGTTCTTTCGGAGTAGGCAGTGTTAATCGGGCGTTCATGAGTCGCAAGGCCGGCGGCCGCCTATCCCGGCGATATTCGTCATTGCGCCGCACTTTGACGATGTGGGGCGCCGGGCGGCCTGTGGCGTGAAACTCGCGCGCGTTCAACGGGTAACCGACGGGCGAGTGCAGTGCACAACGATCCGCGAGCGTTGTCGTCGCGATCAGCCTCGGGCGGGTCGGCGGGGCTCTTTCGGATGAGGAGCCATGCCGGGACGCGCAGCTCCGATGTCGACGGGGAGGGCACCCCGAGTGTCCGCCGAAGGATCGGCGACCTTCAAGGACGTAGAAGCGCCTCGTCACGCCATCCTGCCGAAATATGGGGTCTGCGACGGAGAGCCGAGGACGGCGTTCATGGCGTGACCGGAGCGACCAGGGCGGACCCCGATGGCGGGCCACGAGCGATCGCCCGAGCGACCGGGGAGGCTCTTCGAACTCGACGCCTTGCGCGGGATCGCCGCCATCCTCGTCGTCGTCTTCCGCACCCCCCAGAACATGCCCCAGAGGCCGGCATCCCACCCTTGTGTCATGGGATCCCCCACGAAGACGAGGCGGTGCGCGCTGAGATCCTGTCCGCTGAGCCGCGCGGAGCGCTACGCTCGCGCATTTCGGGCACCGCCAGCGCTCGAGGCCTCGCCTCCTGCGGCATCGGCTGACGTGCCGGAAGCGCCGGACAAAGCGATCACCGGTTTTGCAGCGCAGAAAGGGCGAGACCGAGGAGTGTAGAGAGCAGGGTTCTGTGCATCGCCAGCCTCGAGCCGATCCGGGGGAGGGGGCGAGGCCGTTTCGTCAGGATGACTGACTTACAAGAACCGCTGGCGCTCCCAAGGGGAATCGAACCCCTGTTTTCGCCGTGAGAGGGCGACGTCCTAGACCGCTAGACGATGGGAGCTTTCCGGCCGGTTGGCGATCGTATAGCGACGGTCGGGCGGGGGAGCAAGAGCTGCCGCGCGCTTAAATGTCATCGGCATCGAAAGAGATCACATCGTGCAAGAACCGCAGGACCGCCGCGTCGTCCTCGACCTGGACGCGCAGGCGGAGCGCATCGACAGGGCGCTCGCCCGCGCGCTGCCGGACGTGTCGCGCTCGCGGCTGCAGGACCTGATCCGCACCGGCCAGGTGAGCAAGGACGGAATCGTCGTCCTCGACCTGTCGCTGAAGGTCGGCGCGGGCGCCGTCCTCGACGTGACCATTCCCGCGCCGGTGGACGCGACGCCGGTGGCGGAGACCCTCGATCTCGTCATCGTGCACGAGGACGACGACCTGATCGTCATCGACAAGCCGGCGGGGCTGGTGGTCCACCCGGCCCCCGGCCACGATGCCGGAACCCTGGTGAACGGCCTCATCGCCCATTGCGGGGAAAGCCTGTCGGGCATCGGCGGTGTGCGCAGACCGGGGATCGTGCATCGCCTCGACAAGGACACGAGCGGTCTCCTCGTCGTCGCCAAGAACGATCTCGCCCACAAGGGGCTCACGGCGCAGTTCGCCGACCATGGCCGCAACGGACCCCTGGAGCGCGCCTATCTCGCCCTGACCTGGGGAGCGCCGGAGCCCCGGCTGGGCACCATCGACGTCGAACTCGGACGCAGCCAGCGCAACCGCGAGAAGATCGCCATCATGCGCCCGGGCGAGGGGCGCACGGCGATCACGCATTACGTCGTCGAGGAGATCCTGGATGCGGGAACCGACGTCGCCCTGGTGCGGTGCCGGCTCGAGACCGGGCGAACCCACCAGATCCGCGTCCATCTGAGCCATCGCGGCCATCCGCTTCTCGGCGATGCGGTCTATGGCAACGCCTTCAAGACCAAGGCCGCGCGGCTCGGGTCGGCGGCGCGGGCCGGGCTGGAAGCCTTGGGCCGGCAGGCCCTCCATGCCGCCATTCTCGGGTTCGAACATCCCCGCACCGGCGAGGTCCTGCGCTTCGAGAGCCCGATCCCGCCGGACATGTCCGCCCTCATCGCCGCGTTGAGGGCGAACGACCGATCCTGAAAAGGCCGGTTGCGTCCGGCCTTGGGAACCCGCGACCACCGGTCGTGTTGCAGGGGTGTCGCTGTCAAGGGTCGCCGGCAAACAGGTGTGCCGGCGCACCCCTGGGCGCGGCCTTTCGTGTCACCTTCGGGCGATCGGCTCGCTGGCGCGTTGATGGCGATGGTCGAGTCACGGACCGCTACCGCACCGTTTCCTTTCCGAGTAGTCTCGGGGAGTGGGACGGTCGGCTCGAAGAGCGGCGGTTCGTTTCTGGTCTGCCCGTTCGGGGGACCTTGCAAGGAGAGATGACTATGGCAGGCGCACTACCCGTGCTCGCCACCGAGGGTGGCCTTTCGCGCTACCTCGATGAAATCCGCAAGTTTCCGATGCTCGAGCCGAACGAGGAGTTCACGCTGGCCAAGAGCTGGCGTGAACAGGGCGACCGCGACGCGGCGCACCGCCTCGTCACCTCGCATCTGCGGCTCGTGGCGAAGATCGCCATGGGCTACCGTGGCTATGGCCTGCCGATCGGCGAGGTCGTGTCCGAGGGCAATGTGGGCCTGATGCAGGCCGTCAAGCGCTTCGAGCCGGACAAAGGCTTCCGCCTTGCCACCTATGCGATGTGGTGGATCAAGGCCGCGATCCAGGAATACATCCTGCGCTCGTGGTCGCTGGTGAAGATGGGCACCACGGCGAACCAGAAGAAGCTGTTCTTCAATCTCCGGAAGGCCAAGGGCAAGATTTCCGCTCTGGACGAGGGTGATCTCAAGCCGGATCAGGTGGCTCAGATCGCCGTCAAGCTCGGCGTGCCCGAGCAGGACGTGATCGACATGAACCGCCGCCTCTCGGGCGACACCTCCCTCAACGCTCCGCTGCGCGAGGAAGGGGAGGGCGAGTGGCAGGATTGGCTGGTGGACAACAGCCCGAGCCAGGAGACCGTGCTCGCCCGCGAAGAGGAGGGCCAGAACCGTCTGACCGCCCTGCGCGACGCATTGTCGGTCCTCAACCCGCGCGAGCGCCGCATCTTCGAGGCGCGCCGTCTCGCCGATGACCCGATCACCCTCGAAGACCTGTCGGGTGAATTCGGGGTGTCACGCGAGCGCGTCCGCCAGATCGAGGTCCGGGCGTTCGAGAAGATTCAGGAAGCGGTCAAGCGCAACCTCGCCACTCGCGAGGCGCCACGGGCCGCTGCCCACGCCTGATATCAGGCCTCGGTGAGCCTGACTCAGCGAGGCCTGCCTGCGCGACTGCGCGGCGGTAGTCGTCCGCCGGACCTCATGGATACGGACCTGAGTTTCAGGGTCGTGAAAGGTGGACGAGACGCCGCATCGGGGGGCGATGACGAAAAAGCCGGTTCCGCTCCTGCGGGACCGGCTTTCTTTGTGTCGCCCCTATCGACGCCATTGCTCGAAGGCGGAGCGGATGACCTGATTGCCCGATGAACCCTTCTCGAAGGTCAGCACGCCGCGAGGCCCGGCGGCGAACTTCATCGGCAGGTCGAACCAGTTGCGGTGCTCCAGAAGGTCGGTGTTGCGGTCCACGTCGGCCTGCAGCGACGACAGGCCGATCAGGAACAGGTTCTCCTTCACGCGCACCGGCAGGCCCGAGACCGGCGAGCCCCGGCCGCTCTCTTCTTCCTTCGCGCTCAGCAGGCCGACATCCTGGACGGAATGCGTATCCCCGGCCGGACTCGTCGTGGTGAAGGCCAGTTCGATGGTGTGGGAGGCGGGGAAGGTGGCGTCGAGGTTCCGCCGGATGGTCATGACCAGAGATAGGCCGGCCTCGGCGAAGGTCACACGCCCCCGGATGACGGTTTCCAGCGGCTGGCCCTGCTCACCGTTCATCGCCTCCAGGCGCCATACGACCATGCCCTGGAAGGTGATCGGCTGGGCGTTTCCGCCCGCCGTGTTTTCCTCGAAGAGAACGGCGCGCTGCGCGACGGCCACGTCGGGCTGGGCCGGTGGTTTGGTCGGATCGGCCGGCGTCGTGGCTGGCGGCCGGGCGAGCGTCTGGCGGGCGGAGGGGTCGCGTCGTTCCGTGGAGGCGGGAGCATCCCCCCCGATCCGGTCGGCATACTTCGCGGCCCCGGACTCGGAAGTCTCTTCCTGAGCCTCGGTAGTGCCGGGCTGCAGGTCCGAGGGCTTGTCGCGCAGCATGAAGGCCGCCACCGCGATGAGCCCGACGACGATGAGCAGGACGCTTCCCACGAAGACGTTGCGGATCAGACGAGGGCGGCCCTTGCGCGGGGCGACGACGTCGATGCGCGGGCGATTGCGCGCATGGCCGCCATCCGCCGCTGCGGGCATCGTTGCGCTTTCGGCGACCGGCGGCTCGGGCGTCGGCTCGCTGCTCGGTACCGGCTCGGTCCCCTCGCCCGCGGCTTCCCCGTTCGATGCCTTCCGCGCGGCTTCCCGGGCGGCCTTCCTCTCGGCAACCCTGTCCGCGGATTTCGCCTTGCGGGGCTTGATCGGCAGGACCGTCGCGGGCTCCTGGGAGACCGGAGCCGGTCCATCCCCCACCGTCGGCAGCGGCGCGGGCGCCGGCGCATCGGGCTGCGCGCCCGGCTGGCGATCCGGCCGGGAAGGGCGGATCCCGAGATTCGGCTCAGGGGCCGGCGGCAGGCCGGGCTCGGTGATGCGGCCTCCCTCGGTGTCGGCGGATCGCTCGGGCGCCGCCGCTTCCGGCAGCACGTCGCGCTCCTCCGGTACGGCGAAGACCGGTGGCGCGACATCGTTGGCGACGGTGGCGGGCGGCCCACCATGCTCGCTCTCGACCCGGCTGATCGCGGTTTCGAGGGCCTTGCTCTCGAGGTCGATATCGGCTTCGGACAGGGGCGGTTCGAGCGAGCGGAGTTGCCCGATCAGGGCGCCGCGTGCCCGGTCGTAGACCGCCTTGCGCAAGGCCGGAGAACGATCCGGCATCGCTTGGAGCGCTCGTGCCAGCAAGGGGTAATAGTCGGCCATCGAACCTCGGTCCGCCCTATACGGGCCGGCCGGCAGGCCGCCCTCTTCTCACTGCAGGGATGGAACACCCTTGGGCGAGGCACGTCGGCATCATCCGCGATGTCCGCCCTTCGGACGAGGCTTCATCCACCCGCACGGCGCTTCATCCCCTGTCATTCGTCCACCGGTTGCCCTGGAGGGACCGGTGGGCCTCGCCTCGGCCGGACGCTCAATCCTCGAAGGGATTGTGCATCAGGATGGTGTCGTTGCGCTCCGGTGACGTGGAGAGCAGTGCCACCGGCGCGCCGATCAGTTCCTCGATCCGGCGCACGTACTTGATCGCCTGAGCGGGGAGGTCGGCCCAGGAGCGTGCTCCGGCGGTGGTGCCGGACCAGCCCTCGATGGTCTCGTAGATCGGCTCGACCTTCGCCTGCGCGGCCTGGTTGGCGGGGAGGTGGTCGAGCACCTGTCCGTCGAGGCGGTAGCCGGTGCAGACCTTGATTGCGTCGAACCCGTCGAGGATGTCGAGCTTGGTCAGGGCGATCCCGTCGATGCCGGAGGTCCGCACGGTCTGGCGCACCAGCACGGCGTCGAACCAGCCGCAGCGGCGCTTGCGCCCGGTATTGACGCCGAACTCGCGTCCCTTGGCGCCGATCGTCTCGCCGATCTCGTCGAAGAGCTCCGTGGGGAACGGACCCTCGCCGACGCGGGTCGTATAGGCCTTGGCGATGCCGAGCACGTAGCCGATCGCCGACGGCCCCATGCCGGAGCCGGTGGCGGCCTGGGCGGCGACGATGTTCGAGGAGGTGACGAACGGGTAGGTGCCGTGATCGACGTCGAGGAGGGCACCCTGCGCGCCCTCGAACAGGATGCGCTTGCCCGCCCGGCGCTCGTCGTCGAGGAGCTTCCATACGGTGGTGGCGTAGGGGAGGATCGTCGGCGCGATCGCCTTCAGCTCGGCGAGCAACGCGCCGGCATCGACCTCGTCGATCCCGAGGCCCCGTCGCAGGGCGTTGTGGTGGGTGAGGACCCGCTCGATCTTCGATTCCAGCGTGCTCTCGTCGGCCAGATCCACCACGCGGATGGCGCGGCGGCCGACCTTGTCCTCGTAGGCAGGGCCGATGCCGCGCTTGGTCGTGCCGATCTTCAGGCCGGCATTCGAGGTCTCGCGAAAGTGGTCGAGCTCGCGGTGCAGCGGCAGGATCAGTGTCGCGTTGTCGGCGATGCGCAGGGTCTTGGGCGAGATCTCGACACCCTGCGCCTGGAGCCGGGCAATCTCGTCCACGAGGTGCCACGGATCGACGACGACGCCGTTGCCGATCACCGACAGCTTCCCGCCCCGGACGACGCCGGACGGGAGAAGGGCGAGCTTGTAGGTCACGCCGTCGATGACGAGCGTGTGCCCGGCATTGTGGCCGCCCTGGAAGCGGACCACCACGTCGGCCTGCTCGGAGAGCCAGTCGACGATCTTACCCTTGCCTTCGTCGCCCCACTGGGCGCCCACGACGACGACGTTCGCCATTCACTTCAACCTGTCCGGTGCCCGCGTGGAAACGCCCCGCCGCGAGGGCGGGCCGACACGCATCTCCGGGGTCTTTCCGCGATCCCTCGCAGGAAATCAAGCAAACCGCGCCCGAACGCTTGGGGGGCGCCCAATTCCTAGCGCGCTTCCGTCCCCGGTTCGCTGCCCGGCAACTGGCCCGGCTTGATCACCGGCATGCCGCTGTTCCCGGTCTCGGGAGGCTTGACCACCAGGCCCGGGGCGGAATTACCGGGTGGCGTGATGACGCCGTCGTTCTTCTCGAGCTTGTCACTCAAGGTCGAGCCGCCGGTCCCCTCCTCGGACGGACGAACCTTCTCCGGCACCGTCTCCGTGGAGGGCGGGATGTTCGGGGAGGTGTCGCGCCCTTTCAGCGGTGCATCGGGCGACTGGGCATAGGCGCCCGACGCCGTCAGGGCGAAAGCGAGCAGTGCGGCGTGACGAAACGGTGTCGGCATCGATGTCCCCCAGGAAGTCGGGAGACAAACCGCTCCGGCGGCGATGCAGTTCCTAAGGCGGCGCCGGATGACGGACGAGACCGGCTGCCCTCATGCCCCGGCCATCTCCAGATAAAGTGCGCGCAGACGCTTCGTCAGCGCCCCCGGCTTGCCGTCGCCCAGTTCGTGCCCGTCGATGTCGATGACGGGCATCACGAAAGCCGAAGCGCTGGTGTAGAAGGCCTCCTGCGCCGCGAACGCCTCCTCCACGGAGAACAGCCGCTCCTCGATCGTCAGGCCTGCTTCCTCGGCAAGGCGCATGACGGCGAGGCGCGTGATGCCGGGCAGCAGGGCGGTGGAGAGCGGGCGGGTGACCACCTTTCCGCCTGTGATGATGAAGGCGGTCGAGGAGGAGCCTTCGGTGACGAAACCGTCCTCCACCATCCAGGCTTCCGCGACGCCGGCCTTGGCCGCCTCCTGCTTGGCCAGAACCTGGGCGAGGAGCGCCACCGACTTGATATCGCGGCGCTTCCAGCGGATGTCGGGGACGGTGATGACCTTGGCGCCCCGCTCCGCCAGCGGGTTCCTGGCCACGGTCTTGGCCTGCGTGAACATCACCACGGTGGGTTCGGTCTCGGCCGGCGGGAAGGCGAAATCCCGCTCGTAGGCGCCCCGCGTCACCTGCATGTAGACGAGGCCCTCGTCGACGCCGTTGCGACGGACCAGTTCGGTCTCGAGCCGGATCCACACTTCGGTCGGGTAGGGATTGCGGATGCCGATCTCGCCCAGCGACCGGTCGAGCCGGGCCAGATGCGCCTCGTTGTCCACGAGACGGCCGCCGAGGACGGCGGACACCTCGTAGATGCCGTCCGCGAACAGGAAGCCCCGGTCCATGATCGACACGGTCGCGGCCTCGAAGGGCACGAACTCGCCGTTGACGTAGACGATGCGCGACATCGAACTTCCTTTTCTCCGGATAGAAACGGCGGCCTCGCCGCTACGCGATCCGCGAAGCACGAAGCGTGCTCCGCGGATCGCCGAGTCGGGGACGGTCCTGGCTCAGGCCGTACCGAAGACGCGCGAAAAAATCGTGTCCACGTGCTTGAAATGGTAGCCGAGGTCGAAGCACTCCTCGATCTGCTCCGGGCTCAGGGACGCGGTGACGTCCGCATCGGCCTTCAGCAGGGTGAGGAAGTCGCCTTCGCCGCGCCAGACCGGCATGGCGTTGCGCTGGACCAGGCGATAGGCGTCCTCGCGGGACACGCCCGCCTGCGTCAGGGCCAGAAGCACCCGCTGCGAGTGGACGAGGCCGCCGAGCTTGTCGAGGTTGCGCTGCATCTGCTCGGGGTAGATCAGCAGCTTGTCGATCACGCCGGTGAGACGCGCCAGGGCGAAGTCGAGGGTCACCGTCGCGTCGGGGCCGATCATGCGCTCCACCGAGGAATGCGAGATGTCGCGTTCGTGCCAGAGCGCCACGTTCTCCATGGCGGGCAGCGCGAAGGAGCGCACCATGCGGGCGAGGCCGGTGAGGTTCTCGGTGAGGACGGGGTTGCGCTTGTGCGGCATGGCCGACGAGCCCTTCTGGCCCTCGGAGAAGAACTCTTCCGCTTCCAGGACTTCCGTGCGCTGCAGGTGGCGCACCTCGACGGAGAGACGCTCCACCGAACTCGCGACCACGCCGAGGGTGGCGAAGAACATGGCGTGGCGGTCGCGGGGGATGACCTGCGTCGAGACCGGCTCGGGCGTGAGGCCCATCGCCCTGGCGACATACTCCTCCACGCGCGGGTCGATATTCGCGAAGGTGCCGACGGCGCCCGAAATCGCGCAGGTGGCGACCTCCTCGCGGGCGGCGACGAGACGGGCACGGGCGCGCTCGAACTCGGCATAGGCCTGGGCGAGCTTCAGGCCGAAGGTCACGGGCTCGGCATGGATGCCGTGCGAGCGACCGATGGTCGGGGTCAGCTTGTGCTCGAAGGCCCGGCGCTTGATCGCGGAAAGAAGCGCATCGACATCCTTGATCAGGATGTCGGCGGCCCGGACGAGCTGCACGTTGAAACAGGTGTCGAGGACGTCCGACGAGGTCATGCCCTGGTGCACGAACCGCGCATCGGGGCCGACGATCTCGGCGAGATGCGTCAGGAAGGCGATGACGTCGTGCTTGGTGACCGCTTCGATGGCGTCGATGCGGGCGACGTCGAACACAGCGTCGCGGCCCTTCTCCCAGATCGTGGCGGCGGCCTCCTTGGGCACCACGCCGATCTCGGCCAGCGCCGTGGTGGCGTGAGCCTCGATCTCGAACCAGATGCGGAAGCGGCTCTCGGGAGACCAGATCGCCGTCATCTCGGGGCGGCTATAGCGGGCAATCATACGGGCGCCTCGGGTCGGACGGATCGGGACAAGGAGGCTGGCGCCTAGCATGAGCGGGGCCTGCGCTCAACGCGCGGCCCCGGTGGCGCTCTGTACGAAGTGATACATTTCTGCATCGCTCCGGTGAAACCAGAGGTGCGCGTCTCGCAAAGCTGCTTGGCGGACGAGGCATTTTTCGCCGCGCGTTCCGTCTCTTAGTCTGTATCTTAGAACGCTTATTAAATGACCTATAAAATAGGAGTGGTGTCAATCCGACTATGACAGGTTGCCGATCAAATACGCGTGTCTATTACACGAATGTGTTCTGCAGATAAGGGTAATATTTCTCCATTTATGCAGAATAGTACCAATAGAACCGAGGCGCGCCGATGCATCCCTTCTCCCGTATACGACTGCTCACGGTTCTCTCGGCCGTGCCTTTCCTATCGGACATGCGGGTCGCGGAAGCACAGGCCGTTGCCGCCGATCCCGGCAACCACACGGAAGTGACCCTCGACCAGCTCAGTGTGGACGGGGTGGGGGGCAATGCCGTGGGCTACCGCGCCAACCGCAGCCGGAGCGCGACGAAGACGGACACCCAGCTGATCGACACCCCGCAGGCGGTGACGGTCGTGACGCGCGAGCAGGTCCAGGATCAGGGCTTCCAGGGCGTCACGGAAGCGTTGCGCTACGTCCCCGGCGTGTTCCTGCACCAGGGCGCCGGCAACCGGGACGAGGTCGTGATCCGCGGGCAGCAATCCAGCGCCGACTTCTACGTGAACGGCATGCGCGACGACGCGATGTACTACCGTGATCTCTACAACGTCGAACGGATCGAAGTGCTCAAGGGGCCGAACGCGATGATCTTCGGTCGCGGCGGCGGCGGGGGCGTCGTCAATCGCGTGCTCAAGGACGCCACCGGAACTCCGGTCCGGGAAGTCATCCTTCAGGGTGGCCAGTATTTCAACAAGCGGGTGGCCGTGGATGTCGGCGACCGGGTCTCGGACAGCGTGTTCTTCCGCCTCAACGGCATGTTCGAGGATAGCGGTACCTATCGTGACTACGTCGACCTGCGGCGCTGGGGCATCAATCCGACGGCGACGATCCTGCTCGGGCCCGAGACCACGCTGAAACTGTCCTACGAGTATTTCCACGACGACCGGACGGCGGATCGCGGCATCCCGTCCCAACTCGGACGGCCCTATCGCTATCGCGACAACATCAGAACCTTCTTCGGCAATCCCGACCTCAGCTACTCCCGTGTCGATGCGCATATCGCGACGGCGGTTCTCGATCACCGCTTCGACTCTGGCGTCGAGATGCGGAGCCAGTTCCGCTACGCCGATTACGCCAAGGCCTATCAGGTCGTGTATCCGAGCATCCGCTCCGGCGGCGCGGTGAACGCCGCCGGGACGGCCGTCGATCTCAGCGCGTTCAACAACGACACGCCGAGGACGAACTTCTTCAACCAGAACGATTTCACTTACAAATTCGCCACGGGGCCGCTGGCCCATACGCTGCTCGCGGGTTTCGAACTCGGCAAGCAGGACGGCATCACCTACCGGGAGGACGGCTTCTTCGCGACGACCGGAACGCAGACGCTGACCGTCAATCCGCTCTCGCCGGTCTCACGGGTCCCCGTCACCTTCCGCAACCTGGCCTCGGCCTCCAACAGCCGCTACGACCTCGGACTGGCTGCGGTCTACGTCCAGGATCAGATCGAGATCGGTCCGCATGTCCAGGTGATCGGCGGCCTGCGCTACGATCACTTCGATTTCTCCTCGACGGACCGGCGCACCAACGTCACCAACTCCCGCATCGACGACCTGCTGTCGCCGAGGGTCGGGCTGGTGTTCAAGCCGGTGGACACCCTCGCCTTCTACGGCAACTACAGCGTTTCGTACCTGCCATCCGCCGGCGACCAGTTCACCGCCTTGTCCGAAGGGCTCGCCATCGCCGAGCCGGAGCGGTTCGAGAACCGCGAGGTCGGCGTGAAATGGGACGTCTCGTCGACGCTCCAGTTGACGGGCGCGCTCTACGACCTCGACCGGTTCAACCAGCGGCTTGCCGATCCGAACCGCCCCGGCTTCTTCCTGCTGAGCGGCCAGACCAACGCGAAGGGCGTCGAGATCGGCGCCAACGGCTACGTCACCGATTGGTGGCAGGTCGCGGGCGGCTATGCCTTCACCGATGCGCGCATCGTCAGCGGGTTCAGTTCCGCGGCCATCGTTCCGGGCAACCATGTCGGGTTGGTGCCGTTCAACGCGGTCACCGTGTGGAACAAGTTCGCGGTCACGCCGTCCTTCTCGTTCGGCGTCGGCGCGATCCACCAGACCCATACGTTCGCGGCGGCCGACAACACGGTCAGGCTCCCCGGCTACACCCGCTTCGACCTCGGCCTCTTCTATCAGGTCACGGATCTGGTGCGGGCGCAGATCAACATCGAGAACGTCTTCGACCGGGGCTACATCGCCACGGCGGACGGGAACAACAACATCAGCCCGGGCGCGCCAAGAATCGTTCGCGCTCAAGTCATCGCCAAATTCTGACGCGTGGTTCGCGTCGACGCCGTTCCGGCGAATGATCGGGGCAGCGGACTACTATTCCACCCGCTGCCAGCCCGGTCCCATCAAGCGTTCCTGGGGTCGGAAGCGGGCCTTGTAGTCCATCTTGCGCGAGCCATCGACCCAATAGCCGAGATAGAGATAGGGCAGGCCGAGGGAGGCGGCGCGGCGGATATGGTCGAGGATCATGAAGGTCCCGAGCGAACGCTGGGCCTCTGCCGGATCGTAGAACGAGTAGACCATCGACAATCCGTCGGAGAGTACGTCCGTCAGGCACAGGGCCACGGTCGGCCCGGTGCCCCTTCCGTTGATCGCCGTATCGGGACCGCGCCGACGATAGGCCACGAGATGGGTGTCCACATGGCTGTCCTCGATCATCATGGCGTAGTCGAGCACTGTCATGTCGACCATGCCGCCATCGCCATGGCGCGCATCGAGATAGCGGCGAAACAGGGCATATTGCTCCGAGGCCGGGCGGTTGGGCTCGGGATTGCCGATGAGATCGGCGTTTCGCTGGAGGATGCGGCGATGACTCGCCGAAGGCAGGAAATCCGCCACCACCACCCGCACCGAGATACAGGCCCGGCAGGTCTCGCAGGCCGGCCGATAGGCGATGGTCTGCGAGCGCCGGAAGCCGCCCTGGGTGAGGATCTCGTTGAGGTCGCGGGCGCGCCGCCCCACGAGATGGGTGAACACCTTCCGTTCCTCCTGCCCCGGCAGGTAAGGGCAGGGCGAAGGCGCCGTCAGATAGAATTGCGGTGTGTCGCGGGGATGGCTCGTCACGCTTGCAGCTGACCTCGGGGCCGGCGGGAGCGTTCCCCGCACGAGACGAGTGTACCCGCCCCGTGGCGGGGCTCAAGTGGGTGAGCGTCGCAGCGCCCCATTTTCGCGAAGGGTGGCTGGCATGGCAGGGCTGCTGCCCCTATCAATGGCGCCATAGGTAGACCGGCCGCGTTTCCGACCCAATTCGGGATGAATGCACCCGTTGTCGCGGGGTGGCCATCGGTGACGGGCGGAAACACGGTGGCAAAGTTCGCGCGCGCATGGTGCCTGCCGCCTTCCGGGGGTGGGCCGGAACACGTGAGGCGGCTTCACGGGATCGTCGGTCCCCGCCGCTGCCGAGCGTGACCCGATCTTTCAAGACCGGATAGGGAAATCGTCTCATCAACGCTCTCGCAACATCGATGCCGCGTTCCGACCGTTCGCGTGAAGCCTCGGCCGGTCCCTCGCGTGAGGAAGCCGGACCTGCGGATTACACCCGTCGTGTCGTCGCTGTCCTGATCGCCTCTTTCCTCGCCCGTCTCGTGGTGGTGCGGTTCCTCGACCTCACCTTCATGGAAACCTACGGTGCGGTCGTCGCGAGGCAGCCGTCGCTCTCGTTCTTCGACCAGCCGCCGCTGACATGGTGGACGATCGCGGGCGCCATGCGCCTGTTCGGCTCCGACGATGCCTTGATCGTGCGCCTGCCGTTCCTCGTCATGTCGGTGATCTCGGGCTGGCTGATCTATCGGATCACGACGCGTCTCTTCGATTCCCGTGCGGGATTCTACGCGGTCTGCGCCTATCTGCTGTCGCCGCTTCTGGGGCTTTCGGATGGGAGTCTCGCCCAGACGAACGGGCCGATGACCGTCTTCATTCTCGCGGCCCTGCTGACGTTTCTTCACATCGACTTTGCTGCGTCGCGCATCCGCGACAACGGGATCTGGTACACCTGCGCATTCCTGTTCGGATGCGCCCTCGCGTCCAAGTACCTCGCGATCCTCCTGGTCCCCGGACTGCTTGTCGCCGTGGCGAGCCGGGCGGGGGGGAGGCGCTGGCTCCTGCGTCCTGCCACCTATCTCGGCCTCGTTGTCCTGCTGGTGCCGCTTCTCCCGGTCATCGTCTGGAACGCCGAGCACGGCTGGGTCTCCTTCCTGTATCAAGGTGCCCGCGCCGGTGGGGACGGCAGCATCAACATGGCGCGGGCGTTCCGCTGGACACTGACACAGGTCTTGATCCTCCATCCCCTCGTTTTCGGCCCGGCGCTGTACATGCTGTATCGCGGCCTTCGAAACGGGCCGAGGCAGGAGGGGCCGTGGCTTCTGGCCTGCATGTCCGCGCCGGTCCTCCTGTTCATCTTCGGCGTCATGGTTTGGAGCAGCCACCCGCTGCGCGGCTATCACTGGGCATCCATGGGCTATCTTCCATTGCTGCCCCTCGTCGGCGCCTGGGCGGGTGGCCTCGCCGCCGATCGGCCGGACGCCGCACGGCGCTGGCTCGCCACCCTGGCCGCGACGACGATTCTGGTGATCGGTCTTCTCATGGCCCACGTCTTCACCGGCTGGGCCGAGCGGGTCGCCCCGGCCAAGGCTTTCCGGTCGCAGGACCCGATCCTGCTGGAACTCTACGATTGGGACGATCTTCCCGTCGCGCTGACGGCTCGCGGGTTCGATCCCTCGCGCACCTTCATCGCCGCGACCCGTTGGGAGGATTGCGCCAAGGCCTTCTATGCCGTCGGGGACAGATTCCGCAGTCTGTGCCTCGCGGGCGACAACATCCACTTCACGTATCTCGCCGATGCCGAGAAATTCCGCGGCATGGATGCCGTCATCGTAGACAGGTATGCCAATCTCGATGCGGTCAGATATAATCTCGACGGGCATTTCGAGACGTTCTCGGAAGATGTGCCCATCCGCCTGAATTTCCACGGGCGTAAGATGCATGATCTCAGGATCGTCCGGGCGACCCATTTCGATGGGACCTGGCCAAAGCCCAGGATCGGCGCGAAAGGCCGCCAGTGACGCTTCCCTCTACCCAGGCACCATCCGATCCGCTGGCGGATCGGCCCCTCCTCACGATCGTCATCCCCACCTTCAACGAGCGGGACAACATCGCCGTCAGCTGCGGCCGGATCGCCACCGCGCTCGCGCCGCACCGTTTCGAGGTGATCGTCGTCGACGACAATTCGCCCGATGGCACATCCGCCGTCGTCGAAGAACTGGCGAGGAGCGATCCGCGGATCAGGATCATCACCCGGACCGGCCGGCGGGGGCTCGCGGGAGCCTGTATCGAGGGGATGCTGGCGGCCCGTTCCGACCTCGTCGCCGTGATGGATGCGGACCTGCAGCACGAACCGGCGACGCTGACGCCGATGCTCGATCTGATGATGTCCACCGATTGCGACGTGGTCATCGCCAGCCGCTACCTCGACGATCCCGACGTGGCGGCCTTCTCGTCGGTCCGCAAGGCCCTGAGCAATGCCGGAAACCGGCTGGTGCGAGCCTTTCTCCGGGTTCAGACCAGCGATCCCATGAGCGGTTTCTTCCTCATGCGCCGGAGCATTCTGGTGGAGGCCGCGCCACGCCTGAGCCGCGACGGCTTCAAGCTCCTGGCGGATATCCTGGCCCAGGGCGGCCGGTCGCTGAAGATCGGGGAAGTCCCCTATGTCTTCGGCCCTCGACTGACCGGACAGAGCAAGCTCGACGAAAGGGTTCTCTTCGATTTCGCGGTCCTTCTCATCGCGAAATCGGCCTTCGGCGTGCTCCCGACCCGGTTCGTCTCCTTCGCCCTCGTCGGCGGCCTCGGCGTCCTCGTTCACCTGTCGCTGCTGGGGCTCATGCTCTTCGCCCTGAACGACAATTTTCTGATGTCCCAGACCATCGCCACGCTCGGCGCGATGACGGCCAACTTCTTCCTGAACAACATCCTGACGTATCGGGACCAGCGGATCGTCGGCGCCGACCTCCTGCGCGGGCTCGCGGTCTTCTGCCTGTCCTGCTCCTGCGGCGCGTTCAACAATATTCTCGTTGCCCACCTCATCTACACCGGGACCGGCATCTGGTGGCTGGCCACGGGAGCGGGCATTCTGGTGGGCGCAGCCTGCAATTACGTGCTGTCGGCCCTCACCGTATGGCGGCGCTTCGAAAAGCAGCCGGACCGGGAGACGCAGGTCCACCAGAGCGATGCCGCTCTGGCGAAGGGCGGCGGAGACCTCGGCATTCCCCAGCCTCCCTCCCTGTCGCGGTAGTGGCGAAGTCCCAGCTGGACTTCGCCCGGTAGGCTCAGATCCGCACCACCGCCAGGCCGACGAGCACGTCGTGGCCCAGGCGCCGGTCCGACCTCATGAGCCCGAACAGGATATCGACGAACCACAGCAGGAACGTCGAGATGGCGACGTAGAACAGCAGGGCGTGGATGGCGGCGGTGAGGAAATCCACCCGCAGGCCGCTGGCCGGAGTCACCACGCGCAAACCCATCATCCGCATGCCCCAGGTGCTCTGGGCGGCGCCGCCCACCGTCACCGCGCTGTAGAGGATGCCGCTGGCGGGAAGGATCGCGAACAGGGTCCAGCCGAGGCCGAAGGTCAGCACTCCGAGTACCGTGATCGCCAGGGTGAGGAGCGCGGTGAAGCCCAGGATGAAGAGGATGTCGAGGAGATAGGCGACGAAGCGCGCCCCGAGGCTCGCCCTGACGAAGGGGACCGGGAGGGCGTTCGGGAAGCCGGTCCCGTAGCGCTCGGCGTAGCCGGCGGGGTCGTAGCCTGGGGGCGTATTGAGCATGGCCGATAGCCTTCGAGAGGGGAGACGATTCTCCCTCATGAAGAAGACATGGGAGGACCCATGCCTTCGCTCAAGGTCACACGGGCTTTGTCGGGTTCGAGGTCAGGCGGATTGCTCGATCACGCCACGCCATCCCAGTCCGCGATACGTCTCGTAGCCCGGGGTCTCGTGGAAGGCGACGAGGCGCCCCGCTGCATCGATGTAGCTTCCCTGGCTCCGTCCGTCCGTGCGGAGGGGATAGCGCTCGGTGAGGAGGCCATTGCCCTTGGAACAGGCGATGACGCGGTTCTCGGCATCGAGCAGCATGACACGGCTATGGGCCCGCTCCGCCGGCGCGAGGCGGACGCCCTCGACGATGGTGCGTGCCTGCGGCTCCCAATCGAAATGGATCGCGAGAAAGCCGATGGGCTTGCCGTTCGCCTCGCCGCCTTCCCGCACGGAGGCGACATAGGTGGCGCTCTGTGCGCCGTTGAGCGCGGCGACCCGTGCCACGTTGGCCACCGCGAACTCATCGCCGGAGGCCAGCGGCTTGGCGAGGGCGAACCACGGCTCCTGGCTCACATCCTGGCCGACGACATTGAACCGGTCGGGCCGGCCATTGGCGATGACTTTGCCGTCGAGGCTGCACAGCCAGAGATCGAGATAGACCGTGTAGGCGGAGAGGATGACTCCGAGTCGGTGGGAGGCGTGGTTTCTGACCGCTTCGGTCGGAGAGACGGCGCATGCGACCACCGCGGCATCGGTCGCCCACCACCTCACGTCGCAGGTCCGCTCGTAGAGATTGCGGTCGATGATCTCCACGGCATTGAGCGCGAGATCGATGCAGCGCGCGGAACGGCTCTCGCTGGCCAAGTGCTCCACGGCCTGGGTCAGGCTGTCGACGCCGTCGCCGAGAGCGCTGCCGAGGCCCGAGACGAGGCCCTCGATTTCGCCCGCGACGCTGCGAACCTCATTGGCGACGACGGAGAAACCGGCGCCGCGCTCGCCCGCATGCGCCGCTTCGATGAGGGCGTTCAGGGCCAGCAGATTCATGCGTCGTGTGATGGACTTGATCGATCCGACGCTACGATGGGTGAGAGACTTCAGCTGCTGGGTCGATGTCTCGACGAGCATCGAGAGACTGTCGGCCGGTTGATCTATCTCGTTCAGTTTTGTGGACATCGCATCCTCAAAATGGCCAGACCAAGCTCGACGCTTGGTATTTCGTATATCGATTCAAGATCGAGATTGGCCGACAGGCGACTGCGAACGTTTCGAGGTCTGCCGGTCAGAGACAATCCTGCCGCCTCCCCAAGCAAACCGAAGCAATAAGAATGCCAGGGCCGTGCGAATGCCTAGCGCGCCGGCGTGGGGTCGTTTGCTTCGGAGTCTAATGTTTCGAGATAGTATTTCTTAAGCATGAAAAGCGCCCCGCCCGACACCGCCTTGTGGTCCATGCGGATGCCGATGAGACCCGCGCCGCCGTCGAACAGGCAGTCGATGCGGTGCTGGCGTTGGCCCGAGGCGTAATCGACGCGCACGCTGTCGGGCGCCGATCCACGGCCGACATGGAGCAGACGGGGCGAGAGGTCGGCTGCCACCAGCGCGGGAAGCGTCCGCCGGCAGGTGGTGATCCGCAGCCGGTCGACGGAGCTGTCGCAGGCCGTCAGGAATGCGACGACCGCGATCGGCAGGAGCGCGCCGGCGGGCCGAGCCGCCCGCGGGCGCATCTCAGATGCCGTCGCGCAGGCGTTCCGCCACGCGGGGCGCGTAATAGGTCAGGATGCCGTCGGCGCCGGCGCGCTTGAAGGCGAGGAGGCTCTCCGTCATGGCACGGGTGCCGTCGAGCCAGCCGTTGAGGGCGGCGGCCTCGATCATCGCGTACTCCCCCGAGACCTGATAGGCGAAGGTCGGAACGCCGAACTCGTCCTTCACCCGGCGGATGATGTCGAGATACGGCAGACCCGGTTTGACCATCACGGAATCCGCGCCCTCCTCGAGATCGAGGGCGACTTCCCGGAGGGCTTCGTCCGAATTGCCCGGATCCATCTGGTAGGTGCGCTTGTCGCCCACCAGGGCGGCCGAGGTGCCGATGGCGTCGCGGAACGGGCCGTAGAAGGCGCTCGCATACTTCGCCGCGTAGGCCATGATCTGGACGTCGCGAAAACCGGCCTTGTCGAGGCCGGTGCGGATCGCGCCGACGCGGCCGTCCATCATGTCGGAGGGGGCGATGATGTCCGTGCCCGCCTCGGCCTGGATCAGGCTCTGCTCCACGAGGAGCGCCACCGTCTCGTCGTTGAGGATGGCCCCGTCCTCGATCAGGCCGTCATGGCCGTGGCTGGTATAGGGATCGAGGGCGACGTCGGTCATCACGCCGATTTCCGGCACCGCCTTCTTCACCGCCCGCACGGCGCGGCAGACGAGGTTGTTGGAATTGAGCGATTCCGATCCGGTCGGGTCGCGCAGGGACGCTTCGGTATAGGGAAAGAAGGAGATGGCCGGGATGCCGAGCCGCGCCGCGCGTTCCGCCTCGCGGACGATCTCGTCCACGCTGAGGCGCTCCACGCCGGGCATCGAGGCGATGGGCTCGCGCCGTCCGGTCCCCTCGATGACGAAGAGCGGCCAGATGAGGTCGTCCACCGTCAGGGTATTCTCGCGCACGAGGCGGCGCGACCACTCCGCCTTGCGGTTGCGCCGGGGGCGCTGGGTGATGCTCAGCGACGCGGCGGAACTCGCCTTGGCGCTCTCGATGGCGAGGGGACGCGGGGTCGGGGTCGCTTCGGTCATGGTCTTCGTCTCGAATGCTCGTCGCGGGCGCGTCGGGGCCGGCCTAACACATCCCCAAAACTCTTCGAAACCCGGGCCGATCGCCGCCCCCCGATTGACGGGTCTCGACAGAGTTCGTCTAAGCGACACGGTGAACGCGGCGTTTCCTCAACCCCGCACCGCCCGACGCGCGGAATCCCGCGAGTCCCCGAGGGTGAGGCAGCCGCCGACCGGAGACGATGGATGACAGGCGCAGACGAGCCGGAGATCCTGTTCGAGCGGCGCGGGCACGCCGGCCTGATCACCCTGAACCGGCCTAAAGCCTTGAATGCGCTCACTTTCTCCATGACGACGGCGATGTATCGCGTCCTGTCGGAATGGGAGCGCGACGACACGATCACCCGCGTGGTCGTCCGCGGCCGGGGCGGGAGGGCGTTCTGCGCCGGCGGTGACATCCGCCAGATCCACGACCTCGCCCGCCGGGGGCTGGACGACGAGGTGAGGCGGTTCTGGCTCGCGGAGTACCACCTCAACGCCTATGTGCAGCGCTATACGAAACCCTACATCGCCCTGATCGAGGGGATCGTCATGGGCGGCGGGGTGGGTTTGTCCCTGCACGGGAGCCACCGGGTGTCCTCGGAGCGCTACACCCTGGCGATGCCGGAAGTGGGAATTGGGTTTTTTCCCGATGTGGGAATGACCCATTCGCTGCCGCGCCTGGCCGGTCGCGCAGGGGTCTATCTGGCCCTGACCGGCGCACGGATCGGTGCCGGCGATGCCCGCGCTCTGGGGCTCGCCACTCACCATTCGGCGGCGGAGAATTTCGACGCCATCACGGACGAGTTGGCCGGAGGTGGCGCCATCGAACGGGCTTTCGACCGCCACGCGACGGCCTTTCCCGAGGTCGGCTCGATCACGGCGCATGGCGCCACGATCGAGGCCTGTTTCTCCGCCGACAGCGTCGCCGGGATCCTCGCGAGACTCGACGCGGACGGGTCGCCCTTCGCCACCGAGACCGCCGCGCTGATGCGCACGCGCTCTCCCCACTCCCTGTGCATCGCGCACGAGCAGATGAGGCGGGGCATCGGCATGGACTTCGCCGAGGCGATGCAGGCGGAGTATCGCCTCGCCATGCGGGCCATGCATTGGCACGACTTCCACGAAGGGGTCCGCGCCGTGCTGGTGGACAAGGACAACCGCCCGGACTGGCGACCCGCCGCCCTGGCCGACGTGGACCCGGCCGGGATCGCCGAGGCGTTCACCGACCTGCCCGATGGCGACGCGCCGAGATTCGATGGATCGGAAAGGATGCCGTCATGAGGGGACTGACCAAGGTCGGCGCGACGCGGGACGGGCGCGGGCGCGCCAACGACGTGGCCGGCGACCGCATCGAGCGGTCGCCGCGTGTGCCGCAGACGGGGTGGGACGTGGTCCTGGTTTGGTTCATGCGCGTCACGGCCGTGTTGTGGCTGGCCAAGGGCGTCTCGACCTGGGCGACGATCCTCGACATCTTTCCGGGCGCGCGCCCGTTCGAAGCCGAATCGCTCGGCCGCCAGACGGTCATCGTCTATTTCGCCGTGATCGACTTCATGGCGGCGATCGGGATGTGGCTCACCAGCGCCTGGGGCGGTGTGGTCTGGTTGCTGGCCGCCACGAGTGCCGTCACCCTGGCGATCCTCACGCCGCATCTGTTGCCGATGTCGATCCCGGTCCTCGGAAGCCTGGGCGCTATTGTTGTGATCTATTTCGCTTTGTCTTGGGCTGCGGCGCGCGAGGTCAGGTAAACAACACCTTACTGGATTACTTTCATTTTGCATTTACCGACAGAGGTAAATTGCAAATTCATCGTATCGCTTAAACCGTCTTTCACCCGTGACTCGTAGATTGGCTTCATAAGCGGTGCCGAACACAACGGCGCCCGACCCAAGAACCCTGACGAGGCACCCCGATGAAGTCCCAGTCCGCCAAGGTGATCGAGAGCAACACCTCCGCCGAGACCAGCCCGGCGCACGGTTCCTACCTCGAAGCGCTGCACCTCGTGGAGCGTCTTCACCGCCGCCTTCTCGACGTGATCAAGGACGAGTTCGAGCGTCGCGGCCGCGAGGACGTCAACAGCGTCCAGGCGCTGCTGCTCTACAACATCGGCGACAAGGAACTGACGGCCAGCGAGCTGCGCACGAAGGGCTACTATCTCGGCTCCAACGTCTCCTACAACGTCAAGAAGCTCGTGGAGGCCGGCTACCTCCACCACGCCCGGTCGAAGACCGACCGCCGCTCGGTGCGCATCAGCCTCACCGACAAGGGCCGCACGATCCACGACATCATCCAGGGCCTCTACGACAAGCACGCCCGCACCATCCAGCCGATCGGCGGCATCTCCGACGACGATTTCGGACGCCTCAACGTCGCCCTCGGCCGCCTCGAGCGCTTCTGGACCGACCAGATCCGCTACCGGCTCTAAGTACCTGTTCGAGCGGTTCGTCCAAGGTTTCACCTCATCCTGAGATGCCGCGGAGCGGCCTCGAGGGAGGCTTCCAGGGATCGCGCGACGACTGGAGGGCTCCCTCGAGGCCTCCGCTACGCTCCGGCACCTCAGGATGAGGTGGTTGGTTTGGACGATCGACTTTGGCAGTTGTTCGGCGCTGGCGCGAGCATCCGCCGAGAAATCGCATCGAGCGGGCTTGAGAACTGCTCTGAAACGAGCACACACCGCCAACCCGCTCGTCATCGACGTCCCGGAACGTCCCGGATCCGTCTCGGGCCATTCCTCGTATCGACCCAGCCCTATGAGGGCTGCTCCTCGCCGACATGTTCTTCCTCCTCCGTGAGAGGGGGCTTTTCGTCGGCATCGTCTCCGACCAGCTCATCGAGTTCGTCGATGAGGTCGTTCACCTGATCTTCCGTGGCGAGGATGCGGAAGATCTCGCCGTCCACGGTTTCGATGGTCAGGCGATAGCCTCCGTCCGTCTCGTCGGTGAGGACGCGAGCCAGCTTCTTCGTCGGTGTCATGCGGTTTCCCTCTCGTGCGAACGGGTTCGGTTAAGGATCAGATCAGGTCGGAAAAGACGCGATCGGACCAGGCCGTGGAGGCGGCGGGGCGGGACGGGGCTTGCCCCGGTTCGGCGCGCGCGGGCTTTGCGCGCCTTGGGCCGGGCGTCGTCTTCGCCTGCCGCGCGGGCTTGTGAGGGCCGCCCACGGCGTCGTGTTCGAAGAGGAGGCAGGCTCCGTGCTCGTCCGAGATCCAGCCTCGGTCCGCCCAGCCGATGAAGCGGCCGTCATAGGCGTAGACCTTGTCGTCGTGGATGAAGGCCGCGGCTCGGCCGTTCCAGAGGTAGAGGGAGTGCCCGTCGTGGCAGTACGCCGCCTCGCCGCCCTGTCTGTCGAAGAACTCGATCATGGACGGCTCAAGCCCCGATCTGGCTGTTGTGCAGCGTGCGGAGCTCGACATAGCTCATGGTCTCGCTGCTCCAGGTCGGTCCGTCGGTATCGTGCAGGCGCTTTGCGAGCGGCTTGTGCTTGTCGCCCTGATAGAACCCCATGATGACGGTCTGGCCGTCGGTATCCTCGGCCTCGATCCGGTAGGCCGGCTGGGTGCCCGATCCGAGCCGGCTCAGGCGAACGCGCAGGGTCGGATTGCGGGTCTGGTCGGGGACCATGTTGAGATAGACGCCCTTCAGATATTCGAGGCGGTCCGCTTTCCGTCCGGCGAGATCCGCGATCGAGACGTTCTCGGCGAGCATGTCGGGCTTGTTCATGAAGGATCTGCTTTCTGGTGGATGTGATGGGGCGCGGGCCACTCGCATAGACAGGGCGCATCGACCTGCGATGTTCCATGCGGCGACCGGAGCGGTGTCGGGTATGGGCCGGGCCATCGTCGGCGTGTTCGCCCTCTGAGGCCGGCGAGAGGGGGACGACACCACCGCCATCCACCACATCGCTTGCTGCGTGGGGCGGCGGAGGGCCGATCCGGATCGTGTCAGTGCAAGGTCGGCGGCGGTTCGAGGAACGCGCGCATGCCGTCACCGTCCTCGATGGCCTCCATGAAGGCGTCGAGGGCGTCTTCGTCGGAGGCGAAGGTCGTATCCCAGACGGTGGACCAGCCGGTCTGATCGATGACTTCGAGTGTCCACGGATCCTGCGTGCCGGCGAAGCGATAGACGTTCACCGTCACCGTGATGCCGTTCTGGGTCGCCCGTCCGGTCAAGTCCGAGAATTCCATAGTTGGCATCTCTTGGGTCATGGGGTGTTTCTCTCGAATGACGAGTTCACCGCAGGGACCCGAACGTGTCCCTATCTCATGAGCCGAAGTGCCAGTTCTAGCAGAGTTCTTGCCGGAACGGTTCCGAAAACTTTGAAACGGCCGGGCATCGAGCCCGGGCGAGCACGAAAAAGGCGGCATCCCTGTTGGAACGCCGCCCTTTCATACCGCTCTTGTGAGTGATCGACTTAGTTGAAGGTGTCGATCTCAGCCGACTCGTAGCTGGTGACTTCCATGCCGACGCACACTTCCTGAACGATGGGGGCAGACCACGTCATGACGTTTCTCCTGGCTGGTGATGATGGGGCTTGGTGACACGGGCCCGTGAGGGCGCCGATCCCTTAGTTGAAGGGATCGATTTCCGCCGACTCGTAGCTGGTGACTTCCATGCCGACGCAAACTTCTTGAACAACGGGGGCAGACCAACTCATGGCGAAACTCCTTCGTGTCCGACGCCCTCAAGATAGGCGATACATTGGGCGCAATACAAGCGGGCGCGAGACTTATATTTTTCATATGATGGCTCGTCGTGGCCGGATTTTCCCCGATAAGCGGACGATCTTCCTCCCATAGAGAAATATGTTGCAGGATTGTGCTCCGTCGGCGCGCGATCCCGGTCGCGTTGCTGCCCGTTCCGAAGGCGGAAACGGCGGCTCCCACGGCCGTCCCGCGCGTTCCGCCGGCAGGTCCGAAAGACAGGAGGAAATTCATCTTGACGCGCCCCGTGGCGGAGCGCATGGGGGCGCCGCCGACGGCTTCCCCTCGGCGATCCGCATGTGCGGATCGCAGGTGGACGCCTTGGAGCCCGAATTCCCCATCCATGCCCAGCGACAGTCCCGTCGATCCAGCCCGCCCGGCCGCTATCGTTCTGACCGCCTGAGGCCCTGACGGGTTCACGCGCGGCTCACCGCGATCCGGCCGAACACGGCCCGATCGCACTCCTCCCCCGAGGTGAGCCCATGAACCAGATCGCCCCCTTCCCGACCAAGATCGATCCCTCCGTGCTGGCCGCCCGGTTGTCGGACGAACGCGCGCCCGACATCGTCGAGGCGCTGAACGAGGAGGCGCCCGAGGTCGCAGCCGCGATTCTGCTGGGGCTGCCCCACGACCGGGCGGTGGAGGTGCTCGACCAGCCCGAGCTCGACCTCGCCGCCGACATCATCGAGATGCTGCCGCGCGACCGGGTGGCGTCCTACCTGTCGGGCATGTCGGCGGACCGGGTGACGGACGTGTTCCGCGAGATCGAGGAGCCGGGCCGCTCCGATCTGAGGGCGCGGCTCGATGCGGAGACGCGCGGCACGATCGACCGGCTCAGCGCCTATGGCGAGGAGAGCGTGGGCTCGCTGATGACCACGGAATTCGTCACCGTGCCGGGCAACTGGACGGTGCAGCAGACCCTCGACCATGTCCGCACCGTCGAGAAGACCCGCGAGACGATCTACGCGATCTTCGTCCTCGACCCGCGCACCCAGGCGCTGACGAAGGCCGTGCCCCTGCGCCGGCTGATCTCCGGCAATCCCGACGACAACGTCCTCAGCGTCGCAGCCGGTCGGCGGCCGCTCGCCGTCTCACCCACCGCCAGCCGCGAGGAGGCGGCGCGGCTGATCTCGAAATACGATCTGCTGGCCCTGCCGGTGGTGGATGCGGTGGGCCACCTCATCGGCATCGTCACGGTGGACGACATGATCGACGCCATGGTCGAGAAGCAGACGCAGGACGTGCAGCGTTTCGGCGGCATGGAGGCCCTGCCCGAGCCCTATATGGATATCGGCTTCGGCACGATGATCCGGAAGCGCGCCGGCTGGCTCTGCGCCCTGTTCCTCGGCGAGATGATGACCGCCACGGCGATGCAGGGGTTCGAGGGGCAGCTGGAGAAGGCCATCGTCCTCACCCTGTTCATCCCGCTCATCATGAGTTCGGGCGGCAATTCGGGCAGCCAGGCGACCTCGCTCCTCATCCGCGCGCTCGCGCTCCACGAGGTCCGCCTGCGCGACTGGTGGCGCGTGGCCCTGCGCGAGGTGCCCACCGGATTGCTGCTGGGCGCCATCCTGGGGACGATCGGCATCGTCCGCATCGTCGTCTGGCAGAAGGCGGGGCTCTACGATTACGGCGAGCACTGGATGCTGGTGGCGGCGACGGTGGGGGCCGCCCTGGTCGGCATCGTCACCTTCGGCTCGCTGACGGGATCGATGCTGCCCTTCGTGCTCCAGCGCCTCGGCTTCGATCCGGCGACGGCCTCGGCGCCCTTCGTGGCGACCCTCGTCGATGTGACCGGCCTCGTCATCTACTTCTCGGTGGCGATGCTGATCCTGCGCGGCACGCTGCTCTGACCCTTATCGATCCTCCCGGGCGGAGCACGCCCGGGAGGAGACGACGCGTCAGGCCGGCACGCGGCCGTCGGGGGTGTAGCGGTCGATGGCCTGCGGCAATTCCCGCGACAGGCGGGACAGCAATTCCTCGCGGGTCAGTCCCGTCTGCTGCGCGAGGGTCGCCAGGATGTCCGGGCCGATCGCCTTTTCGAGGTTCTGCGGCGCGATCTCCTGGTTCGGACCCTGGTTGACCCAGGAGGACGCCGTCTCGCCGTGGCCGTTCTGGGTGAAACGCTCCACGAGCTCGCTCAAGCCCCCGCCGAGGAGGCCGCCGGCCCCGGCACCCCCGAGGGCGCCTCCCAGCTGGCCGAGGATGCCACCGAGACCGCCCTGGTTGTCGGTCGCGGCTCCCGGCGTTCCCGGAGCCGTCGTCTTGTTCGTAGCACCGCCCAGGAATTCGGCGATCTTGTCCCTGTTCTGGTAGCCCGCCACGGCGAGCAGACCCAGCAAGGCGGTCATGGACGGATATCCGCGGCTCATGCGCTGTCTCCCTTGAGGTGCGCCGCCGGCTCATCGGCGAGGCGACGCTCACTCAACGTGCCTATGGCGCGGCGGGATGCATCGGGCCGCCGGAATGCCCACGAGCGAGGCACCATGGCGCGCCGCACACAAAACTTGTCCGCCCGGCGGTTGTCGACCGTGGCCCGCGCATTACGTCGCAAGCGAAGCCGTATGGCGAGGGAACCAGACCCTCGCGGACGGCCTTCTCCCCCGTGGCCGGTGCGACCCGGCCGCGAGGTTTTCCAATGAGCGAGATGGCGGTCTGATGCGGCGCACACACGACATGAACTTCGGTGCCGCGATCGCGGCGGACGGCGTGCGCTTCGCCCTCTGGGCACCCACGGCCAAGGACGTGGCCCTCGTGGTCGACGGGGCCGAGCATCCCATCCCAGAGGCCGGCGAAGGCTGGCGCCGCACCACCGTGCCGGATGTCCGCCCCGGCGCCCGCTACGGTTTCCGCATCGACGGCGACCTTGTCGTGCCGGATCCCGCCTCGCGCTTCCAGCCGGACGACGTGTCGGGCCTCAGCGAGGTGATCGATCCGAAGGCGTTCGACTGGAGCGACGGCGAATGGACGGGTCGCCCCTGGGAAGAGGCCGTCCTCTACGAGCTGCATGTGGGCACCGCCACGCCGGAGGGGACCTACGCCGCCCTCGAGGCCAAGCTCGAAGACCTGACCCATCTCGGGGTCACGGCCATCGAGCTTCTGCCGCTGGCCGACTTCAAGGGCACCCGCAACTGGGGCTATGACGGCGTGCTGCCCTACGCGCCGGATTCCGCCTACGGACGCCCGGACGAGCTCAAGCACCTGATCGACACAGCGCATTCGCTCGGGCTGATGGTCTTCCTCGACGCGGTCTACAACCATTTCGGCCCGGCCGGGAATTACCTCCACGCCTATGCCAAGACCTTCTTCACCGAGCGTCACCAGACGCCCTGGGGCGCCGGCATCAACTTCGACGGCGAGACCAGCGGCAAGGTCGTGCGCGACTATTTCATCGAGAACGCGCTCTACTGGCTGGAAGAATATCATTTCGACGGCATCCGCTTCGACGCGGTCCACGCCATCCTGGACGATTCGCCCAAGCACTTCATCGGCGAGCTCGCGGAGACGATCCGCACGCGCCTGCCCGGACGGCACATCCATCTCGTTCTCGAGAACGAGGCCAATCAGGCCCGCTGGCTCGAACGCGACAATCAGGCCCAGCCGCTCCAGCACACGGCGCAATGGGCCGACGATCTCCACCATTGCTGGCACGTGCTGCTGACCGGCGAGGATGCCGGCTATTACGTCAGCTTCGCCGACAAGCCGGTGGATCATCTCGCCCGCTGCCTCGCGGAAGGGTTCGCCTATCAGGGCGAGCCGTTCCCGAGCCTCGACAACCACCCGCGCGGCGAGCCCTCCGCCCATCTGCCGCCCTCCGCCTTCGTTACCTTCCTCCAGAACCACGATCAGGTGGGAAACCGTGCCCTCGGTGAGCGCCTGAGCGCGCTCAGCGACCCGGACAAGCTCAGCCTGGCCCGCGCCGGCCTGCTCCTTGCTCCGCAGATCCCGATGCTGTGGATGGGCGAGGAATGGTCGGCCACGGCGCCGTTCCTGTTCTTCGTCGATTTCGCGCCGGACGAGGAGCTGAACAAAGCGGTGCGCGAGGGGCGCCGGCGTGAATTCAAGAGCTTCGCGGCTTTCGCCGACGACACCTCGGTCATCCCCGATCCGACCGCCGAGCAGACCTTCGTCGATTCGAAGCTCGACTGGGCGGAGCCGGAGCGGCAGCCACATCGCGGTGTCTGGGCCGACACCCGCAACCTGCTCCAGATCCGGCACCAATCCGTCGTGCCCCTGACGAAGACCCTCTATCTCGGGGCCGACGTGACCCGGCCGTCCCCGGATTCCCTCGACGTGACATGGCGCTATGCGGGCGGCACCCTGCGCTTCGTCGCCAATTTCGGCGAGGATCCCCTCGCCGTCGACGCCAAAGGAGGTCAGGTGATCTGGTCGAACGGTCATACGGGCAGCGAGATCGAGCTTCCCACCTGGACTGGTATCGTGCTGACGGGAGCCGCCCGATGAGCCGCGACCTCGAACGCCTGGCCGACCTCCTCGGCATCGCATCGGGCTATACCGACGCCTTCGGCCAGCCCGTGGCGACCGATATCGAGACCCGGCGCGGCATGGTCGCGGCCCTTGGTTTCCCGGCGGGCACCGACGACGAGATCGCGACGAGCCTCGCGGAGGTGGAATCCGTGCGGCTCGGGCTCGTCCCGTCGCTGATTCCGGTGGAGGCGCGGCGTGCCTCGACCATCCCTGTTCAGGCCGTGGATGCGCATGGCGCCGTGTCGTGGCGCCTCGTCGACGAGCGCGGCCTCGCGCGGGAGGGGAGGGCGTCGATCACGGGGGCGGGCGAACCCCGTATCGAGTTGCCGCCCCTGACGCCGGGCTACCACCGGCTCACCGTGGCGCTCGGCGAGCGGAAATCGGAAGCCTGGGTCATCTCCGCGCCGCAGCGCTGCTGGCGTCCCGCCGCCTATGCCGACGAGGGTGCACGGGACTGGGGCCTCGCCGCGCAGCTCTACGGCCTGCGCTCGCCGCACAATCTCGGTATCGGCAGCTACGCCGATGCGGGCCGCGCCGCGCGGGATGCCGGCATTCGCGGCGCCTCGTTCCTGGGCCTGAGCCCGGTCCATGCGCTGTTCGAATCGGACCGCAGCAAGATCTCGCCCTACTCGCCGTCCTCGCGTCTCTTCCTCGAGACCCTGTTCATCGAGCCCGGCGCGTTGCCCGGTTTTACCGGCTCGCGCGCCGCCGCCCTGCTGGCCGACAAGGCCACCGACATCGCCGGCCTTCAGGCCGCAACCCTGGTCGACCATCCCGGCATCTGGGGCGTTCTGTCTCTCGTGCTGGAAGCGTTCTGGCAGGAATCCTCGGCGCGCGCGGGTGACGACGCCGCCTTCTCGGCCTTCCGGGACGCGGGCGGCGCGGATCTCGAAGCCCATGGGACGTTCGAGGCCCTGTCGGCCCATTACAAGGCGCTCGGCGCCTATTGGTCCGGCGACTGGCCGGAGGAGATGCGCCGCGCCGGGACGCCGGCCGTGGAGGCGTTCGCGCTCGCCCATGCGGAGGCCGTCACCTACCATATCTGGCTGCAATACCTCGCCGATCGCCAATTGGCCGATGCGTCGAAGGCGGCCCTCGAGAGCGGCATGCGCCTCGGCCTCTACCGCGATCTCGCGGTCGGTGCCGATCGCGGCGGATCGGAAGTCTGGTCGCATCCCGAACGCTTCGCCAACGGCGTCTCCATCGGTGCGCCGCCCGATCTGCTGGCGCCCAAGGGCCAGGATTGGGGCCTGCCGGCCTTCCACCCCCTCGAAATGGAGCGCGACGGGCTCGCGGCGTTCCGCGCCCTGGTCCAGGCGAACATGCGCCATGCCGGCGCCATCCGCATCGACCACGCGTTCCAGCTCGCCCGGCTCTTCCTCATCCCTGTCACCGGATCGGCGAAGGACGGCGCCTATGTCGCCATGCCGTTCGAGCCCATGCTCGCGGTGCTTCGGCTGGAGAGCCACCGGGCGAAATGCCTCGTCATCGCCGAGGATCTCGGCACCGCGCCGGAGGGCTTCTCCGACGCGCTGATGCAGGCCGGCATCCTGAGCTACCGCATCCTCGCCTTCGAGCGCGAGCATGGCGGCCGCTTCAAGAGCCCCGGCGCCTATCCGCGCGACGCGCTGACGGCGATTACCACGCACGACCTTCCGACCTTCGTCGGCTGGTGGCGCGGGGTCGATACCGACACCCGCCAGGCGCTCGGCCTCTACGACGCCGAGCGGGCGGAAGCGGAGCGCCGGGAGCGCGTCACCGAACGCTCCCGCCTTACCGAGGCGCTGGCCTCCGAGCAGCTGCTGCCGAGCTACGACGTGCCCGAGGTGGCGCCGTTCGAGGCGGCGGCGCGCTACTTGGCGCGCGCACCGTCCATGCTCACGGCGGTGCAGTACGAGGACGTCGTCTCGGAACTGAGCCAGGCCAACGTGCCGGGCTCGACGGAAGGCTATCCCAACTGGCGGCGTAAGCTCGACCGCAGCCTGGAGGCCATCGCCGCGCCGGGCGGTCCGCTGGCGAAGCTCGCCGCCGCGCTCTCGGCCGAGGAGCGCGGCCCCCGTTCGGGTGCGGCGCGTCTCTCCTCGCCGCCGCCGCGCGCCACCTATCGGCTGCAGTTCCACAAGGACTTCACCTTCGCGGATGCCGAGCGGATCGTGCCGTATCTGGCCAAACTCGGCATCAGCCACGTCTATGCCTCGCCGATCCAGAAGGCGCGGCCGGGCTCGACCCATGGATACGACATCGTCGACCATTCGACGATCAACCCGGAACTCGGCGGCGAGGAGGGCTTCGTCCGCTTCTCCGACGTGATGCACCGGCACGGCCTGAAGCTGCTCCTCGACATCGTGCCGAACCACATGGGCGTCGGCGGAGCCGACAATCCGTGGTGGCTCTCCGTGCTCGAATGGGGTGATCTCTCGCCGCTGGCGCACGCCTTCGACATCGACTGGCAGCGGCAGGGTGCCCGCAACAATCTCGTCATCCCGTTCCTGGGCGACCGCTACGGCGAGGCCCTCGAACACGGCACCCTCGACCTGAAATACGACGCGGCGGCCGGCGCCTTCAGCGTCTGGCATTACGAGCATCAGTTCCCGATCTGCCCGCTGCAATATCCCTCGATCCTCAACCGGGCGCTTGCGGCGCATGGCGAGATCGGCGACGACGCGGCGGCCGAAGTTCTGGCCGTCTCCGAGCGCCTGCGTCTCATGAGCGAGGAGACGAGTGCGGAGCGCCGCCGGGGCTTCCCGGAAGAGGCCGACGGCCTCAAGCGCCGGCTCGCCGACGCGGTGGAGGCCTCGCCCGCCATCGCCAAGGCCATCGACCGGACTCTGACCCTGCTCAACGGTTTCGAGGGACGGCCCGACAGTTTCGGGCCGCTCCACCGGCTCCTCGAGCAGCAATCCTACCGCCTCGCCCATTGGCGCGTGGCGGCCAGCGACATCAACTACCGCCGCTTCTTCGACGTGAACGGCCTCGCGGGCCTGCGCGTGGAGAAATCAGATATCTTCCACCGCTCGCACGAGACGGTGTTCCGCCTCATCTCCGAGGGGCGGATCGACGGGCTGCGGATCGACCATATCGACGGTCTGGCCGACCCGCAGGGTTATGCGCGCGCCCTGCAGAGCGCCGTCGGGCCCGGCTTCTACGTCGTGGTCGAGAAGATCCTCGAACCCGGCGAGAAGCTGCGGCCCTGGCCCGTCGCCGGAACCACCGGCTACGACGTGCTGAACCAGCTCGACGGCATCCTTGTGGACCAGGAGAAGCACACCCGGATCACCCGGTTCTATCGCTGGGCCACCGGCATGGACGAGCCCTACAAGGCGCAACTCCGGGCGGCCAAGGCGGAGATCCTCGAGATCAGCTTCGCCAGCGAGCTCGAAGTGCTCACCGCCGACCTGAAGCGCATCGCCGATGCCGATCGGCGCACGCGCGACTTCTCGGTGAACGCCATCCGCCGGGCGCTGATCGAGATCATCGCGCGCTTTCCCACCTACCGCTCCTACCTGGCGAGCGACCTCGACGAGAGCGACGTCGAGGACGAGGACGTCCGCCTCATCGAGGGCGCGGTGGCCAAGGCCAAGCGCTGGAGCGCCCTGCCGGACCGGTCGGTCCACGACTTTGCCTCGAAGGCCCTGCTCGGCCGGATCGATGCCGGGGGGCCGGGGCGTCCCGATCCCGCCGTCATCCTGCGCTTCCGCCGCCGGTTCCAGCAGCTGACCGGTCCGGTCATGGCGAAAAGCCTGGAAGACACGCTGTTCTACCGGTTCTCGGAACTCCTCGCCCTCAACGAGGTCGGCGGCGATCCGGGGGAATACGGCATCGACCTGGAGCATTTCCACGCGCTCCAGGCGGCGCGGGCGCGTGACTGGCCGAACGCCATGATCACCACGGCGACCCACGACACCAAGCGCGGCGAGGATGCCCGCTCGCGCTTGCTGGCCCTGTCCGAAATCCCGGAGGTATGGGCCGAAGCCTGGACCATCCTCGGCCAGTCGGCCCGCACCCACCTCACCGCCATGGAGGAGGGGCCGGCGCCCGACGCCAACGACCAGTGGATGTTCCTGCAGGCCATCCTGGGCGCTTGGCCGCTCGAATTGCTGGAGCGGGACGACGAGGCCGCCATCGCGGAGTTCCGCGACCGTCTCGACGCCTATTCCGAAAAGGCCCTGCGCGAGGGCAAGCGCCGGTCGAGCTGGGTCAATGTGGACGAGCGGTACGAGGCGGCGGTCAAGCGGCTCTTCGCCGGGCTGATCGCGCCGGGCGCGAAGTTCATGACGCTGATGCGGCCGATCGCGCGGCGGCTCGCCCATCTCGGCATGATCGCCGGCCTCGGCCGGACGGTGCTGAAGGCGACGCTTCCGGGCTTGCCCGACGTGTACCAGGGCACCGAGTTCTGGGACTTCTCCTTCGTCGATCCCGACAACCGCCGCCCGGTGGATTACGCGGCGCGAGAGAAGGCCCTGAGCGACACGGCCGATCTGCCCGCCTTGCTCGACCATTGGCCGGACGGGCGGGTGAAGCAGGCGACGCTGGCGCGTCTCCTCGCCGACCGGGCGGAGCGACCCAGCTTCTATGCCGATGCCGACCATATCGCCGTGACGGCCGAGGGCGGGCTCGCCGCCCATGTCATCGCATTCACACGCTCGGATGCCACAAGCGGGGAGGGCGACCTTCTCGTCGCGGTGCCGCGCCTCGTCTCCGGCCTCGTCGGCGACGCGACGTGGTCGGGCGAGGCCTTTGCCGGCACCACCCTTCCGGTGGCGGCGGAGAGCCGCTGGATCGACCTCATGACGGGCGGCGACGTCCAGCCGGAGGGAACTTCGGTCGATCTCGGCCGGCTGTTCGCGCGTTTGCCCTACGCGGTCCTGAAGCGGATCGCCTGAGTCCCGGATCCGGGACGGTCGCCGAACCTTTAAGGGTGGTCCTCGCCGAGGACCGCCCATCCCCACCCCACCCGCCGCCGCGCGGGAGGCTCCTGCGGGAGACGGGGATACGTCTTTACGAGAACGGAGTACGCATGAACGCGCCGAGCCCAGCCAAGATCTCCGCCGAGCGGACCGAAGCCGGAACCGTGGCGCTGCCTGCGGGCCTTGCCCCCCGCGCCGAGGGTCCGCGCATCTACAACCTGTTCCCCCTCCTCGTCGGACGGGTCTCGGCCTGGACGGCGGAGCTTCCGCGCATCGCCGGGATGGGGTTCGACTGGATCTACCTCAACCCGTTCCACCAGACCGGCGGCTCGCGCAGCCTCTATGCGGTCTCCGATCCGGACCGGCTCGACGAGCGGTTCCGCGACGATGACGGCACCTCGGACGACGAGCAGATCCGGCGCTTCTGCGCCGCCGCCGCCGCGCACGGCATCGGCGTGATGACCGACCTCGTCATCAACCACACGGCCAAGGACGGCCCCCTCGCGCGGGAGCGGCCGGACCTGTTCCTGCGCGACGAGGCCGGCAACATCGAGAGCCCGGCGGCCGTCGATCCGGACGATCCGTCGATCCGCACGGTCTGGGGCGACCTCGCCGAGTTGAACTACCATTCGGCCGGTGCGCGCGAGGAGCTGACCCGGCTCTGGGCCGGCTACATCAACCGGATGCAGGATCTCGGCGTCGGCGGGTTCCGCTGCGACGCCGCCTACAAGGTGCCGCCGGATGTCTGGCGCAGCCTCATCGGCGCCGCCAAGGCGCTGGAGCCCGATTGCCTGTTCGCCGCCGAGACCCTGGGCTGCACCTTCGAGGAGGCCCAGGCCACGGCCGGCGCCGGCTTCGACTACCTGTTCAATTCCTTCGCCTGGTGGGACCTGAAGGCGCCGTGGGCGCTCGAGCAATACGACCGCCTGCGCGTGATCGCCCCCTCCATCGCCTTCCCCGAGAACCACGACATGCCCCGCCTCGCCGCCGGCCTCGGCGGTAACGCGGAGGCGGTGGCGCGGCACCTGAAGGCGCGCTACGCCCTGGCCGCGTTCTTCTCGGCCGGCGTGCTCCTGCCCATCGGCTACGAATGGGGCTACCGCCGCGCCCTGCACGTGGTCGAGACCACACCGGATTCCCGCGAGACCGACACCGGCATCGACATTTCCGGCTATGTCACGGCGATCAACACCCTGAAGGCCAGCCTCGCTTCCGCCAATGTGGAGGGCGCGCAGTCGCGGATCTCGGCGCCGGATGCGGATTACGTGGCGCTCCTCAAATTCGATACCGGGCACGGCGCCTCCGCGCGCCACGCCACCCTCGTCCTGTTCAATCCCGGCCCCGTTGCGGTGGCGGTGGATGCCGGGCCGCTGGTGGCGCGGACGGGCGGCATGCTCGACCGCTTCAAGGACGTCACCCCCGAGGCGGAGCCGATCGACTTCCTCCCCGGCACGAGCCTCGACCTCGCGCCCGGCGAGATCCGCATCCTCGCCGCCGAACGGCGGGTGGTGGCGAAGCCCCCGGCTCCCTCCACGCCGTCGGGCGAAGGCCGCGTCGTCATCGAGGCGGTCTCGCCCGAGATCGACGGGGGCCGTTCCCCGGTCAAGCGCGTGGTCGGCGAGCAGGTGGCGGTCTCCGCCGACATCTTCAGCGACGGCCACGAGATCATCGACGCCGCGATCCTGTCGCGCGTCGTCGGCGAGGAGGAATGGCGCCGAGACCGCATGGTGTTCGTGGACAACGACCGCTGGAGCGGCTCCTTCCCCCTCGAACACAATGCCCGCTACGAATTCACCATCGAGGCCTGGCGCGATGCCTTCTCGTCCTGGATCCGCGACACGCTGAAGAAGCGCGATGCGGGTGTGGACGTGCGCCTGGAGACCATCGAGGGCGTCACCTTCGTGCAGGGGGCGGCCGACCTCGCCACCGGACCGGACCAGGCCCGGCTCCAGGCCATCGTGTCGGCTCTCGCGGCGGAAAAGACCGGATCGGCGGCGCAGCTCGATCTCATCCTCGCGCCCGAGACCGCGTCTCTGATCCGCAAGCACGCCGAGCGGGTCAACCGCTCGCGCTATCCGGTGAACGTTCCGGTGATCGCCGACCGTCTCGCGGCCCGGTTCTCGGCCTGGTACGAGATCTTTCCGCGCTCGCAATCCATGGACGTCAACCGCCACGGCACGTTCGACGACGTGATCCGGCGCCTGCCCGAGATCCGCGAACTCGGCTTCGACGTGCTCTATTTCACGCCGATCCACCCGATCGGGAAGACCAACCGCAAGGGCAAGAACAACACCCTCACAGCGCTCGAAGGCGATGTCGGCTCGGTCTACGCCGTCGGTTCGGAGGCGGGCGGGCACGAGGCGGTGCACCCTGAACTCGGCACCCTCGACGATTTCCGCCGTCTGGTCGCGGCCAGCCACGCCTACGGCATGGAGATCGCCCTCGATTTCGCGATCCAGTGCTCGCCCGACCATCCCTGGATCAAGAACCACCCGGAATGGTTCGAGTGGCGTCCCGACGGCACGCTGAAATTCGCCGAGAACCCGCCCAAGAAGTACGAGGACATCTCCAACGTCCACTTCTACGGTGGCGCGCTGCCCTCGCTCTGGATCGAGCTGCGCGACATCGTCATGGGCTGGGCCGAACTCGGCGCCCGCATCTTCCGCGTCGACAACCCCCACACCAAGCCGATCCCGTTCTGGGAATGGATGATCGGGCAGGTGAACGCGCGCTATCCCGACGTGATCTTCCTCGCCGAGGCCTTCACCCGGCCGAAGATGATGAAGAAGCTCGCCAAGGCCGGCTACCAGCAGAGCTACACCTACTTCACCTGGCGCAACACGAAGCAGGAGCTCATCGACTATTCCACCGAGCTCGCCGGCGAGATGGGGGAATATTACCGGCCGAACTTCTTTGCCAACACGCCGGACATCAACCCGGTCTATCTCCAGACCAGCGGCCGCGCCGGCTTCATCGTGCGGGCGACGCTCGCGGCGACCCTGTCCTCGGTCTACGGCATCTATAACGGCTTCGAGATGTGCGAGGCAGCGCCGTATCCGGGCAAGGAAGAGTATCTCAATTCAGAGAAATACGAGCTGAAGGCCTGGGACTACCATGCGCCGGGCAACATCCGTGCGCACATCATCAAGCTCAACCGGATCAGGCAGGAGAACCCGGCGCTCTGGGACTTCCGCAACGTCACCTTCACGGGGGCCTATAACGACCAGATCGTCGCCTATGCCAAGACGACGCCCGAAGGCGACAACTGCATCTTCGTGATGGTCAATCTCGATCCGAAGAACCGTCAGGAATGCACCTACGAGGTGCCGCTCTGGCTCCTCGGAGAGCCCGATGACGGCGCCGTCGAGGTGGAGGACCTGCTCCTCGGCTACAAGTTCGAGCTGCGCGGCAAGTCCCACCGCATCGCCCTCGATCCGGCGGAGCGATCCGCGGTGATCTGGCGTCTGCGCGCGCCCCGCCGGGTTGCGGAGTAGCGGCCCGCGTGTCAGCACAAACCTTCGAGTTTTCAGCCGTCCGTCGCGTTGTCGCCCAGAAGCTGGTGCCAAAGCTGCGGCCGACGCGGCTGGCACCGTTCGCATCCGCGACCGGTGCCGCTGTGACGCCGAACACGCCCTTGAACCCGACGCATGAGGCAACGACGCGATGATCGATCGTAGCGATCCGCAATGGTACCGTGACGCCATCATCTATCAGATCCACGTCAAGTCGTTCTTCGACTCGAACAACGATGGGATCGGCGATTTCGAGGGCCTGACGCAGAAACTGGACTATGTGCGGGACCTCGGGGTCACCGCCATCTGGCTGATGCCGTTCTATCCGTCGCCCCTGCGCGACGATGGCTACGATATCGGAGACTACCGCGACGTGAATCCGTCCTACGGGACGATGGAGGAGTTCCGGAAGTTCGTGGAGGCCGCGCATGACCGTGGCCTGCGCGTCATCACCGAGCTCGTCATCAACCACACGTCGGACCAGCATCCCTGGTTCCAGCGCGCCCGCGAGGCGCCGGCCGGGTCGCCGGAGCGCGACTTCTACGTCTGGTCGGACACCGACACGCCGTATTCCGACACGCGCATCATCTTCCTCGACACAGAGACCTCGAACTGGACCTGGGACCCGGTCGCCAAGCAGTATTTCTGGCACCGGTTCTACAGCCACCAGCCGGATCTCAACTTCGACAACCCCGCCGTGCTGGAGGGCGTGATCGAGGTCATGCGCTACTGGCTCGACATGGGTGTCGACGGCCTGCGCCTCGACGCGATCCCCTACCTGATCGAGCGCGACGGCACGAATTGCGAGAACCTGCCGGAGACCCACACGGTCATCAAGGCGATCCGCGCCGCCCTCGACGCGAGCTATCCCGACCGCATGCTGCTGGCGGAGGCTAACCAGTGGCCGGAGGAGACAGCGCAGTATTTCGGCGATGGCGACGAATGCCACATGGCGTTCCACTTCCCGCTGATGCCGCGCATGTACATGGCGATCGCCCGCGAGGACCGGCACCCGATCACCGACATCATGCGCCAGACCCCGGAAATCCCCGAGGGCTGCCAATGGGCGATCTTCCTGCGCAACCACGACGAGCTCACCCTCGAAATGGTGACGGCGGAAGAGCGTGACTACCTCTGGTCGTTCTATGCCGCCGAGCGCCGCGCCCGCATCAATCTCGGCATCCGCCGCCGTCTCGCTCCGCTGCTGGAGAACGACCGCCGCAAGATCGAGCTGATGAAGTCCCTCGTCCTGTCGATGCCCGGCACGCCGGTGCTCTACTACGGCGACGAGATCGGCATGGGCGACAACATCTATCTCGGCGACCGCGACGGCGTGCGCACCCCGATGCAATGGTCCCCGGACCGCAACGGCGGCTTCTCCCGCGCCAATCCGGCCAAGCTCTTCCTGCCCTCGGTGCAGGACCCGATCTACGGCTTCGACGCCATCAACGTCGAGGCGCAGACCCAGTCGCAGACGAGCCTGCTGAACTGGACGCGCCGCATGATCGCGATCCGCAACAATTCGGTCGCCCTCGGGCGCGGCGCCATGCAGTTCCTGTATCCGACCAACCGCAAGGTGCTGGCCTGGATCCGCGAGTTCGAGGGCGAGCGTGTCCTCTGCGTGGCCAACCTGTCTCGCGCGCCGCAGGCCGTGCAGCTGGACCTGTCCGAATTCCGCAGCGCCGTGCCGATCGAGCTCACCGGCGGTTCGGAATTCCCGGCCATCGGCGAGTTGCCCTACCTGCTGACCCTGCCGTCCTATGGTTTCTACTGGTTCTCCCTCAACGCCGCGAATGCCGGAGAGATCGGCCCGCAGCCGGAGACGCCCGAACTGTTCACCCTCGTCCTCACCGGCGGGGTCGAGACCCTCATGGCCGGGCGCGAGCGCACCGCCTTCGAGCGGACCGTGGCGCCGCGCTTCATCGGCACCCGCCGTTGGTTCGGCGCCAAGGGCACCCGCATCAAGTCGGTCTCGGTGATCGACAGCGCCACCCTGAAGGATGCCGGCGGCGCCACCCGCTTCCTGCTGCCGCGCGTGGCGGTGCATCTCGCCAATGGCGAGCGCCAGGATTACTTCGTGCCCCTCGGGGTCGATGAGGGCCGCGAGGACGAGACGCTGCTGTCGCACGCGGTCGCCCGCGTCCGTCGCGGACCGCGCACGGGCCTCCTGTTCGGGGCCTCCGCTTCGCCCGCCTTCTCGGTCGCTCTGATCGACGGCATGCGCAACGGCGTCGAGCTGCCGACGGAGACCGGCAAGCTCGTCTTCTCCCATACCTCGGCCTTCGATCGCGACGTCGTCGTGGATCTTGCGGAAGTCCGCAGCCTGAACGCGGAGCAGAGCAACACCTCGATCGCCATCGGCTCGAAGATGATGCTCAAGCTCCTGCGCCGCATGCAGACGGGCGTCCATCCCGAGATCGAGGTCGGCCGGTTCCTCACCGAGCAGGCGGGTTTCGCCAACACGCCGGCTCTCCTCGGCGTCGTCGAGCACGTGTCCGAGGACGGGACGCGGACGGCGCTCGCCGTGCTCCAGGCCTTCGTGCCGAACCAGGGCGATGCCTGGACGCTGATGCTGGAAGGCTTACGTCGCGACTTCGACACCGTCGTGCTCGCGCCCGAAAGCGAGGCGCCGGACCCGACCGAAGCCTTCGCCCCGCATCTGCGCTGGGCCGAGCTCCTCGGACGCCGCACCGCCGAGTTGCACAACGCCTTCGCCATCGAGACCGACGACCCGGCCTTCGCGCCCGAGCCGTTCACGCATGACGACCTGCGCGACCTCGGGGAGGACGCGCGCCGTCTCGGCGAGCGGGCGTTCCGCGCCCTCGACGCCCTGGCGGGACGCACCTCCAGCACGGCGATCACCGAGTTGGCCGGTCGCCGCCGCGAGGTCGAGCTTCTGATCGAGGACATGACGGCGCGTGCGCCGGTGGGGGCGACCAAGACCCGCATCCACGGCGATTTCCACCTCGGTCAGGTTCTCGCCTCCGAGAGCGACCTCATCATCATCGACTTCGAGGGCGAGCCCGCTCGCCCCGCCGACGAGCGCCGCGCCAAGTCGACGCCGCTGCGCGACGTCGCCGGGATGCTGCGCTCCTTCGCTTACGGCGCCGAGACCGTCACCCGCGAGATCGCGAGCCGGTTCGCGGATTCGGAAGGCCGCGCCCGCAGCGCGTCCATCGCCTGGCGCGGCATGATCGATGCCGCGTTCCTCGACGCCTACCGTGCCGTGGCCTCCACCAGCCGCGCCGCAGTGACGGACCCGGAGACCGAGACGCGGCTGCTGTCGCTCTCGCTCCTGGCGAAGGCGCTCTACGAAGTCGATTACGAGGCCAATAACCGGCCAGATTGGATCGAAATCCCAGCCCGTGGGGTTCTCACAATTCTGGACGACACCAAGAGAGGCGTTTGAATGACGGATATCGACGAGAGCCTGGCGAAGACGTCCGAGCAGGAGCGGAAGCGGTCCGAACGGATCGCGGACCGCTCGGCCGCGTCGGGGAGTTCCCGCCAGGCCGATGCCGATACGTCGACCGTTCAGGGCGTCCATCCGGACGCGGTCGCCGCTGTGATGAGGGCGGATCACGGCGATCCGTTCTCCGTGCTCGGCCCTCACCAGATCGGCCCCGGCCTCTGGGAAGTGCGGGTCATCCTGCCCGAGGCGAAGTCGGCGACCCTTCTCACCGCCGGCAAGCGCATTCCGTTCGAGCGGCGCCACCAGGACGGGTTCTACGTCGCCCGCGTGCAGAGCGAGGGGCGTCCGCTCTACGAACTCGCGGTGGAGGGCTGGGACGGCACCGAGCGTACGCGCCACGACCCCTATAGCTTCGGCTCGTCGCTGCATCAGCAGGACATCGACAACCTGCGCGAGATCGGCAGCGACGTGACCTATCGGGTGCTCGGCGCCCAATCCATGGTGCTCGACGGCATCGACGGCTTCCGCTTCGCGGTCTGGGCGCCCAATGCCCGCCGGGTGAGCATCGTCGGCGATTTCAACGAGTGGGACGGCCGTCGCCACCCCATGCGGCTCTGGCAGACCGGCGGCATCTGGGAGCTGTTCGTCCCGGGCCTGCGCGCCGGCGTCCACTACAAGTTCGAGATCCGCGGACCCGACGGGTCGCTCCTGCCGCTCAAGGCCGATCCCGTGGCCTTCGCGGCGCAGAAGCCGCCCGAGACCGCCTCCGTGCTCCAGGGCACGAACGCGCCCGTCTGGAACGACGGCAAGTGGATGGCGACGCGGGGCGAGAAGGATCCGCGCCACACCGCCATCTCGATCTACGAGGTGCATCTCGGCTCCTGGGCGCGCGTCGCCGAGGAGGGCAACCGCTACCTGACCTACAAGGAGTTGGGCGAGCGCCTGATCCCCTACGTCAAGGAGATGGGCTTCACCCATATCGAGATGCTGCCGATTACGGAGTATCCGTTCGACGGCTCATGGGGCTACCAGCCGGTCTCGCTGTTCGCGCCGACGAGCCGCTTCGGCACGCCGGACGATTTCGCGGCCTTCGTCGACACGGCCCACGAGGCCGGCATCGGCGTGATGCTGGACTGGGTGCCGGGCCACTTCCCCCTCGACGCCCATGGCCTCGGCCAGTTCGACGGGACGCATCTCTATGAGCATGCCGACCCGCGCCAGGGATTTCACCAGGATTGGGGCACCTACATCTACAATTTCGGCCGCACGGAAGTGTCGAGCTTCCTCGCCGCCAATGCCCGGTTCTGGCTCGAGCATTATCATCTCGACGGCCTGCGCGTGGATGCGGTCGCCTCCATGCTCTACCTCGACTATTCGCGCCGGCAGGGCGAGTGGATCCCCAACCAGTACGGCGGCAACGAGAATCTCGACGCCATCAACTTCCTGCGCAAGACCAACGAGGCGACCTATAGCCACGCGCCGGGCACGATGACGATCGCCGAGGAATCCACCTCCTGGCCGGGCGTCTCCCACCCGACCTATACGGGCGGCCTCGGCTTCGGCTTCAAGTGGAACATGGGGTGGATGCACGACACCCTGGAATTCATGTCGAAGCAGACGATCCATCGCCGTTATCACCACCACGACCTGACCTTCGGCCTGCTCTACGCCTTCTCCGAAAACTTCATCCTGCCGCTGTCGCATGACGAAGTCGTCCATGGAAAAGGCTCGCTGCTGGACAAGATGCCGGGCGACCGCTGGCAGAAATTCGCGAATCTGCGCGCCTATTTCGGCTACATGTGGGGGCATCCTGGCAAGAAGCTGCTCTTCATGGGCGGCGAGTTCGGCCAGCAGAAAGAGTGGAACCACAACCAGAGCCTCGACTGGCACCTGCTCGACGACCCGCTGCATCGCGGCGTGAAGGATCTCGTCCGCGACCTGAACCGCCTCTACACCTCCACCCCCGCCCTGCATGTGAGGGATTGCGAGGCCGCCGGCTTCCAGTGGCTGGTCTCCGACGACCAGGACAACAGCGTCATCGCCTGGGCGCGCAAGGGCACGAATCCGGGTGAGGTCGCCGTCGTCGTCTCCAACTTCACGCCGATTCCGCGTGACGGATACCGGATCGGCGTGCCGGAGGCCGGGTTCTATCGCGAGGCGATCAACTCGGATTCCGAGCGCTATGGTGGCTCGAACGTCGGCAATATGGGCGGCGTCCAGGCGGAGCCGGTGGAGAGCCACGGCCAGCCCTATTCGCTGGTTCTCGCGGCGCCGCCGCTGGGAACGATGATCTTCGTGCGCGAGGGCTGACGATCATAGTAGTATAAAAGATCTCGTAGATTTATTCTACCGATACGCGGCGTTTAATAGCAATACACTCAGCTGAGAATTTTCAAAGCTGAGTGTATTAACGATTTTCTATCAGGTGATCGTATAATGTCTGAAGCAAGGTCGCTTTATTTTAGTTTATCTCATGCTGCTGATGGGTTGTTTTTTCAGGATTTTGAGGAATTTACAAATTTCGTTGGAGAACTTAAGGCTAGTTATTATTGGCTCGAAAATTCTGACGTTAGATTAAACTCAAATACATCAAGCTTATCAAAGGCGTTCTCGGATAATATAGTAAATATTTTTAATATAATTAGAGATAGTCCTGACGATCTGACTGAGCTGACCCTTCTGGTGCAACGAACTCTTTTCGATGGGAGATTTCCATTACCGAAAGCTGAGGTGTTCAATTTTATTCAATCCGTTCAAAAAGACTATGGTCCGGTGATTGCTGCGACAATCCTGTCGATAACAGTCGATAGGATGAATAATTATAATGATCTTGAAAGTATAAGCGCGTTAGTTCTTCTGAATAATTTCAAAGAAGGTGTAACAAGACGGAGATCACGGGCAGTAGCTGGATCTCTTCGTAAGTATGATGCTCGTTTTAAGACATTGCTCAGGACAATGACGTCTGATGCTTTGCGCGCCCGACAGTCATCAAAAATATCAAGAGCCAAGGAGAATGAAAAACTTAAAAAAATCAGGCAGATTGCGGTAAGACAGATGCGAGCTTCGTCTCAGACTAGGCGAAAAGAAATGCATGCTGTTCTTGAAGAGCTGCGAAAGACGAAGGAAGTTTATCAAAACTTTATGTCGCTGAAAGCTCCGGTAGAGTATTGGAGGACAAAATCGACTTCTCATCAGGCGGAAGCACAAAAATACAAAAAGATTATTATAAAATACGGAAAATGGGGCACATCCTTACTCGTAGCTTTCCTTTTAATTATTGCAATAATAAGTATTATTGTATGGAAAATGACTAACGAAATTTCATTTAACTTTCTATTTTTGTCTATCGCAGTTTTGATTACTACCGTCGCATTTTGGTTCGCCAGAATCGTTGTAAAAATGTATTTGAGCGAGCATCATTTGTCTGTGGACGCAGAGGAGAGGGCGGTCATGATAACTACCTATTTAGCACTGATTGAAAAAGGTAGTCTGACAGCCGGAGAAAAAACATTAATCCTCACGCCTTTATTTCGGCCGTCTTCAGATGGGCTTATCAAAGATGATGCACCTGCCGATATCTCGCTAGGTTCAGTATTATCCAAATATTTGAACAAATAGATATTTTAATAAATTGCCAAACTGACATATAGCTTGGCCCAATCGTGCTTTGAGCAGACGATCGTTATGATCAGCCTTTTCTACTCTGGTTTGTCAAGCTGATATCTTAGCTGTGGCTTAGGTGCGGGCGCGAAGACCGCCGCCATTGCCCAGCGCGCGGGCGTAGAGCGCCGAGTAGTCCATGGCCGCGCCGTCCCAGGTGAAGGAGCGGGACATGGCGCGGCGGCGCATGGCGTTGAGGCGCTTCTTCTCGCCGAACGTGTCGAGGGCGCGGCGGACCGCGCCGAGGAAACCCTTCTGCGAGGCTTCGCCGAAGGTGAAGCCGGTCACGCCATCCTCCACCGTATCGGCGAGGCCACCGGTGCGGCGCACGATCGGCAGCGATCCGAAGCGCTGGGCGTACATCTGCGCGAGGCCGCAGGGCTCGAAGCGGGAGGGCATCAGCAGGAAGTCGCTTCCGGCGAACATCCGCCGCGCTTCCTTCTCCTCGAACCCCACATGGACCCCGACGGCATCCGGATGGCGGCGGGCGAGATCGCTCAACGCGGTCTCGAAGCGGCGCTCGCCCTCGCCGATGACGACGATCTGACCGCCCTCGGCCACGATGGTTTCGGCCGCGCTGAGGCTGAGGTCGATGCCCTTCTGGTGGACGAGGCGCGAGACGATGGCGAAGAGCGGTCCGCGCGACACGGCGAGGCCGAACTTCCGGCGCACCGTCTCGGCATTGGCGCGCTTGCCCTTCCAATCGTCCGCCTCGAACCGCGTGGCGAGGTGGGGATCGGTGCGCGGGTCCCAGCTCTCGTCGATCCCGTTGAGGATGCCGGCCAGCCGCCCCTGTGCGGCGCGGGTGCGCAGCAATCCGTCGAGGCCGCAGCCGGATTCCGGCATCATGATCTCGCGGGCGTAGGTCTCGCTCACCGTGGTGACGTGCGAGGCGTAATAGATGCCAGTCTTGAGGAAGGAGAGATGCCCGTAGAACTCGCAGCCATCCATCTGGAAGGCCCCGTCCGGGATGCCGAGGCGTCCGAGGGAATCGCTCGGGAACAGGCCCTGATAGGCGAGGTTGTGGATCGTCAGGACGCTGGGGACGCGCTGCCCGGTCCATTCGAGATAGGCGGGGGCGAGCGCCGTCTGCCAGTCGTTGAGGTGAAGCAGGTCGGCCGACCAGGACGGGTCGACCCCGCCGGTCAGTTCCGCCGCCGCGAGGCTGAGGCGCGCGAAGCGCAGGTCGTTGTCGCGGAAATCCCCCTGCGCATCGCCATAGGGCGTGCCGTCGCGCTGGTAGAGGTCGGAACTCAGGATGATGTAGACCTTGAGGCCGTCACCCGTCTCGATGAGCCCGAGATCGCAGGGCGGGATGCCGGCATGGCCGCGCAGATGGGCGACGACGGGGATGTGATCGAACCGGTCCACCACCTGGCGATAGCCGGGGATGAGGACACGGACATCGTAATGGCGGCGCAGCGACCGGGGCAGGGCGCCGGCGACCTCGCCCAGACCGCCGGTCTTGACGAAATCCGCCATCTCCGGGGTCGCGTAGAGGATGCGCGGCTGGAGCGAAAGGCCCCGAATTACCTCGGCGTCGGCCGCGCCGGAGGCGAAAATCGGCGAGGCGAGGTCGGCACTGGAGGTGGTCGTCGCCGGCATATGATGGAGACCTCTAGGGCAGATCGTGCTCTTCGCGATGCACAACTCAAGCCACTGGGTCGGTTAATACTACGTTCAGTTTGCTGCGGCGCGGGGAAAATGTCGCGCCGCGATAGTTTTTTCGGCCTCCCTCGGCTCCGCCGCCTTCAGTCAGGGTGCCGGAGCAGGATCACGCCCTCGTTTCCGGCCATGTCGAGCACCTCCGAGGCGCCGATATCGGCTCGTCCGGGATGGGTGGAGAGGAGAACGCTCCAGCCTGATTCGCCCGCCAGGGGGAACCGGACCGGCCAGCCCGAGAAGTTCAGCACGATCCGCACGGTCTCGCCGGCTTCCACCCTCTCATAGGCGAGGACGTGTTCGAGCCCGTCCGTATCGAGCCTGCGGTAGCTTCCCACCGCCAGGGCCGGATAGGCGCGGCGGAGGTGCAGGAGCCTCCGATAAAGGGTGAGGATCGAGGTGGAATCGTCCCGCAACGCCTCGACATGCCGCCTGTCCCGGTCGGCGCTCAAGGGCAACCAGGGTTCGGCCTCGCTGAAGCCGGCATGTTCGGTGTCGTCCCACTGCATCGGGGTCCGTTCCGGGTCGCGGCCATGGCCCGGCTCGTTGAAGCCCCAGGGGTCGCGCATCCGCTCCGGCGGGATTTCCACATGGGCGAGGCCGATCTCGTCGCCGTAATAGACCGTGGGTGTGCCGCGTAAGGTGAGGAGGAGGATCGCGGCGATCCGCGCCTGCGCCTCGCCGATCCGTGCGGCGATGCGGGGCTGGTCGTGGTTGCCCAGCACCCAGTTCGGCCAGCCGCCGGGGGGCAACGCCTCCTCGTACTCGTCCACCAGGGCCGCCACGGCATCGGCCTGCCACGGGGTCTGGATCAGCTGGAAGTTGAACGGCAGGTCGACGCCGGTCAGACCGGGGCCGTAATAGGCCACCAGCCGCTCGATCGGCAGGTAGATCTCGCCGATCAGGACCCGGTCGTCGTAACCGTCGAGTACGCGGCGCATGCCGGCGATGATGTCGAACACTTCCGGGCGGTCGGCGGAATAGACCTGATCGAACCGGTTGATCTCCGGCTGTTCGGGGTGGAAGGCGGGGTTCGCCGGATTGTCGCGAAACCCCTCGTCCTTCATCAAATGCCAGATCACGTCGACGCGGAACCCGTCGATCCCCCGGTCGAGCCAGAAGCGCAGCACGTCGTGCATCGCTTCCCGCACCGCCGGATTGCGCCAGTTCAGGTCCGGCTGCTGACTCAGGAAGGCGTGATAGTAATACTGGCCGCTGGCCTCGTCGAAGGTCCAGGCCGGGCCGCCAAAATTGCTCAGCCAGTTGTTGGGCGGCCCGCCATCCGGCGCGGGATCGCGCCAGATGTACCAGTCCCGCCGCGGATTCTCGCGCGAGGCGCGGCTCTCGGTGAACCACGAATGCGCAATGGAGGAGTGGTTCGGCACGAAGTCGAGGATGACCCTGAGCCGGCGGGCATGGGCCTCCGCGATCAGCGCGTCGAGGTCGGCCAGGCTGCCGAAGAGCGGGTCGACGCCGCAGTAATCGGCGACGTCGTAGCCGTAATCCGCCATGGGCGAGGGATAGATCGGCGAGATCCAGACGGCGTCGACGCCGAGCCAGGCGAGATAGTCGAGCCGGCGCGTGATGCCGGCCAGATCGCCGACACCGTCGCCGTTGGTGTCCTGGAACGAGCGCGGATAGACCTGATAGACGGTCCCCCGCTTCCACCAGACGGCTTTCGCCAGACCCGGAACAGTCGTCTCGCCTGACGTCATCCGTCCCCCGATTCACACCCCGATGCCGGTCACAGCCTAGCCTGTGGCGGAGCACCAAGCGACCCCGCCCCGGGCCTCCTTGCCGCTGCCGCGCCAGCGCGCTTCCGCCGCATTCATGAAACCTTCAGCGCTAAATGGTCTCATTCCCGCACGGTTTGGATGGGAGACAGGCGAATCGCGGGGACCGGTCACCGCCAGCGGGATCGGTCGATCCCGGAAGTCCGACCTGTCCATAGCGACGCCGCCGCACGGTCACCGCCGGAAGAAGCGGGTGCCGAACAGCGCTCTGCGGCAGCGACACTGAGGGGGAATGAGACCATGCTGAACGAAATCCTGGCCGCCACCGCTCGGAGCGAGGACATCGGCACGCGTACCGCCGCCGGAGACGCCCCGGCCCGGCCGGGCTGGACCGCTCCGGCCAAGCCCGCCTCCGGCGACCCCGTGGCGGACCTGCGCGAAGCCATCCTGGCCAAGCTCGCCTATGCCATCGGCAAGACCCCCGAGACCGCCCGCGAGCGCGACTGGTTCGCCGCCACCGCCCTGGCCCTGCGCGACAGGATCGTCGATGCCTGCATGGACGGCAGGTCCACCAGCATTCCCAACAAGCGCGTCTATTACCTCTCCCTCGAATTCCTCATCGGCCGGCTCCTGTCCGACGCCATGAACAATCTCGGCCTCGTCGACACGACCCGTCGGGCCTTGCGCGACCTCGGCATCGATCTCGGCGACGTCGAGGCGGCCGAACCGGATGCGGCGCTCGGCAATGGCGGTCTCGGGCGTCTCGCCGCCTGTTTCATGGAGAGCATGGCGAGCCTGTCGATCCCCGCCATCGGCTACGGCATCCGCTACGATCACGGCCTGTTCAAGCAATCCCTGGAGGATGGCTGGCAGAAGGAGGCGCCGGAAACCTGGCTCGCCGAGGGCAATCCCTGGGAATTCGTCCGGCCCGAGGCGACTTACGCGATCGGGTTCGGCGGCCATGTCACCATGTCGGCGATCTCGGACGGCGTGATCCGTCGGCACTGGCACCCGGCCGAGACCGTGCGGGCCGTGGCCCACGACGTCCCCGTGGTCGGCTGGCGCGGCAAACACGTCAACACCCTGCGGCTCTGGAAGGCGGAGGCGAACTCGCCCCTCGAACTCGCGCAGTTCAACGGCGGCGACCATGTGGGCGCGGTGGCCGCCCGGTCCAAGGTCGAGGCGATCTCGCGGGTGCTCTATCCGAGCGATTCCTCGGAGAGCGGCCAGGAACTGCGTCTACGCCAGGAATACTTCTTCACCTCGGCCTCGCTGCAGGACCTCGTCTCCCGGCACGTGGCCGAGCGCGGCGACCTGCGCTCGCTGCCCGACCATGCCGCGATCCAGCTCAACGACACCCACCCGGCCATTGCCGTGCCGGAGCTGATGCGCATCCTCCTCGAGGATCACGGCCTCGCCTGGGAGGATGCCTGGCACATCACCACCCATACCCTGAGCTACACCAACCACACCCTCCTGCCCGAGGCGCTGGAGACCTGGCCGGTGGAGCTGATGGAGCGGCTGCTGCCGCGCCACATGCAGATCATCTACCTGATCAACTGGATGCATCTCGAAGAGCAGGGACGCCACGGCAGGGCCGATGCGGCGCAACTCGCCTCGGTCTCGCTCATCGACGAGGCCAACGGTAAGCGCGTGCGGATGGGCCATCTCGCCTTCCTCGGCGCCCGCCGGGTGAACGGCGTCTCGGCGCTCCACACCGACCTGATGCGCTCCACGGTGTTCAAGGACCTCCACGCCCTCGATACCGACAAGATCGTCAACAAGACCAACGGGATCACCTTTCGGCGCTGGTTCCACAACTGCAACCCGGAGCTGACGAAGCTCGCCGTGGAGGTGGTGGGCGAGCGCGTCCTCGACGATCCCGAGGCGCTGCTGGGGCTGGCCGATTACGCCGCCGATTCCGCCTTCCAGGCCCGCTACGCCGCCATGCGCACATCCCGGAAGGAGGCGCTGGCCAAGGTGGTGGCCGAGAATACCGGCATCGTCGTCGATCCCTCTGCCCTGTTCGACACGCAGATCAAGCGCATCCACGAATACAAGCGCCAGCTCCTCAACGTGATCGAGACCGTGGCTTTGTATCAGGCGATCAAGGCCGAGCCGCACAAGGACTGGACGCCGCGCGTCAAGATCTTCGGCGGAAAGGCGGCGCCGAGCTACGTCCAGGCCAAGCTCATCATCAAGCTGGCCTGCGATGTGGCCAAACTCGTCAATAGCGACCCGGATATCGCCGGGCGCCTCAAGGTGGTGTTCCTGCCGAATTACCGCGTCAGCCTCGCCGAGGCGATCATCCCCGGCTCCGACCTGTCGGAGCAGATCTCCACCGCCGGCATGGAGGCGTCGGGCACCGGCAACATGAAGCTGGCGCTGAACGGCGCCCTCACCGTGGGCACGCTCGACGGCGCCAATATCGAGATCCGCGACCATGTGGGGGCGGACAACATCTTCATCTTCGGCCTCGATGCGGCCGGGATTCAAAAGCGCGCGGCCGAGCCGGATTACGCTGCCCGGGCCATCGCGGCCTCGCCGCGCCTCGCCGCCGCCCTCGACTTCATCGAGGCGGGCGGTTTCTCGCCGGAGGAGCGCGGCCGCTTCCAGCCGATCGTGGACGACCTGCGCCACAACGACCGCTACCTGCTCACCGTCGATTTCGACGATTACTGGCGCGTCCAGCGCGAGATCGACGCCGCCTGGATCGACAAGGCGAGCTGGTGGAAGAAGGCCATCCTCAACACCGCCCGGATGGCCTGGTTCTCCTCCGACCGCTCCATGCGCGAATATGCCGACGACATCTGGCGGGTGAAGGTGGGGTGAGCCGAGCGGCCCTTCTTTTTCTTCCGCAAGGCGGTCGAGAACGGACGATCCGGCACCCCCTGCCGGCGCATCAGGGATGGGGAGCGGTGGTTCGGCGAACGCCGGTTGCGCGTTCGCAGACGGACTGGACTCGGCTCCAGGCTCGGCCCCCGTTATCTCGTGCCGTCCCTTACCGGAGAGACGCGATGTTCACGCACGTCATGATCGGCAGCAACGATCTGGACCGGGCTCGGGCCTTCTACGACGCGACATTCGCCGCTCTGGGAGGCGAGTCTGGCGAGATGGATGCCAGAGGCAGGCTGATCTATTCCCATGAAGGCGGGCGGCTGATGATTACGACGCCCATCGACGGTGAGCCGGCAACCGCCGCCAACGGCGGAACGATCGGTATCGCCGCGGAGAGCCACGACCATGTTCTCGCCTGGCATCGGGCCGGCACCGAGCACGGGGGCAGCGCAATCGAGAGCCCGCCCTCTGAGCGTCCGAACGGCGCCTTCGTCGCCTACCTTCGTGATCCCGATGGCAACAAGCTCACCGCACGGACCGTGCCGGCGAGGTGAAGACAGTCGCGGCCCCGTGGGTGGTGCGTGGGCGCATGCCGGGCGTCGGCGCATGGCGATTTCGACCGTGCGAGACAGCTATCGCACATCTCCGGTCAGGACCAATCGTGGGCGCTGCGTGCGGATCAGATCCGGCACGCCCCTTCGAGCGCCGTGTTCTCCGCCTCGGTAAAAATCCGCGAGCGGATGAGGAAGCGCCGGTCGCGGCCGTTCTCCAGGGAGAACATGCCGCCTCGGCCGGGCACCACGTCGAGGATCAGGTGGGTGTGCTTCCAGACCTGGAATTGCGGGCGGCTGATCCAGAAATCGGCGCCGGCGACTTGGCCGAGATGGACATCGCTGTCCCCGGTGAGGAAATCGCCCACCGGGTAGCACATGGGTGAGGATCCGTCGCAGCACCCGCCCGATTGGTGGAACATCACCGGCCCGTGTTCGGCGCGCAATTCCTCGATTAGGGCGATGGCGGCCGGTGTCGCCGTGACCCGCAGGGGCGTTCCGTCGGCGCCGACCTGATCGGCCGTGGTCGCTTCGGTCGTGCTCATGGAACGCTCCCTCCCGTCATGTGAACCCGGCCGGGGGATGTCCCGAGCCGGGATGTTCGTTCATGCCGCCTTCTTGGCCGCGGCCTCGCCGTAGAAAGTGCCGCCGGCCTCCGCCATGCGCAGGAGGTTCTCCGGCACCGCGAAGCGCGACCCGTGCCTGGCTTCCAGTCCCTTGGCCAGGGCCACGAACGCTTTCGCACCCATGAAGTCGATGTAGGACAGGGCGCCGCCGGTGAAAGGGGCGAAGCCGAAGCCGAGGATGGAGCCCACATCCGCCTCGCGCGGGTCGGTGATGACGCCTTCTCCCACGGTGCGGGCGGCCTCCAGGGCCTGAACCACCAGGAGCCGCTGTTTCAGCTCGGTGAAATCGACGTCGTCGGGGTCGATTCGGGTCGCCTGGAGCTCCGCCAATCCGGGCCAGAGCTTCTTCGAGGCGCCGTCCGGATAGTCGTAGAAGCCTTTCCGGTTCTTGCGCCCGAGCCGGCCCTCGCCCTCCACCAGGGTGGTGAGCAGAGCCTTCTGGGCGGGGTCGATCGCCTCGGCGCCGAGCTGCGCTTCGGTGGCCTTGACGATCTTCAGGGCGAGGTCGACGGCCACCTCGTCGGTGAGGGAGAGGGGCCCCACCGGCATCCCGGCCTGGCGGCCGGCATTCTCGATCATGGCGGCGGGGATGCCCTCGATGAGCATCTTGTGACCCTCGTAGAGATAGGCGCCGACGCAGCGATTGGCGAAGAATCCCCGGCTGTCGTTGACGACGATGGGCGTCTTCTTGATCGCGCGGACGTAGTCGAGCGCGGTGGCGAGCGCCGCGTCCCCGGTCTCCTCGCCCTTGATGATCTCCACGAGCATCATCTTCTCCACCGGCGAGAAGAAGTGGATGCCCACGAAATTGCCCGCGCGCCGGGACGCCTTGGCGAGGCCCGAGATCGGCAGGGTCGAGGTGTTGGAGGCGAAGATCACGTCCTCGCCGATCACCGCCTCCACCTTGGCGATGACGTCGGCCTTCACCTTCGGGTCTTCGAACACCGCCTCGATCACGAGATCACAGGATGACAGGTCGGCGTAATCGGCGCTGGTGGTGATGCGCGCCAGCAAGGCTTCACGGTCGGCGGTCTTGGCGCGGCCCTTGTTGATCTGGTCGGTGACGAGCTTGTGGGCGTAGGCCTTGCCCTTCTCGGCCGCCTCGGTGGACTGGTCGAGGAGGATGACCTCCATCCCCGCATTGGCGGTGACATAGGCGACACCGGCGCCCATGAAGCCGGCGCCGACGACGCCCACCCGCTTCACGCTGGTCTTGGCGATCTCCTTGGGCCGGCGCGCGCCCTTGTTCAGCTCGCCCATGGAGATGAACAGCGTGCGGATCATCGCCGCCGCCTCCTTGGAGCGCAGGATCTTGGCGAAGTACCGGCTCTCGACCCGCAGCGCGAGATCCATCGGCAGCTGCAGGCCCTCGTAGACCGAGGCGAGGATGGCCTTGGCCGCCGGATAATTGTCGTGAGTCTCGCGGCGGTAGATCGCGTTGGCCGGCGGCCAGATCATCATGCCGGCAGGCGAATAGACCTTACCCGAGGGGGCCTTGAACTTCGGCTGGTCCCAGGGAGCCACGGGCGAGCCGCCGGCCCTGATCCAGGCCTTGGCCTTCTCCACGATCTCGTCTTTCGGCGCGACCTCGTGGACGAGGCCCATGTTCTTGGCCATGAGCGGGCGGATCTGCTCGCCCTTGAACAACATCTGCAGGGCGTCACCGGTCTGCATCAGGCGGGGGACGCGCTGGGTCCCGCCCGCGCCGGGGAACAGCCCGACCTTGATCTCGGGCAGGCCGACGCGGGTCTTCGGATCGTCGGACAGCACCCGGTGGTGACAGGAAAGCGAAAGTTCGAAGGCGCCGCCGAGGCAGATGCCGTTCACCGCCGCCGCGAAGGGCTTGCCGCAGGTCTCCAACTTGCGGAAGACCAAGGTGAGCTTGCGCGATTCCTCGAAGAAGTGGCGCATGGCCTCTTCTTCGCCCTTCTCGGCTTTCAGCGTCTCGTAGGCTTGGCCGAGGCCCTGGAGCATGGTGAGGTCGGCGCCGCCGGAAAAGTTGTCCTTGCCCGAGGTGATAACGCAGCCCTTCACGGCCGGATCGGCCACCACGGCGTCGATGACCTGATGCAGGTCGCTCATCACCCCTTCGGTGAAGACGTTCATCGAGCGGCCGGGCATGTCCCAGGTCGCGAGCGCGATACCGTCGGAATCGACCTCGAAGCTGAAGTTCGTGAGATTCATGTCTGATCCTTGTGGGGTCGGCTTGAGGCGTGAGGCTATTAAGACGTTTTAAAAATTTGGGCTGGATAAAGAATTCCAGGATCGAAAAGGTGGAACAGGGAAAGTTATCGAATGTTGGCGCGAAACGTCTGCCAGGGATGCCGCGACGGCGCCGATCTCGACTTTACGTTTACCATGGCGTTCCAACCAATCCTCGATCTCGACGCTCAGCGCGTGTGGGGATACGAGGCGCTGGTGCGCGGCCCCGAAGGCCAGTCCGCCGCCTCCATCCTCGATCGCGTCACCGAGACGACGGTCTATCGCTTCGATCAGGCCGCGCGGGTACGTGCCATCGAGCTGGCCGGCCGGCTGTTCCCCGTCGACGACGAGACCAAGCTGTCCATCAACTTCATGCCGAACGCGGTCTACGAGCCGGCGGCCTGCATCCGCTCCTCGCTGGAGGCGGCGCGCCGGGCCGGATTCGCCCATGACCGGATCATGTTCGAGTTCACCGAGAACGAGAAGTTCCGGGACATCGACCATGTGAAGCGCATCGTCGCCGAGTATCGCAAGCAGGGCTTTCTCACCGCGCTGGACGATTTCGGCGCGGGCTTCGCCGGCCTCAACCTCCTGGCGAACTTCCGTCCCGACCTGATCAAGATCGACATGGAGCTCCTGCGCGGCATCGACACGGACAAGGGCCGTCAGATCATCACGGCGGGGATCATCTCCATGGCGCGGCAGCTCGGCGTCTCGGTCATCGCGGAAGGTGTCGAGACGCGGGGCGAACTCGAGACCCTGCGCGAGCTCGGGGCGACGCTGTTCCAAGGCTATCATTTCGCCCGCCCCCAACTCGAAGCCCTCCCGAGTGTCGCCGGTTTCGAGACACGGGAGCCGCGCCTCGCCGCCCTGGCGTCATAGCGCTCCTCTCGGCGCGCCCGTCGCGTCGCTGTGCCTGCAAGTTCGTGTCGTCGGTCTCATGCAGGGCCGCCCCAAGCGGTGCGGCCCTGCCGTCGATCCTCCGCTGGATCGACCTCAATCGGGTTTTACTTGGCCGGCGCCGTTCCGGGCAGCGGCGGTGCGCCCGCCGGCCGGTCGCCGGCCGAGGCGATGGCCAGCATGTTCAGGATCTTGGTGACCGCTCCCTGCGAGATCACCGTGACCGTCGAGGCCGGGTCCGAATTGATCGCCTGGAACTTCTGGTAGATCTTGTCGTCGTAGATGCCGCTGAGGTGCTTGAGCTCGTCGAGATTGAACTTCTCGGCATAGGCCTTCGACAATCCCTCGATCATCACCTCGCGCTGCTTGTCGAACTCGGCGCGGACCTCCTTGCGGATGGCCTCGGCCTTGTCCTCGGGCATCGGCTGCACGGTCTTTTCCAGGGCGCCGGTGAAGCCGGTTTCGAGGTTCTTGATCAGGGTCTTCTGAACCAGATCCTTGGCGACCGCGACGCGGTCGGCGGCGTCGTCCGCGTGGGCGGCGAACGGCGCGCAGAGCGCGGTCGTCAGCATCAGGGTCGCGAGAAGGCGTGTCATCGTGGCGTGTCTCCCGGTGTGTTTATGATTGCGCCGCCGGCATCGGCGGCGGGAGTGCGCCGTTTAGCAGCGTTCCGAAGGGTTTGGGAGGGATAGCGCCCCATCACACCCGCTCGATGATCGTGGCGGTGCCCATGCCGGCGCCGATGCAGAGGGTGACGAGGGCGCGCTCCTTGCCGGTGCGCTCCAACTCGTCGAGCACCGTGCCGAGGATCATCGCGCCGGTGGCGCCCAGCGGATGGCCCATGGCGATGGCGCCGCCATTGACGTTCACCTCGGACGGGTTGAGCCCGAAGGCCTGGCAGAAGCGCAGGACCACGGCGGCGAAGGCCTCGTTGACCTCGAACAGGTCGATATCGGCGACGGTCATGCCGGCGCGGGCCAGCACCTTCTTCGTCACGTCCACCGGGCCGGTGAGCATCAGCGCCGGGTCCGAGCCGATATTGGCGAAGGCGCGGATGCGGGCGCGCGGCTTGAGGCCGGCCTTCTCGCCCGCCTCTTTCGAGCCCACCAGCACGGCGGCGGCGCCATCGACGATGCCGGAGGAATTGCCGGCGTGATGGACGTGGTTCACCGTCTCCACGTCGGGATGCGCGTCGATCGCCACGGCGTCGAACCCGCCCATCTGGCCCATCTGGACGAAGGAGGCCTTCAGCCCGGCCAGCGACTGCATGTCGGTGGAAGGACGCATGTGCTCGTCGGTGTCGAGCAAGGTGATGCCGTTGACGTCGCGCACCGGCACGACCGACTTGCCGAACAGCCCGTCGGCCCAGGATTTCGCCGAGCGCTTCTGCGACTCCACCGCATAGGCGTCGCAATCGTCGCGGGAGAAGCCGTATTTCGTGGCGATGAGGTCGGCCGAGACGCCCTGGGGCATGAACCACGACTTGATCGCGATGGCCGGGTCCACCGGCCAGGCCCCGCCCGAGGCGCCCAGACCGACGCGGCTCATGGATTCGACGCCGCCGCCGATGGTGAGGTCGTGCTGGCCGGCCATGACCTGGGCCGCGGCGAAATTCACCGCGTCGAGTCCGGAGGCGCAGAACCGGTTGATCTGCACGCCGGGCACGTGGTCGCCGTAATCGGCCACGAGGGCCGCCGCGCGGGCGATGTCGCCGCCGGCCTCGCCGACGGGATCGACGCAGCCGAGGATGACGTCGTCCACCTGCCGCGTGTCGAGCCCGTTGCGCTCCTTGAGGGCGCGCAAGGCCGTCTCGGCGAGGCGCAGGGCCGTCACCTCGTGCAGCGCGCCATCCGGCTTGCCGCGGCCGCGCGGCGTGCGGACGTGATCGTAGATGAAGGCCTCGGGCATATGCGTTTCCCTGTTGTCCGCTCCTGCGGAGCGACGGCTTTCAAAGTCTGCTCTCGGTCTCACCGTCATTCCGGGGCCGCGAAGCGGAGCCCGGAATCCAGATCCGCGAACACATCCAAGGTTTGTCGCGTCGGCGGTTCTGGATTCCGGGCTCGCTCTGCGAGCGCCCCGGAATGACGTGGTGAACCGAAAGTCTGTCGTCCGCTCTAAAACGCCTCGGCGCCGAGCGCCATGGTCGTGTCGGCCCCGGCCTTGATCCGCACCAGCCGGAGAGCGGTCTCGGGCAGCGTCCGCTCCATGTAGAACCGGCCGGTGACGAGCTTGTCGTCCATCTCCGGCGACGGGCCTTGCGCGATGCGGGCCAGCGCCGCCTTGGCGATCCGGGCCCACATGTAGCCCATGGCGACGAGGCCGAGGAGGTGCATGTAGTCGGTGGCGCCGGCCCCGGCATTGTCGGGCTTGGAGAAGGCGTTCTGCATGAACCACATGGTGGCGCCCTGAAGGTCGTTCAGGCCGGCCTGGAGCGGCGCGGTGAACGGGGCCATGCCCTCCACCTCGGCATGGTCCTTGATGAAGGTCTGGACCTCGGCGAGGAAGCCCATCATCGCCCGGCCGCCATCCTTGGGCAGCTTGCGGCCGATGAGGTCCATGGCCTGGATGCCGTTGGCGCCCTCGTAGATCATGGCGATGCGGGCATCGCGCACGAATTGCGACATGCCCCATTCCTCGATGTAGCCGTGGCCGCCGAAGAGCTGCTGGGCCGCCACCGCGTTGTCGAACCCCTTGTCCGTGAGCACGCCTTTCACCACCGGGGTCATCAGGCCCATATGGTCCTCGGCCTTCTGGCGCTCGGCCGCGTCGTCGGATCGGTGGCCGATATCGGCCTGGAGCGCGGTCCACAGCACCAAGGCGCGGGCGGCCTCGTTGAAGGCGCGGATGCCCATGAGGGTCCGGCGCACGTCCGGGTGGACGATGATCGGGTCGGCGACCTTGTCGGGTGCCTTCGCCCCCGTCAGCGAGCGGCCCTGGAGCCGGTCCTTTGCGTAGGCCACGGCGTTCTGGTAGGCGACCTCCGACTGGGCGAGACCCTGGACGCCCACCGCGAGGCGCGCCTCGTTCATCATCACGAACATCGCGTTGAGACCGCGGTTCTCCTGGCCGACGAGCCAGCCCTTCGCGCCGTCATAGTTCATGACGCAGGTGGAATTGCCGTGGATGCCCATCTTGTGCTCGAGGGAACCGCAGGAGACGCCGTTCCGCTCGCCCACCGAGCCATCCGCGTTGACGAGGAATTTCGGCACCACGAACAGGGAGATGCCCTTGGTGCCGGCCGGCGCGCCCTCGATCCGAGCGATGACGAGATGGACGATGTTCTCCGACAGGTCGTGCTCGCCGGCCGAGATGAAGATCTTGGTGCCGGTGAGGCTGTAGGAGCCGTCGCCGTTCGGCACCGCCTTGGTCTTGAGGAGTCCGAGATCCGTGCCGCAATGGGGCTCGGTGAGGTTCATCGTGCCGGTCCAGGCACCCTCGACCATCTTCGGCAGGTAGGTCGCCTTCTGCTCCTCCGAGCCATGGACGAGGAGGGCGGCCATCGCCCCCTGCGTCAGGCCGGGATACATCGTCAGCGCCAGATTGGCCGACGACGCGAATTCGGAGATCGCGGTGTTGATCGTGTGCGGCAGGCCCTGGCCGCCATATTCCTCCGGCACGGAAATGCCCATCCAGCCGCCCGCCGCATAAGCGGCGTAGCCGGCCTTGAACCCGTCCGGCGTGGTGACGCTGCCGTCGGCGTGCCGGGTACAGCCCTGCCTGTCGCCGATGGCGTTGAGGGGGGTCAGCACCTCTTCGGCGAGCTTGGCGCCCTCGGTGAGCACGGCCTGGATCAGGTCGGGCGACGCATCTGAGAACCCGCGCAGGTTGTTGCGGCCGTGGAACGCGAAGACGTCGTCGAGGAGAAACCGAACGTTCTCCACAGGTGCCCGGTACGTCGGCATGTCGTCTGTCCTCCACCCGTTCGACCGCGTGCTCGATTCGGCCCGGAGGCCACGGCCCGCTTGATAGTTCACATATAAACTATCGAGCCCGAGAGGGGAAGGGGGGTCTCCTTCCGGCGCCTTTCCCGAGAGATATGGTCAGTTTGGTACAGGGCTTAACCCGCTGTTTACCAAGAGTATCAAATGTCGTGGGCAATCGATCCGTTTGCCTGCCGCTGCGACACCCCCACGTTGCACAACGACACGTCGGATTGGGTCACGGACCTCGCTGCCCCGGGTTTGACGATGAAACGCACCGCGACGCTGAACCTGGAAGAGTTCGACCCGGAAGTCCTCGACGCCGCGCGCGACGTGGCGCGCCGCGCCGGCGTGCCGGTGGAAGCCTGGATCGCGTCCATCGTCTCGCCGGATCAGAAGCCCAAGGCGCGCCGTTCCCGCACCTCCTCGTCCACGCACCATCAGGCCCGGCCCCGCCCGGAGGGACAGGTCCCGTCGCCGGTGCCGCCCGCCCCGGTGGAGACCGCCGCCGTTCCCGAACCCTCACCGGTCGTCGAGGCCGCCGCCGCTCCCGAATCCTCCCCGGAGGCCGAGCCCGTCGCCGAGATCGCCGCCGTCACCGAAGTCGCGGCCGTCACCGAAGTCACTGCCCCCGCCGAAGTCGCTGCACCCACCGAAGTCGCGGCCGTCGCTTCGGACCCGGTCGAGCCGTTCACGAACTCGATCGCCGAGATGATGCGGCGTCTCGACCGGATCGACCACAAGATCGGTCAGGACCAGCAGGCCTCGCAACAGGCGGCGAGCCGGACGATCGAGGAGATCGAGGCCCGGATCAGCACCGTGCTCGATGCCGGCCTGTCCCCGGCCGCGCAGATGGCCGAGCGCCTGGGCCAGATCGAGCGCCGCATGGTCGAGCTCGGCGAGCAGCTGGCGTCCCCGCGGCCGATCGGCCGGCGCGGCCGTCCGGCGGAGGCCGAGATCCGCGACGCCGTCGCCGAGATCCGCCAGCGCCAGCGCGAACTCGATTCCGACGGGACGCCCGCCCAGGGCAAGGCGAGCGGTGCCGCTCTCCGGATGCCGTCTCCCGCCATTTCCGAATTGCAGGCCGAGACGAGCCGCCTGCGCGAATCGATCGGCGGCCTCGCCACGGGTCGCGACGTCGGCGCCCTCGAACAGGCCATGCGCTCCCTCGTCACCGGGGTCCAGCGCGCCCAGGAGCCGGCCGACCTCGCCGCCATCGCGGCCCCGATCGAGTTGATCCGCGTTCAGGTCACCCGTCTCGCCGACGACGTGGCCGAGAACGTCCATGCCCGCGTCGCCAATGACGTGGAGCGCCTCGCGGCGAAGGTCGACGGCGCGCTCAGCAACAGCACGCCGGGCTTCGCCGACCGCGACGAGCTCGGCAACCTGTTCCGCGAGCTCGACGAGATCCGCCGCCTGATCGCCGCCCTGGCCGGGCCGGAACGGATCCAGAGCCTCGCGCAGGGTCTCCAGGCCATCAGCGCCCAGATCACCGAGCTGCAGGGCGGCGTCGGCGGCGACGGCTCCAACATGGCCGAGCTGCGGCCCCTGCTCGAAGAGATCCGCACCGGATTGCGGACCCCGCAATCGGGGGGGATCGAGGAACAGATCCAGGCGATGGGCGCCAAGCTCGACGCCCTGCGTGACGGTGCCTCCGGCGGCGGCGGCAATTCGGACGCGATCATCGTGCGCATCGACGCCCTGGCCGACAAGGTCGAGCGGGCCAGCGTCAATCCCGTCGGCGACCTGATCGGCCGCCTCGAAGACCTGGGCGAGACCCTGCGCCGGCCGGTGATTCCCGGCGGCGACCTCGCCTCGATCCACGGCATGCTCCACGACCTCGCCGAGAAGCTCGACCGTGTGGGCGGACCCGTCGGGCCGCGCGCCGAGGGGCTGGATGCCCTGGAAAAGCAGGTCCTGGCGCTCGCCAGCCGTATCGACACGCGGGACGCCGACCCGGCCCTCGCGGGGCTCGAGCGGACGATGTCCGATCTTCTGGCCCAGGTCTCGGCCCTGCGCGACGAAGCACCGATCGAGGCCGCCGTGGAGCGGGCGGCGCGCAACGCCGTCGCCGAGAGCATCGGGACCACCGGCGATACCGGCGAACTCGAGTTGCTCAAGGCCAGCCTCGCCGACCTTCGCATGCATCAGGCCGCCTCCGAGCAGCGGATGCAGGCGACCCTCGACGGTGTCCATTCGACCCTGCACAAGCTCGTCGGCCAGCTCGGCGCCCTGGCGGAGGGCGGAGCCCTCCCCACCAACCACGCCTGGTCGACCCATGACCTCGCCGAGCGCCTCGCGGTCGCCACCGGCCGCGTGGACGAGCGTGCGCCGATGCAGAGCGGAATCGGCGTTCGGCGCCCCGAAGCCCTGCGGGTGAGCCCCACGACACAATCCTTCGAACTCGGCCATGTCACGGACCTGCCGCTGGAGCCCGGCACCCGGCGTCCGAGCCCGGATCGTCCCGCCGACGCCGCGACGGACGCTGCCGCGCCGACCGAGAGCGACATCAAGACGAGCTTCATCGCCGCCGCCCGGCGCGCGGCGCAGGCGGCGCAGAACGAGGCGGCCGAGGCTGCCCGCTCGCCCGGGATGCGCGGTCGCGCCTCATCCGACAACGCCGCGGAAGCCCCCGTCCCCGGGCGCGGCGCGCGGCTGCGCGCCGAACTGGACAAGCGCCGTAAGCCGCTGCTCCTCGGCCTCGCCGCCATCGTCCTGGCACTCGGAGCGCTGCAGGCCATCAACACCCGCCGTGGGGGCGCCGACGCGTCCGCGCCGAAACTCGCCGCGACGACGGCGGCTCCGGCCGAACCGTCCGAGAGCCCGGACAAGGCCTCCACCGCCGCGACGGCCGGCACCTCTCCGGCCAGCGCTTCACCGGCCGGCACGGAAACGACCGCTCGGCCCGACCCCGAGACCACCCAGTCGATTTCCGACGTCGCGCCGCCACCGACCGTCCCGGCGACCGCTACTGCCGAAGCCGCATCTCGGCCGCCCCAGCGCACCGTGCCGAAGGTCGCCGCGCTGCACGACCTGGCGGGCGATCTCGGCGCCGTGCCCACCGGGCTCGCGCAGCTTCGCAAGGCCGCCCTCGATGGCGACGGCGCCTCCGTCTACGACCTCGCTTCCCGTGCCCTCGAAGGGCGCGGCATGCCGCGCGATTTCGCCGTGGCGGCGAAGCTGTTCGAGGCCTTGGCCGGTGCCGGCTACGCCCCGGCGCAGTACAAGCTCGGCGGCCTCTACGAGAAGGGCTCCGGGGTGGTGCGCGACCTCTCCCAGGCCAAGCTCTGGTACGGGCGTGCGGCGGAGCAGGGTCATGCCCGCTCGATGCACAACCTCGCCGTGGTCTATGCCGAGAACCCCGCCGCGAACGGCAAGCCGGACTACACCACGGCCTCGCAATGGTTCCGGCGCGGCGCCGAATACGGCATGCGCGACAGCCAGTACAACCTCGCCGTCCTCTACGCGCGCGGCCTCGGTGTGCAGCAGGATCTCGTCCAGTCCTACCTCTGGTTCTCCGCTGCCGCGGCCCAGGGCGACGACGATGCGGGCCGGAAGCGCGACGACGTCGCCGCGAAGCTCTCGCCGAAGGATCTCGTCACGGCGCAGAGCCTGAGCACCGCCTTCAAACCGAAGGCGGCGCTCCCGGCCGTGAACGAGCCCCCCGCGCCGACCGGCACCGGGGTGGACGGATCGATGAGCCTGATCGGCGCTCCGCCCCCCGCCGCGCCGGTGCCGGCGCCGCGCCGCAGCACGGGCGCATGACATGAGCCGCGCATGACAGGGACCGCGCGTGATAGCGACGCGCATGGCCGGTAAGAACGCGGCGCCGCAGCGAAACGGCGTTTCGTAACAAGAGCTTGTCCGGGTTTTGGCGAGGCGCCAGCCCGTCGGTGGCGTGGCGTCCGGTCGGCGTTCCGGGCCGTCGCAACCGTGTATATGATCGAGATCGATGCGATCCAGCCTCCCGGATCGCGGATAACGGAGCCGGAGATTTGATGGCGCGTGTGACGCCCATACCGACGTCAGCCCTCGTTCTCGGCGTCGCCGGCCTCATTCCCTTTCTGGGTTTCGCGGTTCTCTCCCTCAGCGGCAGCGATGGCGGCCTCGGCAATGTCGGCCTGGCCCCGCGCACCATCCTCTCCACCTACGGCGCGGTCATCGCCTCGTTCCTCGGCGGCATCCGCTGGGGGGCTGCCGCTTCCGGCGGTACGGGCGGGCGCGACTACGTCATCGCCATCCTGCCCTCCCTCATCGCCTGGGCGGCGCTCGCTTGTCCCGTTCCGTGGGACCTGCGGGTGCTCGGCCTCCTCGTCCTCGGCTGGGGCATCGTCGATCTCGACCTCGTCCGGCGCGGACTCGTTCCGAGCTGGCTCGGGCGTCTGCGGCTCGTCCTGTCGGTGGTGGCCGGCTGCGCCCTGCTGATCGCGGCGTGAGGGTTCAGGGCCGGTCCGGGCTCAGCCGGGCGAGATAGTCCCCGGCTTCTTCCCAGGATTCGGCCGTGCCGGAAAAGCCGACATAGCCGTCGGGCCGCACGAGGATCAGCCGGTCGCCGTCGGGCGGGCGTCGCGGCGTCGGCTCGACGAGGGCGGGAAACCGCGCGGCGAAGGCGGCGCCTCGTTCCGAATCCGCCGCATAGAGGACGAAGAGCGGCACCGATCCGGAACCGGGGGGCTTTCCGTCATCCTGCGCCGGTGCCCAGCGCATCCCGGCCTCCGGGCCGTGCGACAGCGGGCTGTCGGCATAGGCGATTCCCACCTCGCTCATCGTGGTCGCCATCTTGTCCTGCACGGCATGGAAGCCGAGCATGAACCGGAGCCCGAGGTTGCGCACGCCCTGCGCCACAGGGTTCGACAGGGTCGCCATGTCGGTGAGCCGGCCGGCATTGCGCAAAACCATGTCGCCGACGGCGTTGCGCTCGGGGCCGTAGCTGTCGAGGAGCGAGGGCGCGGCCTGCTTCCGCTGCACCATCGCCAGTTTCCAGGCGAGGTTGATGGCGTCCTGCATCCCGGTATTCATGCCCTGGCCACCGGCCGGGCTGTGGATATGCGCCGCGTCGCCGGCCAGGATCGCGCGCCCCCGCGCATATTGCGAGACCTTGCGCTCGTTGATGCGGAAATGCGTGAGCCAGACCGGATCGGCGACACGGAAGCCGCCCGCGCGCCGGTCCGCCAGGGCCTGTACCGCGTCGAGGGTCGGGTCCGGACGCGGATGCGCCGGATTGGTCTTGCCGACCTGGGCGATCACCCGCGCGCGGCCACCGGGGATCGGGAAGACGACGAGCGGCCCGTCCCGGTGGAGATAGGTCGCGATCTCGTCGCCGGGCGGTGCGCCGTCGCCCTCCAGGCGAATGTCGGCCAGAAGCCAATCGTCCCCCTGGGCCTCTCCCTCGAAGGCGAGATCGAGCCCGTGCCGCACTTTGCTGTGCGCGCCGTCGCAGCCGATGAGCCAGGATGTCGACATGGTCTCCTCCGCACCGTCCGCGTGGCGCAGCGTCGCCTCGACGTGGTCGTCGCCTTGTCTGAAGTTCACGAGCTCCACCTCGCGCTCCACCGCGACACCGAAGGTGGCGAGATGCTCGATCAGCAGGCGCTCGGTCTCCCGCTGCGGGATCATGAGGGCGAAGTTGTAGATGCTGGCGACGGTGTCGAACCGGATATAGCCGAGGATGCTGCCGGCGCTGCGCAGGCTCGCCCCGTGGGCGCGCAGGCCGGCGTCGAGGAAAGCCTGCCTGCACCCCATCCGGTCCATGAGTTCGAGGGTGCGCGCCCAGACCACGAGGGCCTTCGAGGTCTGCGTCGGCTGCGGGCTCTTGTCGATCAGACGGAGGCCGATGCCGTATCGGGCGAGTTCGGCGGCGAGGGTGAGGCCGACCGGGCCGGCCCCGACGATGAGCGCGTGAAGCATGACCGTGCCCTGGCTCCGCTGCGATTCGCATTCGCCACTACTGTACCGGCATTCCGGGCTGGGGGCAGCGACGGAGACGAAGACGACCGCGTGGTGGCTTCCGATCGGCTGCGGATTGGCGTCCCTGAGTGCAGCCGTGCTGTTCTCGTTCGCCCTCGACCGGCCGCTTGCCTGACCGAAACGCGACCTCATCCTGAGGCGCCGCGTGAGCGGCCTCGAAGGAGCCCTCCAGGACGCGCCGAGCGAACTGGAGCCCTCCTTCGAGGCCTCCGCTGCGCTGCGCGGCGCCTCAGGATGAGGGGGTTGGTTGGGATGGTCCATACTCCCCGGGTCGTCGACCCATGAACCCGATCAACGACGCCCTTAGATCGGAGAGTACCCCCATGCCGCCGTCGTCGCTCGGCATCGATGGCCGGGCAGGATTTACCGCGCAGGATGCCCCAGCGGCGACAGGGTTTCTATAAGTGCCTGACATAAAACAGGATTTTCCGTCGCGACCGGCGGCGTTGTTCTTGCAATGCAGGCGTGTATCGCTGGGAAAATCGTGCCGCCATGTCCATCGGTCTCAACGGAATATCCGCCCCGGGAGCGAGCTACCCCGTCCGTGCGACATCGTCCGGATCGACGGAGGCGTCGGCGAAGGACGACTTCCTGAAATATGCCAAGATGACGCCCGCCGAGAAGATCCGCGAACAGATCCTCAAGAAGATGGGCCTCACGGAGGAAGCGTTGGCCGGGATGCCGCAGAAGGAACTCGAAAAGATCAACGATGCGATCAAGGAGAAGATCGAGGAACTGGTGAAGCAAGGCCGGGAGAAAATCGTCGGGGCCTTCGCCGACATCAAGGCCTGACGGGACGGCTCCCTCTCGATCGGCGCTGAGTGTCTCTCACAAAACTCCCGCTGCGCCGTCATGCTCGCAGCGAGAACCGACCGTGATCGGGAGTTTTGTGAGCACTCTTAGTCCCGCGCCAGCATCGCCTTGCCGATGGCGAAGACCCGGCCGTCTCCCAGGAGATGCGCGGTGAAGCCGGCGGGAAACAGCGGATCGAAGGCCGGGTTGCGCACGTTGAGGCCGCCCGCATAGGCGCCGAAAGCCGGCATCACCAGGCGCTTCCCGTCGGTGACGAAGCAGCGCCGCCGAACCGCCCGGCCACGCATGGCGACCTTGCCGCAGGGATGCAGATGGCCGGCGATCTCGCCCTCCGGCGCATCCGGCAGCGGCTCGTGCCGCAGGGTCAGGCCACCGAGGGCCAGCGTCTCGGCATAACGCCCGCCGACGCCCTCCGACACGGCATGGTCGTGGTTGCCGGCGATCCAGACCCAGTCCCGGCCTTCCTGCAGGGCGGCGATCATGGCGCGGTCGCCGGGCTCCATCCGCTCGGGGCCGCGCGCATCGTGGAAGGAATCGCCCAGAGCCACGACGCAGGCCGGGTCGAAGCGGGCCACCGCCTCGTGCAGGCAGGCCAGGGTCTCGCGGGTATCGTAGGGTGGCAGGAACTGGCCCGAGCGCGCGGCAAAGGCCGAGCCCTTCTCCAGATGCAGGTCGGAGACGATCAGGGTCCGGTGCGCGGCGAGCCACAATCCACCGCAGAGGTCGAGGGTGAGGGCTTCGCCGGCCAGCGTCAGGCCGGGGGTCTTGATGGTCCGTTCGAGTTTCTGGCCGAGCGCCAAGATCGCATCCTCTAATCCGGGAAAGGGGCGCGTCACCCGAGCGCTTCTTCGAGAAGCTGCGCCTCGGCCTCGGCCAGGATCTCGTCCGCGCCTTCGCCGTAGACCTTCTCGCGCCCGATTTCGAGCATGACGGACACGGAGAGCGGCGAGACGCGATCCAGCGCCTTGTGGGTGATTCGCCCCTGGATGCGCCTCAACATCATGCCGAGGCGGGCCACGTCGAGGAGTCCGGTTGCCGCATCCTGCCGGGCGGCGCGCAGGAGCAGGTGGTCGGGCTGGTGCTTGCGCAGCACGTCGTAGACGAGGTCGGTGGACATGGTGACCTGCCGCCCGGTCTTCTTCTGGCCGGGATGGCGCCGCTCGATCAGCCCGGCGATGACGGCGCATTGGCGGAAGGTGCGCTTCATCATGGAGGATTCGTCGAGCCAGGCTTCGAGATCGTCGCCGAGCATGTCCTGCGCGAACAAGTCGGCCAGGAAACCGGGCTCGCGGGTGATGGCCTCGCTCACGTCGCGGGTCATCCAGACGGCGATGCCGTAATCGTTGGCGGCAAAACCCAGCGGGCGCAGGCGCGCGCGCTCCATGCGCCGGGTGAGCAGCATCCCCAGGGTCTGGTGGGCGAGCCGGCCCTCGAATGGGAACGCCGTGAGGTAATGGCGGCCGCCACGTGGAAACGTCTCCACCAGCAAGCCCTCGGGGCCGGGCAGGATCGAGCGCTGGCGCTGGAGCAGGAGGTAATCCGCCACCTGCTTCGGCAGCCGGTCCCACTCGAACGGATCGGCGATGAGGGCGCGGACACGGGCGGCGAGGAAGGTCGAGAGCGGAAATTTCGCTCCCGCATAGGAGGGAATCGCCGGGTCGGTGCCGGGGCCCGCCCGCGTCGCCAGGGCCTCGTCCTCGGACAGACCCTCGAAGCGCAGCACCTCGCCGGCGAAGAGGAAGGTGTCGCCCGGCGTCAGGGTGTCGGCGAAATCCTCTTCGATCTCGCCGAGCACGCGCCCGCCCTTCGGCAGGATGGCGCCCGGCTTGCCGCGCACCCCGCGTGCGAGCCGCACCTTCACCTTGGCGGATTCGACGATGGTGCCGACATTCATGCGGTACTGTTGCGCGGTTCGCGCATCGCGCACCCGCCACAGCCCGTCCGGCCCGCGCAGGATCTTGGCGAAGCGCTCGTAAGCGCGCAGCGCGTAGCCGCCGGTGGCCACGTAATCGACCACCGCCTCGAAATCCTCCCAGGACAGGGTGGCGTAGGGCGCCGCCGAGACGATCTCGTCGTAAAGCTGCAAAGGATCGAACGCATCGGCGCAGGCCATGCCGAGGACGTGCTGGGCGAGGACGTCCGGCGCGCCGAGCCTCGCATCCGGCGTGTCCTGGGCCGCCGCCTCCACCGCGTCGAGGGCGGCCTGGCATTCGAGGATCTCGAAGCGGTTGCCGGGGACGAGATAGGCTTTCGACGGTTCGTCCATGCGGTGGTTGGCGCGCCCGATCCGCTGCATGATCCGGCTCGCGCCCTTCGGCGCGCCGATATTCACGACGAGGTCGACATCGCCCCAGTCGATGCCGAGATCGAGGGTGGCGGTGCAGACGATGGCCCGCAGCTGCCCCGCCGCCATCGCCGCCTCCACCCGCCGCCTCTGGCTGGCGTCGAGGGAGCCGTGATGGAGCGCGATGGGCAGCGAGTCTTCGTTGATCCGCCAGAGTTCCTGGAAGGTGTACTCGGCCTGGAGCCGGGTGTTGACGAAGACCAGCACCGTCCGGTGCGCCTGGATCAGGTCGTAGATCGCCGGCATCGCCTGTGAGGCGGTGTGGCCGGCCAGTGGTAGGGTCAGGCCGGTATCGAGCAGGTGCAGGTCGGGTGCCGCCCCGCCCTTCACCACGACGAGGTCGGCCATGGCATCACCGAACCCTCCCCCCTCTGCGGGGGAGGGTGGCCCGCGAAGCGGGTCGGGAGAGGGGAGCGCCGGTTCCGGAGAGGTCGACCCCTCTCCCGCCTGCTCCGCAGGCACCCTCCCCCGCAGAGGGGGGAGGGTCATCGAGCCCTGCGGCACCAGATACCGCCGCAGATCGTCCGGCTCGCGCACCGTGGCGGAGAGGCCGATGGCGGTGAGGTTCGGGCTGAGGCGGTGGAGCCGCGCCAGCCCGAGGGACAGCAGGTCGCCCCGCTTCGAGGTGACCAGCGCATGCAACTCGTCGAGCACCACGCAGGAGAGGTTCGCAAAGAGCTCGGCCGCCTCGCGATGGGCGATGAGCAGGGCGAGCTGTTCCGGCGTCGTCAGCAGGATGTCGGGCGGGCGCTCGATCTGGCGCGTGCGCTTGTGCGAGGGGGTGTCGCCGGTGCGGGTCTCGACCCGGATCGGCAGGCCCATCTCGGCGATGGGCGCTTCGAGGTTGCGGGCGATGTCGACGGCGAGCGCCTTCAAGGGCGAGATGTAGAGGGTGTGGAGCCCCCGCGTTTTTCGCGATGGGGCGCGCTCGGACAGGGCGACGAGGCTCGGCAGGAAGCCCGCCAGCGTCTTGCCGGCTCCCGTCGGCGCCACCAGCAGGGCCGAGCGCCCGTCGCCGACGATCCGGAGCAACTCGGTCTGGTGCGGCCGGGGTGCCCATCCGCGCGAGGCGAACCAGGCCTCGAACCGCGCGGGGAGGGAGCCCTCAGGCAAGAGTCATCAGGCGAGCGCCATCAGGAACCGGTCGATCAGTTCGAGGGCGCGCTCGGTCATGGCGCCGGGATAGCGCACGAAGACGTGGCAGCCGCCGGGATAGATCGCGGTATGGCCGCCATTGCCGGCCGCCGCCCAGCGCGACGACATGTAGAGCGTGTCGTCCAGCAGCGGATCGTGCGTGCCCACCGAGAACAGGGCAGGCGGCAGGCCCTTCAGCTCGGCATAGAGCGGCGACACGTCGGGGCGGCGCCGGTCGATGCCGTCGCGCACGTAGTCGTTGGCGAAGGTGGTGAGGTCCTGGGTGTTCACCACGAGGCGGGTCTCGCCCCAATTGCGCACGCTCGGCGTCAGGCCGAGATCGAAGAAGCCGGCATTGAGGTTGGCGCCACGGAAGGCGCGGGGCAGGTTGTGCCGGTCGCGCAGGCGCAGGAGCGTCATCACGGCGAGATGCGCGCCCGCAGATTCCCCGCCGATGGTGAGCGCCGAGATGCCGAACTCGGCCTTGCCCGGACCGGCGAGCCACAGGGCCGCCGCCTCGCAATCCTCCAAAGCCGCCGGATAGGGATGCTCGGGGGCGAGGCGGTACTCCACGGACAGGCAGACGAAGCCGCAGGCATCGGCGATCCGCTCCAGCCACGGATCCTGTTCGTCGGCGGCACCCCAGACCCAGCCGCCGCGGTGGATGTGGAGATAGGCGCCGCGCAGCCTCTTCCACTTCCGGGCGTCGGGGCGGATCAGCCTCAGGGACAGCGGCCCGTCGGGGCCGTCGATGACCACCGTCTCGGCGCGGGCGCTGCGCGGCATCGCGGGCGAGGCCTGGGTTCCCTGCCGGCGGCGCGCGCGCACCTCGGAGAGGGGGATCGACCAGGGATCGGCCTGGGCCGCATGGGCCGCGACGATCTCGGCGTTGAGGCGGTGGGTCTCCGGATCGATCGTCGCCGGGTCGAAGAGGGCGTGGTCGATCATGGAACGGTTCGTCTCATCCAGTGTGGGGCCGAAGCGGCATTCGGGCTGGCGCGTCGAATGTGGGCGAAGCCCGCACCGATGCCAGTCGCAAGGCCGGCGCGAAACGCCCTAACGCCCCAATGGACAGACGGTTTCGTTCGGGTGTGTCGCATCGGTCACGCTTCCGCCGGGTTCGCCGGCTTCAGAGACGCCGATGAGGCCCCATATGTCCGAAAGAGTTCAGCCGTCGGATCACGGCCAGAGGATGACAGCATGATCGTCGACAACGACCCGCGCCGACAGAGACCGTACCAGGGCCGTCCCCCCGTCGGGAGTGGCTATTCCGATGGACAACCGCGTTCGGCCCTGCGGCGCTTCCTCGGCGGTTCGCCCATGGCGGTGCTGGTGAAGCTGCTGTTCCTGTCCATCCTCGTCGGCGCCATCATGGCGACGCTGGGCATTACGCCCGGCCTGCTGTTCTGGCACATCTACGATGCGGGCCGCGCGCTCATCGACCTCGGGTTCGAGACCTTCCACGATTTCGGCCGCTGGATCCTGGCCGGTGCCGTGGTGGTGGTGCCGCTCTGGCTGCTGTCGCGGTTCCTGTCGGTCTCGAAATAGGCAAGCGGACCGCATTCTACCGAGGGACATGAAAAAGGCCGGCGTTTCCGCCGGCCTTTTTCAATTCGACGCGTGTCGAAGACGATCAGCGCTGGACGATGACCTTCGCGCCGACCTTGGCGCGGGTGTAGAGATCGGCCACGTCGTCGTTGGTCATGCGGATGCAGCCCGACGACACGGCGGTGCCGATCGTCTCCGGCTCGTTGGAGCCGTGGATGCGGTAGATCGAGCCGCCGAGATACATGGCGCGGGCGCCGAGCGGGTTCTCGATGCCGCCCTTCATGAAGCGCGGCAGGTCGGGGCGACGGCGCAGCATCTCGGCCGGGGGACGCCAATCGGGCCATTCCCGCTTCATCGTGATGGTCTGAGTGCCGCCCCAGGTGAAGCCGGGACGACCGACGCCGACGCCGTAGCGCAGGGCCTGACCGCCGCCGAGCACGTAATAGAGCCGGCGCTCGGCCGTGGAGACCACGATGGTGCCGGGAGCGTAATTGCCGCCGAAGGCGACCTGCTCGCGCTGGATCGCCGACATCTGCGGCACGGCCGAGGCCATCGGGTCGGCCGGGTTGAGCGAGGCGTTGGCGGTGGGCACCGCCACCACGGCGGCGGGGGCGGGCTCCGCCTGCGGACGCACGCGCAGCACCAGCGCGTTGTCCAGGGGCTGGCGGGTGAGGGGGTCGATCTCATAGGCGGCGGCGGGCGAGGCCCAGACTCCAACCATGCAGGCGAGCCCGGACAGGGCGGGGGCGATACGGCGCATCAAAGCCTCTCGAAGGCAGGCGAAACGTGGGGGAAACACGGTCGGTAACGCGACGCAGGATACCGTTTTCCGATCGCCAAGACGTAAACGCTGCCGCCCCAAAGCCAAGCTGAATTCGCGATGAAGCGATGGTTGCGCCGGGGTCGTGACTCCATGGCCACAGTGTGGCGGCTTAGCCGTATTCGCAGGGATTATTGTCCGGGGGCCAGGTCGGCCGGGAACAATCTCCGACGCGGCGGAACCGGAACCGCGCCGGACGCCGTGGTCCTCCGGATCAGACCGCGTCGAGGCCGAGGTCGATGATCGGCGCGCTATGGGTGATCCAGCCGCTGGAGATCAGGTCGACGCCGGAGGCGGCGATGGCGCCCACCGTCTCGCGGTTGATGCGGCCCGAGGCCTCCGCGATGGCGCGCCCGTCGATCATCCGCACGGCCTCGCGCAGCTGGTCCGGGCTCATGTTGTCGAGAAGTACCGCATCGGCGCGGACAGACAGGGCCTCGGCCAGCTGATCCAGCGTGTCGACCTCGATCTCGATCTTCACGAGATGCCCGGAATAGGCCCGTGCCCGTTCGATGGCGGGAACGATCCCGCCGGCCACGGCGACGTGGTTGTCCTTGATGAGCACGGCATCGTCGAGGCCGTAGCGGTGGTTGGAGCCGCCCCCGGCCCGGACCGCGTGTTTCTCCAGGGAGCGCAGGCCGGGCGTGGTCTTGCGGGTGCAGACGATCCGCGCCTTGCCGTGCGGCCGGGCCGCCTCCACGAGCCCTGCCGTGGCGGTGGCCACGCCGGACATGCGGCACAGGAGGTTCAAAGCCACGCGCTCGGCGGTGAGGATGGCGCGCGCCGGACCGTCGAGACGGATCACCACGTCACCGGGCGAGACCCGCGCGCCGTCGCCCCGTTCGACCACGACCGACACGGCCGGGTCGATCAGCGCGAAGGCGATGATGGCCGCATCGACGCCGGAGATCACCCCGTCCTGCCGGGCGGCGATGACGCCGGAGAGGCGGGCATCGGCGGGCACGATCGCGTCGGTGGTGATGTCGCCGGCCCGGCCGAGATCTTCCAGCAGGGCCGCGCGGACGATCGGCTCCACGAGGAGGCGGGGGAGGGGGACGAGACGGGCATCGCTCATGGGGTCGCTCGTAAGATGGTCGCTGGAAGGGGGCCGACGGTCTCGGTCGTCCGATCTAAACCGGAGCGACCGTATCGGCCGAGACGGTCTCCGCGATCCGCCAGACCTCGGCCAGGGTCACGTCGCTATGGCGGGCCGGTGCCTGCTCCGGGTGGTCGCTGCGCCAATGGGCACCCCGGCTCTCGTGGCGAGACAGCGCCGAGGTCGCGACCATCAACCCGGTGAGGGCCGCGTCGGAGCCCTGCCTCGCCGCCGGCGCGAGGTCGCGCACAGCGTCGGTGAGGCCATCCGCGTCGCGCACCACCCCGACCTGGGCTTCCATGACCCGGCGGATCGCGTCGTGATCGGCCTCGTCGTGCCGGCGTGGCTCGGCCATCACCGCCGGACCGGGGGCGGGGACGGAGGCGACGGCCTCGGCGATCCAGGGGGCGAAGGCCATCGCTTCGAGGAGGGAGTTGCTGGCGAGGCGGTTCGCGCCGTGCAGGCCGGTGGAGGCGACCTCGCCGCAGGCGAACAGGCCGGGCACGGTGCTGGCGCCGGCACCGTCCACCTTGATGCCGCCCATGTGGTAATGCGCCGCCGGCCGCACGGGGATCGGCTGGCGCTGCGGATCGATGCCGGAGGCGGCGCAGAGGCCCGCCACGGTGGGGAACCGCGTCGCCATGCGCGCGCCGAGGGCACCGCGACAATCGAGGAACACCTCGGTGCCGCGCCGCCGCGCCTGGAAGATCGCGCGGGCGACCACGTCGCGAGGCGCGAGATCGCCCCCGGCGATGCCAGCCATCACCGGCTCGCTATTCGCATCGATCAGCCGCGCGCCCTCGCCGCGCAGGGCTTCGGTGGCGAGCGGCATCGGGTCCAGCCCCACCGAGATGGCGGTGGGGTGGAACTGCACGAACTCCATGTCGCGCAGGGTCGCCCCTGCGCGGGCCGCGAGCGCCAGCCCCCGGCCCGTGGCCCCGCGCGGGTTGGTGGTGGAGGCGTAGAGGGAGCCGAGCCCGCCGGTGGCGAGCACCACCGACCGCGCTGCGAGCCGCACCGAGGCACCGTCGCGCTCACAGACGAGGCCGGCGACGGCGCCGCTCCCGTCCTGCAGCAGGCCGCGGACATCGGCGACCAGGATCTCGATGGACGGCGTCAGCGCCACGGCCTTCAGCAGCGTGTCGAGAACCATCCGCCCGGTGGAATCCCCGCCCGCCCGGACGATGCGGCGGCGCGAATGCGCCGCTTCGAGGCCGAGCGCCAGGGCGCCGGCGGCATCCCGGTCGAAGGGCGCGCCGAGGCCGACGAGCCACTCGATCAGGCCGGGGCCGGCTTGCGCCACCCGCAGGGCGACGGCCGGGTCGGTGAGGCCGGCGCCTGCGGCCTCCGTGTCCGCCGCATGCAGTGCGGCGGCATCGTCCTCGGCCATGGCGGCGGCGATGCCACCCTGCGCCCAGCCGGTCGCCGTGCCGCTGCCGAGGGGCGATGCGGTGACGAGGGTGACCGGGCGGGGGCTGAGCCGCAAAGCCGTGGCGAGGCCGGCGACGCCGGCGCCGACGACGATCACCCGATCAGAGCCGGAGAGGGTGAAGGAGAACGGGGAATGCGCGTTCATCGCGGACGCACCGCGAGCATGCGCTCCACCGCCGCGCGGGCGCGCTCGGCGAGTTCCGGCTCCACCGTCACCTCGTGGGTGAGGGTCTCCAGCGCATGCCGGATGTTCCGCAGCGACATCCGCTTCATGTGCGGGCACAGGTTGCAGGGCTTGATGAACTCGATGTCCGGGTTGGCGGCGGCGATGTTGTCGCCCATGGAGCACTCGGTGACGAGCACCACCTGACGCGGCCGCTTCTCGGTGACGAAGTTCATCATCATCGCGGTCGACCCCGAGAAGTCCGAGGCCGCCACCACGTCGGGCGGGCATTCCGGATGGGCGATGACGGTGACGCCGGGATAGCTCTCGCGCACCTCGTCGATGTCGGCGGGGGTGAACTGCTCGTGGACCTCGCAATGGCCGGCCCAGGTGAGGATCTCGACCTCGGGCACCAGGACCTGGACGTTCTGCGCCAGGAACTCGTCGGGGATCATCAGGACGCGCGGCGCATTGAGCGAGCGCACCACATCCACCGCGTTGCCGGAGGTGCAGCACACGTCCGATTCCGCCTTCACGGCGGCGGAGGTGTTGACGTAGGTCACGATCGGCACGCCGGGATACTTTTCGCGCAAGCCCCGCACGTCGGCGGCGGTGATCGAGTCGGCGAGCGAACACCCGGCCCGCATGTCGGGAATCAGGACGGTCTTGCCCGGATTGAGCAGCTTGGCCGTCTCCGCCATGAAATGGACGCCGGCCAGCACGATCACGTCGGCATCCACGTTGATGGCCTCGCGGGCCAGCGCCAGGCTGTCGCCGACGATGTCCGACACCGTGTGGAAGATCTCGGGCGCCTGGTAGTTATGAGCGAGGATGACCGCGTTGCGGGTCTTCTTCAGCTCCAGGATCGCCGCGACGTCGTCGGCCAGGGCCGGCCATTCGATGGCCGGGACATGCCGGCTCACGCGGGCGTAGATCTCGGGCAGAGGCAGGGTCGAAACCCGGTCGATCGGAAAACTCGTGGCCGCCATGGACGCGTCCTCAGTTATGCTCAATCTGAGCATTGTGCCGACTAACGTAGGCGCGCGAGATACGCTTGTCTAGATATGCTGAGCCTGAGCATATTCATTTTGCAGTGCGATATTGTGCAAACGTCATCCTCAGCCACCGCCGTCCCTTCCTGCATGGTCGAGCGCGATAGTTCCTGATCGCATGCAGGGACGATCAGACGTCGAGCGCCGGTTCGGTCCGATAGGCACGATGCAGCAGGGCGGCGAGGTCGCCGGATCGCGGCGGCTCCGGCAAACTCGTGGAGCCCGTCCGCCGCTATGACCGCCTCGCGCTGGGGGACACCGAGGGCGGTCAATCGCCGACGGATGATTCCCATCGTGACCCCAGCCAGGATGTCGGCCTGCGGTTATGTCCGCGATTTCTTGCCCTGTGCGCTCGCCGGGCGCGGCGCATTCGAACCCTGCGACGAGCTTCGGCAGACGTTGCGCCGGCACATCGCGCAGGTGGACGAGCGCATCACCGAACTGGCGAAGAGCCGCAGCCTGCTGGAATCGATCCTGGCCACGATGTAGTCCCGCCGGGCCATTGCCGCATCGCCGAGGCCGACCCGCGCCCCGGCACGCGCTGCGTCAGGACGACCGCCGCGACGGGGTCAGCCGGAACCCCGGCGCCGGGCGCTCCAGCAGCACCTCACGGCGGAAACGCACGAGGCGGGCAGGCCGCCCTGCGGCGCCGCTCGTGACTTCGTCGGTCTCCTCCACCAGCCCCTGCTGGGCCACGAGCCGACGAAAGTTCTGCTTGTGGAGATTGGCACCGGACAGGGCCTCCACGGTGCGCTGCAGCTGGAACAGGGTGAAGGTCGGCGGCATCAGCTCGAACACCACGGGGCGATACTTGATCTTGCCGCGCAGCCGCCCGATCGCCGTGGCGAGCACGCGGCGATGATCGAAGGTCATGGGGCGCCCCGTCGTGGCGATATCCGCGGCGCATGCCTCGCCGGCCTGCCCCTGCGCTTCGGGAATCAGCCCGGCCTCGAACAGGAGTTCGTAGCGTTCGAGCACGCGCTCCTCGTTCCAGGCCCCGCCGCCGATGCCGAAGGTGAGCCCGAGCCTGTCCTCGCGCCGGCGCCTGACCTTGGCATCCACCGCCCCGGCGGCCCAGGCCAGGAGCTTGGCCTCGATGCCGTCGAGGGTCTCCGGCCGGCCGGCGCGCCAATCCTCCCAGGGCAGGAAGGCATACCAATTGTGCCACGACGCGTCGGGGAGGGAGGCCGAGCGCATCTCCCGCACGAGGGCAAGGTAGGCCACGGACAGGGAGTGGAGGCCGGCCGAATCGTCGCCCTGCCGGTCGCGGTCGCCGAAGGTGTAGAGCTGCTCCACATAGCCGAGGCGCTGCTGCGTCTGGCGTTCCACCCAGGCGCGCAGGCCGCGCTCCAGCGTGGGGTGCTCCGGCACGAGGGGGCCTGCCGGCAACCCGGTCTCACGGCCCGTGGCCTGTCCCGGAACCCGCACCGTGAGCGCGCGTGGCTCACCGTCCGTCGCCGCGACGATGACGGCGACGAGCCCGACCGCCGACGGATTGGGAAGCGCGCCGGTCGCCTCCACCGCAAACCCGTCCTGCGCCCTCGTCACCTGTCCCGCCCCCCGGTCCGTGAATGGGTCTCATGGCAGATTGTGTGCCGGAATCAACGCGCGACAGGGTGCGCGCATCGCTTCACGCCTTGGCGGGCACCGGCCGGGCCGGGTTGCCGACCACCGTCGCGCCGGGCGCCACGTCGCGGGTGACGACGGCGCCGGCCCCGATGATCGCATGGTCGCCCACCGTGACGCCGGGCAGGATCAGCGCGCCGCCGCCGATCCAGACGTTGCGGCCGATGGCGATGGGACGGGCGAATTCCAGCCCGGCCTCGCGCGCCTCCGCCTCGCGGGGATGGTCCGCCGTGAGGATCTGGACACCCGGCCCGATCTGCGTCCGGTCGCCGATCGTCACCGTGGTGCAATCGAGGATGACGCAGTTGAAGTTCAGGAAGACGTGAGCGCCGATGCTGATGTTGAAGCCGTAATCGCAATGGAACGGCGGCCGGATCACCGCGCCGTCGCCGACCCCCGCGAAGATCTCGCGCAGCAGAACCCGGCGCTCGTCGGCGGGGCGGCCGAGCATGGCGTTGTAGCGCGCGAGCCAGACCTGGCAGGCGCGCAGGTCGGCACCGAGTTCCGCGTCGTCGGGGTGATAGAGGTCCCCCGCGATCATCTTCTGCTTCGGCGTGCGCCCGGCTTCGGTGGTCATGCCAGTCTCCGTGCTTCGTCGAGGCGGGGAGTAGGCCGATGGGCCGGGGCCGGCAAGCGAAGCGGCGCGGATCGGCTTCCCGTGGCACCGCCGCCCGCCTAGGATGCCGCCGCTGCGGCTTACCGGAGGAACGATGTGATCGGACGCGACACCGCCTTGGGCTCGACCGTGCCGGTCGACGTGAGGCTCTACGGCATTCTGGACGTGGGCGTCTGCGGCGATGACGGCGCCGACCTCGCCGAGATGGCGGCCGAGGCCGTCGCGGGCGGGTGCACCCTTCTTCAATACCGCGAAAAATCCATCGAGAACGCCCGCGAGGCGCTGGCGCGCATCCGCGCCATCCGCGCGGCCATCACGGGCACCGGCGTGCCGCTCCTCGTCAACGACCGCTGCGATCTCGCTCTGGCGGCCGAGGCCGAGGGCGTGCATCTCGGCCAATCGGACCTGCACCCGGCGGAGGCGCGGCGCATTCTCGGCTCAAGCGCCATCATCGGCCTGACCCTGAAATCGGCGGCCCAGGCAGACGAGCTCTATCGCCTGCCTGTGGATTACGCCTGCATCGGCGGCGTCTTCGCCACCACCAGCAAGGACAATCCCGATCCGCCGGTCGGGCTCGACGGGTTCACGCGCATCGCCTTCCGGGCGCGCCTCGCCCGGGGCACCGGCTTTCCCGTCGGGGCCATCGCGGGCATCGACGGCAGCAACGCCGCGTCGATCGTCGCGGCGGGCGCCGACGGCATCGCCCTGATCTCCGCGCTGTTTTCCACCGAGGAGGTGGAGGCCCGCGCCAGGGACCTGCGCTTCCGGGTGGATTCGGCCCTCGCGGCGAGGGGCGCGGGCCGTTAGGCCCCGGCCTGAGCGGGTCGCCGGTGAAATTCTCTAAGTCTCTGTTCTAAAATCATTTTCAATCGGGCCGGATTCCCTCGTTCCGGACGATGGTCTAAGCAGGTTCGCATTGGCAAGCCAACGCTTTACCTCGCTTAGGCCTTTGAAGTGTCGCAGGTTTGAGGACGCAAAACCGGTGACCACTTTTGCTAAACCTGCTTAGGGTTGCTGCAACGCAAGGGACGAGACACGCCATGACACCCATCGCCGTCACCATAGCGGGCTCCGATTCCAGCGGCGGCGCCGGTATCCAGGCCGATCTCAAGACCTTCGCGGCGCTCAAGGTCTACGGCGCCAGCATCATCACCGCGCTCACGGCGCAGAATACCCTGGGCGTCCAGGCCATCCACGACGTGCCGGCCGATTTCATCGCCGCCCAGATCGACAGCGTGTTCTCCGATCTCGACGTGAATGCGGTGAAGATCGGCATGCTGTCGAAGCCCGCGGTGATCGAGGCCGTGGCCGCCGGGCTCGGCCGTCATGCCTCCCGCATCCCCATCGTCCTCGACCCGGTCATGGTGGCCACGAGCGGAGACCGCCTCATCTCCGACGAGGCGGTGGAGGCCATGCGCCGCCACCTCCTGCCCCTGGCCGATCTGGTGACGCCGAACCTCCCCGAGGCCGCCACCCTGATCGAGTCTCCCGTGGCCAAGAGCGAGAACGAGGCGGTGGTGCAGGGGCGCAAGCTCCTGGCCTTGGGCGCCCGCGCCGTCCTCATCAAGGGAGGCCATGCGGAGGGCACCGAGAGCGTCGACCACCTCATGAGCGCCGACGGGACGCTGCGGCGCTTCGCGTCGGCCCGCGTCGAGACCCGCAACACGCACGGCACCGGCTGCACCCTGTCCTCGGCCGTGGCGGCGGGCCTCGCCCGCGGCCTTCCCCTGACGGAGGCCGTCGCCCAGGCCAAACGCTACGTCACCGCCGCCATCGCCGCATCCGGCTCCGTGAACGTGGGACGAGGACACGGACCGGTCCATCATTTCCACGCCCTTTGGCATTGAGACGACGGAGAAGTTGGCCTCCTTCGCCTTGCATCGGATGCCTGATTGCGTTTGAAGTACCGCACGATCGTTCGATGTACGGAACGGCGCGATAGGTTCTGGGACAATGCAAGATCAGGCGACGACGCCCGAGCGGGGGCGGCAGCGGGACATCCTGAACGGGGCACAGGTTCTCTCGGGCCAGCTCGGCAAGACCATCCAGAGGCTGCGCAAGGCCTACAATCTCTCGCTTTCCGAACTCGCCGAGCAGTCCGGCGTCGCGAAATCGATCATCAGCCAGATCGAGCGCAACGAGACCAACCCGACCCTGGCGACGATCTGGCGCCTGAGCCAGGCCCTCGACGTTTCCATCGAGCGCGTGCTGGCCACCAGCGACGAAGAGCCCTTCATCGAGAAGACGTCGCGCGCCGACACGCCGATCCTGCTCTCCGACGACGGCAAGATACGCCTCGCCATCGTCGGCTGGATCAAGACGGTGGAATGGCTGCAATGGTACGAGGTCACGGCCGATCCCGGCGGCGTGCTCGATTCCGATCCGCACCAGCGCGGCTCGGTGGAATCCCTCACCGTCACCGAGGGCGCCCTCGAAGTCGAGGTGGCCGGCACGTTCCAGCGGGCGCGGGTGGGCGAGACGCTGCGCTACCGCTGCGACAGGCCGCACACCGTGCGCTGCGTCGGCACCGAGCCGGCCAAGGCGATCATGGTGGTGATCATGAAGGCCGCCGTGATGGAGTAGGCTAAATAATCCGACTGATATTGGATGCCTGAGAGGATACCAAAACTGAGAATATCCAATCTATGACTGATCACGGAAACGTGATCACAATTGGGTAGTAGTCTAAGTCGAGTCGTATTGACGAAATTGCTGATTGAATATTCAACGATGGTAGTTCAGCTGCCAATCGATGGATCGTGCCATGCCTGTTCGCAAATGGGGCGGGGAGACGCTGGTCAATACCAAGACTGCGGGTGACCAGACATCGGCGGTCGTCACGGTCTTGAACAACGGAAACGTCGTGGCCGTCTGGCAAGATGGCAGCGGTTCCACTGCGGTTCTACGCGGACAGACGTTCGACACGACGGGAGCGCGGATCGGCCGCGAGTTCCTGGTCGACGAGACGACGATCGGCGACACGCTGCCGAGCATCGCGCCGCTGGAGAATGGCGGCTTCATCGTCACCTACCAGCACTACGCCTCGCCCGAGAACCAGGATCTCTACGCTTCTGTCTTCGATGCGGCCGGAAAGTATCAGAGCCGGATCGTCTCGACGTCCTTTGCCAATCAATATCAGCCCGATGTCGCCCAATTGAGAAACGGCTCGGAATCGATCCTGGTCTGGCAGGATCTCGAATCGACGAACGGGGACATCCGCGCCGCGACCTACAACGCGGACGGAACGCTCAAGCCCTCCTTCGTCGTCAACAGCGTGGTCGACGGGGTGCAATCGCACCCTGCCATCTCGGCCGGGCCACTGAGCATCCTTCCCGTGGCCGTCTGGCAGAGCGGAAACAGCATCAAGGGTTCGCTGCTTGGACCCGACGGAACCTACGGGTCCGAATTCCAGGTCAACATCCCGACCGGCGACATCCCGATGGAGCCCGATGTCGCGTATATCGGTGCCGGTCGGTTCGTGGTGACGTGGACGTCGTTTAACCAGGGCAGCGGCGGCGGTATCCATGCGCGGCTCTACGGGGTCTATGGCGGCATCGCGCAGCCGATCGCCAGCGAGATCTTCGTGAACTCGACCACCTTTGGCGGCGATCCTACCCTCACGCCGCTGAATAACGGTGGATTCGTCGTATCCTGGTCGGAAACAAACTACTTCGGCGGCAGCGGACCCGACACATCCGGCTCGTCGATCCATCTCCAGGCGTTCGACGGGTCCGGCGCGAAGATGGGCGGCGAGGCCATCGTCAACACGACGACGTCGAACTCGCAGTTCGATCCCTCCGTCACCGCGCTTCGTGACGGTCGCGTCATGGTGACCTGGACAGATTACAGCGGGGCCGGAGGCGATGCGTCGGGCTCCTCCATCAAGATGCAGATCATCGATCCGCGCGACGGCCTCGTCTACGGCGCCGGCGGCGACGACCTCCTCTACGGGCACGATTTCGTCAATGACGAAATCAATGGCGGCGACGGGGCCGACAGGCTTTACGGCCTCAACGGTGCGGATGCCCTGTATGGCGGAGAAGGCGACGACCTCCTCGATGGAGGAGCAGGCGCGGATACGATGGTCGGCGGCAGCGGGAACGACCGCTACTACGTGGATTCGCGGGACGACCGTATCGTCGAGTTGAAGGAGACGGGAAAGGACGTCGTCGTCTCTTCCGTCAGCTATTCGCTGGCGGGAACCTACGCGGAAACGATCCTTCTGACGGGCACGGGCGCGATCTCGGCCACAGGCAACGAATCGTCCAACAAGATCGTCGGCAATGCTGCGGCCAACACGCTCTCGGGCGGGGCGGGCACCGATACGATCGAGGGCGGTCTCGGCAAAGACTCGCTCTTGGGGGGCATGGGCAACGACAGCTTCGTGTTCGACACCAAGCTCGGCGCCACGAATGTCGACACGATCAACGATTTCGCCAATGTTTCGGGCAACAACGATACGATCAAGCTGGACAATGCGATCTTCACGGCCCTGGTAAAGACCGGTGTTCTCTCCGCTGGACTGTTCGCGGCGAATACCACGGGGACGGCGACGCAGAGCGACGACCGGATCGTCTACGAAACCGATACGGGCCGGCTTCTCTACGATTCCGACGGGGTCAACGGCGCTGCGGCCGTCCTGTTCGCCGTTGTGAAGGACCATCCGGCCCTGACCGCTCAGGACTTCCTGATCGTCTGAGGTTTACCGATCGCCCGACCGGGCTCAATGTCCGGAATTCACCCAGCGGACCATGTCGGCCAGCACGATGCTGAGCGCAGCGTCGAGACCGACCGCGGCGCTGCCCGCCTCGATCTTGGCCACGGGCACCCGCGCGGTGAAGATGCGGGCGGCGACCACCTTGCCGGTGCCGTCGGCGATGAGCTTGGCCGAGACGTCCACCACCGCTTCGCCCGAATTCGAGGCGATGTCGAAGGCGCGGATCTCGCTGATCAGCGCGTAATCGGCGACGATCTTGTCGCCCGGACGGCTCACGGATTTCAGGCGCCCGGAATTCTCGAGGCTCTGGATCAGCCGCGTCTGGACGAGGCGCGGCAGGCGGTCGGCCCATTGGCCGCCGCCGAGGAACGACAGGGCGCCGCCGGCCTGACGCACGATGATGCGATCCTGCTCGAAGGGCTGGAGGCCCACCGGCTCGGCCACCGAGATCGACCGTGCCGCCACGCTCGGCCGGCCGGAACTCGGCAAGGCGGCGAGGTCGAAGGTCATGGGCGCGCCGCCGCCGCAACCGCCTAGCAGGGCGGAGAGGCAGGCGAGCGCCAGGGCATGCGAGCGAAACGTCATCCGAAGAGCCTGGAAACCTGTGCAGCGCGGCAGAACGCGCAACCGTAAACTACGCCATAGCGGTTTCCGTGCCGTGACGCCGGACACATGCGGCTAGGCTTTGCCGGGTTCAGCGGCCACCGTTGTATTCCGGCAACGATGGCTTGCCGCCGAAGATGACCTGGGACGGGTCGCGCTCCAGGCTCTTCACCGTCCGATTGAGGGTGTTGAGGGTGCGCTGGCCGTCCGACGACAGGGCTTCGACTTCGCGCCGTCCGGTCCCGCTGAGCTTGCTGAAGCTCGACGCGATGGTGGATGTGCGCTTGTCGAGGTTCTCGGAGAGGGTGCGGAAGGCCTTGCCGGCGTCGCGCACGGAGATCGCCGCGTCGCGCACTTCGGCGAAGGTGCTGCTGCCGGTCTGGCCCGAGGCGGAACCGAGGAAGCTCTCGGCGCCCTTCAGCACGTTGTCCACCCGGTCGGCCGAGGCGTTGAGCTTGGCCGCCAGCGAGCGCGCATCCTTGACCGCGCCCTCGATGTCGGGGCTGGCCGTGCTGAGCGCCGCAGAGAAGCGCTCGGCATTGTCGATGACGCGGTTGAGCTTCTGCCCGTCGATGGCCTTCACCAGCGAACTCACGGCGGGGCCCGCATCGCTGAGGGTCTTGGAGAACGATTCCACGTTGGCGAGGGTGCGGGTGATGGCGCCTTCGTTGCCGGCCACCAGCTTGTCGAGGCGCTGGAGCATGTCGTCGGCGCGCTGTGCGATCTGCTTGGCCGCCGTCATCATGTCCTGGATGTCGGAACTGTCGGCGAAGATGGTGGGTGTCTGATCGCCCGAGCCCGGCGTCAGCGCCGGGGCATCCGCGTTGCCGCCGGAGAGCGAGATCGTCGAGACGCCGGTGAGCATCGCCGAATCGAGGCGGGCGCGGGTGTCGGCGCGCAGGGGCGTGGTGCGGTCCACCTCCACCATGGCGACCACGCGGCGCGGGTCCTGCGGGAGAAGGCGCACGTCCATCACCTCGCCGACCTTGATGCCGTTGAAGGCCACGGTCGAGCCCTTGGCGAGGCCGCCCACGCTGCCGGAGAAGACGATGCGCACGCCCTGCCGTTCCTGGCTGCGCGATCCGCCCTGAAGCCAGAACACGAAGCCGAAGGCGGCCACGACGACCGCGAGAGTGAAGGCGCCGACGAGGGCGTAGTTCGCACGAGTCTCCATTGGATCAGCGATACCTCGGCGTGGCGGGGCGAGTGCGGTGCGGGGACGCACGCGGTGCGCGAGCCCCGATCGATCGCTGCGCGATGTGGCGCACGGCTCCGCACAGGCGCCGCGCGGATGGGATGGAAGGCCTTCCGGCCGATCGGCCCGAAGGCCCTTCCGAAGGCTCGGATGTATCGGCGGGGAGCACGGCGAGGCTCCCCTTCCAAGAGGGGGAACCCGCGATGCCCTCGAATCGTGTCCGGACCCGGATCGGCAGGACACAGGCTCCGGTCCGACCGACCGGCGCCCGCATCGTCAGGACGGCGTCAGGCGGTTGCATGCCGGCCTCCCTGCGGGACGATGGCCCGCGCGCGCTTGCCGTGGAAGTAGGAGCGCAGCCAGGGGTGGTCGCTCGCCAGCATCGCCTCGATGGGACCCTGCGCGATGATCTGCCCGTCGCCGAGAGCCGCGATGCGGTCGCAGGCGGTGTAGAGGCTGTCGAGGTCGTGGGTCACCATGAAGACGGTGAGGCCCAGCGTCTGCTTCAACGTGGCGACGAGTTCGTCGAACTCGCCCGCGCCGATGGGGTCGAGGCCCGAGGTCGGCTCGTCGAGGAACAGGATTTCCGGGTCGAGGGCGAGGGAGCGGGCCAGGGCCGCGCGCTTGATCATGCCGCCGGACAGTTCGGAGGGGAGCTTGTCGGCGGCATCGGGCTTCAGGCCCACCATCTCGATCTTGAGGCGGGCGAACTCGTCGAGCAGGCGCTCGGACAGGTTCAGGTGCTCGCGCATGGGCATCTGGATGTTCTGCTTCACCGTGAGCGCCGAGAACAGGGCGCCCTGCTGAAACAGCACGCCCCAGCGCTGCTCGATCTGCCGACGGCGGGTCATCGTCATCCCGTCGACGTCCTCGCCGAACACCTCGATCGTGCCCGAGCGCTTCGGCACCAGGCCGAGGATGGTCCGTGTGAGGACCGACTTGCCCTGTCCGGACGGACCGACGAAGCCGAGAATCTCGCCGCGATAGATGTCGAGGTTGAGCCCCTTCATCACGATCTTGTCGCCGAATCCGACCACGAGATCGCGGACGCCGATGATGACGTCGCGGGCTGGGGCGCTGTCGAACCGCGCGGGGGGGGAGGACATGTGATTCACGGGCGTCAGAAATCGATGGCCGCGAAGAACACGGCGAAAAGTCCATCCAGTACGATGACCATGAAGATAGACTTCACGACTGAGGCCGTGACGTGACGCCCGAGCGATTCCGCCGATCCTTCGACCGCGAAACCTTCGATCGTGGCGATGATGCCGATGATCAGCGCCATGAACGGCGCCTTGATCAGGCCGACCGCCACGTGGTGGAACGAGACCGCCGCCTGGAGCCGGGCCAGGAACGCGTCGATGGTCATGCCGCCATAGAGCGAGGCGGTGAGGCCGCCCCCGGCCAGGGCCGCCAGCGAGGCGAGGAAGGCGAGGATCGGCAGGCCGATCACCAGCGCGAGGATGCGCGGGACGATGAGGATCTCGATGGGGTCGAGGCCCATCACCCGCAGGGCATCCACCTCCTCGCGCATGCGCATGGAGCCGATCTCGGCGGTGAAGGCCGAGCCCGAGCGCCCCGCCACCATGATCGAGGTGAGAAGCACGCCGAGTTCGCGCAGGATGAGCAGGCCGATCAGGTTGACGACGAAGCTCTGCGCCCCGAAGCGCTGCAGCTGGAAGATGCCCTGCTGCGCCACGATGCCGCCCACCAGGAACGAGATCAGCATGATGATCGGCACGCCCCGGAAGGCGACCTGTTCGAGCTGGTTGACCAGGGCCGTGCCGCGGAACGTGCTCGGCCGCGAGGCGACGCGGATGCAGGCGGTCACCACCTCCCCGAGGAAGGCGAGGCCGCTCACCATGTCCGATTTCGCGCCGACGACCCGGACCCCGAGATCGTGCAGGAAACCGACGAGGCGTCCGCGCTTCGGCTTGCCGGCATAGCCGTCGTCCGGCAGCTTCATCTCGCCGAGCAGGATGCGGTGCTCGGCCGAGGCGCCCGCGTAGGCGAGTGTCCCGCCGGATGCCTCGATCTCGCCGCGGGTCCGCTCCAGGACCCAGGCGCCGAGCGTATCGAGGCGGGCGACGTTGGAGAGATCGATGAGGGTGGAAGCGCCGTTGGTGCGTGCCGCGATCTGTGCTGCGGCCTTCTCCACGGACGAGCCCTGATCCGCCGTCCAGCGGCCGCTCAGGACCACGCGTCCGCCCTCGCCGAGAATCGCGGCTTCGGCGGCGTCAGGGTTCGGCTTGGCAGCAGCGTGGCGCACGAAGCGCGACTCCCGGTTCATGCTTCAGAAAAAGCAGATCAAGGTTACGGAATGGTCAAGGTCCGCCACCGACGGCGGAGTGCTGACCTACAAACGAGGCCGTGTGAAGGGCTCACCGGCCGCCATGCGCGCGGAAAGTGACACGAGGCACAGGCCGGACAGGGCGAGCGGCGCCATCAGCGCGAAGGCCAGGCTCCCCCCGCCGGCCTCGTAGGCCACACCGCAGAGGATGGTGGCGCTAGCCGAGGCGCAGGCATTGACGGCGCTCGACAGGCCCTGGGCGCGTCCCCGCGCCCCATCGGGCGCGAAGGCCGAGATCGCCGTCATCGCCCCGAGCTGCGTCGCGCCGAAGCTGAACGCGTGCAGGGTCTGCAGGAAAAGGGCCGGGACGAGGTCGCCTCCCACCTGGGAGAGGCCGACCACGCGGATCAGGGACGCCACGGCGCCGAGCCCGATGAGGCGGAAGGGCGTGCGCCAATGGGCGGGCCAGCGCCCCACGGTGGCGAAGAACACGATCTCGGCGGCGACACCCGTCGCCCAGAGGACACCGATCCACGAGGACGAGATGCCGCTGGCCTGCCAGTGGATGCTGCCGAAGGCGTAGGTCGCCGCGTGGCTCGCCTGGATCGTCGCCTGCGCTCCGATGCAGAGCCAGAGCACGCGGGGCAGCTTCGGGCGTGTACCCGGCGCGATGCGCGGCTGCGCCACGTGGGCTTCCACCGGACTGGCGAAGATGGTGAGGGCGGCGACCAGGGCGAGGCCGGTGAGGAGGACCGGCACGGCCAGGCGTTCCCCCATGGCGCCGAGGGCCGCGCCTCCGAGCAGGCTGGCGATGAGAAAGCCGATGGACCCGGCCATGCGGATGCGGGCGTAGTCGAGCCGCTTGCTGTGCCGCACGGCGGCGAGGGTGAGGTAGTCGATGGTCGGCACCAGCGGCGCTCCGGCCGCCGCGTTCACGGCGACGAGCACAGCGAGGATGGGCCAGCCGATGGCGGCACCGGCGGGCATCAGCGCGTAGGTCGCGGCCACCGCTACGCTGCCGACCAGCAGGAGACGGCGCGCGGCCACGCCCCGGTCGATCAGCCCCACCAGGGGCGCCGTGGCGATGATCTTCATGGCGATGGGCAGCGCCAGGAGGGCGCCGATGATCCGCGCATCGAGGCCGAGCGCTTTCAGCCAGACCGGCATGAACGGCATGGCGATGCCGATCTCGACGAAGACGACGGCATAAAGCAGCGACAGGCGCGTCGCGTTCGGCTCCGTCGGAGAGGTTTGGGACACCGGATGGACCGCTCGATCGAGGGGGCGGAGCGGCCTGAAGGCGAAGCGCTGCCGGCCGCTGACGACGATTCGACCCGTAAAGGCGGCGTTAAAACCATCGTGTCAATCTACCGGTGCTGGTACCCGCGACTTCGCGCAATGGCGCGAGGCACCATCGAGGACACGAGTTCTATGTCTGTCATGCGTTCGCTCACCTCGGTCGATGAGTCGGAATACGACCGGATCGAAGCGGCGATGAGCGAGAGCGAACGCGGCCGCTGGTTCCTCGCCGAATATACGAGGCGCAACCGCAGCGCCGATACGGACATGCTGCTCGGCGCCATCGCGCGCCTGGAAAGCGCGGTGACGGCGGACCGCCCCTCCGACCGGGAGACCGAGCGGGTCGGACGCATGCGCGGCGACCTGATGGAGATGGCCCATGCCATCGCCCGCACCAAGGCCGAGATCGCGGCGATCAGCACCGTGGATCAGGACCATAGCCGCCTGGGCATCGCCTCCGTCGCCCTCGACGCCATCGTCCGGGCCACCGAACGCGCGACCTCCGATATCCTCGGCGCAGCGGAAGAGGTCCAGGAGACCGCCTGGACCATGCGCGAATCGGGTGCGGACGCCGAGATCTGCGATGTGCTCGACCGCCGGGCCACGGAAATCTACACGGCCTGCTCGTTCCAGGACCTGACGGCGCAGCGGACCGCGCGCATCATCCATACCCTGCGCTATCTGGAAGAACGCCTCGCGGCGATGATCGCGATCTGGGGCGGTGAGGTCGAGCCGATCCCGCCGGCACCGGGCTCCACCGCGTCGAATGTCGCCCAGGATCTCGACCAGAGCGACGTGGACCGGTTCATCGGCATGGATTCCCTGCGGTCGGAGGCCCAGGCGGCGTCCGAGGTGAAGCCCGAGGCGGCGATGCCGCCCCTCGCCCCTGTGAAAACCGTGGACGACGAGCCGCAATCCGCGGAGGTCCCCTCGCTCGAGGTGATGGCCGAGGCCGCCGAAGAGGACGCGTTCCCCGAGGCGGATCCCGAAGAAACCGCTCCCGAAGAGTCCGTTCTGGACGAGTCCGTTCTCGAGATTCCCGCCCCCGAGGAATCCGCCCCCGAGGAAACGGACACCACCGATCTGAACGAGGCCGGCTTCGAGGACGTCGAATCCGACGAGGCGAAGCCGGCGCCGGAGAAGACCGACATCGCCACGGCCTTCGCCGATATCGACGGGCTGAGCGAGAAAGAGAAACTCGCCCTGTTCTCCTGAGGGAGACGAAAGTCACGCGCGCATTCTCGCCGGCGCTGATAAGAGGGCCGTCATGGCCCTTCACCTTCTGAAGCTCTGCGTCGGACCCGCGACGATCGAGGACCTCGAACAGCGCATCGCCCATTACCGGGACGAGGCGGTGCAGGCCGGGCGCGAACCGTCCACGACCCATGTCACCCGGATGGTCCCGAAGCGGGCCTCCGCCATTGCCGGGCAGGGCTCGATCTACTGGGTCATCAAGGGCACCCTGTGCTGCCGCCAGGCCATCACGGCGATCGAGCCGTTCACGGATACCGACGGGATCGGCCGCTGCCGCCTCGTCCTCGATCCCGTCGTGGTGCCGGTCAATCCGCGCCCCTGCCGGCCCTTCCAGGGCTGGCGCTACCTCACGGCGCGGTCGGCACCGGCAGATCTCGCCATGGGCCGTTCCGACGACCTCGCCGACATGCCGGAATCCTTGCGCCGCGAGCTTTCCGTCCTCGGCCTGATCTGACCCGACCCGGCTTCGGCTTGGCGACGGAGCGGCGATGCCGCCCCGTCGCCGAGGGATGTCAGGCCCCTTCGAAGCGGCCGCTCGCATGGGCGAGCATCGTGTAGACCTTGCCCGTCTCGGAGGTGAGGTAGGCATCGGCGCGGCGCGAGTCGCGGTCGTTCTTCGAGACCTCGCCGAGGAGCCGTTCGAACTCGCCGACATAGCGGTCCACCGTCCGGCGGAACTCGGCATCGGCCGCGTAGCGCCTCCGGATCTCCTCGAAGGTCTGCCGGCCCTGGGCCGTGTAGAGGCGGCGGTCGAACAGGTTCGGCTCACCGCGGCGGTAGCGCTCCCACAATTCCACCGCCGTCTGATGCTCGATCATTTTGGCGATGTCGGTGGAGAGCGTCTCCAGGGCGGTGCGGCTCCGCTCGACGGCGGCCTTGTTCGGCTCCGCACCGGCCGCTCCCTTGGCCGGCTCCGCCTTCGCGGCTCCGGATTTGGCGGCTTTGGGCTGACCGGCGGGCGCCGGAGAGGCGTTCGCCGGATCGGACCCGTCCGTGTCGTCGTCGAGGGAGGCGCGGGTCAGGAGATCCGAGAGCCAGCCGCGATTGTCGCGTCCGTCGCGGGCCGCCGGGACGGCGCCGCGCGCGGCCTCACCGGGCCGCAGGGAGGCCTGGTTGCCGGCCCGGCCGGCTGCCGCCGGCGCGGAGACGATGGTCATCTGCTGGGTCGGGCGCGGGTCGGACGGCTTGTCGTCGCGGGCCTTGGGCTCGGACGGCTTGGCGCTCGCCGATGTTGCGACCGGGTTGGCCGCATTCTGCTTCGGCTTGGGAGGCGCGGCTTCCGAGACCTGCACGTCCTGCTGCTTGGCCGGCTGGACCTCCGCCTTGCGCGGGGCGGGGGCTGCCGCCTCGGTCACGTCGACGCTGCGGCGCGAACGCGAGACCAGGGAGGACAGTTCGTTCAGCGCCTTGATCTGGTCGGTCACGACCCGACGCATCTCGCTGGTGGCATCCTGGGTCTCGCGGGGGATTTCCAGAACGCCGCGCTGCAGGTCCGCCCGCGTCGCCTCGAGTTCGCGGCGGATCTCGGCCGCCATCTCGCGCATCCCCGCCACCGAGTCGCCGAAGCGACTGGCCGCGCCCTCGAACACCGTCATCATCTGCTCGGACGCGCCGGAGATCGCCGCGCGGACGGCGGTGGCGGTCCGCTCGCCCTCGCTCCCGGCATCCTTGCGAAGGCCTTCGAAGGCTCCGGTCACGCTGGCGCCCGCGCTCTGCGCCGCCTCGGACAGGCTGCCGGCGATGCCGCGCGCCCGCTCCTCGGCGGAGCGAAGGGTCTCGGCCATCAGCGCGTCGAAGCGCGCGGTCTGCTCCTCCAGGGCGCCGGACCGTGCCTCGATGCGCGTCAGCACGTCCTCCACCGCCTTGTCGCGGCTGGTGAGGAGATCGATCAGGCGCGTCTCGACGGTCTCGAGCGAGCCCGCCGCGCTGGTGAGGGTGCCGGAATGGGCGCGGGAGATCTCGGTGAGCGAGGTCCCGCGGGCATCGAGCGAGGCAGCGAGGTCGGCCGCATCGCGCAGGGCGCCCTCGGCGACCGCCTTCAGCTGATCGACCTGTTCGGCCACGCTCCGGCTGGCGCGCTCGGTCTCGCTTCCAATCGCGGAGAGCGTCGCCTGCACCTGCTCGACCCGGCCCGAGAGGCCCTGCTCGATGGCGCCGAGATTCTCGCCGGCATCGGTGATGAGCTCGCGCAGGGCCGAGTTCGCCCCCTCGACCCGGTTCAGGACGCCGCCCAGCTCACTGCGGAGCCGGTCGTTGGCCTCGTTGAGGCTCGCCAGGGCGCGGGAGGCGCCGCCGTCGATGGCCGCGAGCAGCGCGTTCCTCGACGCGTCGGACTGTTCGGCGAGGTCGCGGACCCGCTCGCGCAGGGTTTCGGCGAGGGGCGTTCCGCTCTCGTCTAGGATGCGCGCGATCTCCTGGCTGCGCTCGCCCAGGGAGGCGACGAGCCGGGAGGCCGGGCCTTCGACGATCTCGCGGAGGCGTTCGGAATGGGTCGCCATCGCCTCGACCATATGGTTTCCGCGACCGTCGATGGTCTCCACGATCGATCCTCCCCGCTCCTCGATGGCGCGGGTGATGGTCTCCGCGCTCTCGGCGAGGCGGCGGGCCAGCGATTGCCCGCGAGCCTCGATCAGCGAGGCCAGAGCCGTCGAGCGGCGGTCGAAGCCGGCGATCATGTCCTGGTTGCGACCGTCGATGAGGGCGGCGACGGCCTCGTTGCGCTGGTCCAGTGCCGTGGCGAGCGCGTCGGCATGGGCCTGGGCGAGGGCGGCGTGACGGTCCACGCGTTCGTCGAAGGCGGCGAGCATCGTGGCGCTGTGCTCGTCCACCAGGGCCGCATAGGCGTCCTGGCGGTCGTCGAAGGCGCTGGCGAGGGCATCGCCGCGCGACGCGACGAGGGCGGCGAAGACCTTCATCCGGCTGTCGATCCGGTTCGTGAAGGCTTCGCTTCGGGCATCCACCGCCTGGGTCAGGGCGGCACCCTGATTGTCGATGGTCCGGGCGAACGCCGTGGTACGACCGTCCACCAGCCGCTCGAGGGCGCGCAGGCACTCGTCGAACAGGGACGCGATGGCCTGCATGCGGGTATCGACGGACTGGGCCAGCGAGACGCCCTGGTCGTCGACGGTGCGGGTGAACTCCGTCGTCCGGCCGTCCACGAGGTCGGCGAGGGCGCGCAGGCGCTCGTCGAATACCCTGCCGATCGCCTCGGCGCCGGCCTCGACGGCCTGGCCCAGCGACGTGCCGCGGCCGTCGATGGCGTGCGTGACCTGGGTCGTCCGGTTGTCCACGAGGTCGGCGAGGGCGCGCAGGCGCTCGTCGAACATGCTGCCGATCGACTGGGCTCCGGCCTCCACGGCCTGGCCCAGCGATGCGCCGCGGTTGTCGATGGTGTGGGTGAGGTCGGCCGAGCGGTTGTCCACGAGAAGGTCGAGGGCGCGCAGACGTTCGTCGAAGACGGTCCCGATGGACTGGGCGCCGGCCTCGACGGCGCGGGTCAGCGACGTGCCGTGGCCGTCGATGGTGCGGGCGAACTCGGCCGCGCGGTTGTCCACGAGGTGGTCGAGGGCGCGCAGGCGCTCGTCGAACAGCGCACCCATGGATTCCGTGCGCTCGTCGACGGACCGGTACAGGGCGCTGCCCTGCATCTCCATGGTCCGGGCGAACTCCGCAGTCCGGGTCTCCACGAGGGCGTTGAGCTCATGCAGGCGCTCGTCGAAGAGCGCGCGGAGCGAACCGGTGCGGTCGTCGAGATTCCGGGTAAGGTTGCCGCCGCGCTCGTCCACCGTGTGGACGAGGTCCGCGGTGCGGCTCTCGACCAGCTGATCGAGGGCGCGCAGGCGCTCGTCGAACAGCGTGCTCAGCATGGCCGTGCCCGCATCGACCGAGTGGGTCAGGACGGAGCCCTTGGTATCCAGCGTGCGGGCGAAATCGGCCGAACGCTCCGCCACGAGGGCGTCGAGGGCCTGCATGCGGTCGTCGAACAGGGCACCCATCGCGTGGGTCCGGTCGTCGACGGTCTGCGTGAGGGCCGTGCCCTTGGTGTCGATGGTGCGGACGAGTTCGGCCGCGCGGTTCTCAACCAGATCGTCGATCGCGCGCAGGCGTTCGTCGAACAGGGCGCTCAAGGCGTGGGTGCGCGCATCGACCCTGTCGGTGAGGGCTTCGGCGCGGCTGTCCACGAGACCGTCGAGGGCGGTGAGGATGTCGTCGAACAAGGTCCGCAGCCCGTGGGTGCGGGCTTCCACCGATTCCGCGATCCTCGCGCCGCGACCGTCCACGAGTTCGTCCAGGGCGCCGATGCGCTGGTCGAACAGCGCAACGAGGTCGCGGGTGCGGGCTTCCACCGCGCCGGCGGCACCGCCGAGGCTGGCCTCGATCGTGTCGACGAAGGTCCGGCCATGCTGGCCGAGCGAATCGTGCAACGGAGCCAGCCGGTCTTCGAAGCTGCTGGCGAGAACCTGGGAATGATCGTCCAGCATGGTCCGGATCTCGTTGGTCCGGTTGTCCAGGAGCTGGTGCACGGTGCGCACGCCCTCGTCGAGCAGGCTGCCGATATCGGTGGTCCGCGTCTGCAGGGTGGAACCGAGGCGGCCTTCGCCTTCGCTGAGCAGACGGTCCGCATCGGCGACGACGTCGCGCAGGCGGGCGATGATGGTGTCGCCGCGCTGTTCCAGAAGCTCCGCCAGGGAGGAGCCGCCGCGATCGAACAGGTGCGCCAGCTCGGTGATGCGGGTGCCTAGGGCGCCGAAGACCACGCGTCCCTTCTCGTCGAGCTCCTGGCCCATGGCGGCCGTGCGCTCGTCGATGAGGGCAGCCAGGGCTTCCGCGCGGTGCGAGAAGGACGAGCGGATCGCCTCCGCCTGTCCGGCCAGGGCCTCGTTGGCATGGCCCGTCCGGCTCTCGATCATCTCGACGAGTTCGCGGGTCCGGTTGGCGAGATCCTCGTCCACGGCGCGGGTGCGGCTCTCGATGAGGCGGATCGCCTCGAAGGCCTGGGAGCCGAAGGTCTCGTCGATCAGACGGCTGCGCTCCTCCAGCGCGGCGGCGATGGCGTCGAGACGCCCGACGACGCTGGTGTCGAAGCGGCCGACGCCCTCTTCGATGCGGCGGGACAGGTCGGTCGCCTGCTGCTCGAAGCGCGCGGCGATTTCGGTGGAGCGGCTGCCGAGGGTATCGCCCAGGGCCAGGCTGCGGGCGGCGATGTCCTGCGCCATGCCGTCGGCGCGGGCATCGAGGGTCTGGACGAGGTCGCGGCTGCCTTCGACCATGATGCGCGCCATCTCGCCGGTGCGCAGGATCAGGGCCTCGTTGAGGGCGGTGGCGCGGGAGCCGAGCTGACCGTCGATCTGGCTCACCAAGTGGGTGAAGGTCTCGCCGATCTCGGCGGAGCGCTTCACCGAGCGCTCCTCGAGGGCGCCGAGCTGGCTCTCCACGGTCTCGCGGGCTTCGCGGGTGCGCTCGGCGATGATGTCGGCCACCGCCTTGCCCTGCACCGTGATGACGCGGTCCATCTCCTGCAGCTGGCCGGTGACGGTCTCGCTGAGGGCGGAGGTATCGCGGGCGATGCGGTCGGCGAGGATGTCGCCGCGGGCGATGGTCTCCTGCAGGGCCGCGAGGCGGTCGTTGAGCACGGTGTCGATGGCCTTCGCCCGGCTTTCCGTGGTGTCGGCGAAGGTGGCGCCGCTCTGCGCGAGGGCGTCGCTCACGCGGGCGCTCTGGGCGGTCACCGCCAGCACGATCTCGCGGCCGGTATTGGCGAGCTGGCCATGCGCCTCTTCGGCATGGGTGGCGATGAGGTCGGTGAGGCCACGGCTATGCGTGCCGAAGGAGGCCTCGACATCCTTGATCCGGGCGGCGAGTTCGCCGCCGACATTCTCGGCCGCGCGGGCGATGGAGCCCGTCGCCTCGTTGGCGCGGTGGAGCAGGGTCTCGTCGATCTCGGTGAGGGTGCGGCGCAGGGCCTCCATCGCGTCCTGCGCGCGTCCTCCCACTTCACCGCTGAGACCGCTGGCGGCCTGCTGCAGGAGCTGGGCGGCTTCCTGCGTGCGGGCGGCGAGCTCGGCGGACGTGGCGGACAGGCGCCGCTCGAAGATCTGCACCGCCTCCACGGTCCGTGCCTCGAGTTCGCCGGTGGCGCTCGCCGAGGAGCGCCGCAGGGCCTGGGCGGCCTCCGCCGTGCTGGCGCCGAGGGCCACGGTGGTCTCTTCCGCACTGCGGCGGAAGATGTCGGCGGCCTCGCTCGTGCGCGAGCCGATCTCGGCAGCCAGGGTGTCGAGGACGGCACGCAGGCTCTCGATCGCGCTGCCCGACTGGGAATCGAAGGTGCTGCCGAGAACCCCGAAGGCGCCCGTCAGGGTGAGGGTGGCATCCTCGACGCGCTGGGTCACGAGGCCGCCGACCTGCTCGCCGGCCTTGTTGAGGCGGCGGATGCTGGTGTTGACGACGGAGGCCGTATCCTCGGCGCTGTTGCGCAGAGCGGTCGCGGCCTCGGCCGACCGGGCATCGATCTCGCCGTTGAGGCCCGCCACGGTGCCCCGGAGGTTCTCCACCGTGCCCATGGCCCGGGTCTCGAAATGGGTGCCGAGGGAGGCCAGCGCCGCATCCATGGCCCGCGCGGCTTCCTCGGCGCGCTGGGTGACGAGGTCTCCCATCCGCTCCCCGGCGGAGGCGAGGTTGGTCTCGAGCGAACCGCCCTGGACGGTGAGGGTCTCGTGCAGGCGGGTCGCCACCGTATCGATGCGCTCGGCCAGATGACCGGCGCGATCGTCGATGCCGTTGCCGGCGGTCTCGATGGAGCGGACGAGGTCGTCGCGCAGGGCGCCGGTCCGTGCGGCGAAGGTCTCGACGATCCCTTCGGATGCCTGGGCCAGGCCCGCCTGGGCCTCGCGGGTGCGGATCTCGATCGCCTCGGACACGCCGCTGCCGGCGGCCTCGATCTCGGCGCGCAGGGCGGCGCCGCGCGCGGCGATGTCATCGGTGAGCGTGGCCCCCGTGGCGGCGAAATGCTCGCGCAGCGCCGTGCCGGTCTCGGCGAACCGGGCGGTGATCTCGCCGCCGGTATGGGAGAAGTTCGTGGTGAGTTCGGTGCCACGGGCGAGGAACGTGTTCTCGAGCCCGCGCGCGGAGGCCTCGAAGGTCTGGCGGACTTCGCTGCCCTGGCGGTTCAGGCTCTCGATCACCTCCATGCCGGTCTGCGCCAGCGTGCGGGCGACCTGGCCGGCATTGTCGGCGAGCGTCGCGGTGAGCATGCCGCCGGTGCGCTCGAAGGCGAGGGTGACGTCCGCCGCCCGGCTCTCCAGGGACTGCGTCAGGGTGTTGCCGACTTCGGTGAGGCTGCTGCGCACGCCTTCGCTGGTGCTGGCGAGGCGCTGGACGAGGTCGTCGCCACGGTCGGTGACGAGCCCGACCACGCGGTCCCCGGCCTCGCCGAGGGCTGCCGTGATGGCGTCGCCGCGGTTGCCGAGGGCCGAGGTGATGGCCTCACCGCGGGCGTCGAGGGCGCCGGTCACCCGCTCGCCGGCGCCGGTGACGGCGGCGACGATGCGCTCGGCCGCTCCGTCCAGCTCCTGCGTCAGGTTCTGGTGCGATCCGGTGATCGCGCCGCGAACGCGCTCGGCATTGGCGACGATGGATTCACGCTGGGCGACGAGTTCGTCGACGAGGGAGCGGATGCGGATCTCGTTGTCGGAATAGGCGCGTTCCAGGGTGGCGATCTCGCCGCGCACCAGGGTCTCCAGTTCGCCGGCACGGGCCAGCGCCCGTTCGACGCCGTCGCCCACGGCCGCGACCTCGCGCCGGACCGTCTGCGACATGGTGAGGACGGCATCGGTGGAGAAGTTCTCGGGCTCGGCGAGGCGGATCGCCACTTCGCCGACGGCGCGTGCCACGAGACGCATCTCCTGGGCGCGGACGGCGAGCATCGCCATGATCGCGAACAGGACGATGGGGCCGACGATGGCGGTGGCGCCGACGGCGGCCTGAAGCGCCGTCATCCCGGCGATGAAGCCCTTCAGCTCGCCCCCCGACTGGTTCCAGGCCAGCGCGAGGAGGGCGGCGAACCAGAGAGCGGAGACGATGGCGGCGACGATGTAGGGCGTGCCCGACGGCCGCACGCGCAGGGTCTGCTGCAGGATGCCGATGTTCTGTCGGTCGTCGTTGGCGACCATCGAGCGGTCCGGCGGCAGCAGGCCACCCTCCCGGCGCGGCCGGTTGCGGTCCGGCGGCGGCAGGTCGGAGGCCAGGGGCTGGTCGAGGTCGAGGCGCGGGGGGGCGAGGCGGCCGCTGGGGTCGCTCAGGGGATCGTTGTCGCCCACATCGGGAAGCCGCGGTTCGACGCGCGGTTCCGTCGCCTGCGTCGAGGGGAAGTCCAGGTTGAGGGCCTGCTCGATGGCGGAAAGAGCCGCCTCGGCCGGGTCCTTGAGCTTCTTTTCCGTGGCCATCCAACGCCTCGTTACGCAGGTCGTCGAGACCGGCCGCATCCGGTGATCGACGACATTTTTACCAATTTACCAAGGAACTTTAGACCTCGGCGCGAGACCCGGATACCCGAGTGGATCGAACCGTCCAAAAAACCTTAACGGAATGGTTACCAAGCGTGTGGCCGGTTTCATTCCGTCGGCTTTATGCATGATGCCGCAAGGCTTAAACGGAAGCGAACGATCTCGGACGCTCCTGTGGATAGACCGGTGGAGGGGCGCTCGAACGCCCCGTTGGGTTAAGACGAGGCGGCGGGTGACCAGTCTGATCGATCGTGCCTACCTCGCCGAGCAGACTTTCGGCGACGTCGACCTCGCCCTGGAACTGCTCGTGCTCTTTTCCGGCCAATGCCGCCGGCTGCTGCCCGGGATCACCGATCCGCGCCTCGACGACCACCACCGCGCCGACCTCGCCCACACACTGAAGGGCTCCGCCCTCGGCGTCGGCGCCGCGCGGGTGGCCGAACTCAGCGCCGCCATCGAGGATGGACTGAGGCGGGGGGGCGGCGTTCCGGCACCGGCCTATGGCGCGCTGGCCGATGCGGTGGAGGCGACCCTGTCGGAAATCGACGCACCCGCCTGATCTCGGCCGCGTGGACGGAACGGGTCGGCGTCTGCGGCGTAAGCGCAGGAATGTGAGGCGATGAGGCCGGTGCCGCTTGCATTCACCGGGCCGCGCCTTCAAGGCAGTCGCGCCGCACAACCGGCCGCAGACGCGTTGTACGAGCCTGGAGTCTTCGATGCCTAAGATCACCTACGTCGACCATGCTGGAACGGCCAGGACCGTGGAAGCCGACGTAGGATCGACCGTCATGGAAGCGGCGATCCGTAACAACGTACCGGGGATCGACGCCGAATGCGGCGGCGCCTGCGCCTGCGCCACCTGCCACGTCTATGTGGATGCCGAGTGGGTCGATGCCGTGGGACCGGCCGAACCGATGGAGCAGGACATGCTCGATTTCGCTTCCGACGTGCGTGCGACGTCCCGCCTGTGCTGCCAGATCCGGATCAAGCCGGAACTCGACGGCCTGACGGTCATCACGCCGGCTCGCCAGGGCTGAGCGGGCGCCGGCCGAGACTCTCGGCGAAGCGCAGCAGGTACCCGTCGGGGTCCTGAACCAGGAATTGCCTGACGCCGACCTCCACCACGCCGACCCGGTACCAGGCCTCGTGCGCGGGCCGGAACAGGGGCCAGGACGTGGAATCGAGGGCCGCCAGGATCGGATCGACGGCATCGACCGCTATCTGAAGGTTGATCCCGCGGCCGAGCGGCTTTTCGAGAGCGCCCGTCCGCCAGTTCCCGTTGGCGACGTTGAGCATCACCTGCGCTCCGCCCCTCTCGAGATAGGCAAAGCCGTTCTCCGGTCGAGAATAGGCGACCGTAAATCCGAGCGTCCCGCACCAGAAGGCGAGGCTGGCTGGAAGGTCGTGGACGTCGAGTTCCGGAACGAGGGGGCTGAACCCGCCATGGGGCAGCCTGTCGCCGGTCATCTCACCAGCGCCCGCATGGCCCCGTCGATCCCCTCGATGTTGAGCGGAAACATCCTGTCCGAGACGATTCTGCGGATCATGCCGATCGACTGGGTGTAGGCCCAGTGCTCGGCGGGGACCGGGTTGAGCCAGACCGATTTCGGAAACCGTTCGAGCACCCGTTCCAGCCAGACCTGTCCCGGCTCCTCGTTCCAATGCTCCACCGAGCCGCCCTGCATGGCGATCTCGTAGGGGCTCATGGAGGCGTCTCCGACGAAGACGGCACGGTAATCGGGCGGGTAGGTGCGCAGCACGTCGAGGAGCGGGATCGCCTCGTCGTGGCGCCGGCGGTTCTCCTTCCAGACGCGTTCATAGGGGCAATTGTGGAAGTAGAAATGCTCCACATACTTAAACTCGGCGCGCGCTGCCGAAAACAGCTCCTCGGCGAGCGCCACGTGCCAGTCCATCGACCCGCCGACATCGAGGAAGAGCAGGACCTTCACGGCGTTGCGACGCTCCGGGCGCAGCTTCACGTCGAGATAGCCCTTGCTGGCGGTCTCGCGGATCGTGCCGTCGAGATCGAGTTCGTCGGCGGCGCCCGTGCGGGCGAAACGGCGCAGGCGCCGGAGGGCGACCCGCATGTTGCGGGTGCCGAGTTCGACGCCGTCGTCGAGATCCCTGAACTCTCGCTTGTCCCAGACCTTCACCGCGCGGAAGTTCCGGTTGCCGTCCTGGCCGATGCGGATGCCTTCGGGGTTGTAGCCATAGGCGCCGAACGGTGAGGTGCCGCCGGTGCCGATCCACTTGTTGCCGCCCTGGTGGCGTTCCTTCTGCTCGGCGAGCCGTTGTTTCAGCGTCTCGAACAGCTTGTCCCACCCCAGCGCCTTCAACTCGTCCTTCTCGGCGTCGGTGAGGTACTTCTCGGCGAGCTTGCGCAGCCATTCCTCGGGGATCGCCGTCGGCTCCGCCGCCTCGCCGAGGGTCTCGATTCCCTGGAACACGGTGCCGAACACCCGGTCGAACCGGTCGAGATGGCGCTCGTCCTTCACCAGGGCGGTGCGGGCGAGGAGATAGAACTCCTCGACGCGCTTGTCCGCCAGATCGCGGTCCAGGGCCTCGAGCAGCGTGAGATGTTCCCGGAGCGTGACGGGGATCTTGGCGTCGCGCAGGGCCGTGAAGAAGTGAAGCAGCATGGGGCAGAGAACGCGCGAACCGGGCGTCCGGGTCAAGGGTGTCCGCGCACCGGTCATGCCCACCGGAACGGTCGGTCGACGACGCCGGACTCGTGAGCCGGATAACGGAAATAATCCTGAATTCAGTGAGACATGGGCGCCACTTTCCCTCTCCGGCGCCGACGAAGCTGGGTATAAGTCCGGTTTTCTGTTGATATCACCGCCTACTGTGTTCTTCGCACCTTCAACATTGTCATTGAAATCAAACAGCTGGGAGACAGAGTGAACGCCAAGTCAGGGCCGGGGTATTTGGCAGAGTAAGGGTGGACGTCATGGCGCTCGTCTTGCGCTCCTTGAGTGATTTCAAGCGGTTTCTGGCGAAGCCGGGCGCGACGATTCAGATCGTGCGGAACACCTTCATCGAGCGCCAGCCGGCCTCGTTTCAGGAAGCCTATCGCCAGAAGGGCATGTACGAGCCGCGCACCGTCCAGGCGATCTCGAAGAAGGCGGCGGTCTTCGCCATCAAGGGCCATCCGACGACGGTCTGGCTCTATTGGGACAAGGGCACGCGGAACTGGCGCTATTCCGGCGACACCCTGGCCGTCCCGCTCAATACCGGCGTGGGGCCGCCCGACGAGATCATCTATCGCTGCAGCTTCGCGCCGGGATCGGAGCCGAAGGCCCGTGCGCCCGCCCGTACCAAGCCCGTCGATCCCGCGCCCGCATCGCCGGGGGACAAGCCGACCCCCACCATGCCCGAACGCGGCCAGGGCCGCCTGTTCTAACTTCTTCCGCTCATCGTGATCCGTCTCGATCCGTGATCGGTCGGTCAGCATCGTCCGGCCAAATCTACGTTTTCAAGATCATCGCGGCTTCATACCGGCGTCTTGAAGACGATCGACAACTCGAAATTATACCGCGCTCCGGTACTCGCAATAGCATTCGTTGGTCGATGCGCCTGAATTCAGGCTCTCTCCCGAGTTATCCACTTCCCCGACATTGTTGCTGCATCACTCTGTCCGGAAGAAGACACAACGCCGGATCGATCAGGCACTCTTCGCGGGCTGCTCGTCTTTGGCAGGTGCTTCGCGGGTCTCCGTCACCTTCCCCGCGTCGACGTTCTTGCCCACGGTGCGGCGTGCACGGAAGGCCGGCCTCACCTCGGTCTCCTTGCGCTTGAGCATGGCGCGGTACTCGTCGCGCCGCTCGTGGATCGAGGCGATGACGAGGCCCATGGGGACGCCCACATCGACCAGCACGGCTTCCGAGAGCTGCAAGGACGCTTCGATGGTCTCGGGCACGGCGTCGTCGACGCCCATCTCGTAGAGCGCCGTGGCGTGGCGGGCGTCGCGGGCGCGGGCGACGATGGTGATGTCGCGCCGCTCCGCGCGCGCCGCCTCCACCACCGCCTCCACGGCCCGGGGATTGTCCAGGGTGACGACCAGGGCGCGGGCATTGGCGATGTCGCAGCGCCGCAGCAGTTCCGGGTTGGAGGAATCGCCGAAATAGACCGGGTTGCCGAGGCGGCGGTGCTCCGAGACGCGGGCCGCGTCCGCATCGAGGGCGAGATACGGGATCTTGTGGCGGGCCAGCATCTCGCCGACCTGCCGTCCGACACGGCCGTAGCCGGCGATGATGACGCGGTTCTGCTGCTTGTCCGGCACCGGCTCGGCGCGGGCGCGGCCGAGATTGGAGCGGGACATCCGCTTGCCGAGGCGCCGGGCCAGGCTCGCCAGCCCCGGAATCGCGATCATCGTCACCGTGGTGACGATCAGCGCCGCCTGGCCGAGGCCATCCGGCACGAGCCCGCCCGCGATGGCGCCGCCGATGAGGACGAAGGCGAATTCGCCGCCGGGGCCGAGGAGGAGTGCGGCTTCCAGGGCGACACCGCGCGGGATGCGCAGGAACCGGGCCGCCACGAGGATCACCGCGCCCTTGATCAGGATCAGCCCGATGGACAGGCCGAGGATGGTCTTCGGCGCCGCCATCAGCTGGGCCGGGTCGAGGTTCATGCCCACCGACACGAAGAACACCCCGAGCAGCAGGCCCTTGAACGGATCGATCGTCGCCTCGATCGCCCGGCGATACTCCGTCTCCGCCAGGAGCAGGCCGGCGACGAAGGCGCCGAGCGTCATCGAGAGGCCGCTCGCCGCCGCCGTCAGGGCGGTCGCCACGATGACGAGGAGGCAGGCGGCCATGAACAGTTCCGGCGAGCGTGTCCGGGCCACGAGCTGGAACAGGGGGCGCAGCGCGAGGCGGCCCGCCACCACGATGAGGACGAGGGCGATGGCCGCCTGTCCGAGCGCGAGGGCGAGCGCGCCGCCGACATCCGCCCCGTCGCTGCGGCCGAGCACGGCGATGGCGAACAGCATCGGCGCCACGGCGAGATCCTGGAACAGCAAAACGGCGAAGCTGGCGCGGCCCGCGGGCGTGTTCAGGCGCTTCTGTTCGGCCAGGACCGGCAGGACCACGGCGGTGGAGGACAGGGCGAGCGCCAGGCCGACGATGACGGAGGCGGCCAACGGCACTTCGAGGGCGAAGAGGATGATGCCGATGACGAGGGAGGAGGCGAGCACCTGGGCCGAACCGAGCCCGAAGACGAGGCGGCGCAGGGTGCGGAGTCGCTCCCATGACAACTCGACGCCGATCATGAACATCAGGAAGATCACGCCGAATTCGGCCAGATGCGCGATCTCGGACCGGTTGCCGATGGTGAAGATCGAGACCCATGGCACCGTGTCGGCCAATCGACCCAGGCCGAACGGCCCGAGGATCGCGCCCGCTCCGATGAAGCCCAGAACCGGACTGATGCGCAGCCGGTGGAACAGCGGCACCACCACGCCTGCGGTGACGAGAAAGATGATCGCTTCCTTGTAGGATCCGGCGTGAACGTCCGTCATCGAGCTGGGCAAACTCCCGAGGGTGGTGCGCGCGACGCTGGCCGAGACGGGGCAGCCGAAGTTCTGCACAGGGAACTCCGGCCGCGGGAATCCATCGGGTCGCCGGCAGCGATGAGAGCATGCAAGCCCATGTGCCGCCTGGGCAACCGGCTTTTTGCCGGCCCATGCGGATTTGATCCCTCGCCGCACTCAGCCATGCATGCGGGACGCGCTGGCGCGGACGGGGTTTTGCGCTGCGATACGGAATGGCGCAAAAACGGCACAATGGCCGCATAGGGCGGAACTTAACGATCGGTTAAGTCCCAGCCTACCTCACGGTTTGTTGCGTCGTTCGTCGCGTTTTTTGAAGACACGAGTGCCTCATGCGAAAGTCGCCGCCCAACCGGGATGTTCAGCGCGAACGACGTGACTGGATCCGTGAGTCCGAGCGCTGGACGCACGAGCGCCATCTCGAGAAGGGCTACCGGATCAAGTGGGGCTATGTCGGGATCGCGTATCTCGTCGAGTTCATGGTCATCGGCGCGTCCCTTTGGGGCGCCTGGCTGTTCGCCGGGGTCTACAGCGACGGGGACGACAAGGCCTTCTACTTCATGCTCCTCGCGCCGCTGGTCTACGCGGCGGTGGAACTCTGCCGCGTGCCGCTGGGCATCCTGGCCCGCACGCAGCGCTCCTACTTCATCCGGGCGCTGGCCATCGTCGGCATCATCTTCGCCGCAGGCGTCACCACCAAGTCGGTGTCGCAGCTCGGCGAGATGATGTTCCACCCCCGCCTGATGGATGCGGCCAAGGCCAAGACCGCCCTCAAGGACGCGCAGGCCGACCGCTCGACCATCGACAACCGCATCGCCGCCGCCGATGCCCGCGTCGCCCAGTACACCACGGAACTCGACCAGATCGAGAAGCGCGCCGCCGAGAACGCGAGCCAGCTTTCGGCCTTGCCCGCCCAGCGCTGTGAGCGCGTCTCGGGCACCAACAGCAAGGGCCAGCGCTATTCCAACCTGAAATGCGTCACCGATCCGCGCACCGCCACCCTGAATGCCAGTGTCGGCAAGGCGAGCACCGACAGGGCCGTGGTGACGAAGTCTCTCGAGGAAGCCCGCAAGGCGCGCGCCGAACTCGACCGCGGCATGGCCGAGCGCAAGGTCGCCGATGCCGAGCAGGCCTACCGCAATTCGGTGAACCGCTCGCAGCTCCACTCCTTCACCGCCATGGTCTACGGCGTCGACCCGATCGACGTGACCGACGCGCAGGTCCACGCCTTCCTGCGCATCTTCGTGTTCGTTCCGGCCCTCTGCGCCGCCTTCGCCTCGACGATCCTGGCGCTCTGCGCTGTCTCGGTGCGCAAGACCTTCATGGACGAAGACGATCTCGGCGCCGCCGTAAATCTCGAGGCGACGCCCTACATGCTCGACTCGATCACCGATTCCATTCGCCAGGAGATGGGCCTTACGCCGCCCAAGCCCGTGCGCGACGTGACGCCCACGGGTGAAGTGATCCCGCTGGATCGCCGCAACGCGCCCAACACCAACATTCCGCCCGTTGCCAGCGCGGGAGCCGGCGCATGAGCATCCACGCTTCGGGGACGCCGGAAAACGTCGTCCTGGCGCAAAGCGTCAATGGCCGGCTCCGAGCCGAGACGCGGATCACCGCCGCGCGCGCCTTCCTGTTCCGGGCCATCGGGGCGGGTGCTTTCGCGGCGCTCGCCGGCATCGGCATCGGCGCGGCGTCCTACGGTTACGCCTACATGAACCAGTTCGACTCGGCCGCCGAGAAGATCGCCGCCGCCATGCAGGCCGCGTTGTCCGACGTGACGCTGAAGACCAAGGGCGAGGTGACCCTCACCGACAACGTCCTGAAACTGGAGAGTAGCCCCGTCCGCTCCTCCCCGTCGCCGACCCAGGCCCAGCTCGGCAAGGACGCCGCTCCCGCCTCCAAGGCCACGGTGAACACCACCTTCACGGTGTTCAAGCAGGTGCCCTACATGGACGGCCAGATCGTCACCGGCTGGAACTTCCGCGCCAACGAGGAAGTGCCCTTCCAGCAATATTGCTACTTCTCGCGACGGACCAACGAGGCCAAGGGCCAGGTCGAGATGAAGATCGACCTCGCCATGGACGGCAAGGTTCTGCCGCAGCCGCAGAAATCCGACGTGAACCTCGCGATCCTGGCCTCGAACTGCGTATGGAGCGACGGGAAGTCGCTCTGAGGGCTCAACGCTTCAGCCGAATTTCGGTAGTGGGAGGGCACCCGTCGCCATCCTGCTTAGGGGAAGCGCGCATCGGCTGCGCCGCAGACGCTGAAGCTTCCCAATGGATGAAGCCGCAACAGAAAGCCGACGCCTCATGCGCTTTACCGGTACCGCCGATTACGTCGCCACCTCGGATCTCACCACCGCCGTCAACGCGGCCATCGTGCTGGAGCGGCCGCTTCTGGTGAAGGGCGAGCCCGGCACCGGCAAGACCGTGCTGGCGGAGGAGATCGCCAAGGGGCTCGGCGCGCCGCTCCTCACCTGGAACGTCAAATCCACCACCAAGGCGCAGCAGGGCCTCTACGAATACGACGCGGTCTCGCGCCTGCGCGACAGCCAGCTCGGCGATCCGCGCGTGTCGGAGATCGGCAACTACATCCGGCGTGGCAAGCTGTGGGAGGCGTTCACCCATCCCGAGCGGCCGGTTCTCCTGATCGACGAGATCGACAAGGCCGATATCGAGTTCCCCAACGACCTGCTGACCGAACTCGACCGGATGGAGTTCCACGTCTACGAGACCGGCGAAACGATCCGCGCCGAGCGCCGACCCATCGTCATCATCACCTCGAACAACGAGAAGGAACTGCCGGACGCGTTCCTGCGCCGCTGCTTCTTCCACTACATCAAGTTCCCCGATGCCGAGACGCTGAAGGCCATCGTCGAGGTGCATTTCCCCGGCATCAAGCATCGCCTCGTGGAGGAGGCCCTGCGGGTCTTCCTCGAGACGCGGGAGGTGCCGGGCCTGAAGAAGAAGCCCTCCACCTCGGAATTGCTGGATTGGCTCAAGCTCCTCGTGTCGGAGGATGTCTCCCCCGAGACCCTGCGCGAGCGCGATGACCGCAAGCTGATCCCGCCGCTGCACGGCGCGCTCCTGAAGAACGAGCAGGATGTCAGCCTGTTCGAGAAGCTGGCCTTCATGATGCGTCGCGAGGGCCGGGGAGGATAGGGCACCCCTGGCTAAGCCGCACTCGCCGGACACATCAACCTCTGACGTGGCGTCCCCATTCAACAAGCGGATCGCTCCCATGAAGATGAAGAAACTCGGCCGGACCGGCCTCGACGTGTCGCCGCTCTGCCTCGGCTGCATGACCTACGGCATTCCCGAGCGCGGCCCCCATCCCTGGACCCTACGCGAAGAGGAGAGCCGCCGGCTCATCCGGCAGGCGATCGAGCTCGGCATCAACTTCTTCGACACCGCGAACTACTATTCCGACGGGACCAGCGAGGAGATCGTCGGGCGCGCCCTCAAGGACTTCGCCGACCGCGACAGCGTCGTGCTCGCGACGAAGTGCTATTATCCGCTCAAAGACCAGCCCAATGCCGGCGGCCTCTCCCGCAAGGCGATCTTCGCCTCCATCGATGCCAGCCTGAAGCGCCTCGGCACCGACCATGTCGATCTCTTCCAGATCCATCGCTGGGATTACGGCACGCCCATCGAGGTGACGATGGAGGCCCTCCACGATGTGGTGAAGGCCGGCAAGGCCCGCTATATCGGCGCGTCCTCCATGTACGCCTGGCAATTCGCCAAGGCCCTGTTCACCGCCGACCTCCATGGCTGGACCCGGTTTGCGACGATGCAGGACCATTACAACCTCCTCCACCGCGAGGAGGAGCGCGAGATGCTGCCGCTCTGCGCCGACCAGGGCATCGGTGTGCTGCCCTGGAGCCCGCTGGCGCGCGGGCGCCTGACCCGCGACTGGGACGAGCGGAGCGCCCGCCAGGCTTCCGACGAGGTCGGCAAGCGGCTCTATGCCTCCGCCGAGGAGGCGGACCGGGCCATCGTCGGCAAGGTGGCGGAGATCGCGCAAGCGCGCGGCGTGTCGCGGGCGCAGGTGGCTTTGGCCTGGGTGATCCAGAAGCCGATCGTCACCGCGCCGATCATCGGGGCGTCGAAACCCACCCACCTGACCGATGCCGTGGCGGCCCTCGACCTCGCGCTCGATGCCGACGAAATCTCCGCCCTCGAAGCGCTCTACACGCCGCACCCCGTCGTCGGCTTCCAGTAAGGTCCATCCTCCATGCGCCGCCTGATGCTCCTGCGCCACGCCAAGTCCGACCGTTCGCCGGGCGTGCGCGATATCGACCGTCCGCTGAACCCGCGCGGATTCAAGGCCGCGCCGCAGATGGGGGCCTATCTGGCGGCGCAGGATCTGATCCCCCAGAAGGTCGTCGTCTCTCCGTCCTTGCGGACGCGACAGACCTGGGATGGCATGTCCGCCGCCCTCGGCAACCCCGAAACCGAGATCGTCGACGCGATCTACGAGGCACCGGACAGCGCGCTGCTCGAGGTCATCCGGGCGACGCCCACCGGGATTCGGACCCTGCTCATGGTCGGGCACAATCCCGGCCTGCAGGATCTCTCCCTCGATCTCGTGGGCGACGGTCCCCGTGAGGCGAGGGCGCGGCTTTCGGTGGAATTCCCGACCGCGGCGCTCGCCGTCATCGATATCGAGGGCGATGCCTGGACCGGGTTCCGTCACCGCGCGGGCCAGCTCGAACGCTTCGTGACGCCCAAGGGCCTCGACCGCGACGACGCCGCCTGAGGCTATCGGGATCGATTGAACGGATCACCGGCTGGGCCGTTGCTCAGTGACATGGCCCGCTACCGCTGATCCCGTGTTCGTCACCACGCTTCTCGTCCTGACATCCCTGATGCTGCGCATGGGTATCGGCCTCGACGCCGTGACGTCCGGCGTCGCTCGCGCGGGATCGGCCGTGGCGATGGTAGCCCCTCCCTCCGAGACCCCGAGTTTTCTCGCCAGCGAGAGGGCGGTGTCGAACTGGCGCGCGGAGGCGGGGACGACTTTGCGTCCCGCTTCGCTCGCCCTGGTGGCCCGCTATGCGCCGGTCCCGCCCGCTTTCGTGGCGCGCTGCGTCAAGCTCAACAATTACTGGTGCATCAAGAGCGCCCGCTGGCGGGGCGAGATCGGCAGCGATGCCGAGGGGCATACCGGGTTCGCCACCGCCGGCGACGGCGCCGATGCGGCGGCCTCCCTGCTGCGGCGCTATTATCGCGAGTTCGGCCGCCGCAACGCCCTGTCCATCGTCCGCCGATGGGCGCCGGCGGAATGCACTGTTTCCAGCGCCGGCGCTTTGGGCGGAAAGGTCTCCACCGGCCTCGCGCCGCTCGGTCTCGGCAAGACGGTTCGTGCCCGCTACCTCGCCCGCCATGCGCGGGGAGGCGGGCGCAAGCCCCGCATGATCGCGCGGGGCGGTCCGCTGCGGGTCCAGCCCTGGTCGCCGCTGGCGAGGATGGCGGGTGGGCCGAAGCCCCGGCCCGTCCGTGTCGCGGGGGCGGCCGAGACCATCGGCCGGCCGGCGATCACGCCGATCATCGCGAGCCCGTCCGAGACCGGGGCGACATCGCCGTCCTCCCGGCTGGCGGACCGGTTCGCGGCGGAATCCGCGGCTTTGCCCGCCCTCGCGGCCGGGATGCCGGGCCTTCGGCTGCAGGATCTGGCGGCACCGGCGCCCCTCTGCGGCAATGACGAGGTCCGCATCCGCAATTACGCCACCCGTATCGCCGCCAGCGTCGGCCTCAAGATCGAGGACGATCTGGCGTTGTTCGATGCGGATGGCCGGCCCTCGCCTCGTCTCGCCCCGGTGATGCTCGCCATGTCGGCGGTGGAACTCGGCGTGCTGCGGGCGGGGCCGGATCTGGTGGAAGCCGCCATCGCACGGCTCGCCGCCGCCCAGGTCGATCCTGGCCAAGTCGATCCCGGCGCGGTGGAGCGATGACGCGTCCGGTTCTTGCGTTCGCCTGAGACGCGCGCCACCTCACCCCTGCATTCGCCACCCATCCTCCCCCTCCGGCCAAACGAGACCCTCGCTTCATGATCAGCTTCGCCTCGCGCGCGGGCTCCGCGATCCAGGCCTTCGCCGAGGCATCCAGCGATCTCCTGATCCAGCCGACCCTGAGGCTCGGCGTCACCGGTCTCGCTCGGTCGGGCAAGACGGTGTTCACGACGGCGCTGATCCATCATCTGGTGGAAACCCATGCGCTGCCGGCCTTCGCCCCGGCGCATGAGGGACGGCTGCGCCGGGCGCGCCTCGTGCCGCAGCCCGACGACGACGTTCCGCGCTTCCCCTACGAGGACCATTTCGCGGCCCTGACGGAGCAGCGCCTGTGGCCGCGCTCCACCGACCGGATCAGCCAGTTCCGCCTCGCCATCGAGTACGAGCGCAAGGGCGGCTGGCGCTCCGGGCCGGGCACGCTGATGCTCGACGTGGTGGATTATCCCGGCGAATGGCTGCTCGACCTCGCGCTGATCGACCAGAGCTACGCGGAATGGTCCGCCGCCACCATCGCGGGCACCCGCCGCACCGGGCGATCCGCCATCGCGGCGCCCTGGCTGGCGGTGCTGAAGGACCTCGACCCGTCCGGCCCCCTCGACGAGGTCGTGGCCGAGCGCGCCAGCATCGCCTTCACCGCCTATCTCACCGCTTTGCGCGCGGGGCCGGAATCGGTGGCCACCACGCCGCCGGGCCGCTTCCTCATGCCGGGCGACCTCGCCGGATCGCCGGCTCTCACCTTCGCGCCCCTCGACGCTCTGCCGGAGGCGATCTCGTCGGACAGCCTCGCCGGGCTGATGGAGCGGCGCTTCGAGGCCTACAAGGCCAAGGTCGTGGAGCCGTTCTTCCGCAATCACTTCCAGCGGGTGGACCGGCAAATCGTCCTCGTGGACGTGCTCGCCGCCGTCGATGCCGGGCCGGCCGCCCTCGCCGAGTTGGAGGAGGCGCTCGACACCGTGCTCCTCAGCTTCCGGATCGGCCGCAACACCATCCTGTCGCGCCTGTTCGCGCCGAGGGCGGACCGCATCATGTTCGCCGCCACCAAGGCGGATCACCTGCACCAGACCAGCCACGACCGGCTGGAGGCGTTGCTGCGGCTCCTCGTCTCCCGCGCCATGCGCCGGACCGAGGCGGCCGGCGCCCGCGTCGGCACCGTTGCGCTGGCTTCCGTGCGGGCCACACGGGAAACCACGGTCCACGACGACGGCGTGACCCTGCGCGCGGTCTCGGGAACGCCCGAGGCGGGGGAGCATGTGGGCGACGAAATCTTCGACGGTCGGAGCGAGGCGGCGGTGTTCCCCGGTGAGTTGCCGTCCCGGCCCGAATCCGTGCTGGAAGGCGCGGTGCCGCCCGGCTCCCTTCGCTTTCCGCGCTTTCGCCCCCCGCTGATCCGGCCCGATGCCCATGGCCGCCCCGGCCACCTGCCGCAGATCCGCCTCGACCGGGCGATGCAGTTCCTCATCGGCGACAAGCTCACGTGAGCGCCGGACCGAGCGAGTCCCCCTCTCCCCGCGCGCGGGGAGAGGGTCGTGGGGACCTTGTCGTCCCCGCGACGAGCGGAGCGAGGGTGAGGGGGCCGGACAGGATGTGGCACCTTCGTCATCGCCCCCTCACCCTCGGCTGCCGCCTCGACGTGCTCCCCAGCGAGGGGGAGACACGTCCCTCTCCCCGCAGGCGGGGAGAGGAGCGCTCCACCGGCCTATCGCTCTTCGCGACCATGTCATCACCAAAGGTCCGCCCATGACCTCTCCGAACCGTCCCCGCGCCTTCCGCATCCCCGCCGCCGAGCCGGCCGAGGGACTGGAGGGCATCGTTCCGCCGCCGGTGCCGCCGAACGCGGTCAGGATCGTCGAAGAGCCGTTCGAGATCGTCGAGGCGGCGGACGGCACCGCCGTGCCGGTGGCTCCGAAATCGCGGGCGCCCTGGCTGTCGGTGCTGATGCTGGCTTTGGGCGGCCTCGTCTCGCTCGGAGTCGGCCTGTCGCTGGAGCGGATGATCGCCGACCTGTTCTCCGCCGCGCCCTGGCTCGGCGGGGTCGCCCTGGCTCTCCTCGTCCTCGCGGCCATCGCCTTCCTCGCCCTGGTGATGCGCGAGCTCGCGGGCATCTGGCGCGAGCGCCGGATCGAGAAGCTCCGGGCGAAGGCCATCGAGGCCATCGCCACGCGGGACCATACCGGTGCGCAGGCCGTGGTGGCCGAACTCTGCACCCTCTACGCCACGAGGACCGGGCTCGCGGCCGGCCGCCAGCGCCTGAAGGCCCTGGGCGATACCATCCTCGACGTGGACGACCGGATCGGGCTCGCCGAACACGAACTGCTCGAACCCCTCGACCGGCAGGCCCGCAACGCCATCGCGTCGGCCGCCAAGCAGGTCTCGGCGGTGACGGCGCTCAGCCCGCGCGCCATCGTGGACGTGGCCTTCGTGGTCTTCGCCGCCGTGCGCCTCCTGCGCCAGATCGCGACGATCTATGGCGGACGGCCGGGTTTCCTCGGGTTCCTGCGCCTTGCCCGCGCCGCCTTCGCGCATCTCACCGTCACGGGCGGGATGGCGGTGGGCGAGAGCATGATTCAGCAGGTGCTCGGCTTCGGCATCGCCGCGCGGGTCTCTGCGAAGCTCGGCGAGGGCGTGCTCAATGGCCTGATGACCGCCCGGTTCGGCCTCGCCGCCCTGGCCGTCTGCCGCCCGCTCCCCTTCGTCAGGGAGGAACCTCCGCGCCTGGCGGACGTGGCCGGGGAGTTGCTGAAGCCGATGGGCGGGGCCGAGAAGGCGTGACTCAGAGCCCCTTGAGGAATCCCGCCAGGCGCATCAGCCCTTCCGGCCACGGACCGTGCCCGCTCGCCACGTTGATGTGGCCGGATTCGCCGGCATCCACCAGGGCGGAGCCCCAGGCATAGGCGAAGTCCTCGGCCCGGTCATAGGCACAATAGGGGTCGTTGCGGCTCGCCACCAGCAGGGACGGGAAGGGCAGGGGATCGCGCGGCACCGGCGCGAAATCCGTGACGCTGGACGGCAGGTCCGGCGTCCGCTCCACGTCCGGGAACGCCACGAGAAGGGCGCCACGCACCTTGCCCTCGGGAAAGGCGGGCGCGGCCTGGACGGAGGCGACCACGCCGAGGCTGTGGGCGATGAGCATCACCGGCCGCGTCGCCGCCTCCACCGCCTCGACGATGCGTGCGCGCCACGATGCCGCTTCGGGATGGTGCCAGTCGTCCTGCTCGACGATGCGGGCATTGGCCATGCGGGCGGCCCAGCCGGCCTGCCAATGGCCGTCTTCCGAGCCTGCATAGCCGGGGAGGATGAGGATGTCGCAATCGGCGAGCTTCATTCTGCCCCGATAGCGGCTCGCTCGCGCGGCGTCGAGACGGATGAGGGGAATTCGGCGGGCATCGCAGCTTGGATGAAGTGCCCCTGGGCTACGACAGGCGGCGGCCGATCATTTTCATCGAGGGCCCGCGCGGATCACGGATTCCCGCGTTAGCCGAGTGTCGCGCGCTCAGGCGTGCCCAGGAGGATGGACATGACGAAGCTCTTCATCGCCAATATCCGCACAGCCAAGGGCTTTCGCCCGCTGGTCACGGTCCGGGCTGCCGCCGAGGGTGAGGCCAAGGTCTTTCTCGCCGCGGCCTATCCCGACGACGAGATCGTCGATGTGGTCGAGCCGAGCGACTGGGTCAGCGATGCCGATACCGGGTCCGCGCCGGGTGATATCCGCGAGCATGCCGGCGTCGAATGGCAGTCCCCGTGAAGCGTGAACGAGACGAGGGGGCGACGGCTCCCTTCGATTCCGGCGCGGCAATCGTCGGCCAGGCAGGTAAGATCACGGCCGTCCCAGACCATAGGCCAAGGCCGACACGGCGATGAGGAAGGGCGTCCAGAAATGGACCAGGCCCGGGCCGCTCCACACCGTGACCCGCTCGGTGCAGCCGGTGGTGTTCATCTCGTATCGCAGAGGGACGAGACAGAAGGGATCGCGCCCTATGGACCTTCCCGCAGGGCATCGACGGCGTGACCGGCGAGGTTGGCCCCCAGCAGACGTTCGGCGTCGAAGCCTCCCAGCGGCCGAAGGCGGCCGGACAGGCCGACGATGTCGCGCTGCCGCCGAATCGCGGCCTCTCTCGCAACTGCCAGGGTGACGGCCTCGAACCGGATCGGATCGCCCGGCCGGCTTTGGGCGAGGCGGCGCAGATCGGCCGAGATCACCGTCGCGATCTTCGGGTAGCCGCCCGTGGTCTGCCGATCCGCCATCAGCACGATGGGCCGGCCGTTGCCCGGCACCTGAATCGAGCCCATGACGGTGGCGTCGGAGACGATGTTGTAGCCGCTCGCGCCATGGGCGATGGCCGGGCCGTCGAGCTGGTACCCCATCCGGTCGGCGCGGTGCGACACGGTGAAGGTCGAGCCCAGCAGGGTGTCGATCCCGCCATGCGGGAAGCGGTCGGCCTGGGGGCCGAGCATGACGCGGATCGTCGCGTCGCGGTCGAGGGGCACGGCATCGGTGGTCCGGTCGCCCGGTGTGTTGCCCTCCACAGCGGCGAAGGCCAGATGGTCGCCCGCTTGGAAGAGCCGGCCGTCGGCACCCCCGATGCCGGCGCGGAGATGGAGCGAAACGCTGCCGAGCACGGTGCCCGCCTCGAACCCGCCGGCCACGGCCAAGTAGGCGAACGCTCCCTCACGTGGCGGGTCCACGATGAGTTCGGCGCCTTCCGCCAGGGTCGCGGTGCGGTGGCCGGTGAGGGGGGCTCCGTCGATACGCAGGGTGCAGGGCGCGCCGGCACAGGCGAACCAACCCCGTCCCGCCTCCACGACGAAGCGACCGCCGCCGAGGCCGAGTTCGAGGATCGGCGCGTCGGGGGCATTGCCGACGAGGACATTCGCGGTCGCCATGGCGAGGCGATCCATGGCGCCGGAGCCGGAGAGGCCGTAGCGCTGGTAGCCCCGTCGTCCGCCGTCCTGCAGGCTGAGCGCGCCGTGGCATCGCGCGATGACGAGACGCCCGCTCACGGCGTGGTCTCGCAGTCGACGATGCGCTCCCCGGCCTCCGCGGCCCGGTCGAGTTCGTCCCATCTTTCCGGCTCGATGGGCAGGAAGCGGATCGCGTCGCCGGGCTCGAACAGGAAGACCGGATCGCGCCCGGGCAGGAAGGTGCGGACGGGGGTCCGGCCGAGGAGATGCCATCCGCTCGGGGCGGCGATGCTCGCCACCAGAGCCTGCACGCCGCCGATGGAGATGGTGCCGGCCGGCGTCACCGGCCTTGGGCTCTCCCGGCGCGAGAGAGCGAGGCTCGGGTCGAGGCCGGAGAGATAGGCATAGCCCGGCAGGAAGCCGTTCATGGCCACCCGATATTCGGGTGCCGCATGCCGGGACACGACCTCGTCGGCGCTCAACCCGTGATGGGCTGCGACATCGGCGAGGTCGATGCCGAACGCACCGCCATAGACCACGGGAAGGCGCCAGAGCCGGCGCGGCGTGGTCCCGGCGGGGACCGTACCGACAAGGGCGAGGAGCGCCGATTCGATCGCGCCGGGCTCGACCGCGCAGGGATCGAGGTGGACGGTGAGCGACCTGTAGGTGGGAACGGCCTCTATGAGCCCCGGTATGCCGGCATCCCGCACGGCGCGGTCGAGGGCCAGGACCAGCGCGTTGGCCCCGGGGGCGATGGTCTCACCGAACTCGACGGTGATCGCGGTATCGCCGCACCAGAGCAGGCGGGGCTGAGGGACTGCCACGGGTCGCAAGGCCTCGCTCGTCGGATCGTCTCCCCAGTCCCAACACGAAGGGGCGGCGCTGTCGAGCGCCGCCCCCTCTTTCATCCTGAAGCTCGCACAGGAAGCCCACCCTCAAATCCAATGTGATTGGATTTAACAGCGGATGCCCATGCCGAAGTAGATCATCCCAGCAGACCTCCTCATCCTGAGGCGCCCTTTGCATGAGCAAAGGGCCTCGAAGGAGCCCTCCAGATGCCGACGCGATACCTGGAAGCCTCCTTCGAGGCCGCTACGCGGCACCTCAGGATGAGGTGCCGCATTGGATAAATGCATCTACTGCGCTCTCAGTGCGACCGCCCCGGCGATACGTCGGGCTTCCGGAACGGCTCGGAACCGCCCTGGGTCGCCGCGTTCAGGTTCTCGGGGTCGAGGGCGCTTTCCACGAACTCGCGGCCACGGTCGGCGAAGTCGCGGGCGTAGCGGATGCCCTGGTCCTTCACCTCGTCGGCCCACGGACCCACCGTTTCGTCCTCGCGGCGCGTCCGGGGAAGGAGGGCGCCGAGGAGCAGACCCGCCGCGAGGCCGACGACGCCCACGAGAAGCGGGTTCTCGGTGACGAACTGCTCCACATTGGTCTTGCCCCGGTCGAGGCGCTGGCTGCCGCGCTCGGCGAACTCGCCGATGCTGCGGCGGGTGGACCGGTGAGTGTCCGACGCCCAGTCGCGTGCGTCGTCATAGGTCTCCGACGCGCGGTCGATCAGCGACTCCGCCTTGTCCTTTACCGTGTCCCGCGCATCGAGTGCGGCCTCCTTGGCGCGGTCGGCATAGCCCTCGGCCTTGGCCTGGGCATCGTCGGCGAGGTCGCCGGCCTGGTGGCGAAGGTCGCCGGCCGTCGTCCGTGTTTCGCTGCGGGCACGGTCGGAGATGTCATGGAGCGAACGAGCGGTCTCATCGCCGTGCGGAAGGCTGGCGGCGCCATGGGGAAGGCCGGCCGCGAGGGCGATGTCGTCGGGAAGCGAGCTCTTGGGCTCGCCCGGGATGCTGCTGTGGCTCATGGAGGCGACTCCTGTCGGATGGGAGATGGGGCGGCGATGCCGCTGCCGCGTCGGTCAGGTTTCGATCGGCCTTGGCAGGCCTAAATCTGTGTTTCCTCCGCCAGTTCCTTCACGGGCTGGCGGGTCGGCTGGTCGGGGTCGTAGGCCTTGGCGGTGGCGCCCGGCGTCACCGGCAGCGCACCGTCGGGATCGATGAGGGAACGCTTGGTCAGCGTCTGCCGATCCTTGCCGGTGCGATGCAGCAGCCAGCCGATGCCGGCCGCGATGAGCAGGACGGGAACGGGATTGCGGCGGATCGCGTCGAGGGCGCCGTCATAGGCTCCGCTCAACGGTGTCCGGCGTACATTGCCCAGCATGTCGTCGACGATGCTGGGGACGGAGAGCCTGTCCTGGATGCGGTCGATGGTCTGGTCGAGGCGGGCACGGCTCGCCTCGATGTCCTTTTCGAGATCGTTCAACGATTCACTCATCCCGATACCCTTTCCGACAATGCGCGCGCGTCCTGGCGCATCTGCCGTGTCGTGCGGGTCGGCGCCAGGGTGGAGAGGGACATGGCGTTCCGTCCGATCAGGGCGAAGACGATGGCGACCACCAGAAGCACGCCGCCGACGATGAGGGCGGACAGCGCTTCCGAATGCACCACCGTGGCGAGCCACTTCACCAGGGCGTCCACGAGGACGAACAGGGCGACGACGCCGAACACGCCGGCGCCGACCATCAGCGCGAGGCCGATGAACAGCGTCCGGACGTTGCTCGTCATCTCGGTGCGAAAGAGCGCCATTTCCTTGCGCGCGAGTTCGCTGGTCTCACGCAGGGCATCGCCGACGAGGCTTTGAATGCTGGATTGCGGGCCGTTCGACATGACGTCCGGCCTAGCTGCGGAACGCGTCGCGGGCATCGCGGTGGGGCGCGATGCTCGACGACTTGATGAAGCGCGAGACGACGAAGCCGGTCACGAAGGTCGCGACGGCAACGGCGACGGGAGCGCGGCGGGCGAAGGCTTCCGCTTCGTCGTAGAACTCGGCGAAGCTGCGGTTCTCGATGGAGGTGCCGAGCTGCTCGAGACCCTCGGCGGCGCTGTCGAAGAACGCCTTGATGTTCGGCTGCTCCTCGAAGGACTTGCTCGAATCCCGCAAGCCCTGGGCGATATCGTTCACCGACTGGGCGGCGTCGCCCTTGCGGCGGTCGGCATAGTCGGTGGCCTGGGCCCGCGCGGCGGCGACGAAGCCCCGGCCGCGCTCGACGGCCACGTCGGCGATGCCCTCGACATCGCCCTTCAGCGCGCGCCAATCACCGGTCGGAGCAGCAGCCTCGCCGGAGCCGATCCCGGGGGCGTTCGCCGCGGATGCCGGGCCAGTGGGTTGATTTGCGTTCACGCGCATACTCCTCGATCACTTGTGGGCTGTGTCACTTGTGGCTCTTCAACACCATGGAAACAGACGCGGTTCCGCAAGGAATGCTCATCGTCGAACGGTGGGCGAGGGACCGGCCGCGACATCCCCGCCGATGCGCGCCGGGCCGCCTTCCCATAAGACCGTTCGGCGTCGCAAAACCGACGATGGACCGGCATCGTCGGGCGGGGGACGGGTCGGGTGATCCACTGCGGAACCGACATTCGTCCTTGCCTGCCCTGGCCGTGGGCGATGCGGTCGGTTAGGCTGACTGACGGAATATGAACAGACGTGGCTGTATCGGACGGATCACGGTCGCGTTACGCGCGTTGAACATCGGAATGTCTTGTCCGGCGCGCCCCTGGTGCGCTGCACGCTGAGGACCGGAGCCCGCTGAGTGGCACGCCTTGTCATCGTATCGAACCGTGTGGCCATCCCCGAGGACAGCGGGAAATCCGTTGCCGCCGGAGGCTTGGCGGTCGCCGTCAAGGAGGCCTTCACCTCCTATGAGGGTCTGTGGTTCGGGTGGAGCGGCAAAGTCGTCGAGGACCCGTCCGAGGAGCCCGAGCTCATCGATCGTGGGCGTGTCCAGTACGCCGTCGTCGATCTCTCGCCCCAGGACCACCGGGAATATTACAGCGGGTTCGCCAACCGCGCCCTCTGGCCGATCATGCATTATCGGCTCGGCCTGGGCGCGTTCTCCCGCTCGGATTATGCCGGCTACCAGCGCGTCAACCGCATCTTCGCGCGGGCGCTCGCCAAGCTGATCGAGCCCGATGACATCATCTGGGTCCACGACTATCATTTGCTGCCGCTCGCCTCGGAGCTGCGCGGCCTCGGCATCGCCAACCCCATCGGCTATTTCCACCACATCCCCTGGCCGGCCGCGGACGTGTTCAACACGCTTCCCGCCAGCAACGATCTCCTGCGCGGCATCGCCGATTACGACCTGATCGGCCTGCAGACCGACCCGGACGTGCACAACCTCTCGCGCAACCTCATCGACGAGCTGCGGGCGATCCCCCTCGGCGGCGGCTCGCTGATGGTCGACGGGCGCCGCACCCGCATCCGCAGCTTCCCCATCGGCATCGATGTCGCCGGGTTCAAGGAGGCGGCGGAGAATGCCGGCGCCAACAAGACCGTGCGCGAGACCATGGCGGGCCTGCGCACCCGCAAGCTCCTCATCGGCGTCGACCGGCTCGATTACTCCAAGGGCGTGCCCGAGCGGATGGAGGCGGTGGACCGCTTCTTCGCCTCGAATCCCGACCAGCGCGGCAACGTCGTCTACCTCCAGATCACGCCGAAATCCCGCACCGAGGTGCCGGAATACGAGGAACTCAGCCGCGAGGTGAACGAGACCGTCGGCGAGATCAACGGCGCTCTCGGCGAGCCGAACTGGACCCCGATCCAGTACGTGACGAAGGCCTATCCGCGCCCTGTCCTCGCGGGCCTCTATCGCGCCGCCCGCGTCGGCCTCGTGACGCCCATGCGCGACGGCATGAACCTGGTCGCCAAGGAATACATCGTCGCCCAGACGGCGGACGATCCGGGCGTCCTCGTCCTGTCGAAATTCGCCGGCGCGTCCCGGCAATTGCCCGAGGCCCTGCTGGTCAATCCCTACGACCGGTTCGAGGTGGCGGAAGCGATCCGCACGGCGCTCTACATGCCGCGCGGCGAGCGGATCGAGCGCTGGAAGCCCATGGTCGACCGCATGACCCGCGAAGACGTGGATTGGTGGGCGCGCAATTTCCTCACCGACCTCGAGAATTTCCGGACCATCGAACGCGAGCCACCCCGCGCGGCCGCCGCCGCCGAGTAGCGGTTTCCTCCCCGTCGGTACGACAGGGAGGGCCTGATTGTTTCCCTCGGCAGCGTGACGGGATAGGCAGCGGGCGGGAGACCGGGGTATCGTTCTTGCGTAGCCCCGTTCCGATTTCCGGCTCGCGTTCAGCGAGCCGATGCACCTGCGAAAGACATCTATGATCGGCATCGACGATGGCGTGCCCGGGCCTCTCGGGGCGCATTTCGACGGCCGGGGTGTCAATTTCGCGCTGTTCTCGGAGAACGCCACCGGCGTCGATCTGTGCCTGTTCGAGCCGGGCGAGCGCCATGAGAGCCGTGTCGTCCCGCTGCCCTGCCGCACCGACGATGTCTGGCACGGCTACCTGCGCGGCGTGTTCCCCGGCCAACTCTACGGCTACCGGGTCCATGGGCCGTGGGAGCCCGCCAACGGCCATCGCTTCAATCCGGCCAAGCTCGTCCTCGACCCCTATGCGCGCGAGATCCAGGGTCGCATACGCTGGCACGATTCCCTCTACGGGCACCGTCGCGGCCTCCAGCGGGAGGACCAGATCGACCGGCGCGACAGCGCGACCTTCATGCCGCGCGGGGTGGTGACGGCGCCCGACCTGCCGGATCTGGCGCTCAATCCCATCCGCCGGCCCATGGGCCAGACGGTGATCTACGAGGCCCACGTGAAGGCGCTGACCCAGCGTCATCCGGCGATCCCGGAGGCGGAGCGCGGCACCTACGCCGCCCTGGCCCATCCGGCGATCGTCGAGCACCTGTTGAAGCTGGGCGTGACGGCGATCGAGCTCCTCCCGATCCAGGCCTTCGCCGACGACCGGTTCCTGGTGGAGAAGGGGCTCGTCAATTTCTGGGGCTACTCGCCGCTCGGCTATTTCGCGCCGGAGCCGCGCTATCTCGGGGCGGCCGGGACCGGCGGTCTCAAGGCGGCGATCCGCGAACTCGCCGCGGCCGAGATCGAGGTCATCCTCGACGTCGTCTACAACCATACCTGCGAAGCCGATCATACCGGACCGACCCTGTCGTTCCGGGGCATCGACAATGCCAGCTATTATAAGCTCAACCCGGAGAACCGGCGGCAGGAGATCGATTGCACCGGGTGCGGCAACACCCTCGACCTCGACCACCCGAGGGTGATGCAGCTCGTCCTCGATTCCCTGCGGCACTGGGTGACCGCCTACGGCGTCGCGGGGTTCCGTTTCGATCTCGCCACCAGCCTCGGACGCACGCCGCACGATTTCACCGCCAAAGCCGCCTTCTTCCAGGCCATCGCCCAGGATCCGATCCTCTCCCGCGCCAAGATGATCGCGGAGCCGTGGGATATCGGCATGGGCGGCTACCAGCTCGGCGCCTATCCACGCGGTTGGGCCGAGTGGAACGACCAGTTCCGGGACAGTGTGCGCGGCTTCTGGCGCGGCGATCACGGTATTCTGCCGAAGCTCACGCAGGTTCTGTCCGGCTCGCGGGAAATCTTCGCCGGCTCCGGCCGGTCGCCGCTCGCCAGCATCAACTACGTGGCGAGCCATGACGGCTACACCCTGGCCGACGTCGTGGCCTACGAGGAGAAGCACAACCACGCCAACGGCGAGGACAACCGCGACGGCCACGGCCACAACCTCTCCCGCAACTACGGCGTCGAGGGTCCGACGGAGGATCCGGCGATCCTCGCCGTGCGGGCGCGGCAGAAGCGCAATCTCCTGGCGACGACCTTCCTGGCCCAGGGCGTGCCGATGCTTCTGGCCGGCGACGAGCGGTCGCGCAGCCAGAACGGCAACAACAATGCCTATGCGCAGGACAACGCGGTCAATTGGCTCGATTGGGAGACCGATCCCGACCCCGGCCTTACGGCGTTCGTCGCCAACCTCACGGCCCTGCGCCGCGACCAGCCGGCCCTGCGCCGCCTGACCTTCCTCACCGGCGCCGTCATCGGGGACGGGCCGCTGCGCGACGTCCACTGGCTCTCGCCCTGCGGCGCGGAGATGGACGACGAGGCCTGGGGCGATGGTCACCGGCAGGCTTTCGGCATGCAGATCGGCAACGACCTGCCGAGCGCGGACCGCCTGCTGATCCTCATCAACGCCGCCGACGAGGCGATCGATTTCACCCTGGCCCCGGTCATCGGCGGGCCGTGGATGGTCGTCTTCGACACCACCCGGCCGACGGGCATGGTCCAGGCCGGACAGGCGCTGTTTCCCCCCAACGCGCGCCTGCGCCTCGATCCCCGTTCGCTCTACGTCCTGCGCGCGCGACAGGCGGCGTCCTACGAGATCTGACGGACGGGGCGGCAGGCCGCTTCGGACGCCCGCGCCCCGATCAGCGCTCGTCCACGCCGCGCCAGGCCGGGCGGCGATCGGCCTCCGCCAGCGTGTCGCGCGACGCGCTCGCGACGGAGCCCGCCACCTTCTGGACCAGGGCGTCGGCACCCTGGCGCAGTGCCTTCTCGCGGACATCGCTCGGCAGGGCGTCCCAGGCGAGAGAGGCGGTGTTCTCCACGGACGGCGCCGTCGGGCGCGCCGCGAGCCCCGGATCGTCGCGATGGGCGGCGAGGTAGGAGAGGATGCCGATCGCCAGGCAGGCGCGAATGAGGAACGACATGGAAGTCCCGGGTTGGTTCGGTGCCGGCCGTGAGCGGCCCGTTGTGACCGAGCCTCGGCGCAGAACGTAAAGCGCCTCTCACGCACGCCCTGAAATCCAGAACCATGGTGAACGCGGCTTTGCCGCCATGCCCCTGCAAACCGGCATGTCGTGCCCGGCCCTGTGGATAGCGGGCGATGTGCCCCGAAAGGGGCCGTCCACCGAATAGGCGTGGTTACGGACCGGAAAGCATCCGCGAACAATCGGTCGGGTCTGCGCAACACTCGCTTAAGTCCGGTCTGCGAGGTTTGGCCTCAGTCGAGTTCAAGTCGAACCCGAGTCAAAGTCCAGCAAGGGGCGACGAAGCGGCCGTCGAGGCACTTCGCGCTGTGCGTGTGCGTATTGCGTATCTACAGCGGCCTGGCTTCCATGATCGATCTCCGGCTCGCCGGGCTCGTCCACGAGTCGGTGGTCGAAGACGATGCCGTGCGGTTCCGGCACGAGCGGTTCCTGGTGTCGCGCCTCGCGACCGGGATCGTAATGATGGCCGCCCTGCCGCCTTACCTGCTCTGGCGGGGCGTCCCCACCGGCCTCGAAGTCCTCGCCATCGCCAGCCTGATGCTGCCGGTCTTCGCCGCCGTGTTCCTGTCGCGGACGGGGATCCTGTGGATCGCCCATGCGATCTCGTCGGCCGGTCTCACCGGCCTCGTGGTCTGCCTCGCCCTGATGTCGGGCGGCGTGAACTCCGCCGCCGCGATCTGGCTGGTGGCGATCCCGCTGGAAGCGGTCGTGTCCGGTTCGCGCCGGGCGACGCTGGCCGCCGCCATCGTCGCGATGATCGGCGCCCTGGTGGTGGCGTTCCTGCCGCACGGCGCCATCTCGCTGCCTCTCCTCGACCTGTCCCGCTCCCTGGCGATGCCGGTCTTCGCCATCACCGCCATCGGTCACGTGGCCGCGCAGGCCATGGAGCATCTGCGCCACGAGGGCCGCTGGCTCGCGCGGATGCGCGACAACGAGATGCGCGACCGCATGCTGCTCTCGGCCATCGACGACCTCGTCACCTGGCACGACCGGAACGGTCGCGTCATCGAAGCCAGCGCCTCCTCGTCGCGCTTCGTCGGCATCGAGTCCGTTCGCCTGCGCGGACACGGGCTCCTCGACCGGGTCCATGTGGGGGACCGTCCGGCCCTTCTGCAGACGATCAGCGACGTCGCTGCCAGCGGCATGCCGGCCACCGTCCAGTTCCGCCTGCATCTCGACCCGGCGGCCCTGCGCGCCGAAGGCGAGCCGCGGGTGATCTTCGCCGAGATGCGGGCCCACCGCATCGCCGGCACCCAGTCGGGGGTCGAGGGGTCGAGCGTCGTCGCCGTGACCCGCGACGTCAGCGAGCACCGTCGCCATGCGGAGGAGCTGGAGCACGCTCGCGCCGAGGCCGAGCGCGCCGACGACCTGAAGAGCCGCTTCCTCGCCACCGTGAGCCACGAGCTGCGCACGCCGCTCAACGCCATCATCGGCTTCTCGGAAGTCCTCGCCGGCCAGAGCTCCATGACCCTCGGCCCCGAGCGCAGCCGCGAATATGCCGAGATCATCGGCAGTTCCGGGCGCCATCTCCTCGACGTGGTCAACGCGCTCCTCGACATGTCGCGCATCCAGAGCGGCAATTTCGATTACGTTCCCGAGACGATGAATGTCGGATCCCTGGTGCGGACCTGCTGCGACCTGATGCAGCTGCGGGCCGATCAGGGCGGGATCACCCTGGTGCGCGGCACCGACGCTGCGGGCATCGAGATCACGGCGGATGCGCGCGCCTGCCGGCAGGTGCTCATCAACCTCCTGTCCAACGCGGTGAAATTCACCGCGCCGGGCGGGCGGGTCGAGGTCTCCGTGCGACGAAGCGCGTCGCATCTCGACATCGTGGTGGCGGATACGGGGATCGGCATCGGCGCCGACGACCTGCCCCGCATCGGCGCCCCGTTCTTCCAGGCGGGCGGCGGATACGACCGGACCCATGAGGGAACCGGGCTCGGTCTCTCGGTGGTGCAGGGGCTCGTCGGCCTCCATGGCGGCAGCATCTCCATCGAGAGCGCCGAGCGCCAGGGCACCAGCGTGACCGTGACGCTGCCGATCGATTGCCGGCGCGGCTCCAGCAGCGCTCCCCCGGCCCCGATCCGCACGGGGGTTCGTCGCCCGGTGCCCCTGCCGGTCACGGAGGGGATCGTGGTCCCGGTGCGCCGCCCGATCGGTCTGTTCGACCCCGCGCCCGAAGCGGTGAGCGAGCGCTACATTCCCATGCAGCGCGCCGGATGAGCCCCTTGTCCGATCACCGCAACCCGACGCGTACCTCGTCCCGGAGCCGGCATCCGGGACGAGGTGCGCAGCTCACCGTCGGATCCTGCGTCCCGGCGATGCCACCGACCCGTTTTCGGCTCGACCTGTCGGGCCGTTTTCTGCGTTTGAGAGGATAGACCATGCGCGAACCGCTGCCGAAGCGCGACCAGCGCGAGATCGTCGTTCCCACCAGGGCCGCGCAGACCGCCGCTCCGCGCCGGAAACCCGCCTCGACCCGCGCCCGCCGGCCCGCCTTCGGCTGGCTGCGCGGCGTAGCCTCGGCCATCGGCAGTTTCGGCCGGCTCTGCCTGCGCCGGCCCGGCGAAGTGCTCGGCTCGGTGGTGGCCATCGGCGCGGTGGCGGCCGTGGCCATGAATGCGCTGGGCTACCAGGGGGGACGCCACCCCGCGCCGCTCTTCCCGACCCTCGGCAAAGGCACTGCCGCCGCCAAGTCCACGGCCGGCCCGTCGCCCGAGCCGGTCAAGCTCGCGGAGGCCCCGCCGCGCCGGATCGAGGCGCCGAAGGTGGAGACGGTTCCCGAACCGAAGGCTGTGCCGGCGACCGAGGCGGCGAAACCCGCCACAAAGCCAGCGGCTGCCGCGCCCTCCACCAAGCGCGACGTCATCGCCGACATCATCAAGGCCGGGGAGACCACGGCCTCGGTGACGCCGAAACCCGATCAGGCCGTGGCGCAGGCGCAGCGGGCGCTGGTGAAGCTCGGATACGGACCGCTCGTTGCCGACGGTGTCCTCGGCCCCGGTACACGGGCGGCCATCGAGAAGTTCGAGCGCGACCGCAAGCTGCCGGTCAAGGGCGTCGCCGCCGGTCGCACCTTGCGCGAACTCGCCTCGCGCGCCGGTTCGACCAAGGGGTAGGGCAAGGAATCCGGCATTCGGAGGCGGCTCGCGGCCTCCGTGAGGCTACCGGACACACACATCTGCTCGATGCTGGTTCCCCCTATCCAAGAGGGTTCGACGTGAAGCGCGACGGGCTACCTCTCCTTCCAGGAAAGGGGACCCGCGGTGTCCGCGAGATGCGTGAATATCGTAGGCCCACGACGAGTGGCTTTCCGTGTGTCCGCCTCAGCGCGCAGAACCCCGAAAGCCTTTCAACGCATCCGGCCATCGCACGGGCGAGACCGTCATTTCCGCAGCGGCACGCCCTTCGTGGTGAAGCGCGGCGCGCCCGGATGGCGCATGGGGCGTGGCTGGCCTCCCGGCTTACCCGAGCCCGTTCCCGGCGGCTGCGAGGACGGAATGAGCTGGTCCGGCCTCGGCCCGATGAGGTCCGCCCGGCCCATGGCCCGCAGCGCCTCGCGCAACAGGGGCCAGTTCTCGGGGTCGTGATAGCGCAGGAACGCCTTGTGCAGCCGGCGCTGCCGCATCCCCTTGATCGCGTCCACCGGCTCGCTGCCGCCGCGCCGCACGCCCTGCAACGGGTTGATCTCGGTGTGATACATGGTCGTGGCCGTCGCCATGGGCGAGGGCAGGAACGTCTGGACCTGATCGGCGCGATAGTCGTTCTTCTTGAGCCAGACGGCGAGGTTCATCATGTCCTCGTCGGTCGTGCCCGGATGCGCCGCGATGAAATACGGGATCAGGTAGTATTTCTTGCCGGCTTTCTTGGCGGCGGCGTCGAACATCTCCTTGAAGCGGTCGTAGGTGCCGATTCCCGGCTTCATCATCAGGTCGAGGGGGCCGCGCTCGGTGTGCTCGGGGGCGATCTTCAGCCGGCCGCCGACATGGTGGGTCACGAGCTCCTCGACGTATTCGGGGCTTCGCACCGCCAGATCGTAGCGCACGCCGGAGGCGACCATCACCTTCTTGACGCCCTCCACTTCGCGGACCTTGCGATAGAGCCGGATCAGGTCGTCGTGCGAGGTGTTCAGGTTCGGGCAGATGTCCGGGAAGACGCAGGACGGCAGGCGGCACGCCGCCTCGATCTTCGGGTCCTTGCACGCCATCCGGTACATGTTGGCCGTGGGGCCACCAACGTCGGAGATCACCCCCGTGAAACCCGGCGTCTTGTCGCGGATCAGTTCGATCTCGCGCAGGATCGAGCCCTCCGAGCGGTTCTGGATGACGCGGCCTTCGTGCTCGGTGATGGAGCAGAACGTGCAGCCGCCAAAGCAGCCGCGCATGATCGTCACCGAGAACTTGATCATGTCCCAGGCGGGGATCTTCGCGTCGCCGTAGGAGGGATGGGGCGCGCGGGCGTAGGGCAGGTCGTAGACCGCATCCATCTCCTCACTGGAGAGCGGGATCGGCGGCGGGTTCAGCCACAGGTCGCGGTCGCCGTGGCGCTGGACGAGGGGACGGGCGTTGCCGGGATTGGCCTCCCGGTGCAGCACCCGCGAGGCGCGAGCATAGGCCTCCTTGTCGTCCTTGACCTCGTCGTAGGCGGGAAGCCGGATCACGGTCTCGCCGGGGCGGCGCATGGCGGCCTCGTCGGCCGAATCGAGATCGTCGGCGGGCAGCTCGGTATAGTGCTCGGGCACCCGGCGGAACAGGGCGACGCCCCGGACCGAGTCGAGCTCGTGCGGCGCCGCGCCGGCGGCGAGGCGGTTCGCCACCTCGACCACGGCGCGCTCGGCATTGCCGTAGAGCAGCAGGTCGGCCTTCGCGTCCGCCAGGATCGAGCGGCGCACCTTGTCGGACCAGTAATCGTAATGGGCGATGCGGCGCAGGGACGCCTCGATGCCGCCGAGGACGATCGGCACGTCCTTGTAGGCCTCGCGGCAGCGCTGCGTGTAGACGATGGTGCAGCGGTCCGGGCGGGCGCCGCCTTGTCCGCCCGCCGTGTAGGCGTCGTCGCTTCGCAGGCGACGATCCGCCGTGTAGCGGTTCACCATCGAATCGAGATTGCCGCCGGTGACGCCGAAGAACACCCTCGGCCGGCCGAGCGCCTTGAACGGCTCCGCCGATTGCCAGTCGGGCTGGGCGATGATGCCGACCCGGAACCCTTGCGATTCGAGCAGCCGGCCGATGATCGCCATCCCGAAGCTCGGATGATCGACATAGGCGTCACCCGTCACCAGGATGATGTCGCAGGCATCCCACCCGAGCGCGTCCATCTCGGCGCGGCTCATGGGCAGGAACGGCGCCGCCTTCCCGTAAAGCGGCAGCTTGCAGGCGATGGGAGCCGGTGAGCGACTCGCGGAAACTTGGAGGTCCATGGGGTCTGCATAGACCGCGAAAGCTCAGAGCTCAACGAAGGGCGAGGGAGCCGGGCGCCGCGATCCCATCACGGTGACTGAGATTGAAGAAATACCGGACGGTACCGAAGGTCGGATCGGGTCCACCTTTCGGCTCTCTTTGAGGCCGGTCCCCGCGCCACGCCTTCGGTGCTATAGGCGGGCCATGCCTCGCCTGCGCTCCGATTTCTGGGTCTCCGCCCATCTCCGCCGTCTTGCCGTCGAGGGGATCGACGCGGTGCAGCGTCGGCGCGGCGCGCCAGAGGCGGGGGCGATCTTCGTGAAGGTCGATCGCCTGGATGGCCGGGCCGATCTCTATGGTCCGGCCCCGCAATCCCTCGTCGATACCGGGGACGGGGCCGATCGCAGCTTCGTCCGGCTGATGAGCGAAGCCTCGCCGCCCGATGTCGAGCTCCGCCTCGGCAAGGAACTGCGCTTCGACGACGATCTCTGGATCGTCGAGATCGACGACCGCCAGGGCCGCCACCACCTCGATCTCGCCGAATAGGACGAGGCGAGGCCCCGGCGAGGGTCAGTTCGACGCCGATTGCCTCACGCGGCCGGGAAGGGCAGGGCGAAGCGGCGCACGCTCTGCGGCGGCCGGCGCCATGCGCGGGCGGACCGCATCGGGGGCGGTGTAGGGCTGGTGGGCAGTGCCGCCGTTGAGCCGCTCGGGCAGCGGCTTGTCGAGGACCGCGCTGAGAAGGTCGCGGGCCGCGCCGCTGGGGATGGTGCGGAACAGTTTCACCAGGTCGTAGACCCGGTCCACCGAGCGAGCCACGGTCTCGTTGAGGGTCAGGAAGACATACACTGCCTCCTCTTCATGCAATCCCGCCGCGCGAAGCGCGAGGGTGAGGAGTTCGTAGCGCTGGCTCGGGTCCGGTGTCGCGCCGAGGAAGTTGCGCTGGAGGCCGAGCATCTCGGCGAGGGCCGCGACGAAGCCGGCCACATCGTTCCTGCCCGAGAAACCGGTGAGGACGGCGCCCGCCTCGCGCGGCATGGGGGGCGACGGCCGAAGAGCCGCGCGCGAACCGACCGCCCGGCCGATCGCCTCGCGCAATTCTTCGTCGGCGAAGAGGAACAGCGGTGCCAGATCCCCCGGGGCGAGATCCGGTCTGGCGAGAAGCGCCTGGGCCAGGTCGGGCTTCGTCCGCGCGCGGCCGACGAGGAGGGCGATGGTGGTGCCCTGAAGGGCGAGCTGCCAGTTCTCGGCGAGAGCGAGATCGATGGCGGCCACGTCGCGCGAGGCCATTTCCTCGATGAGGCTGCGGCTCAGATCGGCCCTGCGGGCGATGGCGGCGGCGATGTCGGAGCCGTCGGCGAGGGCGGCTTCGATCACGCGGGCCGAGAGGTCCGGCGCCTGCGCGATGATGAGATCCCGGATCTCGCCACCGCGCGCGGCGAGCGCCGCGAGCACGGATTGCGGGGTCGCGGGGAAGGGCGCCAGCTTGCGCGCCACGATCTCCGCCGTCTCGTCGTCGACGGTGGGGATCAGACCGCCGGCGAGGGATTCGAACGCCTCCACCGTCTTCCGGTCCCGCACCGAGGCGGTGAGGAACAGATCGGTCTGCACCCGGAGGATGACTGGTTTCAGATCGAGGTCACCGAGACGCGACAGTTCGATCAGGCCGGAGAAGTCCGGCGCATCGTCGAGAGATGGGGACATGGCACTTCGTTTACGCAGAACTCGCTGGACACAGCTTTAGCGAGCTTGCGTGAACCGACCTTTAAAGGGCGCCGCCGCGGCGGCGCCCTTCTTGCCCCATTGCGGGATCAGCCGACCAGCCGGGCCTTGGTCTCGGCCGTGGAATCCGATCCCTTCGGCGGCGGGAACACCACCGGTGTCGCGGCGCCCGGCGCCATCGGTCCGGTTGACGGCGCGGAGGGGGCCGAGACCATCTTGGCCCCGTTCACGGCCGTCGGTTCGGCGGGCTTCGTCGGCGCGGCCACGGGTGCACTCACCGGGGCCGGCATCTCCGTGCCCGGAATCGAGGTCGCGAGCGCCGGCTGGCTGCGGTCGTCCCCGTCGTCGAGGTCGCCGGTCACGTCGTTGCCCGACGGGCCTTCGAGCAGCTCGGTGGGTGCCTTCCAGACGAAGGCGTCGAGATGGCCGGTGACGGGCGAGACCGGCGCCCAGCGCTCGGAAGCGACGCCGTCGGCGATCCACATGGGATCGCGCGGGGCATGGGCGGCGCGGGCCAGCCATTCGCGCGCCCGGCCGGAGCCGGCACCGTGCTCGGCTTCCTCGACCTTCGCCATGGTCAGGCAGGCGCGCACCGTGGGGCGGTCCGCCATGAGAGGCGACAGGGCCTCGCGGGCCTTGCCGAATTCCTGCGCTTCCAGGGCCGCCTGCGCCAGAGCGAGGCGGGCTTCGGGATGCCAGGTGGAGATCCGGGCCAGGTTTTCCGCCCGGGCGAGCCGGTCGCGCACGGAATCGCCGACACGCAGGCCGAGATAGACCTTGGCGAGATCCGGGTGGGGATTGGCGCGCCAGGCCGCCTCGACGATCTTGGCGGCCTTCTTCAGGTCGCCGCGCCGCGCCAGAAGGCGTCCGGCGACGCAGGCGGCGGGGACGAGGTCCGGCGCCAGCTTCACCGCGTCGAGGGCGCGCTGCGTCGCCGCCTCGGGTTCACCCGCCTCGCGGGTCTGTGCGGCGGCGGTGAGGAGCACGGCGCGCTGGCGGCGGGCGAGCCCCTTCTCGATGAGGCCCGAGGAGGCGCGGCGCTCCACCGTCTGCACGGCACCGCTCCAATCGCCATCGGCGCATTGCGCCTCGAGCATGGCCTCGTTGGCCCAGGTGACGCTGGGGGCGAGGCGTGCGGCCTCCGCGGCATAGGCGCGGGCAGCGACGTCGTCCTCGCGGCGGCGGGCTTCGACGAAGAGACCGCGCAGGCCCAGCACCCGCGTTTCGGGGTCGTTGGCCATGCGCTGGAACGCGTGTTCCGCCGCCTCGCGGTCGCCGGAGATCTGCGCCGCCTGCGCTTTCAGCAGGAGCGCCAGGGGCTCCGCGCCGAGCAGGCGCTCGGCATCGCTGGCATGGCGCCGTGCCGCGAGCGGGTCGCCCGAGCCGACCGCGACCATGCCGCGCGAGAGGGCCGAGAAGCCCTTGGCCCGGCGCCGCTCCTTGGAACCCCGGACCAGCGTCTCCGGCAGGGTGATGATGCCCCGCACGATGGCCCAGACGAAGCCGATGACGATGGCGGCGATGAACACGCCGATCAGGGCGATGGCGAGACTGGTGGCGAGCTCGTAGCCGTTCCAGACGATGGTGACCGTGCCGGGGCGGTCGGCGATCCACGTCGCCCCGAAGGCGGCGAGGGCGAGAAGGGCTAGGAAGGCGAGGGCGCGCCACATGGGATCACGAACTCCGGAAGGTGGCGTCGGCCGGGGAGGGGACGCGCGTATCGGGAAGGGCGGGCGCGCCGCGCCCACAGATGATGATCGAGGTTCCGCCGCCCGGCATGCCGGACGGCCGAACCGGAGGGGCGATCCTCACCGGGCGGCGCCGGTGGAGGGCAGCGCCTTGAACGCATCCGCCAGCAGTGCCTGCGCGGCATCACCCGCCGCGGCGCGCGAGGCGAGCTTGGTGCCGAACTCGCCGAACTGCGCGCGCACATCCTCGGGCAGGCCGGCGAAAGCCTTGGCCGCCTCGGCGATGGCGCCGCGATCCAGGGCATCCTGCACCTTCGGCACGGCGTCCTCGGCCGCGGCCTCGCCGGGGGCGGCGGGAGCGTCGACCTTGCGGACCTGGACGATGGATTCGGCCATGCTCATCAGGCGCTGCTTGATGTCGCCGGTCTCGGCCACCGACTTCGCCTGGGCCGCCTTGCGGATCGCGGCGATCCGCTCGGCGATGGGACGGAACTCGGCCGCCAGACTCCGCGCCGTCGGGGCGCCCTTGTCGGCGAAGGCCGCGACGGCGGTAAGCCGCGCCGGATCACCCGGCTCGGAACTGCGCAGGGCCGCCAGCGCATCGGCATAGGGCGAGCCGGTGTTCAGCGCGCCGACGATGCGATCCGCCGCCACGACCCGCATGGCGGCCTGGACGGTGGAGGCCTCCGCACGGATGGCCACGGCCTTGTCGAGGCCGGCAATCTTCTCGGATTGGGCCTGGAGGAGCCGCTCGACGCCCTTGGCCGCTTCCGCCGCCTGCGTCTTGTTGGCGTCGACCGCCTGCTGGCTCGCCTGCGTCGCCGCCTGGACCGCTTCCGTGGCCGCCTTCACCCGCGCTTCCAGGGTTTGCTGGAGGCTGGCGAGTTTCTGGGTCAGGGCCTCGTCCGCCTCCGAACTCGCCTTGGTCCTCTTCTCGAGGTCACCCTTCAGCGCGGTGACCTGGCTGGCCAGGGCATCGTCGGCAGCGGGCTTGGCCGCATTCTCCACCTTGCCCTCGACGGCCTTCAGCCTCTCGTCGAGGCCGGACAGCGCCTGGGGCGAGATCGCGGTGAGGGCGGCGTTGCCGGACTGGTCGCGGCCGGGCTCTTCCTGCAGGGCGGCGACGCGCTGGTCGAGCCCGTCGAGGCGGGCGACGAGATCCTGCGGCAAGGCCGCCGCGGGGGCAGACCCATCGGCCGGCGGGCTCGCCGAGGCGGAACCCGCCTTCTGTAACGCGTCCTTGGCGGCCGCATCGGCGGAGCGAATTGCCTCCGGCAGCGGCTTCAGGGTGGCCTCGTTGGCCCCGATGCGTCTGTCGAGGGCGGCAAGGGCGTCCTTCGGCGCGAGCGTCGCGATCTTCTGGTCGAGGGCGGCGATGCGCCCGTCGTCAGCGACCCCAAGGGCACCGGAACGCTCGACGGCAAAGAGCAGGCCCGCGCCGATCACGCCGCCGAGGAGCCCCGCCGCCGCCACCGAGCCGAAGCCGGCCCCGCCGCGCTTGGGTTCGGTCGCGGCAACGGCCGGACCGATCTTGGGCGTCGTCGAGCCGGCGGGCTTGGTATCGGAGCCGGCGGGCTTGGTATCGGAGCCAGTGGGCTTGGCATCCGACGGGGAGGAGGCCTTGTCCGCGCTCGTGGTGAAAGTGCCGGACCCGGACGGCTTCGTCGCGCTCGACGCGGAACCGGTCTTCGCGGCCTCGGCCGGATCGGGAACCCGCTTGGCCTTCAGGTCGATGATCGGCCCATCGGTGAGATCCGCCTTCGACGGCATGGACTGAGCGCCGCTGCCGGATGCGCCGGTCTTCGGCGGGTCGGTCCTCATGGAAGACGGATTCGCGCCCGCAGCGCCCGGACCGGCGGCCTTGGGCGGCTCGGACTTGAACGGCTCAGCCTTGGGAGGCTCGGATTTGGCGGGCTCGGATTTGAGACCACCGGCCTTGCCGGCGTCGAAGGGCGATGCCGCCGGCTTGGGCGGATCGGATTTGACGGGCTCGTTCTGGAGAGCAGCCGCCTTCGCGGCATCGGGCTTCGTATCGCCCGGCTTTGCTTCCGGGGGCTTGGCTTCCAGAGGCTTGCCTTCGGGAGGCTTGGGAGCCGTCGAGACCGGCGGCACGGCGGGCTTGAGTGCATCGGTCCGGACCGGCTGAGACGGCGATGCCGCAGGCTGCGTCGACGGCTTGACCGCACCGGGATTGGTCGCGCCGGGGGGCGTGGCACCGAGCGTCGTGGAGCCGGGAGTCGTCGTGACGGGCTTGGCCGTCTCAGGCTTGGCCGTCTCGGGCTTGCCTGCTTCTGGCTTGGGGCCGTTCGGCCCCGTCGGAGTTCCCGGACCTTTTCCGTCGCTGTTGGATGGATTCACGGGCGTCTTGCTCCCTTCCCGACTTGCGTCTGCCGCATGAAGCACCCCCGGCGCGTGTCGCGCTCGGTCTGCCGCCCTGCGGTCACAGCGTATGCGTTCGTCCTAACACCGAGGCTGCGGCCTCGGCGAGACCGCTTGTCGGAAACCTGATGTCAGACCCGCGAGAAGTGATACCTCGTTGGCCTGTTCCGCGACGAAATGGGGGGCGATCCCGGCCTGGGCCAGGGGAACCGCCACGTCCGCCGACAAGCAGTAATGCCTGAGCGCCGCGAAAGCTCCGCCATATCCCGCTTGCCAAGCGAGTTCGCAAGCCGTGGCCGCGCTTCTTCGTGAGTAGTGCAGCATGCCTGTCAGGGTGGAGGGGGGGCCGAGCGCCGTCGCCACGACGGTCGGCAGCGAGGCGACCGGTCGCGCCCCATAGGCGATGTGGGTCGTCACCCGGAACCCCGCTCGGGTCAGGGACGCCGCCGGCTCCGCCTTGCGGTCCTCGCCCGCCAGATGCAGGAGCGAGGCTCCCGGCGCGGCCTCCCGCACCACGAGGTCGACGAGATCGGCGGCGTTGCCATCCGCCGTCTTCACGGAGACGAACCCGCATTCGCGCGCCAATGCCGCCGTGCGCACGCCTACCGCGAAGACGGGGAGGTGGTGTATCGGCCGCCACTGCGAGGCTTGCCGAAGCGCGTTCGCGCTGGTGACGAGAATGCCGTCGAAGACGCCCGGAGGCAGGGGCGCACCGGTCGCCTCCACCACGAGGACCGGCGCCACCAGAGGCTCGTAGCCCAAAGCGGCGAGCCGCCCGGCCGTGCGCTTGGCCCCCGGCTCGGGCCGCGCGATCCATATCCGCATCGCCACCATCGCCCCGGATTCGCCCGTCGCCGAGGCGTTGGCAAGCCGCTTCGATGACACGTCTCCTCGGCGGGTGCCCATCGTTGCCCTCGGGCGCCATGCCCGGCTAGGGTGGAGACCTCCGTTTCCGTAAAGTCCAAAGCATCGCCATGAACGTCCTCGGCATCGAAACGACCTGCGACGAGACGGCCGCCTCGATCGTCATGCCGGGCGAGGATGGGCGCGGCCGCATCCTCTCCAACGAAGTGCTGAGCCAGATCGCCGAACACGCGGCCTATGGCGGCGTCGTGCCCGAGATCGCGGCCCGCGCCCATGTGGAGGTCCTCGACCGCCTCGTGGCCCGCGCCCTCGACACGGCCGGGATGACGCTGTCGCAGGTGGACGGTATCGCCGTGGCGGCGGGGCCGGGCCTGATCGGCGGGGTGCTGATCGGCCTCGTCACCGCCAAGACCCTGTCGCTGGTGGCGCGAAAGCCCCTCATCGCGGTGAACCATCTGGAGGCGCATGCGCTGACGGCCCGGCTCACCGACGGCATCGGCTTCCCCTATCTGCTGCTGCTCGCCTCTGGCGGGCACACGCAGCTCGTGGCGGTGAAGGGGGTCGGCGATTACGTCCGCCTCGGCACCACCGTGGACGATGCCATCGGCGAGGCGTTCGACAAGGTGGCCAAGCTCCTGGGCCTCGGCTATCCGGGCGGCCCCGAGGTCGAGCGCATGGCCGAGACCGGCAATCCCGAGCGGTTCGCCCTGCCGCGCCCCATGCTCGGCCGCCGCGAGCCGAACTTCTCCCTCTCCGGCCTCAAGACCGCCCTGCGGATCGAGGCCGAGCGGCTGGCCCCGCTCTCCGGCGCCGATGTGGCCGATCTCTGCGCCAGTTTCCAGGCGGCGGTGGTGGACGTGGTGGTGGACCGGGTCCGTGTCGCCCTGCGCGAATTCGGCTCCATCGCGGGCCATCCGACCGCCCTCGTCGCCGCCGGCGGGGTCGCGGCCAACGGCGCGATCCGGCGTGCGCTGACGACACAGGCCAACGAGGCCGGCCTCACTTTCGTGGCCCCACCCCTCTCCCTCTGCGGCGATAACGGCGCGATGATCGCCTGGGCGGGGATCGAGCGCTTGCGCCTCGGCCTCGTGGACGATCTTACCGCGCCCGCCCGCGCCCGCTGGCCCTTCGCCGAGGCGGCGGCGGTTGCCTGAGGGTGTTTTGACAGGGACCGTGCCGCCCGTCGCCCTGCAGAGGCGCTGGCGCGACCTCGTCGACCGGCGGCTTCCCCAGGCCGCCCGTGCCCGGCCGGAATGGCCGGTGCGCGTCGATCATTGCTTCGCGCGCATCCTTCTCGACAATGCCTGCGGCGGCCCCTGGCGCGAGAGCGTCGCCCCGCCGGCCTGGGCCAACATGCCGCCCGACCGACTGGCCTTCGCCATCGATCTCGGCGAGGCGGTGCTGGCGGCGAAGGCCGATCTCGGGCTCCTGAACCGGCGCTCCCTCGCCTGGCGCGGCAAGATCGGGCGCGCGGTCCCCACCTCGACCCCCGCCTCGCTCACAGGGCAGGGTTTCGTCCTCCGGCGCTGGATCAGGGCCGACGACGCGCCCTTCGCCGCGCTCAATGCCGATCCGGAGGTGATGCGGCATTTCCCCTCCACCAAGAACCGGAGCGAGAGCCTGATCGAGGCGCGCGCCATCGACCGGCGCTTCGAGTCCGACGGGTTCGGACCCTGGGCGGTGGAGCTGCCGGGGGAGGGCTTCGTCGGCTTCGTCGGCGCCATGCGGTTGATCCGGCCGATGCCGTTCGCGGGCGGGGACGTCGCCGGCTCCGTGGTGGAGATCGGCTGGCGCCTCGCCCGGTCCGCCTGGGGGCGTGGTCTCGCCACGCGAGCCGCGAGGCTCGCCCTCGCCGACCTGTTCGGGCGCTGCGGCGTGCCGGCGGTGGTCGCCTTCACGGCCACCGGCAACACACCCTCCCGGCGGGTCATGGAGCGGCTCGGCATGGCTTTCTCGGAGGACTTCCTCCATCCCGCCCTGCCGGCGGACCACCCCCTCCAGCCGCACGTGCTCTATCGCCTCTCGGCGGAGGGGGCGTTCGCAGAGGGGAACCAGGCGCCAGAGGATCATCGATCATGAGCGACCGGATTGCGGTGGTGGGCGGCGGCGCCTGGGGAACGGCGCTGGCCAACGCGGCGGCGGCCACGGGGCGGCCCGTGACCCTGTGGCTGCGCGACGGGGAGGCCGCCGCACGGCTTCAGGCCAGCCGCGAGAACGCCCGCTACCTGCCCGGGGTGACGCTGCACGACGGCATCCGCGCCACCGGCGAAGCGCGCGATCTCGCCGGGGCGGGCATCGTCCTGCTGGTGACGCCCGCCCAGACCCTGCGGAGCGTTCTGGAAAATCTCCGCCCGTCCATCGATCCGCAGGCGGCCATCGTGCTCTGCGCCAAGGGAATCGAGCGCGGCAGCGACGCCTTCATGAGCGCGGTGGCCGCCGAGGCGATGCCCGGCGCGTCGGTGGCGGTCCTGTCCGGCCCGAGCTTCGCGGCGGATGTCGCCCGCAACCTGCCCACCGCCGTGACCCTGGCCGCCGGGGACGGCGATCTGGCCGGCCGCCTCGCCGCCGCCCTGTCCGGCCCGGCTCTGCGCGTCTACCACACCGACGACGTGCGCGGCGTCGAGATCGGGGGGGCGGGCAAGAACGTCCTCGCCATCGCCTCCGGCATCGTCGCGGGGCGCGGCCTCGGCGAGAGCGCCCGCGCCGCCCTGATCGCGCGGGCCTTCGCCGAGCTCATGCGCTTTGCCCGCGCCTATGGCGGGCGGCCCGAGACGCTGATGGGCTTGTCCGGCCTCGGCGATCTCGTGCTCACCGCCTCCTCGCCGCAATCGCGCAACTTCGCCTTCGGCCAGCGCCTCGGCGCGGGAGCCACCCCGGAGGAAGCCTCCGGCGGCAAGCTCGCGGAAGGCGCCTTCACCGCCGCCGCCCTCATCGCCCTGGCGCGCCGCAACGCGGTGGAGATGCCGGTGGCCGAGGCCGTGGCCGCCATCGTCTCCGGGGAAGCGAGCGTCGACGCCGTGGTGGCGGGTCTCCTCGCCCGCCCCCTCAAGCGGGAAGCCGAATGAGCACGGGGCCGATCCACGCTTACCTTGCCGGTCACGGGCGCGACGGCGCGCGTCGCAGCCTCGCCGACATCCTCGCCTTCGACGATGCGCGGATCGAGGGCGTCCACGACTACATCCAATGGTGCTTTCCCCTGGCCGAGGCCAGCCGCGCGGTGCCGGGCGCCCCGGTGCTCGGGCAGGACGAGGCCGAGGCGATCCGCGCCGACGAGACCGCGCGAGCGGGTCTGCGCTCGGCACTCGCGCGGATGCGGCTCTTCTATACCCGCACCGACGGCTGGCTCCGCCCCTACGACCACAACCACCTGCGCATCACCCGGATTCTCACCGCGATCCGCCTCCTCCTCGGTCCCGCCGAAGCGGAGGCGTTCCACGCCTTCGTGACCGCGCGCAACGCACAAGCCGGCTCGCCCATCAACCAGGACAGCCTGCGCTACTGGGGATCGACCCTCCGCGACGCCTGACGGCCACGCTTTCCCGCGCTAAGGAGGCGCGACGATCGAAAAGGCGACCGATGGCGTACTGGCTCTACAAATCCGAACCCAAGACCTGGTCCTGGGACCAGCAGGTCGAGGCGGGGGAGCACGGCACGCCCTGGAACGGGGTGCGCAACCACGTGGCCAAGCTCAACCTCATGGCGATGCAGGTGGGCGAGCGCGGCTTCTTCTACCATTCCAACGAGGGCAAGGCGGTGGTGGGGATCGTCGAGGTGATCCGGCCCTACTATCCCGACGACACCGACCCGACCGGCCGGTTCGGCATGGTCGACCTGCGGGCCATCGAGCCGCTGAAGAAGCCGGTGACCCTGGAGGCGATCAAGGCCGAGCCGCGCCTGAAGGCGATGGTGCTCGCCAACAATTCCCGCCTGTCGGTGCAGCCGGTGACGGAGGAGGAATGGAGGATCGTGCGGGAGATGGGTGGGCTGGGCTGACCATCCGGCACCCGCGCCGTCACGACGGCGACGCGGCTCAGCCCTGCCGCTGCGCCTGGGTCACGGCCACGTGGATGAGTTCGGCCAGCGTCCGCACGCCGAGCTTCTGGCGCATCTGCGAGCAGGCGTTGGTGACGGTCTTGTAGCTCACCGACAGGTCGCTCGCGATGGCGCCGTAGGACTTGCCCTGGGCGAGGCGGGTGAGGATCTGCTGCTCGCGCGGGGTCAACTGGCTTTCGGGCGTGCGGCGCGGGTCGGTGCGCAGCATGGCGACCTCGGTGGCCAGACGTCGGTCGAGATAGACCTGGCCGGAACGGACCTTCTCGAACGCCTCGAACAATTCGACCGAGGCGTGGTCCTTCAGCACATAGCCCAGCGCCCCGGCCTCCAGCGCCCGCGAGACGATCACCGGGTCGTTGTGCATGCTGAAGACGAGGATGCGGATGCCGGGCGAGGCGCTGCGCATCCGGCGGATGAGATCGAGGCCCGCGAGCCCGCTGCCCTGGAAGGTCAGGTCGCAGATCACCATCGACGGGCGCAGGCGGAAGAACAGGCGATAGCCGGCCACCGTGCTGGTGGCCTCGGCGATCCGCTCGATTCCGGCGTCTTCGAGGACGCGGCGGCAGCCCTGGAGGACGATCGGATGATCGTCGATCACGAGGACGGGCGCCTGGGTCGATGTCGGTGTGAACGCGTTCATGCGGGAACGATCGGGCTCGTGTCCTCGGCCCGCTCGGGATCGAGCGGTATCGCTATCCGGACAACCGTCCCCGGCGCCGCATTGTCAAGCCGAAATGTGCCGCTGAGCGCTTCCACGCGCTCCCGCATCCCCGATAAACCCATTCCGCCGCGAAACCCGCCATCGAGGCTGGCGGATGGGGTGCCGTGGTCGGCGGGCAGGCCGGTGCCGTCGTCGCGGATGACGAGGCGGAGCTCGTCGGCGGCCGCGCGCTCGCTCGCTTCCACCGTCACGGTGCGGGCCGCGCCATGGCGCACGGCGTTGGTCATGCTCTCCTGGATGCAGCGGAACACCGTGAGATCGATGAGGTCGCCGTAGCCGCGGGCGAGATCGGTGAACGTCCCCGAGAACGTCGTCCCCGGATGGCGGCTGCGGAAGTTGCGCAGGAGCAGCTGCAGGCACTCGGCGAGCGGCACCTGCCCGAGGGCGTGCGGGCGCAGGCGGTTGAGGAGGTCGCGGTTGAGGCCCTGGACCTGACCGACGATGGCGCTGATCTCCTCGGCGCGGGCGGCGAGCTTGCTGCGGTCGGGCTCGGTGGCGCCCTGCGCCATCCGCGTCACCGAGGCGGCGTTCGCCTCCAGGGCGAAGAGGCAGGGGCCGAACTCGTCGTGGAGCTCCAGGGCCGTGCGGCGCCGCTCGTCGTCCTGGGCGGTGAGAAGCTGCCGGTTGAGGCGGCCGTTCGCGGCGCGGGCCTCGGCGAGCGCCCCGGCCACGCTGTTGAAGCGCTCGGCGATGACGGAGAGTTCCCGCGAGGCCGGCGGGTCGAGCCGCGCGGTGTAATCGTGCCGCTCCAGTTGGGTCAGCCCGTCGGCGAGCTGGGTCAGGGGGGCGAGGACCCGGCCGAAGGCGATGTAGAGGGCGCCGAGCAGGCCGAGATTGAGGCACAGGCTCGCCAGCGAGAGGGAGACGGTATAGCCCCAGACCTCGTCGATCTCGTCGAGGGGCTCCGTGGTGATGAGGGCGGTGCCGATCCGCTGCTCCTGCGCCACGATGGGCAGGTCGTCCCGCTGCGGCGTCGGGGCGATCAGCTCGGCGAACCAGCGCGGCGCCAGATGGGTCTCGCGGCGGGGGCGGGGATTGGCGAGGGCCACCTTGCGCCCCTCTGCATCGAACACCGCCACCCGGACGTGGCGAAGCCCCTGGACGCGCAGTTCCAGGGTCTGGAGCAGGCGCGCGGGCGAATCGGACTGGGCGAGACCGATCGTATCGGAGACGATCAGCTCGATATTGGCCAAAGCCGCCTTCATCTCCACCTCCACCGCCGAGCGGGCGTTCACCACGATCAGGCTGAAGGAGACGAGGGCGGCCAGGAGGTCGATGGCGAGGACGAGGACGACGAGGCGTGCCCGCGTCGGCAGGGCGGCCCAGGTCGGGCGTCGCGAGGCGCCACTCGCGGTTTCCACGGGGGGAGGGCCTGGGGGAGACAGGGTCATCGTCGATCGTACCGGGATGGATCGGGGGCGGCGTCGCGCTTGTAGCGATATCCCATCCGCTTGGAATGCGCGCATCCGGAACGGCGCGCACCGCGCTCCTTTCTCCCCGCCGCAAGGCCATCTGGAAATGGCCTCCGGCCTCAAGTCCTCGCCGGATACCGAGCGTTAAGCGACAATGCTTTATCGAGATTCATGTGAGCGACGACACGGGCGTGACTGGCGAGGTGTCCGAGGACATCTTTGTGCCCGAATGTCGGCCTCACGTCGGCACTACGCCGTCGCGATTCCGTGACGGTCAAACGTTTTTTTCGAGCATTGCTAGAGAACTCGCCCGATGATGCAGGTTGCCATCGACCCGAGCGAAAGGCGCGACACCGGCTCCCGCGGGCCGGCTCCTGCCAAGCCGGCTCCTGCCAAGCCCGCTCCGGCCAAGCCGGCACTGGCGCGGCCGGTGAAGCCCGTGGCGAAGCCCGCCGCACGCGGTCGCATGATCGCCCTCGGGACGCTCGGCTGCGTGGCCGTGGCCGGCCTGTCCTACGCGGCCTATTCGGCGATGGGCAGCCTCGCCGGCCCGCAGGTGGTGCGGCCGAACCTCTACCAGATGCAGAAGGCGCAAGGCCCCCAAGCCAAAGCCGCCGATTGGCCCGACCTGCGCGACGGCGTGCCGGCCCTGGCCTCGGCCACCGGATCGTCCGTGCCGCCCCGTGATCCCGGTATCCAACTCGTGGAAAGGCGTGCCCTCGTCGAGGAGCCGGCGACGGCCGAGACGTCTGCGAAGGTCCAGAGCCCCGCATCGGTCCAGGCCGCTGCCAAGGTCGAAGCCGCTGCCAAGGTCGAAGCGCCCGCGACGGTCGAAGCTCCGGTGACGCTGGCGGCGGCGACGCCCGTTCCCCCCGTCGTCAAGGCCGAAGTGCCGCGCTCGAAGGCATTGCCGCCGATCGAGCCGGTGAGTCTCGCCCTGCCGCCCAACGCGCTCTCGCCCATCGTGCCGAACCGCGTCGCCGCCGTGATCGCCCCGAGCGCGGCCCAGACGATCAAGGCTCGCTCGGCCGAGATCAGTTTCGCGTCGCTTCCCGCCGAGCCCGCCCGGACCAAGGCCGAGCCGGTCAAGCCCGCCGCCAGCGTCGTGGCGAAACCCGCCGCCGCCAAGCCCAGCGTGGCGGCGGCAAAGCCCAAGCCGGTCAAGGCGGCCAAGCCCGTGCAGGAGGCCAACGCCGAACCCGCAGCGGCCCCCGCCGCCGCGCCGGAACCCGAACAGAGCGAGATCTTCGGCCTGAAGGTGCCGTCCCTCGCCCCGGCCGGCCGCAAGATCGCCGAGAGCGTGGAAGCCCTCGGCAACGCCGTGAAAAACTTGCCGAACCAGTTCTGACGGGCGAGCCATGCGACGGTGCATGGCAGTCCTGGCCTGTCTCCTCGCGGCAGCCTCGGCCCTCGCCGATCCGCTTGGTCGCCAGGGGACCGTCATGAATCCCGACTGGCTGGTGGCGCCTCGTATCGGGATCGGTCGCCTCGTCTTCGGCCTCACGCCGGAGGAGGTCGCGGCGGTGGCGGACCCGGTCTACGGTTCGCCCTCGCCGCTCATCCGAGGTGCGCAGGCCGCCGCCGATGTGGACGCCATGATCGCCGAGCTGGGTCCATCCCTGTCGGCGGCCGACATCTCGGCCATGAGGCAAGCCGCCACCGATCTGGTGAGCCTGGACCGGCAGAACCTCGAGAAGGACCGCACGCCGATCCTTCTGGAATACCGCGACGGCCGATTGGACGGCGTGACGGTCGAGGCGCGGCATGCCGAGACGCATGTCTGGAAGGAGCGCGTCTTCTCGCTGACGGCGAGGGAGGTGCTGCGGCTGTTCGAGCGGGCGAACGGTGCCCCCGGCCGGTTCCGGTCCACCGAAGCCGCCTTCGACAACCTCGCGGTCTCGCTCTTCTCGTTCAGCCGGGTCTCACCGGACGGCAAGGTCCAGGCGGTGCGGGAGGACGACCCGGATTTCACGGGACGCTCCGTGACCCTGCGCCGGGAGCCCTACCGGCCCGCGAACGAGATGGACCGGTTCGTCACGGCGTCGTTCGAGTGACGGAGCGGGCTCGCCGGTACTGCTCTTTCCCCTTGAGCGGCTGGCTTCATACCTCTGCTTTGACAAGCAGACGGCGTCCCTCTCCCCCTTGTGGAGAGAGGTCAGGAGTGGGGGGGGCGCCGCTAGCCTCTGCCGGTCGAGGGTCACCCAACCACCCCCACCTCCAACTCCTCCCCACAAGGGGGAGGAGGGGAGGACAGCGCAACCCGCGACATGCGGGAATGCCGTAGCCGCACACGGGACGAGGGAGAGAAGAAGCGTTCAGCGCGGACGGCGCTGCGGCGGCTTCTTGCCGGCTTCGCGCTCGTGGCGGGCGGCGCGGGGGCTCTTGAAGCCCTTCGGGCCCTCGGCCTCGCGGTCGGGCTCGCCGCCGAGAAGCGCCTCGACCTGGATTTCCGGCGAGCCGTTCTTGGCGAAGGTGGCGGCGAAGCGCGAGGCGGCGCCGCCACGGATCTCGAACTTGGTCTCCCGGTCGAAGATGCGGATGGCGCCGATCTCCTGGCGGCCGATATTGCCGCGACGGGTCAGCATCGGCAGGAGGCGGCGCGGATCGGCGTTGTCGCGCCGGCCGAGATTGAGCCGGAACCAGACCGAGGGGCCTTCCGCATCGATCCGCGCCGAATCGGCCGGGTCGTAGACCTTGCGCTCCTTGCGCTCGGGGCCGGCACCCGGATCGGTGACGTCCTCGGGCTCGGGCAGGCGGGCGCGGTAGATCTTGGCGAGGGCGGCGGCGAGTTCCTGCGGCGTGCGCTGGGCGAGCAGCGCCTCGCCCATGGCGAGGTCTTCCTCGGCCGGCGTCTCGGTGAAGAGCGGGTCCTGCCACATGCGCTCGCCGTCGAGGCGGCGGATCTCGTCGGCCGTGGGCGGGGCGGCCCATTCGGCATTGACCTTGGCGATGGCGAACATCTGCTCGGCGCGGCGGCGCTTGGAGGCCGGGATCAGCAGGACGCTGGTGCCCTTGCGGCCCGCGCGCCCGGTCCGGCCGGAGCGGTGCTGCAGCACCTCGGCGTCGTGCGGCAGGTCGGCATGGATGACGAGGCTCACCGTCGGCAGGTCGATGCCGCGGGCGGCGACGTCGGTGGCGACGCAGACCTTGGCGCGGCCGTCGCGCAGGGCCTGGAGCGCGGCGTTGCGCTCGCCCTGGCCGAGTTCGCCCGACAGGGCAACCGCCGAGAAGCCGCGCTCGGTGAGCACCGCCTGGAGGTGCCGCACGGCGTTGCGGGTGTTGCAGAAGACGATGGCGGTGGGCGCATCGGTGTAGCGCAGGGTGTTGACCACCACATGCTCGATCTCGCGCGGCACTACCCGCACGGCGCGGTAGGTGATGTCGGTATGGCCGCGCTCCTGGCCCTTCACGGCGATGCGCAGGGCGTCGTTCTGGTAGCGCTCGGCGAGACTGGCGATGGCCTTCGGCAGGGTCGCGGAGAACAGCAGGGTGCGCCGCTCCTTCGGGGTCACCGAGAGGATGAATTCGAGGTCGTCCCGGAAGCCGAGATCGAGCATCTCGTCGGCCTCGTCGAGGACGGCGACGCGCAGGTTCTGGGTGGCGAGGTTGCGCCTCTCCAGATGGTCGCGCAGGCGGCCCGGCGTGCCGACGACGATATGGGCGCCCTCGGCGAGAGCCCGGCTCTCGCGGCGCGGGTCCATGCCGCCGACGCAGGCGATCACGCGCGCTCCGGTCTCGGCATAGAGCCATTCGAGCTCGCGCTGGACCTGAAGCGCGAGTTCGCGCGTCGGGGCGATGACCAGGGCCAGGGGCGGGCCGGCCGGCTCCAGCCGCTCGCCATCGCCCAGAAGCGTCTCGGCGAAGGCGAGGCCATAGGCCACGGTCTTGCCGGAGCCGGTCTGGGCCGAGACGAGAAGGTCGCGGCCCTGGGCCGCCGCCTCGATCACGGCACTCTGGACGGGGGTCGGGTCTTCGTAGTTGCGGGCCTCGAGCGCTCGGACGAGCGGGGCCGGCAGGGTAGGAAAGGGCACGGGGCAGAGGCCTTGCAGGCAGACAAGGCAAACCCTGCGGATTCGAGTCACCCTGAGTGGCGACGTCGCTTCATCCGGTCGTGGGTCCGGCCTCGTTCGGTTACGGAGAGGTCGCTTCTAGCGGCAATACCGCCCCGACGCCACGCCCCATGCTGCAATGCTTCCAAGCGTGGTTTGCGTATATCCGAAAGTGCGTGCCCGCCGGTCCTCCCGTCGTCTGGCCGTTCTCCGTCCTGTTCGGCTATCCTCTTCCCGGTCGTCGGCCCCCGGGCAGGAACCGTGGATGCAGGAACCGTAGATGGACGTGCTGGTCATCGGCGCTGGAATCGTCGGGCTCGCTGTGGCGCGGGTCCTCGGCCGGCGCGGGCATTCGGTCGTCGTCGCCGAATCCGAGGGCGCGATCGGGACCGGCGTGTCCTCGCGCAGTTCGGAGGTGATCCATGGCGGGATGTACTACCCCGCCGGCTCCTCGCGCGCGCGGCACTGCACGCGGGGCCGGCGGATGCTCTACGAGTTCTGCCGGAGCCACGGCGTGCCCCATGCGCGGCCGGGCAAGCTCATCGTCGCCACCTCCGAGAACGAGCGGGCCGCCCTGGAGGGGATCGCCGAGCGCGGCCGGGCCAACGGCGTCGAGGGCCTCGTTCTTCTGGAGGGCCGGGAGGCCCGTGCGCTGGAGCCGAACCTCGCCTGCATCGCGGCCTTGCATTCGCCCGAGACCGGCATCGTCGACAGCCATGCCGTGATGCTGGCCCTGCAGGGCGACATCGAGGATGCGGGCGGGGCCATCGCTTTCCGTGCACCGGTCGGCGCGATCCGGCGCGATGACGGGGGCTGGCGGGTCGAGGTCTGCGGTGATGAACTGTCCTTCGATGCCGTCGTCAACGCCGCCGGCCTCGGCGCGCAGGCGGTCGCGCGGGCGGTCGAGCCCTATCCGGGCGAGCGGATCCCCCGGCAGGTCCTCGCCAAGGGCAGCTATTTCGGCTGCCTCGGCCGCCCGGCCTTCTCGCGGCTGATCTATCCCGCCCCGATGGAAGGGGGCCTCGGCATCCATCTCACCCTCGATCTGGCCGGCCGGATGCGCTTCGGGCCGGATGTGGAATGGGTGGACGCGCCGGATTACGTCGTCGATCCAGGCCGCGCCGAGGCCTTCACCCACGCCATCCGGCGCTACTGGCCGGGGCTGCCCGATCATGCGCTGACGCCGGATTACGCCGGCATCCGCCCCAAACTCACCGGACGGGGCGAGCCGGCGGCGGATTTCGTCATCGACGGACCGGCCGAGCACGGCCTGCCGCACCTCGTCCACCTGTTCGGCATCGAGAGCCCCGGACTGACCTCCAGCCTGTCGCTGGCCGAGGAGGTGGCGGACCGGCTGGTCGGGGCCGAGGCCTGAGGGCCACGGGATTCATCAATCCGCTCGGCGGCTGTTCCCTCGATCCGAGAGGGTTTGGCATAAGTCGCAACGCGCTCCCTCTCCTTTCAGGAGAGGGGACCTGCGCATCCCGCGCGATGTGTGACAATCGTAGGCTAGAGGGCGGGGCGTCGGCCCGTTGATACTCCTGCTGGGCGTCGCGATCTTTCGGAAATTCAGTGTCGGGCCTGACGCCATGACCGAGATCCAATTCGTCGCCTTTGTGGTGACCCCGCTCCTGGCCCTCGCCGTCGGCGGGGGCGTGGCATTGTGGGCCCGCCATTGGGCATAGGGCGCGCCCCCTCCAATCAGCCGCCGAAACGTTCGGTCCTGATACGGCCCGGTTCGAGCCCGGCATCGACCAGCAGGTCCGCCGCGTTTCCGACGAAGGCGTTGCCGCCGCAGATATAGACGTGCTGCGGAGCGCGGAGCCGGTCCAGCGCGTCGCCGATCATCGCCCCGTCGACGCGGCGGCCACCGGCCCGCGTCAGGTTCAGCATCAGGTCGAAATGCGGCTCGTCGCGTGCGCGAAGGGCCAGTTCCTCCGCGGCGATGGTCTCGGCCGCATCGCGCACCGAGTAGAGCAGCAGGGCGGGCACCGCGGGTGCGGCCGCGGCGCGGTGGCGCAGCATCGCGAGCAGCGGCACCACGCCGGAGCCGCCGCCCACGAGGAGGAGGGGGCCGCCATCCTCCGGGCGCCAGACGAACGAGCCGCCGATGGGGCCGCGCAGCTCGATCGTGTCGCCGATCTCGGCCACGGAATCGAAGAAGCCCGAGACCTCGCCTTCGGGCAGGCCCTCGATCATCAGTTCGATCGTGCCGTCCGCGCCCGGCGCCGAGGCGATGGAGTAGCTGCGCTGGGCCTGGTAGCCGTCGGGAGCCGTCAGGCGCACGTCCACATGCTGCCCGGCCAGCATCGGCCGGTCGAAATCGATCCGGAACCGGTAGCTCTTCACCCGCCGCGTCACCGGTTCGATGGCCAGGAGGGTGGCTTTTTGCCAGGGGAGGGGCCGTGCCGCCGGATCAATCACCGGTGAAGCGCTGCTCGCGCCAGGGATCGCCGTACATGTGGTAGCCGCGCAATTCCCAGAATCCGCCCTCGTCCTTCTTGGTGAAGCGCAAGCCCTTCACCCATTTGGCGCTCTTCCAGAAATACAGGTGCGGCACGAGGAGTCGGGCCGGGCCGCCGTGATCGGGCTCGATCGGCCGGCCCTCGTAATGGGTCGCCACCATGGCCTTGGGGCCGGCGAGATCGGCCACCGGCACGTTGGTGGTGTAGTCGTCATAGCCTTCCGCGAGCAGGAACTCGGTGGGGGCCGAGATCCCGGCGGCGGCGAGGATGTCGTCGATGCTGACGCCTTCCCAGCCCGTGTCGAACTTGGACCATTTCGTCACGCAATGGATGTCGCCGCGCCAGGAGGTCCGGGGGAGGGCGGAGAATTCCGCCCAGTTCCAGCTCTTCAGGGGCCGCGAGCCCTCACGCAGGGTGAAGCTCCAGCTCTCCATGTCGATGCGCGGATTCGGACCGATCTGCAGGACCGGAAAGTCCTGTTCGAGATACTGGCCCGGAGGAAGCCGCTCGCCCGTCGCTTCCGGCGGCCGTCGTCCCGTGAAACCGCGTGTCGCCATGCCCGTCTCCGTCCGCGCGCTTGCGTCCCCGTCCGTCTTCGAGCTTCGGCCCGAGCGGGTCAAGCCGCGCCCGGATGCTCGCCCCGAGCAGGTTTAGCGGAACTGGCCGCCGGTTCCACGATAGGAACCTGCTCAGTCCTGCAGACGTCCCGGCAGGATACCTTCGGCGACGAACAGGATTCCTTCCGGCCGGTACGTGATGGTCGCGGTGCCGTCGATTTCCTGGGCGAAGGCGCGCTCGATCAGCCGCGAGCCGAATCCCGTCCGCGTCGGCACCGCCACCGGCGGCCCGCCCGTTTCCTGCCAGGTGACGCGGAAGTCGTGCGGCGCGCTGCCGTCGAGGAGGCTCCAGGACAGCCGGACCCGTCCGGTATCGTTCGACAGGGCGCCGTATTTCACCGCGTTGGTGGCGAGTTCGTGCAGCGCCATCGCCAAGGCCAGGGCGCCGCGCGGCGGCAGCCTGATCTCGCCGCCGTCGAGGTCGACGCGCTCCCGCCCCTCGCTCTGGAACGGGGTGAGCGCGCGGTCCGCGATATCGGCGATGGAGGCGCTGTCCCAGGCCTCCTCGGTGAGGACGTCGTTCGCCGCCGCCAGGGACACCACCCGCGCTTCGAGGGATCGGCCCGCTTCTTCGAGGGAGGGCGCGGCTCGCAGGGTCTGCCGGATCATCGACTGGACGAGGGTGAGGGTGTTCTTGACCCGATGGGTCAACTCGCCCGCGAGCAGGGTGCGATACTCCTCGGCCTGCTTGCGCTCGGTGATGTCGAGGGAGATGCCGGCCATGCTGAGGGGCGTTCCATCGGCGCGGTAGAAGGTCTGGCCGCGGATATGGACCCAGCGCAGGTCTCCGGTCGGCGCGATCACCCGGTACTCGATGTCGTAATCGACGTTCCGCTCGATGCAGCGGCGCACCTCTGCCAGCATCCGCTCGCGGTCGCCGGGATGGATCGTGGCGAGCAGCTCGTCGTAGCTGAGCGGGTCGTCGGCATCCCGCCCGAAATTCATCCGGAAATGATCCGACGTCTCCAGCGTCATGTCGACGAGATCGAGGGTCCAGGAACCGAGCCGGCCGGCACTGAGCGCGAAACGCAGGTTCGTCTCGCTGCGGCGAAGCTCCTGTCTCCGGCGCTCGACCTCGGTCTCCAGGGCATCGCGGTCCTCCTGCAGCCGGACCAGGCGGTCCCGCTCCAGCGTCACGTCGAGCTGTGAGGCGAAGAAATAGGCGACCCTTCGGTTCGAATCGAAGACCGGCGCGATGAGAAGCCGGTTCCAGAAGACGTCGCCGTTCTTGCGATGGTTGAGAAGGTCGATCTCGATCGGGACGCCTTTGGCGATGGCTTCACGAATGCGGGCGACATCCGCCGGGTCCGTCAGGGGGCCTTGCAGGAACCGGCAGTTGCGGCCGAGGACCTCTTCGCGCGAGAAACCCGTGGCCCGCTCGAACGCGGTATTCACGAACACGACCGGCATGTCGGGCTGGTTGGGGTCGGCGATGACCATCGGCATCCGCGTCGCGCGCAAGGCCGCGGCAAAGGGATCGGGCCCGTCGACGGTACGGGCGATTTCCGAGGCGATCCGATCCTGTTCGGAAACTCGGATCACCGCGCGACGTCCAGGATGATCGAATGCCTCACGCGTCGCCTCGACATACAACCGGACCCGTTCGCCAGAAAGCGATTCGGACAGAATTCGTTGTACGCCCGGGCAAAGAACAGGCAAGGCTTCATCTCGACTTATCGGTCGGAGCGAGCGAGATGACTTCGCGAAACATTGTTTTCGCCTCGCCTAATGTATGTTTGCATACATTCGTCGAGGTCTTCGTCGTGGTGTGTCGAACCGCGTCGGGATCGCCACGGTCGACGATTCTCCGACCCTTCAAACGCGGAACGCCCGCCACGGTCGAACCGGGCGGGCGTCCTTGATGATCGGAAAGTGGGGTTCAGCAGCCCTTGGCGGCGTCCGCGGCGGTGGGCTTGCCGTCCTGCTGCTTGGCGACGTCGGACGCCGAGGTCGCCGTGTTGGCGCCGACATTGTTCATGGCGCCGACGGTGCCGGGCGACTCGGCCTTCGCGCCGGGGCTCACGTTGCCGGTGGCGCCAGGATCGACCTTCGAGCTCTTGTCGTTCATGGCCGCTTTCCCGTCCGCCGTGGAGCCGGTCGCACAGGGGGCGGCGATGGCCATTGCCGAGCTGAGCATCACGATGGCGCCGGCGCCGACGAGCTTGGAAATCTGTCGCATCTATTCCTCCAGGAAGTAGTTCTGCCCTCACAACGGGAGCGGGGCTTCATTCGTTCCCCTGTTTTTCTGAATCGTCCCGGTCATGGAAAGACAAATTTCCATAGGCGGGAAAGGACAAGCTTATCGGTCATGTGGTGCGGTGCGCCGTTGTTTGCGCTCTTCGTTTTGCGCTGCACAAGATCGTCGGCGCGGAAGATCTATTGCCGGGATTGTCAATGCGGTGCGACATTGGTCGCATGATCCATTTCGCCGATGGCGACGGTGAGAACATCCGTGAGGAGCGCGGCGAGACGCTCCACGGCCGGGTCGGACCTCGTCCGAGCCTCGAGCATGCGAAGGGAGAGAGACGGCAGCCGGGGCAGGCCGGACTCCTCCGGGTCGAGCGCCGCGAGCGCGGCGGGCAGGCCGTGGGGTGTGCGGACGGTCAGGCCGAGACCCGCCGAGACGGCGGCCCACAGGCCCGCGAGACCCGGACTGCTGAACGAGATCCGCCAGGGGATCGCCGCCGCGTCGAGGGCGTTCAGGGCGGCGTGCCTGAAAATGCAGGGCGATCCGAACAGGACCAGGGGGATTGGGCGGTCGGTGCCCGGCGTGACGCCGCGACGCGGTCCGATCCAGGCCATCGGCAGGGTTCCGATGACGGCGCCGTCCCGCTCGCCCCCGTCCTCGTCCCAGAGGAGCGCAAGGTCGAGCTGGCCCTTGTCCAGGCGCGCGCGCAGGGTCGCGTTCCGGTCCACATGCGCGTCGATTCTCACGCCGGGATGCAGGCGGGCGAAGCGCCCGAGGGTCTCCGGAAGCCAGGTCTCGGCGAAATCCTGCGGCAGGCCGATCCGGACCCGGCCCGTGAGGGCTGGCGAGCCGAGGGCGCTCACGGCGGCATCGTTCAGGTCGAGCAGCCTGCGGGCATAGCCTAGCATCGTCTCACCCGCTTCGGTGAGGACGAGGCCGCGCCCGTGCTTCCGCACGAGTTGCTGGCCGACCTGGTCCTCCAGCTTGCGCAATTGCAGGCTGATCGCCGATGGCGAGCGGCCGAGCCGTGACGCCGCCCTGGCGAAGCTGCCGAGCTCGATCCCGGTCACGAAGGACCGCAGCACGTCCATGTCGAGGTTGACCGGCAGAGACATTGAGTTTTGCCAAACGATCGGTTCGGAATTACGAGATTTTCCGAACGATCCTGTCGCGGCATGCTCATCTCGTCAATCGCGGATCCTTCGCGATGCGTAGAGGAAAAGAGCGTCATGCCGTTCGTGAATGTGACAATCGCAGGGTCGGGCATCGGGGTGGATCGGGTCGGCCGCCTGCAGAGCGGAGTGACGGCGCTCATGGCCGACATTCTGGGAAAGAACCCGGATCTCACGGCCGTGCTCGTCGAGGAGGTGCCCGCGTCCGGCTGGCAGGTGGGAGGGCGGCCGGTCGAAGTCGCGGCGCATGTCCAGGCGGCCATCACCGCCGGCACCAACGACGCCGAGGAGAAGGCCCGCTTCATCGCCGAGGCCAACGCCCTGCTGCATCGGGTGCTGGGTGATGGGTTGCCGCTCGCCACCTATGTGGTGGTCCAGGAGATCGCGGCCGATGCCTGGGGCTACGATGGCCTGACGCAGGAGCACCGGCGGCTCACGCGCTAAAAGCGCGCCTGCCGGAACGGTACGGGTTCGGACAATCGCGATATCGACGAGGTCGTTCTGTCGGCGTTCACCTGCGGCGCCCTAAATGGACACGGTAGAGGTCTACGTCGGCCTCACTGTCGCGTCGAACGAGACCGTGGTGGCACTCCAGTGTCCGTCGGCCGCGTCACTCGCGGCGTAGGACACTCGAGAAGTGATGTCTGCAGCCCCGTGAAGATCGCCCTCCTCGCTCACCTCAAATACCCCATCGCCCAGCCCTTTTCCGGAGGGCTCGAGATGCACACGCATCTGCTCGCGAGCACCCTGCGTGCCCGCGGCCACAGCGTGACGCTCTACGCGTCGGAAGGGTCGGACGCGCGTGGCTGCCTCAAGGCGGTCTGCCCGCCCACGGGCAGTGCCGTCGACGACGAGTCCGGACTGCGGATCGACCGCGCCGAACTCGCCGCCTACGAGGCGATGGTGGCGGATGTGGCGCGCGGCGACTTCGACATCATCCACAACAACAGCCTGCATTACTTGCCGTTGCTGCGCGCCCGCGATCTCGGCGCGCCGATGGTGACGGCGTTGCACACGCCGCCCTTCGAGCCCTTCGTGCGCGGCGTGAAGGCGCGGGCGGACGACATGACCTTCGCCGCCGTCTCGGAATCCCTGGCGCGCGAGTGGCTGCCCTTCCTCGACGAGCCGCTGGTGATCGGCAACGGCATCGATCTCGACGCCTTCGCCTATTCGCCCGTCCCCAAGGGCGAGCCCCATGCGATCTGGATGGGGCGGCTCGTGCCCGAGAAGGGGCCGCATCTGGCCATCGATGCCGCCCGCGTCGCCGGCATCCCCCTGAAATTCGCCGGTCCGCAGAGCAACCGCGCCTATTGGGACGCCGAGATCGCGCCCCGCCTCGGCCCGGACATCACCTATCTCGGCCATCTCGGCCATGCCGAACTCGCCCGCCGCGTCGGCGAGGCCCATGTGGCCCTGTGCACGCCGCGCTGGGAGGAGCCGTTCGGCCTCGTCCTGGCCGAGTTCCTGGCCTGCGGCACGCCGGTGGCGGCCTTCGCCCGTGGCGCCATCCCCGACATCCTGGACGAGACGTCGGGCGTTCTGGCCCAGGCCGACGATCCGGTGGATCTCGGGCGGGCGCTGTCCCGCGCCATCCGCCTCGACCGGCACGATTGTCGTCGCCGGGCCGAGCACCTCTTCGACGCCGACACCATGACCGACCGCTACGAGGCGATGTACCATGCCGAAATCCGCCGCTGGTCGACCCCCGTCTCCGTCCGTCCGGTCCCGGCCGGCGCTCGCGCACCCCTGCTCGACAATGCGTAACAGCCCGCTTTCCCTCGGCCGGGCCGTCGTCTGCGTCCCCGCCCGCAACGAAGCCGAGGTGATGCCGCGCCTCGTGCGCTCCCTCGACCGGCAGATCGGTTCGGGAGACGGCGCGCTGCTGCGCGTCGTGATCCTGGCCAACAATTGCACCGACGAAACCGTGTCGCTGATCCGCGAGATGGAGCGCAACGGCGAGACGCGCCATCTCGACCTCCGGGTGATCGAGGCCGTGGTGCCGCGCGAGGTGGCCCATGTGGGCACGGCCCGCCGGATGGCGCTCGATGCCGGGGCCGACTGGCTGGATTCCGATGGCGTCGAGGACGCCGTCCTCCTCAGCACCGATGCGGACGCCGTCGCCGCGCCCGGCTGGGCCCGCGCCAATCTGGCGGCCCTGGAGCATGCCGAACTCGTGGGCGGCCGCCTCGTCATCGAGACGGAGGAGAGCGAGAACCGGGACCCCGAGATCCACGCGCTGCATCGCCGGATCGAGCGCTACTGGGTCGCGGTGCGGGCGCTGGAAGAGGCCATCGATCCCCCCGCCCACGATCCGGCGCCCCGCCACGGCGACCACGTGGCGGCGAGCCTCGCGCTTCGTACCGCGCTCTATCGCGAGGTCGGCGGACTGCCCGCGATTCCCTGCGGCGAGGACAACGCGCTGGTCGCCAAGGTCCGCCTCGCGGGCGGTCGCGTGCGCCATTGCCCCCGTGTCTCGATCTCCGTCTCCGATCGCGGCACCGGCCGCGTCACCGGCGGGATGGCCACCGAGATGGCCCGCCGCGCCCGCGTCGTCGCCGGGGAAGAGGATTACCTGCTGCCGCCGGCGAGCCACTGGCTCGCCGTGATCGAGCGTCAGCGCGCGTTCCGCCTCGCCTGGACCGCCAAGGGCGGGCCGGAAGCCGGCTTGCGCGCGCTCGGCGTATCGGCCGAGGACATCGCCGCGATCGCACCGGCAACCTGCGTCAACGCCATCGCCTTCGCCGAGCGCGTGGGAGAGCGGGTCGGCGAGATCGGGCCGGAGCCGGCCCATGTCCCCCTTGACGAGGCCATCGCGGGGCTCGACGCCTTGCTCGCCCGGTTGATCGACAGGCCCAGGGCGCGCGTCGCGTGAGCGAGGCCACGACGAGCCGGCGTCCCGTCGGCTACTACGTCCATCATCAGGGCGCCGGTCACTGGCAGCGCGCGAATCTCATCGCCGCCCGCCTGGACCGGCCCGTGACCCTCATCGGCACCCTGGCCGAGATCGACACCTCGACCGCCAACGGCGCGATCCTCGACTTGCCCGACGACCGGCTCACCGGATTCGACGGCCAGGACGGCGAGGCGATCCGGCCGGACTGCTTCCATTATGTCCCCGTGGGGATCGACCGCATCCGCGCCCGGATGGGGAGGCTCGCTGCCTGGATGACCGAGAACGATCCGGCCCTGCTCATCGTCGACGTGTCGGTGGAGGTGACGCTCCTCGCGCGGCTCCTGTCGGTGCCGACCCTGGTGGTGCGCCTGGCCGGGAACCGCACCGATATTCCGCATCTCGAAGGCTTCCGCTCGGCCGAGCGCCTGCTGGCCTTCAACCCGCCCGAGATCGAAACGGCCGGAACGCCGGACTGGGTGCGGGCGAAGACCCTCTATGCCGGCTTCCTGGCCGATGCTCCCAAGGCGGCCGCGCCCGATGACGGTTCCATCGCGGTGATCTACGGGCGGGGCGGGACCGGCGGCTCGGCCTCCGACCTCGCGGCGGCGGCCCGCGCCGTCCCCGACCGGCAGTGGCACGTTCTCGGTCCGGTGGAGCCTCTCGCGACCGACGCCCCGCCGAACCTGCATCTCCACGGCTGGGTCGCCGAGACCGGCCCCTATCTCGACCGCGCCGCCCTCGTGGTCGGCGGCGGCGGCGACGGCGTCGTCGCGGCGGTGGCGACACGGGCCAAGCGCTTCCTCTGCCTGCCGGAACCCCGCGCCTTCGACGAGCAGACGGCGAAGGCGGAATCCCTGGCGGCTCTCGGCGCGGCCATCGTCCGCACCGCATGGCCGGACGCCTCGGAATGGCCGGCATTGATCCAGGCGGGCCTCGCCCTCGATCCGTCCGTGATCGGCGGGTTGGTTCAAGCCGACGCCATCGGCCGTACGGTCGCGATCATCGAAGAGGTCATCGCGGGCATCGAGCGCCGACGCGCGCCTCGGGTCTAGCGCCTGTTTGAGGCGCTGTTCCAAGCCTTTACCTCATCCTGAGGTGCCGCGTAGCGGCCTCGAAGGAGGCTTCCAGGGATCGCGGTGGGTTCTGGAGGGCTCCTTCGAGGCCTCCGCTGCGCTCCGGCACCTCAGGATGAGGTGGAGTGGGTGGGATGCGCTTGGCTTCTACGTCCACGACCCTGTTTGATCTGTTACTCCAAGCTCTTACCTCATCCTGAGGTGCCGCGTAGCGGCCTCGAAGGAGGCCTCCAGGGATCGTGATGGGTTCTGGAGGACTCCTTCGAGGCCCTTTGCCGAGGCAAAGGGCACCTCAGGATGAGGTGGATTGGTTGGGATGCCCTGGGTTTCGACGTCCAAGAGCAAAGCCTCCACGGGTTCTCCGCGCCAACACCTAAAAAGGCCGGTCCAGCGGCACCCGCGCGTCTTCCATCTCCTCGGATGTCGGCATGCGCAGGATCGTCGGCGCCTCGCGCCAGGTCGGCGGCAGCAATCCCAACCGCGCGAAGGCATCGAGCCAGCCGTCCATGGGCCAGAGCCCGTGGCGGGCGTGGAAGCGGGTGGCGTTGGCGATGATGTCGGAAAAATGCTGGAGCGGCGGGTCGAAGGCCCCGTGATACTGGTGGAAGGCGTGGCCGCCCGCGCTGAACAGGATCGGGATGCCGGCGGCATCGGCCCGGAAGGCGAGGTCGGTATCCTCGGCGCCGTAGCCGTCGAAGGCCTCGTCGAACCCGCCGATCCGGTCGAAGGTCGTGGCCCGGACGCCGAAGGCCAGGGACCAGAACAGGCCGGGATTGTCGGTGCGGGCGAGGCCCGCAGCCGGGAAGCTGCGCACCGGATGGGTATGCCCCACGGCGCGCAACCCCGCCTCGGTCCAGCCGTCGTCGACGGCCCGCGCCGGCAGGTAGCTCACCTCGCAGCAGATCAGCCCGTCGGCTCGCCCAAGATCCCCGTCGAGGCTCGAGACGAGATCGCCCGAGGGAATGCAATCCACATCGAGGAAGATCAGGTGATCGCCGCAGGCCGCGCGGCGCCCGGCATTGCGGGCACGGGCTAGGGGCAGGCCCGTGCTCGGCAACTCGATGCGGCGGATGGGAAAGCCGTGATCGGGGAGGGGGGCGGGGTTCGCCCCCATCTCCACCACGATGCATTCCGCCGGAGGCGTGCCCCGGCCGAGCCCTTCGAGCAGGCGCGCCAGATGCGCGTCGCGGCCCTTGTTCAGGGTGATGACGGTGGCGCTCACGCGGCGTCCGCCGGCATCGCGACGAAGATCTCGTAGGGGCCGAGGAAGCGCGCGATCATCTCCGGCGCGAGGCGAAAACCCGTCGGGTCGTCGGAGATGAGGTCGGTGGTCTGCGAGCGATGCGCCGCCACCGCCCGCGCTTTGGCCGCCACATGCGCGCTGACATCGAGGCGGTAGCCCGACGGAGGAGCGCCGACTTCTGTGCCCTGCGGCAGGGTCCAGCCCCAGACCGGATAGGCGAAGGCCTTCGTCGCCCCGAGCTTCGGCTGGGCGAGCCTCACGATGGCGGCCGCCGCCTGATGATCGCAATGGGGATCGTGCGCCCAGGTCACGCAGACGGCGCCGGCCCCGCTCTCCCGGGCCACGGACGCCACCACATCCGCCGCTGCCTGGGCTTCGGGCCCGCTGCTCGGCACCCCCGCATCGGGCAGGCGCAGGAACGTGACCTTGGCGGGCGCGAGGCCGAGCGCCGCCACCGCTTCCAGCGTCTCTTCCTCACGCAAAGCCCGGAGGCGGAGCGGCGGATAGAGGGCGGAATGGGTGTGCGACCCGCAGCCGTCGCTGACGATGACGAGCCGCACCTCGCGCCCGCGCGCGCAGGCCTCGGCGATCAGGCCCCCGCATCCGAGGCTCTCGTCATCCGGGTGCGGGGCGACGACGACGAGCCCGCCCCCATCGGTGAGTGCATCGAGATCCGCCACGGGGAGATTCTCGGCGGCGGTGAGAAAGGCGTCGGCATGCATGAGTGGGAATCAACCCTTCGAAAAACCCGCGACTGGACACGGTCGCCCCATCCGCGATCCTCATCCTGAGGTGCCGCAAAGCGGCCTCGAAGGAGACCTCCAGCTCGCGCGGCGATCCCTGGATGTCTCCTTCGAGGCCTCCGCTTCGCTACGGCATCTCAGGATGAGGACCATGCTGGGTCAAACCCGCGCCGGTGACTGCGCAACTCCTAACCTGTCGAACCGGAATGCCGCCTGAACAAGTCAGGCCGCGCCGTAGCGGTCGTTGAGGCTCGCGGCGAGGCCGTCGGCGAATTTCGCGGCGGCGACGGGGAGCATCCGCCCGCGCAGCTGGCCGAGAATCAGGGTCATGGGGGAGAGGTCGCGCTCGTCGATGGGCCGGCTGACGAGGCGCTGGTCGTTGGGGATGCCGCTCGGCACCTGCAGGCTCACCACATCCTCGCGCAGGGCGAGGTTGCGCAGGAATTCCAGCGAGCTCGATTCGACGGCCGGGCGAAACGGCGTCCCCCGCCGCGCCAGCGCATCGTCGAGATGATGGCGGATCGCCAGCGACCGGTCGGGCAGGGCGAGGGGATGGGTCAGGCACTCGCGCAGCCGCACCGGCCCTTCCTCCTGGGCCAGGGGGTGCGAGGCCCGCATGACGACGCAGAGCGTCTGCCGGCAGGTGAACAAAGCGTGGAGATCGACCGAGGGAGGCGGCTGCAGCACCAGGGCGAGGTCGGCCTCGAAGGAGACGAGGGCCGCCACCGCCTGGGCGTGGTCGCGCACCTGGACCGTGAACGAGACGAGGGGGAAACGCGCGCGATAGGCCCGGACCTCGTCCGGCACGATCTGGTTCACGAAGGCCTGGCTGCAGGCCAGCGCCACATGGCCGCGCCGCACGCCGGACAGGTCGGCGATCTGCGAGCGGACGCGCTCCATGTCCGCGACCTGATCCCGGATATGGCGCACCAGCAACTCGCCGGCCGCGTTGAGCCGCATGCCCTGCGCCAGCCTCTCGAAGATCGGCGTGCCGAGCTCGTATTCGAGATCCTGAATCTGCCGCGTGAGCGCCGAGGGGGCGATGTTCAGGGCCTCCGCCGCCCGGCGGATCGAGCCGCGCCGGGCCACCTCTGACACGTAGGTGAGGGTTCGCAGATGCTTCATGGAGACCGTTCGATCGGATGTTTCAACGGATGCTCATGCCGAAGTCGATCATCCCATCAGATCACCTCATCCTAAGGTGTCCGCGTTAGCGGGCCTCGAAGGAGGCCTCCAGATGCGGCGGCGATCCCTGGAGGGCTCCTTCGAGGCCGCTCCGCGGCGCCTCAGGATGAGGAGAAGTCTTGGACAAACGACCCGAACATGCGCCCGGATGGGGATCTCCAAGGCACCGCTCCGTCCTACTCCGCGTGTTGCGATTTTCGCAACACCATAGTCGATAACCAGCACTCGTTTGCAACAGCCTCCCGACATACCCTGTCCGGGTTCACATCATGTCGGAGCCGGCTCAGATGATTCGTCGTCGCACCTTCCTCGCCGGCCTCGGCGCCGGCCTCGTCGCCGCACCGTCGGTGCTACGCGCCGAGACGCCCACCGTGATCCGAATGGGATCGCTAAAGCTGATCCATTCCATCGCCCCGTATTTCTACGCCCAGTTCGCGCCGCCCGGCGTCACCGTGGAGGTGATCCCGTTCGAGAGCCCCACCGAGTGCAAGAACGCGGTGGTGACGAAGTCGGTGGATTTCGGAACGTTCGGCATCGCCGCCGGCACCCTCGGGGCGGCGGCCGGCGAGCCCATCGTGGTCATCGCCTCCACCTGCAATCGCGGCATGGCCATCATCGCCAAGACAGGGTCGGGCATCGAGAAGGTCGCCGACCTCAAGGGCAAGCGCGTGGCGATCTGGCCCGGCTCGACCCAGGAGGTCTTCGCCCTGGAGCGGATGCGGATGGAGGGCGTGAGCGTGAAGGACATCACGCCGGTGCGCATCTCCTTCAGCGAGATGCACATCGCCCTCGCGCGGGGCGACGTCGACGCCTATGTCGGCGCCGAACCCGCCCCCGGCGTCAGCCTCTCCACGGGAATCGGTACACTCGTCGAGTATCCCTACGGCACCGAGATGGGCTCCCTGAACATGGTGTTCGGCGCCCATCGCGACACGCTCGCCGAGCGGCCCGACGTGGTGAAGACCATGCTGGAGATCCACCGCAAGGGGTCGGATTTCGCGCAAGCCAACCGCGACGCCACCGTGGCGATGGCGGTGCAGAAGCTCGGCCAGAAGCGGGAAGCCATCGAGCTCTCCGTGCCCAATGTCGAGTTCAAGTGGAAGCTCGGCGAGACCGAAGTCAAACAGGCCAAGGCCTATTCCGAACACATGCTGGCGGCGCGGCAGATCAAGCGCCTGCCCGACTTCTCCACTTTCATCGACACCCGCTTCGTCGATGCGATGAGGGATTCATGAGCGCGCCGGCCGTTTCCGCCCCTGTGGTGGCGGAGCAGGCGCCGCGCCGCGCGTTGCCGGGCCTCGCGCGCCTGCGTCAGCCCCTCCTCGCCCTCGCCCTGCCGGTGGCGATGGGCATCGCCTGGCATTGGCTCACGGTGGGCAAGCCCTACAGCCTGATCCCGCCGCCCGCCGAGGTCTGGACGGCGATGGTGGATCTCGCCATCGGCGGACCGGAGGGCGACGCCTTCAGCGGCACGCTGCTCACGCATCTCGTCGCCTCGCTCACCCGTGTCTTCGGCGGGTTCGGTCTCGCGGCCCTGGCGGCGGTGCCCCTCGGGCTGCTGATCGGCCGGGTGCCGCTCATGCGTCAGATCCTCGACCCGACCCTGCAGATCCTGCGCCCGGTGCCGGTGACCGCCTGGCTTCCGCTGGCGATGATCCTGTTCGGCCTCGGCCCGCGCTCGGCCTATTTCCTCGTCTTCCTCGGCGCGTTCTACCCGATCCTGGTCAACACCATCTTCGGGGTCCGCTCGGTGGAGCCTCGCCTGTTCGAGGCCGCCGCCATGCTCGGCTGCCGGGGTTCGGCGCAGTTCGCCCGCGTGGTGCTGCCGGCGGCCCTGCCGTCGATCTTCACGGGCTTGCGCCTCGGCCTCGGCTTCGCCTGGGTGGTGATCGTCGTCGGCGAGATGACCGGCGTTCCCACCGGCCTCGGCGCGATCATCATGGAGGCGCGGCAACTCTCGCGCACCGACATCGTCATCTGCGGAATGATCGTCATCGGCGTCGCCGGCTTCGTCTGCGACCGGGCCGTGATGCTGGTCGGCCAGCGCCTTCTTGCCTGGAGCCCCTCCCATGGCTGAGCCCACCGTGCCGATCCTCGACATCCGCGGCGTGTCGAAATCCTTCGCCGTCCAGGGCCGCACGGTCCAGGCGCTCAGCGGCGCCAACCTCACCGTGGCCAAGGGCGAGTTCATCTGCCTGCTCGGCGCCTCGGGCTGCGGCAAGTCTACCCTGCTCCGCATCGTCGCCGGTTTCGAAAACGCCACCGCCGGCGAGGCTCTAATGTGGGGCAAGCCCATCGAAGGCCCCGGCCCGAGCCGGGGCATGGTGTTCCAGGATTACGGCCTGTTCCCCTGGCTCACCGTGCGGGACAATATCGGCTTCGGCCCGAAATCGCGCGGTCGGCCGGCGGCGGAAATCCGCGACACGGTGGAGCGCTATCTCGCCCTCGTCGGGTTGCAGCGCTTCGCCGACGCCCATCCGCACCAGCTCTCCGGGGGCATGAAACAGCGGGTCGCCATCGCGCGGGTGCTGGCGAACGATGCCGAAATCGTCCTCATGGACGAGCCGTTCGGGGCGCTCGACGCCATGACCCGCGAGCGGCTGCAGGACGAGCTCCTCGACCTGTGGAGCCGCACCGGGTTGACGGTGCTGTTCGTGACCCATGCCATCGAGGAGGCGATCTTCCTCGCCGACCGGGTCGTGGTCATGTCCCCGAGCCCCGGCCGGATCGACGCGATCCACGGCATCGACCTCGCCCGCCGCCGCGACGTGTCGAGCCCGGCCTTCAACGACGTGCGCCGGATGTTGTCGGCCCAGCTCCACAGCCACCACGCCCCCGTGGCCGCATGAGCGGACCGACGCCGCCCTCCGGTGACTGGCGCCGGATGGACCGGAAGACCCTGACCCGCGCCTACGACAATACCGGCGCCGTCGCCGACAGCGCCGCCCGACTGTCCGGCTGGCGGACCCGGAGCGCCGCGTTTCGCGCGCTCCACCCCCACGCGCTCGACCTCGCCTATGGGCCGGCCGAGCGAAACCGGATCGACCTGTTCCGGAGCGGCGCGGAGGATGCGCCGCTCCTCGTCTTCATCCATGGCGGCTATTGGATCAGGAATACGCGCCAGGATTTCGCCTGCATGGCCGAAGGACCGTCGCGTCACGGTCTCGATGTGGGATTGGTGGGATATACCCTGGCGCCGGAGGCCAGCCTCACCGAGATCGCCGCCGAGATCCGGGCGGCGTTGGTGTTCCTGCGCGGTCTGCAGGAGGGCAGGGGGCGCCGTCGCCTCGTCGTTTCGGGCTGGTCGGCCGGCGGGCATCTCGCGGCGCTCGCCATGGTGTGGCCCGAGGTCGATGCGGGCCTCGCCATCAGCGGCGTGTTCGATCTGGAGCCGATCCGGCACACCGAGCTCGACGACCGCCTGCACCTGACGCAAGCCGAAATCGAGGCCCTCTCGCCGATCCGGCAGGTGACGCATTCGGACAAGCCCCTCGCCATCGTGTGCGGATCGAACGAATTGCCCGAATTGCGGCGGCATTCCGCTGATTACGACGACGCGTGGCGGTGCGCCGGCAACGCCTCGACCGTCGCCGAACTGCCCGGCCACGACCATTTCTCGATCCTCGACGAGTTGATCCGCCCGGACGGGGCACTGACCGCCCTCGCCGTGAAGCTCGCCGGGACGAGCCCCTAGACCTCGCCGCGCAGGCACGCTTCCTGTTCCTCCGCCGCCCGCCGCGCGCTCCTGGCGAACCGTCCGACCACGGCCTCCCCACGGATCGCTGCGTGCTTCGCCGCGAGCAGGTCCGGGTCGCCCCAGCGCGCGAGCAGCGCCTGGAAAGCCTCGTGACGCGCGCGCTGAAAGGAAATTCTTCTACCCGAACCATCCCTGCACGGGTGCGGTGGATGAATCGCACCGCAGGGCACCCAGCCGGAGGGGATCGGCGCCGTGGCGGGGTGGGTCCTGCCCAGACGCAGGATGTTAGGCAGGATGTGCGTCCGTGGACCGACAGAGGCGGAATCAGGGTTGGCCCGGATCGGAGTGAACACCTCGATCCGCCCGATCCGGGTGACGAAGACGCGATGAGGGCCGGCCGCGACGAGTTCCGCCGCGATCGTATTGTCGGGATTGAAGATTTCCCGCCCGGCTCGGCTGCGGAGGAGATCGATGAGGGCGGGGTCGCCGGTCCGGATACAGGCATCCACGGCCAGCAGGTTCAGGCCCAGATCGAACAGAATATGGTCGCGATGCCCGATCCCGGCGGCCTCGCGATCCGGCCCGAGTTCGGTGACGACGGACCTTCGTCCCATGGCGCAGGCGTCGCGCGGCAGGCACAGGGCCAGGGCATGGTTCCAGCCGAAGGCGAACCCGGTCTCGTAGGCCACGGGACGAACCAGGGCGGCGGGGTCAAGGGCGATGGCCCCCCGCGCGGTGGCGATACCCATCCGGGCATCGGCCAAGGGCATCGCCTCCTCCTCCGGCTCGCGGAGAAAGCTCGCGACGGCGCCGAAACTGCCGAGGCTCCATGTCGTCAACGGGTCGCCGAGGGCGCTCGCCAGAAGACTCGCGACGGCTTCATGCTCCATCGCCGCAGCTTAGCGGGGTGGACCGAAGCGCGCGAGATGCGATTCCGGGCGGCACTGATTTTGCTCCTCTGACTTTGCCCCAAGCACGGGTGCCCTCGCTTCGCCCGCGAGCTTCCCATCACCCTCCCGAACGGGCAATCTCGCCGCGTGCTCGACCCTGGATTTCAACGATGGACCTGAACTCGATCGGCTCCGTCGCCGTGCCGCGGAACCGCTCCGACCTCTCCGGGTGGCGGGACGGCGATGCCTGGCTGGCCGGAGGGACGTGGCTGTTCTCCGAGCCTCAGCCGCGCCTGCGCCGCCTCGTCGATCTCTCGAGCCTCGGCTGGCAGGCTCATGAGGTGAGCGAACGGGGCCTTTCGCTCGCCGCGACCTGTACCATCGCCGAGCTGTTCCGGCTCGATCTGCCCGCATCGTGGAACGCCGCTCCCCTCTTCGCGCAATGCTGCCGGGCGCTGCTCGGATCCTTCAAGATCTGGAACATGGCCACCGTGGGAGGCAACGTCTGCCTCGCCCTGCCGGCCGCGCCGATGATCGCGCTCGCCACCGCCCTGGAGGGAACCTGCCTGGTCTGGACACCGGAGGGAGACGAGCGCGGGGTCGCCATCACCGATCTCGTCCTCGGATCGCAATGTACGTCGCTGACACCCGGCGAAATCCTGCGGCGCATCGATCTTCCCCTGGCCGCGCTGAAGCGCCGGACCGCCTTCCGCCAGGTTTCCCTGAGCCCCAACGGACGCTCCGGCGCCCTGCTGATCGGCACCCTGGATTCCAACGGCGCCTTCGCGCTGACGATCACCGCCTCCACGCGCCGCCCGCTGCGCCTGATGTTCCCGACGCTCCCCGATGCGGCGGTCCTGGCCGCCTCGATCACCGAGGCGGTTCCGGTGGCCCTGTATCACGACGACGTTCACGGCACGCCGGATTGGCGCAGGCACATGACCTTCACCCTCGCCGAAGAGATCCGGCGCGCGTTCGAGAAAGAGGGCCGCGCATGATCCTGCACGTCAACGGACACGAGCAGGATGCGTCCCCACGTCCGGGCCAATGCCTGCGCACGATGCTGCGCGAGCTCGGCTGGTTCGGGGTGAAGAAGGGCTGCGATGCGGGGGATTGCGGCGCCTGCACGGTGCATCTCGACGGGGAGCCGGTGCATAGCTGCCTGCTGCCCGCCTTCCGTGCCGAGGGGCGCAGCGTCACCACCATCGAAGGCCTCGGCGGCCCCTGTCGGCCGGGGGAGGGGGGCACGCAGCCACGTCATCCCATGCAGGCGGCCTTTCTCGGCGCCCAGGGTTACCAGTGCGGGTTCTGCACCCCCGGCATGATCATGACCGCAGCGGCTCTGGACCAGGGGCAGATCGGCGATCTCGCCACCGCCCTGAAGGGTAATCTGTGTCGCTGTACCGGCTACGGCGCCATCGCCGACGCCGTGGCGGGCGTAGCGCGCGTGGAACGGCTGGAGGATAGGCGCGACGACCCGTGCGGGCGCAGCATCCCGGCCCCTGCCGGGCCTCGGATCGTCTCGGGCAGCGCAGCCTTCACCTTCGATCTGGCCGTACCGGACCTGCTTCATCTCAAGGTCTTGCGCTCGCCTCATGCCCATGCCCGCATCCTGCGGGTCGACCGGGCGGGAGCTCTGGCCGTGCCGGGTGTGGTGGCGGTCTTCACTCACGAGGATGTCCCCGCCGGACGGTTCTCCACCGGGCGGCACGAGAATCCCCTCGACGACGCCCCGGATACGCGAGTGCTCGATTCGATCCTCCGCTTCGTCGGTCAGCGGGTGGCGGCGGTGGTGGCGACGAGCGAAGCCGCGGCCGAGGCCGGTTGCGCGGCGCTGACCGTGGATTACGAGATCCGCGACGCGGTGTTCGATCCGGACGAGGCCCTGCGGCCGGACGCGCCTTTGGTTCATGACGGCGCCGATCAGCCCGGCGAGGATGCCCCACCGCGCCTCTCCCATCCCAACCTCGCCGCCGAGGTGCATGGCGAAGTCGGCGACGTGGCGGCGGGGTTTGCCGAGGCGGACTTCGTCCACGAGGCGGCCTACGATTCCCAGCGGGTCCAGCACGCCCATCTCGAGACTCACGGGGCCGTCGGCTGGCGCGACGAGGACGGACGCCTCGTCATCCGCTCGAGCACACAGACGCCGTTCCTCACCCGCGACGCGCTGGCGAACCTGTTCGGCCTGGAGCGGGATGCCGTACGCGTGTTCTGCGGCCGGGTCGGCGGCGGCTTCGGCGGCAAGCAGGAGATGCTCACCGAGGATCTGGTGGCCCTGGCGGTGCTCGCCACCGGTCGCCCGGTGAAGTGGGAAATGACCCGGCAGGAGCAGTTCACCGCCACGACCACCCGCCATCCGATGCGGGTGACGATCAAGATCGGCGCCCGCCAGGACGGCACCCTGACGGCCATCGCGCTGCATGTGGTCTCCAACACCGGCGCCTATGGCAACCATGCCGGCGGCGTGATTCATCACGGCTGCAACGAGGTGATCGGCGTCTATCGCTGTCCCAACAAACGCGTCGACGGCTACGCGGTCTACACGCACACCCTGCCGAGCGGTGCCTTCCGGGGTTACGGCCTCAGCCAAACCATCTTCGCGGTGGAATCGGCGATGGACGAAGTGGCGCGCGGCCTCGGGCTGGATCCGTTCGAGATGCGCCGCCGCAACGTCGTGCGCCCGGGCGACCCGATGGTATCGAACAGCCTCGAACCCCATGACGTGCAGTACGGAAGCTACGGGCTCGACCAGTGCGTCGATCTCGTCTCATCCGCCATGGACGAACTCGGACCCGCCGAGACCCCATCCGGTGACTGGCTCGTCGGCAAGGGCATGGCGATGGCGATGATCGACACGATCCCGCCGCGCGGGCATTTCGCCGATGCGCGGATCGCGCTTCAAATCGATGGACACTACCACCTCGATGTCGGCACCGCCGAGTTCGGCAACGGAACGACCACCGTCCTCGCCCAGATTGCTGCCTCGGCGCTCGGTACGAGCCCTGAGCGCATCACCCTGCGCCACGGCGATACCGACCGCGTCGGCCACGATACCGGGGCCTATGGATCCACCGGCATCGTGGTGGCCGGACAGGCGACGTTGAAGGCCGCCCTCGCCTTAGGCCAGGCCCTTCGCGAGGTTGCCGCCGAGAGGGGAGGGGGGGCGCCCTCCGAATGCCGCATGCACCGAGACGGTGTCTCGACCCCATCCGGCGAGATCGGCTTCGCGGAAATACTAACGGGTGGAACCATCGAGCGCGCGGCGAGGGCCGATGGCTCGCCGCGTTCCGTCGCCTTCAACGTTCAGGGGTTCCGGGTCGCGGTCCATCGGTCGAGCGGGGAGGTGCGCATCCTCGACAGCGTGCATGCCGCCGATGCCGGCCGCGTTCTCAACCCCATGCAGTGCCGCGGCCAGGTCGAGGGCGGTGTCGCGCAGGCGATCGGCGCGGCCCTGTACGAGGCAATGCGGATCGACGGAGAGGGCCGCGTCGTTACGCAGACCTTCCGCAATTATCATATCCCCGCCTTCGCGGACGTGCCGCGCACCCGCGTCCTGTTCGCGGACACCTATGACGGCATCGGTCCGCTCGGCGCGAAATCGATGAGTGAGAGCCCGTTCAACCCCGTCGCGCCCGCGCTCGCCAACGCCATCCGCGATGCCACGGGCGCGAGGCTCACCGCGACTCCCTTCGCACCGGACCGCATCTACCTCGCGGTAATGGAGGCGGCACGGCATCGGGACGGGTCGGTGTGATCCAGGCCTGCCTCCGAGATTGCGCGTCAGTGACTAAAGGACCGCCTCGATCAACCCGAGACTCCTGGCTTCCTCGGCCTCGATATACCAATTGTACGGGGCTTTCTCGATGACCTCCTCCAAGGAGACCTGCGAGCCGGTGACGAGGTTGGCGAAGCCCTCGTTCTGAATCTCGATGGAGGTCTCGATCTCGTGCAACGTCGCCTTGAGGGTGGCGATGCAGGTGGTGAGGGGACCGTGGATCTCCAAGGTCTTGGCCATCTTGCGCTCGTGGATCATCAGGCGCGTACCGCGCGTGAGATAGCGGTTCGGACGCGCGAAGAAACTCATGAGCGTCGTACCAGCCGAGTAGATCGCCGCCTTGCCAAGGAAGACGAAACGGCGATGCGGCGTCACCTCGCTGGCAAAGCGAATGTCTTCGCCCATCATCCGGGCCACTTCCGGGTCGCCGCCGAGGGTGGTGAGTTCGACCACCACGATGTCCAGCCCGGAGGCGGCGTCGAGTTGGCGCCGGAAAGCCTTGTACATGTCGTGATCGACCGGTCCCGACAGCAGAATGGCGGGGCCCTTGAAGTCCGGGGCGGAAAGCAGCGTGTTGTCCATCATCGATCCTCTGCCGAAAGGCACATCGGGACGCATCCCCGCATGCCTCGTGCCGGATCGAGAAGCCTCACCCGCGCATGTGGTTGCCGGGTGTGGGAAAAAATCCGCCTCGCGGCATCCGGCATCCGACAGACAAAGGGCCGCCGATCTAGACTTTTCGGCCCACCGCCTCTATATCGATCCTGCGTTTGATGACCGGTTCGTAATAACGTTTCAGGACCCGGAGGGCAGTACTCCGGCGCCTCCACCAAAAACGCATCGTGATGCGTTTCTGATGGGGGCGAAATAGGATCGACTGGGCGGTAAAGGGATCGCGAGAGCGTCGGTAAGGACTCGACCGGTTTGGCGCAGGCAACCCCTGTTCCAAGTATTTGGCCAAAACTCTAAATGCCAACGATAACGTTGTCATGGATGCCCGCCTCGCGGCGTAAGCATCTTGCGGTAGGGTAACCGTCGAAACAGAACCCGGGGCTTCGGCTCCGGGACCCACCCTTCTCATTATCGATGATGTTGTTTTGTCAGCCACGGCACTGCCGTTTTCGGCTGCTTTTTTGCCTTTATACTCACACGAGGCTGAGATGCGGGTTCTTCGCGCCCGCTTTGGCGGTATTTCACCCTCCCTTCCGCCACTCAATGACGACCGCGCTGTGCGTGTGCGCACATATACCATTTGGAATTCTTCCAAGGTGTGGCTGCACGGTCCGCCTGCGCTACTTCGTGGCACCACGGAAAGTTCTGCACCGCCGAGCGTTTGTCGGGGGCTGGTCGAAGCCTCGCGCAAACGTCCGCGACACGATCTAACGGAATTACACGTCTCATGGATCAGGTTCGGAGAACGCCATGTATGGCTCTGAAGACCTCGAACTCAACCGGCGCCATCTGATGGCGGGCGCCTCTGCCTGTGCCGTCGTCACAGCCTGTCCCTCCGCTTCCTGGGCGGCCACCGAGAGCACGTCCGAACCGGTGACATCCAAAGTGTCGCTCACGGTGAACGGGACGTCACGTGAGATCGACATCGATACGCGCACCACGCTCCTCGACGCCGTGCGGGAGCACCTTCACCTGACCGGTGCCAAAAAGGGCTGCGACCACGGCCAGTGTGGGGCCTGCACGATGATCGTCGATGGAAGACGCATCAATTCCTGCCTGACCCTCGCGGTCATGCACCAGGGCGATGCCATCACCACCATTGAAGGCTTGGGCAAGCCAGGCAACCTGCATCCGATGCAGGCCGCTTTCGTCAAGCATGACGGCTATCAATGCGGATTTTGTACGCCGGGCCAGATCTGCTCCGGTGTCGCGGTTCTCGAAGAGATCAAGGCCGGCATCCCGAGCCACGTCACGGCCGATCTCAACGCGACCTCCGCGATTACCGCGGACGAGATCCGCGAGCGCATGAGCGGCAACATCTGCCGCTGCGGCGCTTATTCCAACATCGTGGACGCCATGACTGAAGTCGCTGGGAGGCAGGCATGAAGTCCTTCACTTACGAACGCGCTTCCTCGCCTGCGGAGGCCGCTGCGTCCGTCTTGCGCGTACCCGGCGCGAAGTTCATCGCCGGCGGCACCAATCTTCTCGATCTGATGAAGCTGCAGGTGGAGACGCCGACCCATCTCGTCGATGTCAACGGCCTTGATCTCGATACGATCGAGCCGACGGAGGAGGGCGGTCTGCGGATCGGCGCCCTGGTGCGCAACACCGATCTTGCGGCCGATCTGCGGGTTCGGCGCGGCTACGGAGTCCTGAGCCGGGCCCTTCTGTCCGGGGCATCCGGCCAGTTACGCAACAAGGCGACGACGGCGGGCAACCTCCTCCAGCGCACGCGCTGCCCCTATTTTTACGATACGGCTCAACCCTGCAATAAGCGTCAGCCTGGAAGCGGCTGCTCGGCCATCGGCGGCATCAGTCGCCAACTCGCGGTGGTGGGGGCCAGCGAAGCCTGCATCGCCACGCATCCGGGCGACATGGCCGTGGCCATGCGGGTTCTCGACGCGAACGTGGAGACCGTGAGCGACAAGGGTGACACGCGGACCATCCCCATCGCGGAGTTTCATCGCCTGCCTGGAGACACGCCCGAGATCGATACGAACTTGCGGCCGGGCGAACTGATCACGGCGGTGACTCTGCCGAAGCCGGTCTCGGGCATGCATGTATACCGCAAGGTCCGGGACAGAGCCTCGTATGCCTTCGCGTTGATCTCCATCGCGTTGATCGTCCAGCGCGATGGGACCGGACGCATCGCCGTCGGTGGCGTCGCCCCGAAGCCGTGGCGCGACGAGGCCGCTGAGGCCGAGCTGCCGAAAGGCGCCAAGGCCGCGACGGAGCGTTTGTTCGCGGGAGCGAAGCCGACCCACGACAACGCCTACAAGCTCAAGCTCACCGAGCGCGCGCTCGGTGCCGTCCTGTCCGAAGCGAGGGCCTGAACCATGAAGTTCGACACTCCCGCTGGCCGCAACCCCATCGATCAGCTGAAAGTGGTGGGCAAGGCCACGGACCGGATCGACGGTCCCTTCAAGACCACCGGCACTGCGAACTACGCTTATGACTGGCACGATCCGCAATCGAAGGCGGTCTACGGCTTCGTCGTAGGCGCGACCATCGCCAAGGGGCGGATCGAGGCGATGGTTCTCGACGAGGCCAGGGCCGCACGCGGCGTGCTCGCCATCGTCACTGCAGAGAATGCCGGCCCCCTCGACAAGGGTAAGCTCAACGCCGCCAAGCTTCTCGGCGGCCCCGAGATCGAGCATTATCACCAAGCGGTCGCCTTGGTCGTGGCGGAGACGTTCGAGCAGGCCCGTTCAGCGGCGGCCCTCATCCGTATCGATTATGCCGAATCCAAAGGCGCGTTCGATCTCGCGGCGGTGAAGGATACGGGCAAGCCCGAGAAACTCGCCGGTGCCCCGTCCGACACCTCCATCGGTGATTTCGCCGGGGCCTTCGCCTCTGCCCCGGTTCAGCTCGACGCCACCTACAGCACGCCCGATCAAGCTCATGCGATGATGGAGCCGCATGCGTCCATCGCGTCCTGGGACGGCGACGCAGTGACGGTCTGGACCTCGAACCAGATGATCGCCTGGGGTACGCGGGATCTGGCCCTGACCCTCGGCATCCCGAAGGAGAAGGTCCGCCTCGTCTCGCCCTTCGTCGGCGGCGGGTTTGGCGGCAAGCTGTTCCTGCGGGCGGAAGCGGTATTGGCCGCCCTCGGCGCCCGCGCCGCAAAGCGGCCGGTGAAGGTGGCGCTGACCCGTCCGCTCAGCTTCAACAACACCGTGCATCGGCCCGCCACGATCCAGCGCGTCCGCCTCGGCGCGACGCCGGACGGCACGATCACGGCGATCGGCCATGAGAGCTGGTCCGGCAACCTGCCCGGCGGCAAGCCGGAGGCGGCGGTGCAACAGACGCGCCTGCTCTATGCCGGCGCCAACCGCATGACCCAAACCCGGCTCGCCATGCTCGACCTGCCCGAGGGCAACTCCAT
>NZ_AQVT01000001.1:705000-710000 GCF_000376345.1 Methylobacterium sp. 88A
CCCTTCGTCGGTCAGCACGACCGACTTCGCCTTGCTCGCCGGGTCGGAGATCATCCCCTTCCGGTGAAGGCGTTCCATCGCGTTCCAGTCGAAGCCCTTCCAGGCACGACGCTCATCGTGAAGCGTCAACCGCAGGAGCGCTAGAACAGCGGCGTCGATTTTCTCCTCGTCGATGTCCATCTTCACAAACCTCGTATGCAAAGCCCGAAAGCGCTGTGGTCTTCACCGGATGCATAGGATGAGCCTCATCGAAAGAGCAGGTAAACGCCATCTTTTCGAAATCCGCCAAGGCTGATCATACCCCAAACCGCTATGAGCGCGCGAGGTCACGGCCGCCTTGTGCGGATAAGTCCGATCACGGATCTCATCACCGAAACCAATCGCCCATACTCTGCTGGATGGCAGCACCATGGATTTGGCGGTCTACTCGCCAAAAATACTTTCACTCTCCCCAACGGTCGTTCCGAACGGAGGCGGTCATCGAATTCTCCGGTTCACATGCCAACCTGCAGGAACTCGACGGTGGGGCCGGCTTCAGGAGTGAACACGGCTGCGGTGAGGAGGCATCCAAAGACACAGGCCGTGTCGACGTTCGTTCGGAAGGGATGAACGTCCGGCCTGCCGGTCTTTTGCGGGGTGTGGCCGTGGACGACGTGCTTGCCGAAATCGAAATCCTCGGTGAGGAACGGCTTTCGGATCCAGAGCCTGGCCTCAACGTCCGGGTCGATACCGGGCCTTCCGGGGCGAAACCCGGCATGGACGTAATAGCGCCGCTCATCCTCATGGACCGTGTCGAGGCCCGACATCCAGTTGAGCGCATCCCGCGGCAGCTCCTCCGGATCGCGGATGCCGAATGACGCCAGCGTGCTTCGACCGCCATTCTCCAGCCAGGCGGTGACGCCGAAGGGCTTTTCATAGGCATCGAGCAACATCCGCTCGTGATTGCCCATGAGAAACGTGGCTCTCTCGCCTTCTGTCCGGTTGAGATTCTGAAGAAGCCGAAGCACACCGGCACTGTCCGGTCCGCGATCGATGTAGTCGCCCAGAAAAACAAGACGGTGTTCGCGACCACCGCAATGACGGGCGATCTCCGCCAGGAGTCGCTCGAGGGCATCGGCGCATCCGTGTATGTCGCCGATGGCGTAAGTCAGACGAGTCATCGCACTCCCGGCCGCGACCGCCGACGTTCGGCCTTGCGCGTCGCCGTCTCTCGTAGATGTTTCTCGATGACGGCGTTGGCCCGGCCGCGCATGGCACGGATCTGCTCGTCGTCGTCGAAGGTTTCGGGGAAGCGGCGCGACAGCCAGAGATAAGCACTCGCGAGCCGCACCGTCCGTTCCTGATAATCGAGTTCCCCGCTGAGATTGGCACGCAACGCCGGAACGGTCGTGCGCGTGGCCCGAGCCTGCGCCCAGCGTTCCAGCATGGCGATGGCGATCTCATCGCGACGATTGACCGGGCAGACCGAGAAGGCGAACTTTTCCTCGATCGGCAAGGCAGCGCGGTCGATGACCTTCGCGACATCGAGGATTTCGTCGAGGGCGGAGGGCTGGAACGGCGACCCGGCATAGAAGGTGGACCGCGCGAAATGCGTCATGACCTCTCGCAGGCTCGCCGTGCGCATCTCCTCCGCGACGGAGCGGATCGCGATCAGATCGGGCCGCACGAAGAATCGCGTATCGGCGGCCGGTGCCGTCGGCGCTCCGGCGAGCGCGGCGCGGATCGGTTCGATGCCGATGGCGTCGGTGGCGGCGACGTAACCGACATCCTGATGGCCGAAGCGCCCGGCACGCCCGGCGATCTGACGAATCTCGGAATTCGTCAAGGCACGCTCGCCGACCCCATCCCATTTGCGGGTCGCGGAGAAGACGATGCGCTTCAGGGGCCCGAGGTTGAGACCCATGCCGATCGCATCCGTGGTGACCAATACGGTGGCCTCGCCGGTGCGGAACCGTGCGGCTTCCGCTCGCCTAACTTCGGGAGACAGGGCGCCGTAGATCGTCGCCACGCTGTGACCGGCGGCGACCAGGATCTCGCGATTCTCATGCACCGCGCGCCGCGAGAAGGCGACGACCGCGTCCCCTGGCTCGACGTCCTCGAGGGGGACGGGCTTGTCCAGAAGGACGAGGGGCGTCTTGCGAACGAAGGTGATGACTTCGAGCGATTCGTTGGCTGCCTCCGCCGCGCGCCGGACGGCGGCGAGCGCATCGTCGGACCCGCAGACGACGACGGTCTTGGCCGGAATACCGAAGAGGGCGTTGGTCCAGGCCCAGCCGCGGTCAGGATCGGAGAGCATCTGGATCTCATCGATCACGGCGACATCGACGGGCCGGATCAGATCCGCGGTCTCGATGGTCCGCGATGTGTGGGTCGGCTTGTCTTCGCCGAGGACTTCCTCGCCGGTCACCATCCCGGCCTTGAGGCCCCGCTCGGCGAGCCCCTCGTAATTCTCGAGGGCGAGGAGCCGCAGCGGCGCGAGATAAGTCCCCGTCGGGGCCGCTGCGAGTAACTGCAGGGCCGCGTAGGTCTTGCCCGAATTGGTCGGCCCCATATGGAAGATGATGCGACGGCCGAGGCGCCGGGCGACCGTAAATTTCTCGATGTAAGCACCGAACCCGACCTGATCGCGCAGGCGGCGCAGGCGGGAATCCTCTCGCGCGACGACCTTGGCGCGCTTGCGCACCGGGGCCAGGGTGTCGCTCATGGAACGGCCGAGATTCGGCCCGGCATGGAACACCCGCGAGCGGAGGGAACGGTCCATGTGATCGATATAGGTGACGGCGTCGGCGCCGACCTCGCGCAGATCCCCGGTGATCGCGTCCCTGAGGCGTTCGATGGAGGCGTGGAGCGTCTGTCCGGTCCGTGCGGTGATCTCGGCCACGGCGGGTCGCAACGTCTCGATGCGCCAGGTCGGGTCGTTGCGCTCCGCCATGCCGGCGACGATCTCGGCCGCGACGCCCTCCAGGGGAATCTCGACCCGCACATCCAGACGGTTGCCATCGAGAAGCGGCAGCAGCACGCGCACTCGCCACAGGAGGGTATCGTTCTCGGCGACCGTGACCTTGAGCCCGGGCACGCTCTTGCTCACCGCCGCGGCGCCTGTCCTCGCGAACGCGCTTTGCGCCTTCATGCGCCGCAGCGCTTTGCCGACCCGCGCATCCTCGACATAGCCACCGAATTCCGGAAGATCGAGGTGAAGCCGCAGTGCCTCGATGTCCACCGACCGTGGCGGAAGCCCGAGACGGGCGACGACGTCCCTCAGGATATCGACGGTGGGCTGAGCGCGCTTTCGCGCCATGGGCATCGATCCTGGACAATCGTTCGTGGAACCGCATCGACCCGGTATCGTCTCGTGGGTCTACACGAGGCGAATGCGGAGCCATCGCGACGCTGCCCGATCTCAGGCCCGCTGCCTATCCCGGAGATGTGGATAAGGCCGCATTTTTGCGCGGCAGATCGAGCGTCGCGACAGGAATACACGATTTGGCCGCATGGAGTTGAACCGGCCCAAGGTTTCGCTGGTTGTCGAGACAACTCACTGCTTCCTCGATGACCGAAGGCAAGAACCTGCGCGCGTCTATTCTCCTTTTCGATCGATCGATTCTGATCTTTTCGTACCGGAACTCGGATCCCGCCACGTGCGACGAGGAGGAGGCGGACAAACGACGGATGTTCGCGTTGGGGTGTCGTACGATCGAGTGCAGGCCGAAATCTGTCCGGCCTCTTGGTCCCATGTCATGAATGGTCGGTATCGAGGCGCGACGGCCGCACGGAGAGGATGAACAGCGTGGACCAGCCGATACGGGTCGCCCACAGCATTGTCGATGCCGCGAGGGTGGTCGCACGGGCCGCCGCCGCGCGGGCGGCCGAACATGACCATGATGGCGGGTTCCCGGCCGCGGATATCGAGCATCTGCGTACGCTCGGCCTGCTCGCCGCGCCGATACCGCGGGACGAGCAAGGCGCCGGCCTAGGTGAGGAGCCGGGCGCCTCGGATCTCTGCGATGTGCTGCGTATCATCGGGAGCGGAAGCCTGGCGCTCGGTCGACTCTACGAGGGCCATGTCAACGCCCTTCAACTGGTTGCCCGATATGGCGACGCCTCCCAGCGCACCCGTCTTTTCGCCGATGCGCGAGGGGGGCATCTCTTCGGTGTCTGGAACACCGAGCCCGCGGATGACGGGTTGAAGCTCGTCGAGCAGCCCGGTGGCTATCGTCTGAGGGCAGGCAAGATCCTCGCATCCGGCGCGGGCTTCGTCACCCGTCCCCTGGTCACCGCCCGCACGATCCCCGGCGACCGCGCCTTCATGGTGGTGGCCGAGCTCGCATCCGGCACGCGGGCCGATCTCTCCGCTTGGCGGGCCCACGGAATGCGCGCCTCGGCGACGGGAAAGGTGGATCTCACCGGGCTCGAGATCGCACAGGACGGTCTGCTCGGCGAGGCGGATTCCTATTCCAGGCAGCCGTATTTCTTCGGCGGCGCCTGGCGTTTTGCCGCCGTCCAGCTCGGGGGGATCGAGGCCGTGCTCGATATCTGGCGCGACCATCTGCGCCGGACCGGGCGAGGTCACGATCCGCATCAATCGGCCCGGCTGGGGGAGGGGCTCGTCGCTACCGAGAGCGCCCGCCTCTGGGTGGAGCGCGCCGCGCGCATCGTATTCGAGGACGACCTCCGCCCTGAGCGAATCGTGGCTTACGTCCACCTGGCGCGAACCGCCGTCGAGGCCGCAGGGCTGTCGGTGCTGCAGCTTGCTCAACGCTCCGTGGGGTTGCAGGGCTTCCTGCGCGATCACCCCCTCGAACGGGCCTCACGCGATCTCGCTACCTATTTGCGACAGCCGGCGCCGGATTTCGCGCTGACATCCGCCGCGCATTATGTCCTTGGTGAGACCGGGTCCGCCGGTGATCTCTGGCGCGACTCCGGAGATGTCCCATGACGCGTCACTCGCAGACGATGCCGCCGGATTATTTCGAGAACCGCTACGCCGACGATCCCGACCC